>NZ_CM192979.1:4265000-4602500 GCF_041228075.2 Xanthomonas sp. NCPPB 2632
GACGACATCCAGACAGCCGCGCGCCAGTTCGCCGGGCTGTTCGACCCACACCCCGGAATCCTTCGATGACCAGCAACCAGGAACTCTTCGCCCGCGCCCGCGCCCTGCTGCCCGGTGGCGTGAACTCGCCGGTGCGCGCCTTCAAGTCGGTCGGCGGCGAGCCGTTCTTCACCGCGCGGGCGGATGGGGCCTTCCTGTGGGACGTGGAGGGCAAGCGCTACATCGACTACGTCGGCTCCTGGGGCCCGATGGTGGTCGGTCATAACCACCCCGCCGTACGCGAGGCGGTCGAGCGGGCGGTGAAGAACGGGCTGTCGTTCGGCACGCCCTGCCCCGCCGAGGTCACGATGGCGGAAACCATCGTCTCGCTGGTGCCGTCGATCGACATGGTGCGGATGGTCAACTCGGGCACCGAAGCCACGATGTCGGCGATTCGCCTCGCCCGCGGCGCCACCGGCCGCTCCAAGATCGTGAAGTTCGAAGGCTGCTACCACGGCCACGGCGACAGCTTCCTGGTGAAGGCCGGCTCCGGCGCACTGACCTTCGGCGTACCCACCTCGCCCGGCGTGCCCAAGGCCGCCGCCGACCTGACGCTTACCCTGCCCTATAACGACATCGACGCCGCACGCCTGTTGTTCACCCAGGAAGGCAAGGAGATCGCCGGCCTGATCATCGAGCCCGTGGCCGGCAACATGAACTGCATCCCGCCGAAGGAAGGCTACCTGCAGGCCTTGCGCGACCTGTGCACGGAGCACGGCGTGCTGCTGATCTTCGACGAGGTGATGACCGGTTTCCGCGTGGCGCTGGGCGGCGCGCAGGCCCATTACGGGATCACCCCGGACCTGACCTGCTTCGGCAAGATCATCGGGGGTGGCATGCCGGTGGGTGCCTACGGCGGCCGCCGCGACCTGATGAAGCAGATCGCGCCCGCCGGCCCGATCTACCAGGCGGGCACGCTGTCGGGCAATCCCGTGGCCATGGCCGCCGGCCTGGCCATGCTGGAACTGATCCAGGCGCCGGGGTTCCACGAGGCATTGGCCGCCCGCACGGTGAAGCTCACCGACGGCATACTCGCCGCCGCCGGACGTGCCGGCATGCCGTTCAGCGTCAATCGCGTGGGTGGCATGTTCGGGCTGTTCTTCACCGGCGAGACGGTGGAGAGCTATACCCAGGCCACCACGGCGGATGTGGACGCCTTCAACCGGTTCTTCCACGGCATGCTGGAGCGTGGCGTGTACCTGGCGCCCTCGGCCTTCGAAGCCGGCTTCATATCGAGCGCACACGACGACGATGTGATCGCAGCCACCGTGGCCGCGGCGGGCGAGGTGTTCGCCTCGCTGTAACGCCGCCGCGGCGCTCTATGGATCAGGCCACCTGCGACATCGTCGCGAAGGCCCGCAGTGCCTCGCCGAGGCGCTGCAGGCCTTCGGCGGTTTCCTCGTCGGTAAGGGTCAACGGCGGCACGATGCGCAGCACGTCCGGCCCGGCTTGCAGGATCAGCAGGCCATGGGCGGCCGCCAGGTCGAGGATTTCACCGGCCCGGCCCTTGTAGGCCTCGGCCAGCACCGCACCCAGCATCAGCCCGCGACCGCGGATCTCCGCGAACAGCTGAAGATCGTGGTTGAGCTTGTTCAGCCCCGCGCGGATGTCGTTGCCCTGGCGTTCCACGTTCAGCAGCACGGCGGGCGAGGCCAGCTTGCGCAGCGCCACGCGTGCCACGGCCGCAGCCATGGGGTTGCCGCCGAAGGTGGTGCCGTGCGCGCCGAACTGCATGATGTCGGCGACCTTCGGCCCGGCCAGCATGGCGCCGATCGGGAAGCCGGCACCCAGGGCCTTGGCCAGCGTGACGATGTCCGGAGTGACGTGGTCGTGCGCGTGGGCGAACAACGTGCCCGTGCGGCCCATGCCCGACTGGATTTCATCCAGCACCAGCAAGGCGTCGTGCTTGTCGCAGAGTTCGCGCACGGCCTTCAGGAAGCCCGGCTCGGCCGGCATCACACCGCCCTCGCCCTGCACCGGCTCCAGCATGACCGCCGACACGCCACCCTGGGCGAACGCTTCTTCCAGCGCGGGCACGTCGTTGAAGGCGACATAACGGAAGCCGCCGGGCAGTGGCTCGTAGCCTTCCTGGTACTTCGGCTGGGCCGTGGCCGTCACTGAGGCCAGGGTGCGCCCGTGGAACGAGCCCTTGAAGGTGACGATGACACGCTCTTCCGGCGGCCGCCCCCTGGAGGTGGCCCACTTGCGTACCAGCTTGATCGCGGCCTCGTTGGCCTCGGTGCCCGAATTGCACAGGAACACGCGCTCGGCGAAGGGCGCGTGGGCGATCAGTTCCTCGGCGAGGCGCAGCGGCGGCTCGGTCCAGAACACGTTGCTCGCATGCCACAGCTTGCCGGCCTGGGTGGTCAGCGCGGCGACGAGATCGGGATCCTGGTGGCCGAGGGCGTTGACGGCGATGCCGGCGCCGAAGTCGAGGTAATCACGGCCTTCCGTATCCCAGACGCGGGCACCCTTGCCGTGGTCGAGCACCACGTCGCGGGGACGGTAGACGGACAGCCAGTAACGCTTGCCGAGGCCGATGAGATCGGAGGAATCGACAGGATGCGACGACATGAAACGAACTCCCGGACCCGGCCGCAGCGCCGGAACCCATACTGGAACGGATGGAATCGCACGGTACGCTCTGCGGTCCGACATCGATCCGTGGAACATGCATCCTAGCGAGACTGGCAGGGCCGGTCTACGCCGCCGCGCAAGCCTGTGCTCCGCAGGAAACCGCGCACCGGCTGCCTAGAGGAACAGGTCCGGCAACAAGGGCTGGCCCGGCGACACGGCGTAACGCTCGAAGTCGGTGACGCCCTGCTCGCGCAGGATGTTCTCGTCGATGGCGAAATGCCCGGTGTAGTCGCGCGCGGGGCGGGTGAGGATGGCGTGCGCGGCGTCCGCGACGATGGCCGGGGTGCGGCAGTGTTCCGTGCGCACGCCCTCGATCATGGCGATGGCGGCGGTGGCGATCACCGTCCGCGGCCACAGCGCGTTCACCGCGATGCCCAGCGGCGCGAACTCCGGCGCCATGCCCAGCACGCACAGGCTCATGCCCATCTTGGCGATGGTGTAGGCGGTATGCGGCGCATACCAGGCCGGATCGAGGGTGGGCGGCGGCGACAGCATCAGCACATGCGGGTTGGCGGCGTCCTTCAGGTACGGCAGGCAGGCCTGGGTGACCAGGAAGGTGCCGCGCGTGTTGACCTGGTGCATGAGGTCGAAGCGCTTCATCGGCGTGTCGGACACGCCCTTCATCCAGATGGCGCTGGCATTGTTGACCACGATGTCGATGCCGCCGAAGCGTTCGGCCGCCGTGGCCGCCGCCATGCGGACTTCCGCTTCCTCGCGGACATCCACCTTCAGCGGCAGGGCCACGCCGCCCTCGGCCTCGATCGCGGCGGCGGCCGTATGGATGGTGCCGGGCAGCTTCGGGTTGGCCACGCCGCTCTTGGCCGCTATGACGATGTTGGCTCCGTCACGCGCGGCGCGGAGGGCGATCGCCAGGCCGATGCCGCGCGAGGCACCGGTGATGAACAAGGTCTTGCCCTTGAGCGATGTCATGGCCATAGCACTCAGGCGCGCTGGAAACGCGGCAGGATGTCACGCAACTCGGCAAGGCGCTGCAGCGGATCGTCCAGTTCGAGCATGTGCTGGCACTCGTTGGCATCCAGCGGCAGCAATTCGGACAGCCTGAAACCGACCCAGCTGGCGTCGTCGCCCCGTGTGCCGATCTCGTGCCGCCATGGCGGCTGCATCTGTTCGGCCAGGCGTTCCAGGATGGTGCCGAGCAGGCCGAACTCCGCCGGCAGCGGCAGCAACGGTTCGTCGCCCCAGGGCGCGAGGTCGCCGCGCATCTGCCCGTCCGCCCGTATGCGCGTGCGGGTGACCCGGAAGCGCTGGCCGCCTTCCGCGACGATGCCGAGCAGGCCGTCCTCGCGGGAGTGGAAATCGGTGATGGTGGCCAGGGTGCCGACCGCGGCGGGCACGGCGGGCTGCCCCGCCTCGCGGCCGTCGAGGATCAGGCAGACGCCGAAGGCGCGGCCGGTGCGCGCGCATTCGCGCACCAAGTCGACATAGCGTGGCTCGAAGATGCGCAGCTGCAACTGGCCGCCTGGGAACAGGACGTTCGACAGCGGGAACAGCGGCAGGTCGTGCGCGGGCGTGGTAGCGGCCATGCCGTCGAGTCTACCTTGCGTCCAGCGCGTTGAAGAAGCGCCGGGGCGCACCCTCGAAGCCGCCGTTGGACATGAAGATCACCTGGTCGCCGGGCCGCGCGTCCGCCACGAGGGCATCGATCAGCGCATCCACGCCCGGCACCGTGGCGCCGCGACCGTCGAGCGCATCGACCACCTTGCCCGCGTCCCACGGGAGCTCGGGCCGGTGCAGGAACACCACGCGGTCGGCATCGGCCAGTGACGGCGCCAGCGCATCGGCGTGTGCACCCAGCCGCATCGAGTTGGAACGCGGCTCCAGCGCGACCACGATGCGCGCCGTGCCGACGCTGGCCCGCAGTCCCGCCAGCGTGGTGGCGATGGCCGTGGGATGGTGGGCGAAATCGTCGTAGACGGTGATGTCGCGTGCCTGGCCGATCCGCTCCATGCGACGCCGGGCGCTGGCGAAACCGGCGAACGCCGGCAGCAGCGCCACGGGATCGGCTCCGGCCGCGCTGGCGGCCGCCAGGGCCGCCAGCGCATTCATGACGTTGTGTCGTCCCAGCGAGCCCCAGCGCACCTCGCCCAGTACGTCGTCGCCACGGCGCACGCGGAAGTGCGACCCATCCGCCGACAGCAGCTCGGCACGCCAGTGGCCCGCGTCGATGCCGAAGGTCTCCACCGGGGTCCATGCGCCCATCGCCAGCACTTCCGCCAGGTAGGCGTCCTCGGCGTTGACGATCAGGCGACCGTTGGACGGCACGGTACGGACCAGATGGTGGAACTGCCGCTGGATGGCGGCCACGTCGGGGAAGATGTCCGCGTGGTCGTATTCCAGGTTGTTGAGGATGGCGATGCGCGGCCGGTAGTGGACGAACTTGGAGCGCTTGTCGAAGAAGGCCGAATCGTATTCGTCGGCTTCGATGACGAAGGGCTTGCCCGTGCCGCGGCGCGCGGACACGTCGAAGTTGCCCGGCACGCCGCCGATCAGGAAGCCTGGCGACTGGCCGGCGACTTCCAGCAGGTGGGCCAGCAGGCTGGTGGTGGTGGTCTTGCCGTGCGTCCCGGCCACCGCCAGCACCTCGCGGCCGCCGAGCAGGGTCTCGCCCAGCCACTGGGGGCCCGAGATGTAACGCAGGCCCGCGTCCAGCATGTATTCCACCGCCGGATTGCCGCGGGTCATGGCGTTGCCGACCACGACCAGGTCGGGCGCGGGCTGCAGGTGCGCCGCCTGGTAACCCTGCATCAGGCCGATGCCGAGCGCTTCCAGCTGCGTGCTCATCGGCGGGTAGACATTGGCGTCGGATCCCTCGACGGTCAGGCCGAGCTCACGCGCGAGCGCGGCGACGCCGCCCATGAAGGTGCCGCAGATACCGAGGATATGGACGCGCATAGGGGGCTCGTCGGAAGGCCCGCCAGGAGGGCGGGCCTGGAGTGGATCAGGCGCTGGCGGCCTTGACGCCACCGGGCAGGACGTCCAGCACGCGCTGGGTGACTTCGTCGAGCTCGCCCACGCCGTCGACCACCTTCAGCTTGCCGCGCTGCTTGTAGAAGTCGGCCACGGGAGCAGTCTGGTCGGCGTAGATTCCCAGGCGCTTCTTCACCGTGTCCGGGTTGTCATCCGGGCGGCCTTCCTTCTCGAAGCGAACCTCGCAGCGGTCGACGATGGCGGCGTCGGGCACCTCCAGCTTGACCACCACATCCAGCGGCTGGCCGATGCGGGCCAGCACGGTATCCAGCGCGTCGGCCTGGGCCAGGTTGCGCGGATAGCCGTCGAGGATGAAGCCGGGCCGGGCATCCGGCTCGCCAAGGCGGTGCTCGATGATGCCGAGCATGATGTCGTCGGGAAGCAGGTGTCCGGCGTCCATCAGGCCCTTGGCTTTCAATCCGAGTTCCGTGCCGGCCTTGATCTCGCCACGCAGCAGGTCGCCGGTGGAGATGTGGGGAACACCGAGGCGTTCCTTGAGGCGGGTGGCCTGGGTACCTTTCCCGGAACCGGGGGCGCCGAATAGCACGAGTCGCATTGATGCTCCGTTCGTCGGCGCGCGGGTAACCCCGCCACCGGACACAAGAAAATGGATCTCAAGGTAACGGCAGGGGCGCCGCGCCGTCAAACGGACGACATGCCGCAGGTGTAGGGCAGCCCGGGCAGACCTGGCGCCTTCAAGCGGGGACGACGTCCATCGCGCTACCCTCGGCGTTCCGTTCACGCCCAAGGAAACCGCAGCATGGCCGCCGGCAAAATCCTCTACGCCCAGTCGGGCGGCGTCTCCGCCGTCATCAACGCCACCGCCGCCGGCGTCATCGAGACCGCCCGGGACAAGGGCATCCCCGTCTACGCGGCGCGCAACGGCATCCTGGGCGCGCTGCGCGAGGAACTGATCGATACCACCCGCGAGGCCAAGGCCAACATCGCCGGGCTGAAGCACACCCCGGGCGGCGCCTTCGGCTCCTGCCGCTACAAGCTGAAGTCGCTGGAAGAGAATCGTGCCGAATACGAGCGCCTGATCGAGGTGTTCAAGGCGCACGACATTCGCACCTTCCTTTATAACGGCGGCAACGATTCGGCCGACACGGCGAACAAGGTCTCGAAGATCGGCCAGGCGCTGGGCTACGAGGTCAACTGCATCGGCGTGCCGAAAACCATCGACAACGACCTGGTGGTGACCGACACCTGCCCCGGCTTCGGCTCCGTGGCCAAGTACACCGCCATCGCCGTGCGCGAGGCCAGCCTGGACGTGGCCTCCATGGCCGACACCTCGACCAAGGTGTTCATCATCGAGGTGATGGGCCGGCACGCCGGCTGGATCGCCGCGGCCGCCGGCCTGGCCGGGTCCGGCCCGAACGACGCGCCGCACATCATCCTCTTCCCGGAAAACGTGTTCGACCCGGAAACCTTCCTGGCCAAGGTGCAGGCCACCGTGGAAAAGGTGGGCTACTGCACGGTGGTCGTCTCGGAGGGCGTAAAGAACAAGGAAGGCACCTTCCTGGCCGAGTCCGGCGCGCGCGACGCCTTCGGCCACGCGCAGCTGGGCGGCGCCGCGCCGGTGCTGGCCGCGCTGGTGCGCGAGAAGCTGGGCTACAAGTACCACTGGGCCCTGCCCGATTACCTGCAGCGGTCGGCCCGGCACATCGCCTCGAAAACCGACGTGGAGCAAGCCTACGCGGTGGGCAAGAAGGCCGTGGAATTCGCCGCCGAAGGCCTCAACGCCGTGATGCCGGTGATCGTGCGGGTGTCCGACGAGCCCTACAAGTGGAAGATCGAGGCGGCGCCGCTGGACAAGATCGCCAACCACGAGAAGAAGATGCCGCGGAATTTCATGTCGAAGGATGGCTTCGGCATCACCGCCGCGGCGCGCCGTTACCTGGCGCCGTTGATCCAGGGCGAGGTACCGCCGCCGTATGGCGAGGATGGTTTGCCGATGTACGTGACCCTGCGGAATACGTCGGTGCCGAAGAAGCTGCGGAAGTTCAAGATGGCATGAGGGGGCCGGGATCAATGAGGCCCGGGGTCGATGACGGGTTGCATCGGCGATGAGGGGCCGGCATCGCCGACGGGTTGCATCGGCGATGAGGGGCCGGCATCGCCGACATCGTCGGCTCCTACAACCGCCGGCAACCATGTGCCCCGCGACCACGTGCCCAATGTAGGAGCCGACGATGTCGGCGATCCATCCGCGACCACCCGCCCCATGTAGGAGCCGACGATGTCGGCGATCAGCCTCGCCTCACCCCAACACCTCCCTCATCAACCCCAGATCCCGCACGAAATCCGCATACCCCGCCTCCCGCGCGTCCGCATCCGGCAGGCGCAGCAGGTACGACGGATGCACGGTGGCCATGGCTTTCCGCCCGTCGGGCAGGTCGATCCACTCCCCGCGTTGCGCCATCAGGCGGAACGACGCGCCGAACACCGACTGCGCCGCCATCGCGCCCAGGCACACCAGGGCGTCCGGCTGGATACGGTCGATCTCGGCCGCCAGCCAGGGCCGGCATGCCGCTTGTTGCTCCACGTTGGCGCGCTTGTGCAGGCGCACCTTGCCGCGTGGCTCGAACCTGAAATGCTTCACCGTATTGGTGACATAGAGCAGATCGCGCTCCACGCCGGCCTCGCCCAGCGCACGATCGAACAGCTTTCCCGCCGGGCCGACGAACGGCTTGCCCGCCAGGTCTTCCTGGTCGCCCGGCTGCTCGCCGATCACCACGATGCGCGCGTGCGCCGGACCCTCGCCGAACACCGTCTGCGTGGCCGGCTTCCACAGGTCGCACGCGCGGCACTCGCGAGCCTGCGCGCGTAACGCCGTGAGGCTTCCCTCGGGCGCGGCCGCGGTCGCCTTCTGCAAGGGGGTGATCTTTTTCTTCGGGATCGTCGGCTGCTTGTCCACCATGGCCTGCATCCTCGGCAACGCGTCGCGCACCAGTTCGGGGATGAGCCGCGCTTCCGGCAGGTTCTTCCAGTACTTCACCGGCATCTCGCGACGCATCGCGTCCACTTTCAGCCGGGCGGGATTGAAGATGCTGGCGTAATACGTGCGCCAGAGGTCTTCGAGGGCATCGTCGGACGGTGCGTCCGCGCGGCTAGCGCCCGGGCCGAAGGAAAGCGTTTCGCCATTCCAGTGCGCGGTGCGTAAGGGCGTCAGCAGCGACCAGTGCATGCCCGTGAACCGGCGCACGAAGAACGGTGCCACGCGCGTCACGATGTCGAACGACGGCTCGAACCAGGCCACGTACACGGTGTCGTCGCCGTGGCGCACCTCGCGGAACCGCACGAACGCCTTCATCTTGTGCATGTCGCGGCTGACCTGCTTCACGCAGACATGCGCCCAGGCCACGTCCTCGTCCGTGGCGATGCGCAGCAAGGCCTTTTCGCCGTGCGCCAGTCGCCAGAGCATCCGATACAGCGTGGCGTGGCGGCGCGCATCGGTATGCGCGAGCACCGCATGGGCCAGGTTTAGGAAGTCGCGCGGTACCGCGGGCACGCCGGTGCGCACCGGCGGCGGCAGGCGATCGTCACCGCCGAACAGACCACCGGTCGCGCCTACCTGCCAGTCCACGGCAGACGGATCCACGTCAGCCAGCAGCAACGCGCGCGCCTTCGCCCGCCACGCGTCGAAATCCGACGGATCGTCCAGCGTCACGGACCACATGGTCAGCCGAACAGGTCCGGTTGCGACGGCTCGCGCAGGTCGCGCCGCAGCACGCCGCTTTCGTGGTCGCCGCGCGGACGATGGTCCACCGTCTCGACGAAGGGGGCCACCTTCTTCACCGGCACGCGCAGGCGGATCAGGTCGTCGTAGCGGATACGCCGATGCCCGCGCATCGCGATCATCTTGTCGACCGTCTTCACACCCAGGCCCGGCACGCGCAGCAGCGTCTCGCGGGGCGCGCGGTTCACGTCCACGGGGAAGGTTTCGCGATGGCGCAGCGCCCAGGCGAGCTTCGGGTCGACGTCCAGCGAGAGCATGCCGTCGTCGCCCGGCGGAGCAATCTCGTCCGCGCCGAAGCCGTAGAAACGCATCAGCCAGTCGGCCTGGTAGAGGCGATGCTCGCGCACCAGCGGCGGCGGCTTCAGCGGCAGGATCTTCGAGGCATCCGGGATGGGGCTGAATGCCGAGTAGTAAACGCGGCGCAACCGGTAATTCGTGTACAGGTTGGTGCTGGCCGAGAGCACGTCACGGTCGCTCGCATCGTCGGCGCCCACAATCATCTGAGTGCTCTGCCCGGCGGGCGCGAATCGCGGCGCCTTCTTCTCGGCCTTGGCCTCGTCAATGGACAGCCGCAGGCGGCCCATAGCGCTGCGGATGTCGCCCAGGTGCTTTTCCGGCGCCAGCGCTTTCAGGCCACCCTCGGTCGGCATCTCCACGTTGATGCTGAGGCGGTCGGCCCAGCGGCCGGCGGCATCGATCAACTCGGGCGAGGCATCGGGAATGGTCTTCAGGTGGATGTAGCCGCCGAACTTGTGTTCGCTGCGCAGCGTGCGCGCGACCCGCACCAGCTGCTCCATCGTGTAGTCGGGGGACTGGATGATGCCCGAGGAGAGGAACAGCCCCTCGATGTAGTTGCGCCGGTAGAACTCCAGGGTGAGGTTGACCACCTCCTCCACCGTAAAACGCGCGCGCTGCACGTTGCTGCTGCGCCGGTTGACGCAATACACGCAGTCGTACACGCAGAAGTTGGTCATCAGTATCTTCAGCAACGAGATACAGCGGCCGTCCGGGGCATACGCGTGGCAGATCCCCATGCCTTCCGTCGAGCCGATCCCGCCGCTTTTCAGCGAGTTGCGGCCCTTGCCGCCGCTGGACGAGCACGAAGCGTCGTACTTCGCGGCGTCGGCGAGGATGGCGAGTTTGTCGGAGATCTTCATGGGGAGGGTTATCGTGCCAAAAGGCCCGTGCAGCCGTGTGAAGGCCCTCGCCCGTTATGATGACCGCCATCGCCACGGAGCCACCCCATGGACCTGATCATCCGCCACGCCACGCTGCCCGACGGCCGCCGGGATGTCGATATCGGCATCGACGATGGCCGTTTCGTGGCCATCGAGCCCGGCCTGGCCGCCAGCGGCCGCGAGGAAATCGACGCCGGCGGGCGCCTGGCCAGCCCGCCCTTCGTCGATGCGCATTTCCACATGGACGCCACGCTGTCGCTGGGCCTGCCGCGACTGAACGCGTCGGGCACCCTGCTCGAGGGTATCGCGCTGTGGGGCGAGCTCAAGCCCGACCTGACCCAGCAGGCGCTGGTGGACCGCGCCATGGCCTACTGCGACATGGCGGTGGCGCAGGGCCTGCTGGCCATCCGCAGCCATGTGGATATCTGCGACGACCGCCTGCTCGCCACCGACGCCTTGCTGGAAGTGAAGCGGCGCGTGGCGCCGTGGCTGCACCTAGAACTGGTGGCCTTTCCGCAAGACGGCCTGCTTCGGTCACCGAACGCGAAACAGAACCTGGTACGCGCGCTGGACAAGGGCGTGGCGGTGGTGGGCGGTATCCCCCATTTCGAGCGGACCATGGCCGACGGCGCAGCGTCCATCCGCTGGTTGTGCGAGTTGGCCGCCGAGCGCGGCCTGCGCGTGGACATGCATTGCGACGAGTCGGACGATCCCATGTCGCGGCACATCGAGACCCTGGCGGCGGAAACGATCCGCACCGGGCTGCAGGGCCGCGTCACCGGCTCGCATCTCACGTCGATGCATTCGATGGACAACTACTACGTATCCAAGCTGCTGCCCCTGATTGCCGAGGCCGGCGTGCACGCCATCGCCAACCCGTTGATCAACATCACGCTGCAAGGCCGCCACGACACATACCCCCGGCGGCGTGGCATGACTCGTGTGCCGGAGTTGCTGGAGGCCGGCGTCAATGTCGCCTTCGGCCACGACTGCGTGATGGACCCCTGGTACGGCATGGGCTCCGGCGACATGCTGGAGGTGGCGCACATGGGACTGCACGTCGCGCAGATGACCTCGACGCGCGGCGTGGCGCAGTGCTTCGACGCGGTGACGACCAACGCGGCGAAGGTGATCGGGTGGGACGGCTACGGCATCGCCGTGGGCCATCGTGCCGACATGGTGCTGCTGCAGGCGGGCGACGCTTACGAGGCGATCCGGCTCAAGGCGGCCCGGCTGCTGGTCGTCCGCGGCGGCAAGGTGCTCGCCCGTGCACCTGAACGACGTACGGCACTGTTCCTGCCGGAACGCGCGTCGGAACTGACGTTGGAGTTCCGGCCGGGGTCGATTTCCTGAACCGGCGGGTTCATTAGCTGTCGCGTCAATGAACGCTTTCGCCAACCTTTCCAAGCGTAGGACTTTGCGTTCAGCGTCGTCTTCCTAGCATCCGAATCGTCGATCGGCCGCGGTGACCCGCGGTGTGACGATCGTCCTGGAGACCGGCTATGAAAACGATGATTCGCAGTGCCCTTGTCGCCCTTGCCCTGTTGTCCACGTCGGCAGTGTTCGCTCACGATCACTACGACGACCATGGTCGCGGACGCCATGGCGAGTACCGTAACCATGGGTGGCACGATCGCCGCTATGACGACCACCGCTATGGGTATCGCGATCATGGCTGGCGCGGGCATCGTCCGCCGCCGCCCCCGTACCGCCATCATTACTATGCGCATCCGGCGTACTACCACCGGCCGCCTCCGCCGCCGCATCGTGGGTATTGGCATCGGTGAGGGTTGGGTGTTGGTGTAGACGTAGCACCATCTTGCTCGCCTGACGACGCGCTTCGGACGCGCGGCGGTTCAACTCCCTCATGGAGAGGGAGTTGAACCTGAAGCAGGTTGCCACTCAAGTTTTTGGCGCAAGTGGGCCTACAGGCTTCAGGGTGTCTTACCGGTCCATGGCTCCGACGAAAAATTGATCGATGAGATCTTCGAGGATCCTACCTTCCTCATTCGGCTCGTACTCGTCATCGAACCCGACCTCCATCAGTCTGTCGTTGAACGCTTCCCTAAATTCTTCCGCCAGATCGTCCGAGATACTAAAAGAGAGCCCACCGCCTCTACTGGATGCCGCTCCTTCTAGTACTGCACGCTGCGTGGAAGTCAAAAACTGGGCTTCAAGCAAATAGCGAGCGCGCTTGGCATTTAGAACGATGTTTCGCATGGCAATCAACCCGCATAGCCAAGCATGATGCTGGTGGAAATGAGAAGAACTAAAAGCAAGCCGACGCCTCCAGACCACTGCGCCAGCTTCAGCAACATCCGATGACGAATTGCAAAATCGGGGTCGAGATCTCGCCCCAGGAACACAACCCGGAAAAGCTTCAACTGTGCATTTGCACCATCGATGCCGACGCCCTCAAGGCGCGTCTCCGTGCGCAGCAGTGAGGCCAGGCGTGCCATGCTGACCAGATAGCAGACAGCGAGAATAAAGGCTGCTTCACCCAGTACCGTCGTTGCTTCCTTCATCAGTTCCGTCCTGCGGCCAGCGAAGAGTTGTTGACCAGCTGCAACGTACGCAAGCGCAATTGCATTATCAAATATTCAGCGATCGGGCCAAAAACCTGACGCCACAAATGTGCCGGCAATAGCGCCAATCATCACCACTATGCCTCCAATTACGTGCCTTTTAATCGCAAGCCGCCTGATCAGCAACAAGTGCTCTTTCGCATGGCGTATTCCAGCTCTATCGCTGGCCTTGATGAACGTCTCAGGACGGAACATAAAATCACTCTTCATTGA
The DNA here is from genome assembly GCF_041228075.2 of Xanthomonas sp. NCPPB 2632. Classification (NCBI taxonomy): domain Bacteria; kingdom Pseudomonadati; phylum Pseudomonadota; class Gammaproteobacteria; order Lysobacterales; family Lysobacteraceae; genus Xanthomonas; species Xanthomonas sp. NCPPB 2632. The sequence continues at coordinate 4,278,380 of NZ_CM192979.1, forward strand.
TGATGCGGAGTAATTGAAGTCCAAAAAATCACCTTCTGCGCTGGCAATTTCTTCAGCTTCGTTAATTCTTCGCCGAAGAGCAAGCATGTTGCGGAAAACTAAAGTCAAGCCAGGAACAGCCCCAACATAAAAGCCGATTTCGCCTGAGTTCACGACGTTACTCCATGGCCAGGATATGATCTCGACGTCCCCCCGCCTTCAGTAGCGGTCCGATTTGAGTCCGGGGTTAATGTAACTGTTTCGCGTAAGCGGCGGGAGTCAGCCCGCCGAGTGCCTTCTTCGGTCGCTCTTCGTTGTATTCCCGTCGCCAGTTTTCGATCTCGGTTCGGGCATGCAGCAGGCTGGGAAACCAGTGTTCGTTGAGACATTCATCGCGAAGCCTTCCGTTGAATGATTCGATGTAGGCGTTCTGATTCGGCTTGCCAGGCTCGATCAGGCGCAGCTGCACGCCGCGCTCGTGTGCCCATGCGACCATGGCCTTGCCACAGAACTCCTTTCCGTTGTCGCTGCGAATGATTTTCGGCAGGCCCCGAGTGACGGCCAGGCGGTCCATGACGCGCGTTACGCCGATGCCTGAGATCGCCCGCTCGATCTCGATGGCGACTGCCTCATGCGTGGCGTCATCGACGATCGTCAGGCACTTCAATACGCGCCCTTCGGCGGTGCGATCGAAGACGAAATCGATGGACCAGACCTCATTTGCGGCCGCGGGCCGGAGCAGTGGCTGCCTGTCGGTCGGAGGCACCTTTTTCCTTTTGCGACGGCGCACCTGCAGGTTCGCCTCCTGGTACAGGCGCTCAACTCGCTTGTAGTTGACCATCTGACCGGCCTGGCGGAGTTTCAGGTAGATCATGCCGACGCCGTAGCGTTTACGGCGATTGGCCATCGCGCAGTTCATCTCGCGCAGCTCGACATTGGCGTCGGGCCGCGGCTCGTAGCGGTAAGCACTTGCGCTCATGCCGGCGATCGCCAGCGACCGGCGCTCACTCAGTTCCTGGCCCATCAGATAGCGCACCAGCTCGCGCCGGTCCGGTGCGCTCACCACTTTTTTCGCAGAGCTTCCTTGATGACCTCGTTCTCCAGAAGTTGCTCGGCAAGCAGCTTTTTAAGGCGTCCGTTCTCCGACTCCAGGTCCTTCAGCCGCTTGGCCTCGGGCACGCTCATGCCGCCGAACTTGCTTCGCCACAGGTAGTAAGAGGCTTCACTGAAGCCGTGCATGCGACATAGGTCCTTGACCGGCATGCCTGCCGCGGCCTCGCGCAGGAAGCCAATGATCTGCTCTTCGGAAAAACGCTTCTTCACGTCCAATCTCCTTCTTGTGGGGGATTGAACTCGAAACCGGGGCGCTACTCAAATTTGGGGGGACGTCGCCTCTACGGGGCTTCGCTACTTCCAGTACCGCACGCTGCGTGGGAGTTAAAAACTGGGCGTCGGGCAAATAGCGAGCGCGTTTGGCATTGAGAACGATGTCTCGCGTATCGATGAACCCGCACAGCCAAGCATGATGCTGGCAGAAATGAGAAGAAATAAAAGTAAGCCGACGCCTCCAGACCACCGCGCCAGCGTTAGCAACATCCAATGACGACTTGCAAAATTGGATTCGAGATTTCGCCTCAGGAAGACAACCCCGAGAAGCTTCATCTGCGCATTTGCACCGTCGATGCCGACGCCCTCAAGGCGCGTCTCCGTGCGCAGTAGCGAGGCGAGGCGTGCCATGCCGACGAGATAGCAGACAGCAGACAGCAGACAGCAGACAGCAGACAGCAGACAGCAGACAGCAAGAATAAAGGCTGCTGTACCAATAACCATCGTTGCTTCTTTCATCACTTCCCTTCCGGCGGCTGGAGGCGAGTCATTGACCCACTGCAACGTACGCGAGCGCGATTGCATTATCCAATATTCAGCGATCGGGCCAAAAAGCTAACGCCAGAAATGTGCCGCCGAAAGCGCCAATCATCATCACCATGCCGCCCACAACGTGCCTTTTGATCGCAAGTCGTCTGACCAGCAAAGCGACACGCTAGCTGCAGTAATCTACTGGACACCTACTCCCGAAAAGTAGATCAATTGAAGCGAATGCTCAGAGTTTTCTCTCCCCAAAAAGTTTAGACATGTCAGATTGAGAAAATCTGGAAATTGAAATTCTCCAAAACGCGTAACCAGCGGCACACCCAAGAATGCCTGCAACAGCGCTAAAAGATAAAAAAGGCGACCAGTTTGCCCTGGAGCTGGATGCAAGTGCTTGTTCAATCGACGTTCGCATAAAAAAAATGGATGCTACAACGCTACACAGCAGCCCGATGAGCACGCATCCAAAGGCCGAGATCCACGATAGGCGACGAAATAGAAAATATAGAGGCAGTCCGGGAATTAGAGCCACAGCATATGACGCCGGTGCCACTAGAAGAAGGGCCCAGAGCCCCTCGAGGGGACTTCCTACGAGAGAGATAAGCATTAAAACACACGCAGGGATCAACGGCGCCAAAAGGAACGCAGTTACGACCTTTTTTCCACTCTGCAGAACCATAGCTTTACCTCATAAGTTCTTAATCTGAGAACGGTATCTTGTAGTCCTTTGGCCCTTCCTCTTCCCAAATAGAGTTAATTATAGGTCCAGTAAGAGAACCCGGCGCCTGCAACGTTGACGTTCCCTCTCCCCAGGTATTGACCAGCGAGCTACCCGATGCAAGAGGCACCGCTTCCCGAACCACGATGCCGGAAGCAAGGGGGTGTCCTTCTTGAGTTACATTTACCACTGCTGGCTGATGGTCGACCATATTCGTAACAGTGAATGACATAACAGGGCTGATGTAGCGAGACAATAACCCACCAAGTACCGGCGTTGCATCATTACGCGTACCACTCGCGGATGCTCCTTTTGAGAAGCCAGGGGTTGGGAATTCAACCAATTGAGCCCGAGCAGACGACACAGACACTCCTAGCGCTATCAGCGGCACGCTGTAGAAGTGATAATTTTCACTCGTAGACTTAAAATCTACGAATCCGGGCTGGGCTCGAAAAGCTACGTCGTAAGATTGAGTAACACAACGTGTCATTCCATTGGAAGTTGTACAGTCCTTCCCATCGGGGTCGATGTTTATTGCCGGGTTATCATTAGCGTATACAAAGCGATTAAACGAGAATGTGTCCGCTGGACGGCTAGCCGCTGGATCAGCGCTCAGAAAACGTCCGACGCTAGTATCGTAGTACCTAGCCTGCATATAGACGAAACCAGAATCCACATCGTTCACATGACCTGTATATCCCGGTCCCTGCTCCGGCGTACCCAGCGCCTGTGTACCGTAGGGCCGGTAATCCGCACTGCTAATGATGTTCCCCGACGCATCCGCCTTCGCCAGCACAGTCCCCTGTGGACTGGTGTAGTAGTAGGTAATCGTCTCCGCCGCATGGGCAACGCCCATGCTCGCGCAAACCATCGCCATAAAAAGCAACAAGGCTGTCAGCCATGCCGACCCCGGCCGCAAGCAACGACGAACGATCGACATCGCGGAAGTTTCCATCATCACGCTCCTGTGCCGGGTCATCACGGGCTCACACTGTTGGACGGGCTGTAGGCGGAGCAGCCCACGGCGTTACACGCGCGCACTTTGTAAGTCAGCGTGACGCCGGGTTGCTGCAGCGAGCTGTAGGACAGCCCCGAGTCGTTGTAGACCAGGGTGTTGTTCTCCATGAGCTCGTAGCGCGTAGCGGATGCCTGCGCCGTCCACTTGACCAGCACCGTGGGCTTGGTCGGGCCGTGGTAGGTCGTAGTGAAAGTCGGCGCCGCCGGTGCCGATGGCACGAGGGATACCGTTACGGTGGTCACATTGCTCCAGGGTCCACACGACAGATCGTTACACCCCTGAACCTGATAGGCGTAAGTTCCATTGCCACGACCTGAAACGGACCAACTGGTTGCCGCGTTCCATTGGACACGTTGGAAGCCACCCCCGTTGACCGACTCGCCAAGGTTGTAACTAGTTCCATCACTTACAGCGGACCAGCTGATGGTGTAGGCGCCCGTGTTACTCGTGCCACCACCGGTGATGGTCGGGGTCCCCGGTGTCCGCATCACGCTTACCGCACCGCTGGTCGCGTAGCCGCCACAACCGTTCGCATTGCACGCACGCACCCGATACCACCAGTTGCTCGACGCACCTTCGGACACGGTCGTGGAGGTATTAGTCCCAGACCATACATTCGTCCAGTTGCCATCACTGCTGTGGTCCACTTGGTATGAGGTGGCATAGGTCGTCGCGGGCCAGCTCAACGCCACGGCGCCCGTCGAGTTGGCGGGCACGCTGATACTGGCCGGGGCCGGCGGAATATGGGCAATGGTGACCGCGTTTGATGTGGTGGGCGAGCTGCATCCATTGGCGTTGCATGCCGAGGCGCGGAACTGGTAGACGCCGTCACCCGGGGCACCCCACGACGTATTGGGCGCCGTGCCGTTATAAAGCAACGACCAACCACCATTGTTTATGGAGTACTCCGCCTTGTAGCTCGTCGTATTGGTGGTGGCTGGCCAGCTGACCGCGATGTTCGACAGGTCACTGGCAGGCGTGGCCGTCACCGAGGAGGGCGAGGAAGGCGCCAGCGTGGATGGCGGGACAACGAAGCTTCCGGACTGGGCCAGGGCATTGTTGTAGCCGCCCGTGAGCGAGATGCCGTACACATAGATGGCCTTACCGGCATACTGAACACGCTGGGCCTCTGTCAGCGGGATGCTAAAGCGATGCTTCGTCCCGCTCGAGTGGCACGCCGTCTGCACGGCCGCCTCGCTGAGTTGATTCGCCGTGAACCCGCCGACCATGGTGGCTGCTTCACCCGGAGAACTCACATACAGATGCACATCGATCGATGCCGCTAGACCACTGGCGCACGCCCAGCCGGTGATGGTGGCATTCGCCCCCGTCGTCACCCCATCAATGTTGCCCATCACGACTGACGTCGTAGCCTTCCGACTGGCGACAAGGGTTTTGCCCAGGTAGACATAGCTGGTGCCATTGGTGCTGCCGTTGTCGTACTCCCACATCAGCTGACCGCTGCTGCTGTAGGCGTAATAGGTCGTGCCGGACGCCGTGACCGCCTTCACCCGGTGACCGGTGGCGTCATACAGGTAGTCGCCTTTGCCGTTGACCGAGAGCAGCCGATTGGCCAGGTCGAAGGTCATCGCCTGGCTGTCCTTGGCCGTGGTGTTGCCCTGGGTGTCGTAGGTGAAGCTGTGCACCGTGGCGCCGTTGTTGCTGATCGTGCTCAGCAGGTTGTTGGCGTTGTAGTTGTAGGTGTTGCTGCCATTGCTGTTGGTCAGGCTGCGCAGGTTGTTCAGCGTGTCGTAGGTGTAGGTCTCGCTGCCCCACAGGTTGGAGGCGGTGGCCGACACCAAGCGGCTCAGGCCGTCGTAGGTCATCGCACGGGTGCGCTGCGCCGAACCCGACTGGTCGGTAATCGACAGGATGTTGCCCACCTTGTCGTAGCCGAAGTCTTCGCTGACCGCGATCTTGGCGGACGTGCCGAAGCTGAAGTTGGACAGCAACTGCCGCGCATTCTTGCTGGCCGAATACAGCGCGCCGTTGCCCAGCGTGTAGGCCTGCACGGCACCGTCCGGGAAATACGTCGCGCCGCTGACGAACGAACCCGCCGTCGTCGGTTGCCCCAGCGCATTCGGTGACATCGCCACCGTATTGCCATCGGGATACTGAACGCTGGACAGGTGGCCATTGGCGTCATACCCGTAGCCCAGCGTCCAGGACCAGCCGTCTACCGACAGCGCTTCGGCGGTGAGCAGGCCGAGCTTGTTGCGACCGTAGGACCAGCCTACGGTGCCGGTGCTGTTGGCATTGCTGGACGAGGTGGCCGACGTCGACGTCGCGGGCCGGCCCAGCGCATCGTAGGTAAAGCTCGTGGCCAGCGTACCATTCGGATAGGCGACCGAAGTGACGCGGTTCATCGCGTCATAGGCGTTGGTGGTGCGAGCCGCCGTGGCGACCTGGTCATAGCCGCACCCGGTGCCGTTGAACGACTGGCCGGCCGCGCTCCACACCACGTTGTCGGCGCCGTCGTAGGCCGTCATGGTGCTGCCCGTTTCCGGCTCCCATGAGCGACACAGCCGGTGCTGGGCGTCGTAGGTCATCGTGCGCGTGACACCGCCCTGCGTGAGCGAAAGCACGTTGCCATAAAGGTCTCGACTGATGACCTGTGAGACGCCCTCCGGCGCGTCAACCTGCACGACCGCATCCATGCTCGGAGTGTCGAAAGCCTGGAAGTGCGAAACGGTGAGGTTCTGATTAGCGTCCGCCACACGCCTCGCACCGCCCGTGACATACGCCATGGTGGAAACGAGGTTGCCCTGCTCCGAGGCCTGGATGCTGGTCACGGGTCGACCCAGGACGTCGTAAGCCGTTGCCCTTCCGGTATCCATGCTGGCGCGATCCGGTGTCCCGGAGACCGCATAGGATTCGAAGGTTTTTCGACCCGCCCAGTCGTAGTCGGTGCGCGAGGAGGTGGCCAGTCCGCTGCCGGCATCCGACTGCGTCGCGATCACCGGGCGAAGCAGGACGTCAAAATCCGTCCGTTGGTTGAGGTTGCCCTGCGTCGCGGTACGCACCCAGTGATTGCCACCCATGCCGCGGGCATCGGGGGAGAAGATGTAGCTGTAAGTCTTGGGTGCCCACGCGGTGCTGTCGCCCGAGGGATAGTCGATACGTGCGATGCGACCGATCGCGTCGTAACCGTAGCTCGTGGTCGCGCCCGCCTGATCGGTGATCGCCGCGATCTGACCCAGGCCATCGACCGTCACCGCCTGGCTCGTGCCATCCGGGTAGCCGATGCTGGTGGGAATGCCACGGGCGTAGTTGCCCAGTGTGGTGGTCTTGCCGTTGCCGTCGGTGAAGCTGGCCAACTGACCCTGCGCACTGAAGGTGTAGCCCATCACCTTCACCCCGAACCGGTCGCGCTCGGTCGGCGTGGCGGTGCCGCTGTCGTAGAGCATCTGGCTGACCGTCTCGCCCGTGCTCAGGTTGATCGACTGCGCCGGCAGGCCGATCACCCAGAGCGCAGTGTTGTCCGTGTAGGTGGAGCGATCACTGACGCTGTAGCCGAAGTTGTTGGACCGGGTGACGTCCTGGGGACGTGCGAACGCGTCGAACGCGGTGGCGTTCCAGGTATAAACGTCCGGCGTGGTGCTGGCCGAAGGGTCCATCGTGATCTGCTGCGTGGCCTTGGGTAGCTGCTCCTGCAACTGCGCCGTGTTGACGCGCTGCTGCGGCGCATAGCCCCAAGGGTGGGCATAGGCTCCGGACCGGGCATCCTGGGCCGGCGTCGGATTGACGTACGCGTAGGCGGTCGAGCGGCGTATCGCGGACGAGGCACCACTGTCGTAGACGTCTTCCTTCAGCAGCTGGCTCTCGGTCCAGTCGTAGCGATTGGAGAACGTGCTCCGCTCAAGGTGCCCGTCGGGGTAGCTGACATCCGTGGACACCTGGGTGGCGCACGCGGTCGAGGTGCAATCCTTGGACCAGCTTTCGTTTGCGGGCGAGTAGCTGTAGGTCCAGGAGAGCCCGTTGGTAGGAAGACCGGTGCCCGAGAGCGTGCGCTGCGTGATCGCCATGCCGTACGAGACGTTCGGCACCGTTGCCCATGTGCTTATGCCGTCCGGGGTGGCGGCCATGTTGGGGCCGGCCATACATTGCTGCGGCACATAGGAGCGGCCACGCTTCAGCGGCGTGACCGTATAGCTCGCGACGAGCCCCGAGGGGTGCGTGAGTGTCGCGTTGAAGGGGGTACCCATGTTGCTCGGCACGCCTGCCGTCGCACAGGTGCCGCCGGACTCGCGCGTGTCCACCCACGCGCCGTTGAACCGATCGAGGTCATAGCCCCAGCTGCTACCGTCCGGCTGCTTCACCGAGGTCAGGGTGTAGACCAGATTCGCAGTGGACTTGACGTAGCTGTACGTCCAGGTGCGGTTACCCGCGGCACCGCCCTGCACGGTGATCGTGCTCACCCGGTGGCTGCTTCCTCCCGTGCTGGCGTCCGTCTCGTAGGTCAACGTGACATGGCGACCATCCGACGCGGCGATGTCCGTGACATCGTCACCACTGTAGGTGTAGGTCACCGAGTTACCGAACCGGTCTTCGATGCGCGTCACCAGCATCCGGCCTTCGCGGCGCAGCAGCAGGTCTTCTGCCGTGGCGAACGTATGGAAGCCCGAGCGCGCGGCCGTGGGACTCGACCCGAGCGGCCGGGTCAGCGACGGCATGTAGCGATAGGCGATGTGATCGAGCCAGTACTTCGTGCCATCCGGCGAGACCGCGAGAAAGCCCTCGATCGCGGTATCGTTCGCGGCATGCGCCAGGCAACCCACCGCCCAGTTGCCACGGGTCACGATGGGATAGGCCAGCCCCGCCACGCCGGGCGTGGTCGTATTGGCCGCCGAACGGGACAATAAGTCCTGGCTCGCCTGGCCCGGGATGCGCAACTGGTAGCCCTGCCACCAGGTCGGCGGCTCCCAGTCGGCGCGCATGGAATCACCGTTCGGCGCGGCCACGCTGGGCGGTGGACCGAAACTGGAGCAGATGGCGCCGTGATTGGTCGCCGCGACGCGCCAGCCCGGTACATTGTTCTGCTGGGCCGTGACCGTAAAGATCTGCGGCAGGTCCATGTCCCAGTCGCCGAAGGCACGCGCCTGCAGGTCGGGGCGATCCTCAACACCGTGGAAGCTGAAGCTGCGGCCCAGGCTCAGCGCCGGCCCCGTGCCGGTCAACGACACGTCGGTCTGGGCGAAGGACAGGGAGCCGTCGTAGAGGCTGATCTTCTCGCCGAAGGGCGTGTCACCCAGCGGCTGGATATCCTCGTTGACCTTGATGAGCTTCTTGTACTCGTCTTCGGGCTTGACCGTGGTCTGCGCACCCGCTGCGAAGGGCAGCGCCAGCGCGAGAACCATCGACATCCCGAGCGCCATACGCGCCCACGAGCACACGAACGGCGCCCTCCCCTGGTTGGACCCTGTCATCGCATTTTTCCCCTGGCCGTGAGCGAGCGCTCAGGGCGGGGAATGTAAATGGCCGATTTTGCGTCGGTCAACACGACTTAGAGCCGTTAGCTTGACCCTGCGGAAACCATGATGCCGACGCGACCCGAGGCGCGCCAAAGGCTGGCACGGCGTCTATACCATTCGTTGTAGTCTTTCCCCTACACAAGCTGACGGCAAGGGACTACACAAGTGTCGTGTTGTCCGATCAGCGCGCTTGCCATGGCCACGCCAAAAAAGCGCATCCCACCCCTTGCGCAGCGCACAACACCTTCCACCACATACGGTGCCTATACTCGGACCGGGCCCTGCCGGGCTCCCACCATGGGGAGGCTACGATGCTGCAGCAGTACGCTTTGTGGATCGCGCTGGCATGCGCGCTCGTTGCGATTGTGTATGGCGCATTCTCGGTCAGATGGGTATTGGCTCAGTCGCCCGGCAACGCTCGCATGCAGGAGATCGCCGCGGCGATCCAGGAAGGCGCCCGCGCCTACCTCAATCGCCAGTACGCCACCATCGGTGCCGTCGGCATCGTCCTCTTCCTTCTTATCGGCCTCTTCCTCGACTGGGGCACCGCGGTAGGTTTCGCACTCGGTGCCTTGCTCTCGGGAGCGACCGGCTACATCGGCATGAACGTGTCGGTTCGCGCCAACGTCCGCACCGCCGAGGCCGCCCGTAGCGGCCTTTCTTCTGCCCTGGCGGTGGCCTTCCGTGGTGGCGCGGTCACCGGCATGCTGGTGGTCGGCCTGGGCCTGCTCGGCGTGGCCGGCTATTACGGCGTGCTGCTGCACATGGGTTACGAGCGTACGCATGCGCTGCATGCACTGGTCGGCTTTGCCTTCGGCTCCTCGCTGATCTCCATCTTCGCGCGGCTGGGTGGCGGCATCTTCACCAAGGGTGCCGACGTGGGTGCGGATCTGGTCGGCAAGGTGGAAGCCGGCATTCCCGAGGACGACCCGCGCAACCCGGCGGTGATCGCGGATAACGTGGGCGACAACGTCGGCGACTGCGCGGGCATGGCGGCGGATCTCTTCGAGACCTACGCGGTGACGCTGATCGCCACGATGCTGCTGGGTGGCGTCATGGCCACCGAGGTCGGGCCGTCCGGCGTGCTCTATCCGCTGGTGCTGGGCGGTGCGTCGATCGTGGCGTCGGTGATCGGCACGTTCTTCGTCAAGAACCGCGGCGGCAAGATCATGAATGCGCTGTACGCCGGCGTGTTCGTCTCGGCGTTGCTCGCGGCCATCGCGTTCTGGCCGATCACGCAGTCGATGATGGCGGATTCGTCGTTCGGGCCGACCCGGCTGTTCGGCTGCACGATCATCGGGCTGGTGCTCACCGGCGCCATCGTGGTCATCACCGAGTACTACACCGCCACCGAGTACGGGCCCGTGCGGCACGTGGCGCAATCGTCCACCACCGGTCACGCGACCAACATCATCGCGGGGCTGGGCGTGTCGATGAAGTCCACCGCGCTACCCGTACTGGCAGTATGCGCGGCGATCTGGGGTGCGCACACACTGGCCGGCCTCTACGGCATCGCCATCGCGGCCACCGCCATGCTCAGCATGACCGGCATGGTGGTGGCGCTGGATGCGTACGGCCCGATCACCGACAACGCCGGCGGCATCGCCGAGATGGCCGAACTGCCGGCGGACGTGCGCGGCGTCACCGACCCGCTGGACGCCGTGGGCAACACCACCAAGGCCGTGACCAAGGGCTACGCGATCGGTTCGGCCGGCCTGGCCGCCCTGGTGCTGTTCGCCGACTACACGCACAACCTCAACCTGCACTTCGGCGGCACGGAGGTGCGCTTCGACCTGTCCAACCACTACGTGATCATCGGCCTGCTGATCGGTGGCCTGATCCCGTATCTTTTTGCGGCCATGGCGATGGAAGCGGTGGGCCGCGCGGCCGGTGCCGTGGTGGAGGAAGTGCGCCGGCAGTTCCGCGAGATCGCCGGGATCATGGAGGGCACCACGCGCCCGGATTACTCGCGGGCCGTGGACATGCTGACGCGCTCGGCGATCCGCGAGATGCTGGTGCCCTCGCTGCTGCCGGTGCTGGTACCCGTGGTGGTGATCTTCGGCTTCAAGTGGCTGGGCGGACCGGAGGCTGGGGCCCAGGCGCTGGGCGGCGTGCTGATCGGCACCATCGTCACCGGCCTGTTCGTGGCCATCTCCATGACGACCGGGGGCGGCGCCTGGGACAACGCCAAGAAGTACATCGAGGACGGCCACTTCGGCGGCAAGGGCTCCGAGGCCCACAAGGCGGCGGTCACCGGGGACACGGTGGGCGACCCTTATAAGGACACGGCAGGGCCGGCGGTCAACCCGCTGATCAAGATCATCAATATCGTGGCCTTGCTGCTGATTCCGTTGTTGTGATCGAGGGGCGAGGGCCACCCAGGCCCTCTAGCCCGAAAGTCATGGGTGGCGGGCCCCTCGGCGTGCGCTAAGGTCGGGGCCCGTTCTGCCTCACGGATACGATCCCATGCAACGACGCTGGATTGCGCTGGCCATCGCCCTTACCTTCATGGGCATGACCCAAGCCCACGATGCCCCCAAGACCCCTTCCGGCCAGGCCGCCCCGGCCGCCGGCGACGACGAAAACCTCTGGCTCGACGACATCGACGGCGCCAAGCCGCTCGCATGGGTCAAGGAGCGCAACGCCGAGACCGTGGCGAAATACGCCAAAAGCGAGGCCTTTACCTCGCTGGATGCGCGCCTGCTCGAAGTGCTCGACTCCGAAGCCCGCATTCCGATGGTCTCGAAGATCGGCGACCACTTCTACAACTTCTGGCGCGACAAGGCCCACCCCAAGGGGCTGTGGCGGCGCACCACGCTGGCGGAATACCGCAAGGACAACCCGGCCTGGGAAACCGTGATCGACCTGGACGCGCTGTCCGCGTCCGAAAAGGAAAACTGGGTGTGGCACGGCGCGCAGTGCCTGCGGCCGGCCAACCGCCGCTGCCTGGTCTCGCTATCGCGCGCCGGCGCCGATGCCGACGTGATCCGCGAGTTCGACCTCACCACACGCAGCTTCGTCAAGGATGGATTCACCCTGCCCGAGGCCAAGACCCAGGTCGCCTGGATCGACGACGACCACCTGTTCGTCGCCACCGACTTCGGCCCGGGCTCGCTGACCGAGTCCAGCTACCCGCGCATCGTGAAGGAATGGAAGCGCGGCACGCCGCTGTCGTCAGCCACCACCGTGTACGAAGGCACCGCCAAGGACATGTCGATATCGGCCTATCGTGACCTCACGCCCGGTTTCCAGCGCGATTTCGTGCAGCGGGCGCTGGAGTTCTACAACACCGAGACCTTCCTGCGCGGCAAGGACGGCAAGCTGGTCAAGATCGACGTGCCCAACGACGCCGAGACGGACGTGGAACGCGAGTGGCTGCTGGTCGAGCCGCGCACGGCGTGGACCGTAGGCGGCACCACCTACCCCTCCGGTTCGCTGGTGGCCACGAAGTTCGACGACTTCATGGCCGGCAAGCGCGAGTTCACCGTGCTGTTCACACCCGACGAGCACAGCTCGCTGTCGGGTCATTCGTGGACGCGCCATCACCTGATCCTCAACGTGATGCGCGACGTGGTCAGCCAGATCCAGATCCTGACCCCGAATGCGAAAGGCCCCTGGACGAGCGAATCGCTGGGCGGCGCGCCGCCGCTGAGCACGATGGACGCCGGTGGGATCGATGCCGACGATTCGGACGAGTACTTCCTCACCGTGTCCGGCTTCCTCCAGCCCACCACGCTGTACTACGGCGTGCTCGGCCAGGGCGAACGCTCGGCCATCAAGCACAGCCCGGCATTCTTCGACGCGTCGAAGTTCGCGGTCAGCCAGCATTTCGCCACCTCCAAGGACGGCACCAAGGTGCCCTACTTCGAGATCGCCCCAAAAGATCTGAAAGCCGACGGCAACAACCCGACCCTGGTCTACGGCTATGGCGGCTTCGAGATCCCGCTGCAACCGGCGTATTCCGGCGGCGTCGGGCGCGCCTGGCTAGAAAAGGGCGGCGTGTATGTCATCGCCAACATCCGTGGCGGCGGCGAGTACGGCCCGCGCTGGCACCAGGCGGCCCTCAAGGCCAACCGCCCGCGTGCCTACGAGGACTTCGCCGCGGTGTCGCAGGACCTGATCGACCGCAAGATCACCAGCCCGAAGCACATGGGCATGATGGGCGGCAGCAACGGCGGCCTGCTGGCCGGCAACATGCTGACCCGCTACCCGCAGCTCTACGGTGCCGTGGTCAGCCAGGTCGCCCTGCTCGACATGAAGCGCTATACGCACATGTCGGCAGGCGCCTCGTGGATGGCCGAATTCGGCGACCCGGACAAGCCGGAGGAATGGAAGTACATCCAGACGTTCTCGCCGTACCACAACCTGCACAAGGGCACCCACTATCCGGCCGTGCTGTTCACCACCTCCACGCGCGACGACCGCGTGGGCCCGGTGCACGCGCGCAAGATGGCCGCCCGCATGCAGGCCATGGGCCTGGATGCCTCGCTGTATGAAAACCTCGAGGGCGGCCATGGCGCGGCGGCGGACAACAAGCAGTCCGCCTTCATGAACGCGCTGGCCTACACCTATCTCTGGGACCACCTGAAGTAGCTGCCGGGGCCGCCTGGCGCCGCTTTTGCGGCGCGGGCGGCTAGCCCGTATCCTATTCGGCCGCTTCCCCCCCTACTACTCGTCAAGGAATCCCATGGGTCTGCATCTCGTTCCCGCCGGCAAGAACGTACCGGACGAAATCAACGTCATCATCGAAATCCCCAAGGATGCCGAGCCGGTCAAGTACGAAGTGGACAAGGAAAGCGGCGCGATCTTCGTCGACCGCATCCTCTCCACGCCCATGCGCTACCCCTGCAACTACGGCTACGTGCCGGGCACGCTCGGTGGCGACGGCGATCCGCTGGACGCGCTGGTGATCCTGCCGCTGTCGCTGGTTCCCGGCTCGGTCATCCGCTGCCATCCGGTCGGCATGCTGAAGATGAGCGACGAGGCAGGCGCCGACGAGAAGCTGGTGGTGGTTCCGGTGGAGAAGGTGTTCGCCGGTTACGGGCACATCAAGGATATCGACAAGGTGTCCGGCCACTGGCTGGAGCGCATCGGCCACTTCTTCGAGCACTACAAGGACCTGGAGAAGGGCAAGTGGGTCAAGGTCGAGGGCTGGGTCGGCGCGGATGAAGCCAAGGCGGAAATCGTGGCTGGCATGGCGCGGTATAAGGCCGATCATTAAGCTCGCCTAGGCGGCTATCGCGGCTATCGCGCACATCGTGCGCTCCTACAGGCGCGTTTATCGCCCACATCGTGGGCTCCTACACACGCACGCCATGTAGGAGCCCACGATGTGGGCGATAAACGTTCCACCGATGGTTTACGTTTCGCGTGATCGACGTTATCGCACGTTGTTTTTCGCGCACATCGTGCGCTCCTACATGGGTTTAGGCGGGTTAGCCGCGGCCTAGCAGGGTGCGCAGGTCGATGATGGCGGCGTTGGCGCGGGAGATGTAGTTGGCCATCACCAGCGAGTGGTTGGCGAAGAAGCCGAACGGCGCGCCGTTGAGCACCACGGGGCTGCCCAGGGCTTTCTGGGATTCTTCCAGCTCGCGAATCACCTGTTCGAGGCTGGCGTCGGCGTTCTTGCTGCGCAGGATGGGCGCGAAATCGTGGCGGATCGCCTTGAGCTGCTCCAGCAGTGCCCAGGTGTAGCCGCGTGCCTCGTATAAGTTGTCGTCGATCTTGTTCCAGGGCGTCTTGACGTACACCGCCTTGGCAGGACCGGCCGTGCCACCGACGTCGGCGTTGGGCGCCGCATCCACTTTCAACTGGCCTGCGGCGGCGGACAACCGCTGCGACAGCGAACCGAGACGCCCCGAGACCGTCTGCAGGTAGTCGGCCAGGTTATCGGCGCGAGCATAGAAATGCGCGTTCGCATCCTCGGCGTCGCTCAGGCGGCCCAGGTAGTTTTCCAGGTCGTCCACGGCCTTGCCGTACTGCGATTCCGAACTGGGCAGCAGCCAGCGATCGTTGGGGCTGTTGAGCAGCGGATCGGCCTCGCCCAGGGCTTTGTCTTCCGTGGATTGCGTCTGCGAGCGGCTCAGGTCGTTGCGCAGCGCACGCGAGAGATCGCGCGACGCGGTCAGCGAGCCGAATTCCCAGTTGGGCATGTTGTCCATGAACACGCCGGGCGGCAGTTTGTCGTTGCTGAGGTAGCCGCCACGCTTGGTCATCAGCGTGTCGACCGACCGGATCAGCGTGTACGTGGTCACCGCGCCGGTGGCCATGGGCCGACCGATGTCCTTCATGTGGGCGGTGGTGACCGCGACCGGATCGAACTGCTCCGGCTCCTTGTCCCACCACCACATGAAGAACAACGTGAGAAGAACCAGGATCGCCACCAGGGTGGCGACCAGCAGGCCGATCGGATGGCGCCGTCGCCGGGAGGGCGAGGGAGTGGCGGTCGCATTCATGATGTCTTTCCTTATCGTCGCGAACGTGAGCGCCTAGCTTACCCAATCGATGCCGGGAGAGGACCGGATCAGTGCGAGGACGACTGGGACGGCTCCCAGGCCTGCACCGGCTCGCCCTTCGCACCCAGGTTCTCCAGCAGGGTAGCCATATCCTCGGCGTGCTCTTCTTCCTGGGCCAGGATGTCTTCCATGATGCGACGCGTGGTCGGGTCGTCGTCACCGATGTACTGCACGATCTCGCGATAGCTGTCGATGGCGATGCGCTCGGCCACCAGGTCTTCCTTGATCATCTCCACCAGCGTGGTGCCTTCCACGTAATCCGCGTGGCTGCGCGAGAGCAAGCCTTCCGGATTGAAATTGGGCGTGCCGTCCAGCTGGGTAATGCGCTCGGCGATGCGGTCGGCGTGCTCCTGCTCCTCGCGCGCGTGCTCCAGGAACTCCGACTTCACGCTCTGGGAATGGATACCCGGCGCCATGTAGTAGTGATACTTGTAGCGCAGCACGCAGACGATCTCAGTAGCGAGCGCTTCGTTCAGCAGCTTGATCACCGTTTCGCGATCGGCGCGGTATCCCGCCGTCACGGCACCATCGTCGATGTGCTCGCGGGCGCGCTTGCGGATGTTCTCGATATCGCTGATGAACGGCTTCGTCGTGGCCATGGCCTGGTCTCCTGGGAGAGTGGGTAGGTCCACGACGGTAGGGACGTTGCTGGGAAAGCCGGGTGAAGAATGAGCGGGGTGAGAATCGTCCGCATTACGTGGACTTAGCTGCAGAATGCACCGTCGCGCGTTATACCTTCGCCGCGCGCGACTGGTAGGCGTTGAGGAACATTTCCACGGCCGCCAATGCATTGGCATTGACCTCCTCGGCAAACTGCACCGCGCAGTCCTCGCAACCGAACAGGCGACGGATCAGCAGGTCGCCCTTAAGGAGCGCGAGGAACTGCGTGCTGGCCCGCGATACATCGGGGATCTCCAGCTGGCCGCGCGCCACGGCGCCCTCGAACAACCGCTGCACCAGCTTGTGCATGCGTGCCGGACCTTCTTCCCAGACCAGCCGCCCGAAGCGCGGGTTGCCGCCCGATTGGCAATCCGACAGGATTGCCCGGAACGTGCCGACGGTCTCGGTGTTGGTTTCCATCGCCGCGTGCCGGCTGGCGATATTGGTGAGGGTGACGCGGATATCCGCGCCCTGGCTGAAATCGAACAGGTCGTCCGGGAGGCGTTCCTGCACGTGCGCACGGATCACTTCACGGAACAGGTTGTCCTTGTCGCCGAAGTGGCTGTACACGGTCAGCTTGGACACACCCGCCGACGCCGCCACCGCGTCCATGCTCGTGCCGGCGAAGCCACCCTGCGTGAAGAGCGCCTTGGCCGCGTCGAGAATGGCCGCGCGCTTTTCCATGTCCTTGGGACGACCAGGGCCCTGCGGCTTCATTTTCGGGCTGGCGTTCATGGCTGCACCTTCACAAACTGAAAATATGACTTTATTATACGCAGCGGTTCAGTTATTTCCACTTTTCCTGCGGCGCGTGCCGACATGGGTGGAGACGACGGAAAGCTGTCCTTCGTGGCTCGGAATGAAATGGGGTCGCCTTCGGGCTAAACCCAAGGCGTTCAGGGGCTTGCGGTAGCGGCTGTTCAGGCAGGAGCGAGCGAAGGCGCCCATCGGGGTGACTTCCGTCAGCCCCGTCCGGTGACTTCCGGCACTTAGTCGGGACACCACCGTAGCCGCAGCCTTTGATCCATTGGGAAAACGGGCGCTAAGCGCTTATCCTTTCGAACCTTTTTCAGCTTTTTGTACGGGACCCGACACCATGGCGATGAATTTCGAACAGGCACGGCAGAACATGGTCGAGAACCAGGTGCGCCCCTGGGAAGTGCTCGACGCCGACGTCCTGGAGACGCTCAAGGGCGTCCGCCGCGAGGATTTCGTCGCCGCCGCCCACCGCAACGTGGCTTTTGCCGACCTCACCCTGCCCCTGGGCCATGGCGAGGTCATGATGAAGCCAGTCGTGGAAGGCCGCGTGCTGCAGGCCCTGGAACTGAAGAAGACCGACGAGGTGCTGGAGATCGGTACCGGCTCCGGCTTCCTCACCGCCTGCCTGGCCCGTCTGGCCGGCAAGGTCACCAGCATCGACATGCACGCCGACTTCGTGGACGCCGCGCGCGAGCGCCTGGCCGCCGCGCTGGTCACCAATGCCACGGTCGAAACGGCCGAAGCGGTCAACGGCTACACCCCGGCAGGCGTTTTCGATGCCGTCGTGGTCACGGGCGCGGTGCATTCGGTCCCCGAGAAATTCGTGCGCTGGCTGAAGCCGGGCGGGCGCATGTTCGTCGTACACGGCAACTCCCCCGCGCAGACGGCGGTGCTCCTCACCCATGAGGGCGAGGGCCGCTTCCGTGAAGAGTCGCTGTTCGAAACGGACCTTCCCTACCTGGCGCATGCCGCGCCGGTGAAGCGCTTCGTGCTCTGACCCCCAGATTTTCCATTACCCACGAGGCGAAACCATGCGCTTGAAGCTGCTCACCGTCGCGCTGGCACTGGCCGCGATGCCTTTCGCGAGCCACGCCGAAGACCTGCTCGACGCCTATCGCCAGGCCCGGGCCAACGACCCGGTGCTGTCGCAGGCCGATTCCAACCGGCTCGCCACGGGCGAGACCGTCGTGCAGAGCCGTGCGCTGCTGCTTCCGCAGGTCAGTGCACAGCTGCAGCTGAGCCAGGCGGAACCGAACGGCAGAGATCCCCTCGTCCTGAACGACGGCACTGTCGTCAGCAACGATATCGGTCACACCCGCACGCGCAGCTCGAGCCTCTCGGTCTCTCAGAGCGTGGTCGATTTCAGCCGCTACGCGGACCTGAAGGCCTCGAAGTCGTCTTCCGAAGCGCAGGACGCCACCTATGAAGCTGCCCTCCAGCAGCTGTCGACACGCGTGGCTACTGCTTACTTCCAGGTGCTGACCAACGACGACGCACTGACCTTCGCCAAGGCCAACGAGCAAGCGCTCGCCCGCCAGTTGGAGCAGGCGCAGCAGCGTTTCGACGTCGGTCTGTCCGCCATCACCGATGTGCAGGATGCCAAGGCGCAGCACGATACCGCCGTGGCCTCGGTGATCACCGCCGAGAACACGCTGGCCGACTCGCGCGAGGCCCTGACCCAGATCACGGGCAAGCCGTCCGACAACCTGAAGAAGCTGCGTGAGCAACTGCCGATGGACCCGCCCACGCCCAACGATCCGAAGGCCTGGGTAGCCGAGGCGGTCAAGAGCAATCCGACCATCCTGGCGTCGCAGTACAACGTGGAGTCGGCGGAACACAGCATTTCCTCTGCCCGCGCCGCACACCTGCCCACGCTGGACGCCACCGCCGGCTACAGCAAGAGCACCGCCTGGACGCAGAATGCGGGGACGCTTTCGTCCAGCAATTCCAGCAGTAACGGCCGTGGCGGCACCACCGTCGGCCTGACCCTCAGCGTGCCGATCTTCTCCGGCGGAGCCACCCAGTCGCGCGTACGCCAGTCGATCTACCAGCGCGATTCTGCCCAGGACTCCCTGGAAAGCTCCCGCCGCCAGGTGGTTCGCGACACGCTCAACTACTACCGCTCCGTAGTCGCCGGCATCAGCAAGGTCGAGGCTACCAAGGCGGCGGTCGAGTCGTCGGAAAGCGCCCGTGACGCCACGCAGGCCGGCTTCGAGGTCGGCACGCGCACCATCGTCGACGTGCTGATCGCCCAGCAGAACCTGACCTCCGCGCTCAGCGACTATTCGCAGTCCCGTCATCAGTTCATCCTCGACAAGCTGCTGCTGAAGCAGACTGCCGGCACGGTGGACGTCAAGGACCTCGAAGCGATCAACGCGCTATTGCAGTAGGAGCGCACGCACGTGCGCGACATGTGTTGAGGCCGAACCCCGGAGCTGGCGCGCCAGCTCCGGGGTTATCGCGAAAGGATGTCGCGCACATCGTGCGCTCCTACGGGTCGGCTTCAACCCAGGTTGCATACACGTAAGAACGGGCCCTCGCGGGCCCGTTTTTTTGCTTTACAGGGCACCGCTTACATGAAAAAGCGTGTTCGGCTTACAGCCGGCCGCGGGCGAGGCATAGATCATGGCCAGGCCCAACCGGGCAAGCCACGACCAAGGACGATCATGATCCGAACCAGCCTGTTCTCTGCCGCCGCGCTCCTGGCGGCCTCCTCTGCGTTTGCGGACGCGAGATCGCCTGCCCCGGGCCGCGACGCCCACATCGTCGAGCAGCGAAGTGCCATCGCGTTCGAATACGACGTGAGGACCAAAGGCGTGCGGAATGCGTTCAGGCCGACGTATGAAGCACTGTGGGCGGCCACGCTGAAAAACTGCGACGTGCGAGGTGGTTACCTCTCGGAATACCACGACGGCTTCAAGCGCAGGTACGTGGATACCCGGGAAGGCGGCGTGCGCGGCAACGCCTACGCCAACTGCCGTATCGACACACCGGAAGAGCCGGCGCTCACCGGTGCAGAACCCACGCCTCTGGCCAGCCTCACCATGGGCACGGGTCTCGATGGAACGAAGGGCCTCATCGAAGCCTCGGGCAACAAGCGCCTGGCCTATCTCGCTGCGCGCGAGAAGGTGTTCCAGACCTGTCTGGACAACAACCGCCGCGTGCGCTTCATGAGCGTGGCGACCACGCCAAAGCCAAACGGCGATGCCAACGTCGAAGCGCGTTTCGCCTGCAACTCCGCCATGGATGCCTCGCCGCAGCGCGATTGAAATTTAAAGTGACCTGCCGTGCCAGCTGACACGTCACCGCCCGGCCGCGCTTACTCCTGAAGGAGCGTGTCGACCAGGTCCATCACCTTGCCCACCGAACCGCGCTCGCTATCGAAGACATAGCGGGCGCGGTCTCCCATGTGCTCGCGCCGCTCGTGGTCGCGCAACAGCGACAGCACCTGCCCACCCAGCGCATCGCCATCCTTGACCCGCTGGCCGCCGCCTTCGTCGAGCAGCGCCTGGGTGATTTCCTCGAAGTTGAAGGTATACGGCCCGACCAGCACGGGCTTGTTCAACGCCGCCGGTTCCAGCACGTTGTGCCCGCCGATGGACACCAGGCTACCGCCGACGAAGGCGACATCCGCGGCGGCGAAGAATCGCAGCAGTTCACCCATCGAATCGATGACGAAACACTGCGTGGTATGCCCGGGAACGCCGTCGCCACTGCGCGTGCCGACCTGGAAGCCGAGGCTGCGCACCGAGGACTCCACGGCCTTGAACCGCTCCGGATGACGGGGCGCGATCAGCAGCAGGGCATCCGGCAGGCGTCGCATCACGGCCAGGTGGGCCTGGAGCACGCACATTTCCTCGCCTTCGTGCGTGCTGGCGGCGATCCACACCGGGCGCCCCGTGCCCCAGGCTTCACGCATGGCCAGCCCGGCCTGCAGGGCCGAATCCGGCACCGGCATGTCGAACTTGAGGTTGCCGCACACGGTGAGCTGGCTGGGCTCCGCGCCCAGCAGCCGGTAACGCGCGGCATCCGTGCGCGATTGCGCGGCGATATGGCTGACGCAGCGAAGGGCCCGACGCACCAGCGAACTCATGCGCGCATAGCCGCGCAGCGAGCGCTCGGACAGCCGGGCATTGGCGATCAGCAGCGGGATGCCGTGCTTGCGGCAGGCGAAATACAGGTTGGGCCAGATTTCCGTCTCGACGATGACGGCCAGCCGCGGCCGGGTGCTGCGCAGGAAGCGCTTCACCGCGAAGGGCAGGTCGTAAGGCAGGTAGACGCTGTGCACGGTGTCGCCGAACAGCTGGCGCACGCGCTCGGAGCCCGTGGGGGTGACCGTGGTGACCAGCATGGGGGCGTGCGGATAGGACGCCATCAACGCCTTGACCAGCGGCTCGGCGGCATTCACCTCACCCACGGACACGGCGTGCACCCAGAGGCAGCCTGCCAGCCTGGGCTCGGGGAAGCGACCGAAGCGCTCGCGCCAGCGCACGTGGTAGTCGCCGTAGCGCATGCCCCGCGCCATCAGGCGCAGCATCACCAGCGGGGTGAACAGGTACATCGCGAAGTTGTAGAGCACACGCAGCAGCACGCGAATCCCTGGTTGGCACGTGGCCGGTCAGTATAGCCGCGCCCATTCGTTACAATGGGCGGACATGCCTGGTATGCCCCGCCCCACCCTAACGCGTCACCTGCTCTCGCCCCGTCAATGGCCGGCGTGGGCCGGGGTGGGCGTCATCTGGCTGATCGCCCACCTGCCCTTCCGCTGGCTGATGCGGCTGGGGCGCATGGCCGGCCGGCTCGCCCTGCACCTGAACCCGGAACGCCGGCGCATCGCCGCGACCAACATCGCGCTGTGCTTCCCCGAACTGGACGCCGACGCGCAGAAGGCCCTGGTCCGCGCCAACCTGTGCGACGTGGGCATGATGCTGGCCGAGTTCGCCCTGGGCTGGATGGGCTCGGACCGCGCCATCGCCCGCGTACCGGTGACCGTGGAGGGCCTGGAACACCTCGAGGCGGCCCGCGCCGCCGGTCGCGGGGTCCTGCTGGTGGGCGGGCATTTCTCGCACCTGGAGCTGAGCGCCCGCCTGGTCTCCTCGCGTATCCGCATCGCCGGCATGTACCGGCGGATGGACTCGGAGGTGTTCGAGTTCGCGGTGCTGCGCGCGCGCCTGCGCTATGCGGAGGCCATGTTCGACAAGGACGACATCCGCGGCAGCGTGCGCTATCTCAAGGCGGGCGGCACCCTGTGGTACGCCCCCGACCAGGACATGCGCAGCAAGGACAACGTGTTCGTGCCCTTCTTCGGCGTCCCCGCCGCCACGATCACCGCGACGCATCACCTGGCCCGGCTATCCAACGCGCTGGTCATTCCGTTCTATCACCGCCGCCTGCCGGACGATGCCGGTTACGTCATGCGCCTGGGCGCGCCGCTGGACGACTTCCCCAGCCAGGACGCGGCGAGCGACACGGCGCGCGTCAACGCGCAGATCGAACAGATGGCACGCGAAGCACCCGAGCAGTACCTCTGGGTACACAAGCGATTCAAGACGCGACCGCCGGGCGCCGCAAAAATCTACTGAGACTTTCGCCGGGCTTTCGTAAGTGATAACGCCTACGCAGTCCTCGGCTTTCGTCATATAGAACGAAAGCCTCGCGAAAAAACACGCGCGTAAAACGTCCGTCGTACCCTTCGGAGACGGACCTTTTCCCCATGCAGTCGATCTTCCGCTTCGCGCGTTCCTTACGTGGCCGCGGTGCCTGGCACCGCAAGCGCTCGCACGTCGTGAATGCCGTGATCAACTACCTGGGGCGCAGCCTCACGCGCTGGCGCCGACACGACGCATGGCTGGCTTTCCTGGAAACACCGCCGATGGCGGGCGTGTCGTCGATCGACACCATCCTCACCGAGCGATACCAGCACCGCTACATCCACAAGGCGTGGTCGTGGCAGAAGCGCATGGACGTGTTGCGCGGGCACTACGAGTTCGCGCTGGCGCGTTTCCCGCGTCCGCTCTTCCATATGCTCTACCGCGAGCGCACGGTGCTGCTGGGCAAGGTCATCCTGCGCAACGGCGAGCCGCTGTCGCTGGTACTGAAGGCACCCTACCGCCGCGCGCGGGAAGGCGAGATGACCCTGTCGCTGGTGGACCATCAGGGCATGCAGCTGTCCTACGCCGCATTCTCGTTCATGGACGACGGCAAGGCCATCGCGATCGGCTGCCTGCAGGGTGCGCCCAACCACGCCGGGCTGGAAGCCGTGCGCGAGTTGACCCGCCAATGCCACGGCCTGCGTCCGAAGAACCTGCTGCTCTCGCTGATCCGCGCGCTGGCCGAGGCGTTCGAGGTGGAACGCGTGCTGGGCATCTCCAACGAGTCGCATGTGTTCGCCGGCATCGCCGACAAGGTCAAGGCCGACTACAACGGTTTCTGGCGCGAGTCCGGCGGCACGGAAACCGCCGACGGCTTCTACGCCATGGCGCCACACGAGCCGGTGCGTTGCGAGACCGAGGTGGAGAGCAAGCGGCGCAGCGAGTTCCGCCGTCGTGAGGCCCTGCGACGCGAGGCCTGCGAGCTAATCGTCGCGGCGTTCGGTTTCGAACGCGCCGTGGCCATGCCGCTGGCTGCCTGACATGCGTCGTTCGTACAGCTTGGCGTACTTCAGGAACGCGTAGAACGCGTGCACACGGGCCGCGACGAAGCCGGCCCAGCCGCCGCGCCAGTGGCCCCGCCAGACGTAGTACCGCGCGAACGCGATGCTCGGGTACACCACCATGCGCAGGCGCAGGAACCGTGGCTGGCGGGTCAGCCGGTCGCGTACCTGCAACGACGAATACCGATTGGCCTTGTCCACGCGGCCGCCGATGTCGCGCTCGCCGTAGTGGTCGATGATGGCGTCCAGGCGCCGCACCGGCCCGTCGACACGCACGCTCTCGTGCACCTCGTGGCCGCTCATCGCGGCGCGCGTACGATCGAACAGGCGCACATAGTGATTCAGGCGCGCGCGGTCGGGCTGCCAGCGCCAGAACACCCATTCGCGGCGAAGCAGTTCGAAGCCGGCCACGTCCGGCGCGACCAGGGCGGCCTGGATACGCTCGGCGGCCAGCGCCGGCAGGGCTTCGTCGGAGTCGAGCAGGAGCACCCAGCGATGCGCGGCCAGGTCGATGGCCGCCTGCTTCTGCGCGCTGTAGCCCGCGAACGGCTGCACGTGCACACGTGCCCCGTGCGAGCGGGCGATGTCGACGGTGGCGTCGGTGGAGCCGGAGTCCAGCAGCAGGATGTCGTCGGCGAAACGCACGGAAGCCAGGCAGGCGCCGATGGTCGCGGCGTTGTCGAACGAAGTGACTACCACGGACAGCGGCTCACGCGCCACGGCGAGGCACCTCGTCGGTCGCATCGGGCAGGTCGGCGAACAGCGCCGCGCACCACACCGCGAACAGCCAGGCCGTGAGCAGCCCCCACCACGCCGAATAGAAGGCCATGTGCGTGTTGAGCGGGAAGAAGATCGCGAACAGCGCGACGGTGGCCGGAAAGGCCCGCGCACGCGCCACCGGGCCGGCGCGCCACCAGGTGCATACAGCCAGCACGGTGGCAGCCAGCCAGGCCAGCAGGCCGAGGGTGCCGGTTTCCGTCGCGGCTTCCAGCAGCACCTGGTGCGGATGACAGGCGCCCTCGCCTTCGCCGCATTTCTCGGTGGTCAGGAAATGATCGCCGGGCGTGGCGACGGACGGATAGGCGACGCGGAAGCCGCGCACGCCGACGCCGTTGATCGGGTGGGCTGCGTAGAGACGCAGCGAGGTGGTCCAGATATCCAGGCGACCGGTCAGCGCGGTGTCCACCCCAGCCTCGGTACCTGTCAGGGCCGGCAACGTGTGCGCCATGCGGTCACGGAAGCGAGGCGATACCTGCCAGGCCAGGGCACCCACCAGGGCGACGACCACGCCCATGCCGAGGCAGGCCACCGCGAACCGACGGAAGCTGCCGGCTTCGCGCCAGAGGAAGGCCAACGCCACCAGCGCGTAGCAGAGCCAGGAAGCACGCGACCCGGACAACAGCACCGGCCCCATCGCCAGCAGGAAAGCGGCCAGCAGGCCACGACGGCCCCAGCGTTCGCGCGCGGCCCACAACAGGAAGGGCGCCAGGGCGGACACTGCGGGGCCGAGCTTGAGGTTGTAGGCGCCGAAGATGCCGGACAGCCGCTCGGGATGCGACGCCCCGGCCAGGCCATAACCGGTGATCGCCTGCACCCAGGCATCGACGACCCACACCGCCACGACGACGGCCGTGGCGAACCACAGGGCGCGCACCTTGCCCGGCCGACGCATGGCGAAGCAGGTGTAGATGCCCAGTGGCGCGAAGCGCAGGATGCCGGCCACGGTGCCCCAGGTCTTGCCAGGCGCCACGGCATCGATCGCCGAGACCAGCGCCGCGCCCGCATAGGCCGCGAACAGCCAGAGGAAAAGCCATGCGCCGGGGTGGTGCCGCAGGGCCTGCGGTTCGCGCACCAGCAGCAGGATCGTGCCGACCAGGGCGAGGAACACACCCAGCTCCGCGCTGCGGCCGAAGGGCAGCAGCGCGGGAATCAGCCACACGGGCAACAGCGGCGACGCCAGTCCCGCTTTCAGCAGGGCGCCGGGCCGTGACGCGCTCACGCGACCGGCGCGCCTTCGACCACTTCCGCGTACAGCGCCAGCGTGGCCGACTGCATGTCGATCAGGCGATAGCTTCGCGGCGGCGGGATGGGCGGGGCGAAGCGCAGGAGTTCCGCGGCGCGCTCGACCAGGCGCTCGCGATCGCCGGGCGGCACGCGACCGGCCGGATAGAGTTCGGCCAGCAACTCGCCTACGCCCCCGTGTGCATAACCCAGGACCGGGCGGCACAGGGCCAGCGCCTCGACCACGGTGCGGCCGAACGACTCGGGGCGCACCGACAGTTGCAGCACCAGGGCGGACAGCGCGTAGACATCGCGCACGTCGGCACGCGCGGGCGAAATGACCACACGGTCGTCGAGCCCACGCGCATGGATCAGCTGGCGCAGTTCGGCCACGTAGGCCTCGCGCCCCGGCTCGTCCGCGCCCAGCAGGAGCAGGCGCACGTCGATGGCGCGCTGCTGGAGGTCGGCCACCAGTTCGATCGCATCCGCATGTCCCTTCAGGCGCGTGCCGCGACCGGGCAGGGTCAGCAGCGGCGCGCCGGCCAACTGGGGGTATTCGTCATGGAACGCGCGCTGCCAGCTGTCGTCGGGGCGGTAGCCGTACGGAAACGCCTCGGTGTCGATGCCGCGCGGGATGACCGAGATGCGGGCGGTGTCGATATCGTTCGGGTAGTGGCGCAGCACGTAGTCGCGCAGGGTCTGCGAGACCACGATGACCCGTTCGCCGCGCAGCAGCACGGCGCTGTAGCGGCTCGGGCTGTTGAGCCCGTGCACCGTGGTGACGAAGTGCGGACGGGGCTTCACGCCGCGCATCGCCCACCAGCCGATCCAGGCCGGCAGTCGCGACCGCGCATGGACGATGTCCGGCTGCACCCGGCGCAGCACGCGGCGCAGGGCGCCGACGGTGAACAGGGTGGCCAGGGACTTGCGTCCGATCGGGAGCGTGACGTGCTCGCTGCCCTCGGCCTCCAGCTGGGCGACCAGACGGCCGCCGGCCGACACCACCACCGAGCGATGTCCCGCCGCCACCAGGGCACGGGCGATTTCGAGCGTCGAGCGCTCCGCCCCGCCCGAATGGAGCGAGGGGATCAGCTGCACGACGGTCATCGTCCGGAGCGGGGCGACGGTGGCCATGGGTGGGTCCGTTGAGAGTGGTGACGCAGGCGAAGCACGAAACGTGCCCGCATGGGCGCGTTCAATCCTTCAGGACGTAGTTGGCGCCGCAATACATGCACTTCGAGGTGCCACCCTCGTCCTCGATCGCCAGGTAGACGCGCGGATGCGAGTTCCACAGGTACATGCCCGGCATGGGACAGGACAGCGGCAGGTCGGCGCGCGTCACTTCATAGCGGTTTTCGGCATTCGCCGGGATGAGCGGCGCGGCCGCAGGATTGGGTCGCATGGGGGAACTCCGGGCGAAACGGTGGAACCGGGGTCTGCGATGGTAACAAAAAAGAAAACCCGCGCCGTCGCCGGCGCGGGTCTTTCACGGACCGCAAGGCCCGCGGGGCTTACTTCTTCTCGGCGGAGGCGTCGTGGCCTTCGGTCGTGATGCGGATCTTGATCTCGTCCGACACGTTGGGCACATAGGCGCCGACGCCGAAGTCGGAGCGCTTGATGGTGGCGGTGGCGTCGAAGCCGACCGACTGCACCTTCATCATCGGGTGCGGGCCGACCTTGTTCAGCGTGACGTCGAGCGTGACCGGCTTGGTCACGCCGTGCGCGGTGAGGTCGCCCGTGACCTTCAGCTTGTCCTTGCCGGCGGACACCACCTTGGTGCTCTTGAAGGTGATGTTCGGGTACTTGGCGGCGTCGAGGAAGTCGGCCGACTTCAGGTGCTCGTCGAGCTTGGGCACGAACGTGTCCAGGCCGGAGAGCGGCAGGGTCACTTCCACGGTGGACTTGGTGGGAGCGGCCTCGTCGTACACCAGCGTGCCGTCGACCTGGCCGAGGTTGGCGGTCGGGTTGGAGAAGCCGAAGTGGTTCCAGCTGAACAGGACCATGGTGTGGGTCGGGTCGAGCTTGTAGGTGACCGGGGCGGCGACGGCGGTGCCGGCGGTGGCGAGCAGGCCGGCGAGGGCGACGTAACGGAGCATGCGCATGGGTGGTTCTCCAGCAGTGTGGGTACGACTAGGACGGCGGGAACAAAAGGTCACCGCGGGAAAAGGGGTGTCACGCGATCTGCGCGGCTTCCTCGAAGCTGAGCCGCGGCAGGCGGTCGAACAGGTGCTGGCTGGCATCGCCGTAGCCGATGTTCACCAGGAAATTGGACTTGACGGTGGTGCCCGCGAAGAACTCGGCATCCACGCCCGCCTGGTCGAACCCGGACATGGGGCCGCAGTCCAGGCCCAGGGCACGGGCGGCCATGATGAGGTAGGCCCCCTGCAGCGAGCCGTTGCGCATGCCCGAGGACTGGATCATGTCTTCCTTGCCGACGAACCAGCTGCGGGCATCCGCATGCGGGAACAGCTTGGGCAAATGGTCGTAGAACGCGAAATCGGTGGCGACGATGGCGGTGACCGGGGCCTGCATCGATTTCTCGGCGTTGGACTCGGCCAGGTAGGGCTTCAGGCGCGCCTTGGCGTCGGCGGACTTGATGAACATGACGCGCATGGGCGAGGAGTTGGCCGCGGTGGGGCCGAACTTCGCCAGTTCGTACAACCGGTGGATCTGTTCGTCGGTCACTTCCCTGGGCAGCCACGCGTTGTAGGTGCGGGCGGTGAGGAACAACTGGTCCAGCGATGCATCGGACAGCGGAGCGCTCATGGATATCCTTGTACAGTGACGAGACGCCAAACTCTGGCATTCCGACAGTGTAAGCGCCCCGGCGCCCCGTGTGGACCGGTCGGACAAGGAACGAAGTGTGCAAAAAACGATACCAATCGCCGAGCGCGGCCCCTGCTGGGTGATCACCGATGGGGCGGCGGGCAACCGGCGACAGGCCCTGGCGCTGGCCGAAGCACTCACTCCCTCCATCCGCGAGATCGTCATCGAACTGCGCGCACCGTGGTCATGGGCCGCGCCACGCCTGCTGCCGGTCGGCCGGTTGGCACTCGGTCGCCACGAGCACCAGCTGCGGCCGCCCTGGCCGTCCCTGGTCATCGGCTGCGGCCGTGCCGCCGCCTGGGCGACACGGCAGGTTCGCCAGTGGTCGCAGGGCGGCACGCGCGCCGTGCAGGTGCTCGACCCGCGCCTGGACCCGCGCCACTGGGACCTGGTGATCGCCCCCGCACACGATGGCCTGACGGGGAACAACGTGCTCACGCCGCTGGGATCGCTGCATCCTATCGACGATGCCTGGCTGGCCGACGGGCGTGATGCCTTTCCCTGGCTGGCCGATCTGCCGGGCCCGCGCCTGGGCGTGCTGCTGGGCGGACACCGGCGTGGCGCGCCCTTCGAACGCACCGCCGTGGACGCGTTCCTGGCCGCCGTGCGCGCACGCCACGCGCGGGATGGCGGCAGCGTGCTGGTGGCGGCCTCACGGCGCACCCCCGACGCGCTGCTGCCGACCCTCCGCGAGGCGTTTGCCGACCTGCCCGGGCTGGTCTGGACCGGCGACCACGACGGCGCCAACCCCTACCCCGGCATCCTGGCCTGGGCGGATCGCCTGGTGGTCACGCCGGACTCGGTGAACATGCTCTCGGAAGCCTGCGCCACGGGCGCCCCCGTGCACACGTTCACTTCCGCGCCGCTGGACGCGAAGCTGGCCCGCTTCCATGCAGAGCTGCGGCAGGCCGGCCTGTTGCACGACCTGGACGCCGACACACCTGCCCGGCAGACGCCGCTACGGGAAACCGCCCGGATCGCGGCCGACGTGCGCCGGCGCCTTGGCGCGCCTCTTGCGGCCGCCTAGCGACCCAGCCGACTGCGGAAACCCGCGCGCAGGTCGACCGCTACATGGGCGGCCTCCAGGGTGGCGTCCATGTTCGCCAGCCGCCCGCGGAAGGCCGCCACTTCCGCCGCGAACCGGTCGGGGTGGTAGTCGATCAGCAGGTCGGCCTGCGCCGCGGCGGAGAGCTCATCGGGGAGGCCGCCAAAGTCGACCCAGTGGCCTTTCAGCCAGGCGACGGCCTCGCGCACGTCGCGCATCTGGCCGACCAGCCCGTCCACATCCGGCGCATCCGCGGGCCAGATCACCTCGACCACCTGCGGCTGTGCCGCCGCGTGCTCGGGCAGCACCACGTGCAACGTGAGGTCGCGGCCACGGAGCCGCCACGTGCCCGGCGCGCCATCGTCGGCGCGGGTGAGCGTCACGCCGTCGACGGTGACGCGCGAGGGCATGGCCACCGCGACGAAATCGACCGACCAGCGACGCGACGCGGGCATGCCCGGATAGCTGCCGTCGCGCGCAGCGATACGCAGGCGCACGCCGTGGGGCCGCTTCTCCGTTGCCAGCGCCGTGCGCGCGAAGGCGCTGCCGCGATAGGCCTCGTCTTCGCCGGCGTCTTCGTACAGCTCGGCCGTGGCCTGGCCACCCGGATACACGCGCAACGTGCGCCCGCCGGTGTCGTGGGACACGCTCACCGTGGGATCGGTGCTGGTGGGCACGATGGCGCCGGCGCGCGCGAACACGGGCGTTTCGTCCAGGCGGTAGCGCCCCTGCACGGTGCGCTCGCCCTGTAGCGAACGGCCCTGCACGGTATCGAACCAGGCGCCGCGCGGCAGCCAGGTGTCCCGGACCGCGAAGCCGTCCGCACCGGCCGCCGCCGTGACCGGATCGACCAGCAGGTCGTCGCCGAACAGGTATTCGCCGTCGCTGCGGTAGGCACGGTCGTCGTCGGGCCACGCGTAGTACAGCGGCCGCACCAGCGAGACACCCGTGTCGTACGCCTTGCGGGCCATGGTGTAGGTATAGGGCAGCAAGCGGTAACGCGTCAGCACCGACTCGCGCAGGGCATCGAACTCGGCCGGCGCGAACCGCCAGGGCTCCTTGCGCAGGTTCGGGTTCTTGGTGGTGTGCGTGCGCATGATCGGGCTATAGGCACCGAACTGCATCCAGCGCACGTAGAGCTGCGGGTCGATCCGTCGCGTGGCCGGATCGCTTTCGTCGCGGAAGGTGTGACCGCCGAGGTCGTGGCTCCAGTAGCCGTACAGCACGTTCGACGCCGTCGCGGTGAACCGGGGCTGGAACGCCAGCGATGCCCACGAGATGATCGAGTCGCCCGAGAAACCCACCTGGTAACGATGGTTACCGAGGCCGCCCCAGCGGTGATAGATCAAGGCGCGCTTGCTGTCGGTCTGCTGCATGCGGGTGAAGAACACATGGTTGAGCCACCACGTGTTGCTCAGGCCCGGCATGGCCTTGGATTCGCGCCATTGCTGCCAGTCCAGCCACCAGAAGCTCACGCCCATGCGGTGCAGCGGGTCGAGCACGGTGTCGAACAGGGCCGACATGTAGGCGGCATCGGCCGCCTCGAACGGCAGTGGATGAGCGGGGTCGGCCTTCATCCGCGCCATGAAGGCGGCGTAGGCGTCCTCGTGCGGCAACACACCCGAGGCGGGATGCAGGTTCAGGGTGACCCTCAGGCCCTGCTCGCCCAGCCAGTGCAGCAGGCGCTGCGGGTCGGGGAACAGGCTGCGGTTCCACGAGAATCCCGTCCAGCCCGGCGTCTGTCCGGCAACGTCGCGTTGCGTGCCGCTGGACGACAGGCCGGGCGTGGTGTGCCAGTCCATGTCGATGACCAGCACGTCCAGCGGGATGCCGTAGCGCGCGAAGTCGGCGGCAACCTCGCGCACCTCGCTGTCGCTGTAGTTCCAGTAGCGCGACCACCAGTAGCCGAAGGCGTAGCGCGGCGGCAGCGGCTCGTGCCCGGCGACCCGCGTAAAGTCGCCCAGCGCCGCCACGTAGTCGTGGCCGTAACCGAAGAAGGTCCAGTCGGTGCAGGTGGCGCACTCGCGACGATGCACCCAGGGCAACGCCTCGTTGCCGAAGACGAAGCTGCCGGTGTCGTCGACCAGGTGCCAGCCATCGCGCGACAGCAGGCCGTCGCCAAGATCCAGCGGCGTGTTGTCGGACGCATGGCGATCGCCGTCCACCTGGTCCAGCGTGCGCGCCGTGCCGCCGAGGTTGTGCGTTTCCTTCAGCCCCGGATGCCATGCCACGGCAGGCTTCAGCTGCTTCGAGGCGATGCTGAGGTTGTCGGCCGTGAAGGGGCCCGAGCCTTCCTTGTAGCGCAGCGTGAGCAGGGCCGTGCGGATGACCAGCCAGCCGTCGTCGTGGGATACGGTGGCGGGCACGTCTTCGCCGTTGCCGCGCGTGGCGAACACCAGCGACGGACGATCCTCGAACGACCTCGACGGCGCGTATTCCATGCGGATGACACGCGGGGTAAGGACGGTGAAGCGGGCCTCGCCGCTGACGACCGGGGCAGCGTGCGCATGGGGCGCCAGCGTGGCGAGCAGGAGAAGGGCCGTGGACACCACGGCGGCCCGGATCACATTCATTCGCATGCCCCCATCGAAGGAAGCTACGACTCTAGCATGCGGTTTCAGGCGTCCACATAGCGTGCGGCATCGCCCACCCAGCGCGCGATGAGACGCTCGCAGCGTGCGGGATGCTGGGCCATCATCGCCTCGGCCACGCGCTGCACCTCGGGCATGAGATGGCCGTCGCGCGTCAGGTCGGCGATGCGGAACTGCAACTGCCCGGTCTGCCGAGTGCCCAGCACTTCACCCGGACCGCGCAGTTCAAGGTCTTTCTCGGCGATGCGGAAGCCGTCGTTGGTCTCGCGCATCACCTGCAGGCGTTCGCGCGCCAGCCGCGACAGGGGCGTCTGGTACAGCAGCACGCAGTTGGACGCGATCGCGCCGCGGCCGACGCGCCCGCGCAACTGGTGCAGCTGCGCCAGGCCCAGGCGTTCGCTGTTTTCGATGACCATGAGGCTGGCGTTGGGCACGTCCACGCCCACCTCGATCACGGTGGTGGCGACCAGCACGGCCAGTTCGCCGGCCTTGAACGCATCCATCACCGCCTGTTTTTCCTTCGGCTTCATGCGCCCGTGGATCAGTCCCACGGCGAGGTCCGGCAGGCCCGTGGTCAGTTCCGCGTGCGCGACCTCGGCGGCCTGCGCGTTGAGCTGTTCGGATTCCTCGATCAGCGTGCACACCCAGTACACCTGCCGCCCCTGCATGCACGCGGCGTGGATGCGCTCCATGACCTCGTAACGACGTTCGTTGGAGATAGCCACGGTCTGCACCGGCGTACGACCGGGGGGCAGCTCGTCGATCGAGGACACATCCAGATCGGCGTACGCGCTCATGGCCAGCGTACGCGGGATGGGCGTGGCGGTCAGAACCAGCTGGTGTGGGATGAGTGCGCCGTCGGCGCCTTTGTCGCGCAAGGCGAGGCGCTGGTGCACACCGAAGCGGTGCTGCTCGTCGACGATGACCAGCCCCAGCTTGTGGAACGCCACGCCTTCCTGCATCAGCGCGTGCGTGCCGACGACGACATGCGCCTGGCCATCCGCCGCGCGGGCCAGGGCGTTCTTGCGCGCCTTGCCCTGCACCTTGCCGGCCAGCCATTCCACCTCCAGGCCGAGCGGCTCGAGCCAGGCGCGGAAGTTTCGCAGGTGCTGCTCGGCCAGCAGTTCGGTCGGCGCCATCAGGGCGACCTGATAGCCGCTTTCCACCGCGGCGACAGCGGCCAGCGCGGCCACCACGGTCTTGCCGCTGCCCACGTCGCCCTGCACCAGGCGCAGCATCGGATGCGCGCGCGACAGGTCGCGTGCCACTTCCTTCGACACGCGCGCCTGCGCGCCGGTGAGCGCGAACGGCAGCGCGGCCAGCAGGCGATCCTTCAACGTGCCGGCGCTTTTCAACGCCGGTGCCTTACGCTCTTTCACCGCCGCGCGCATGCGCCGCAGGGTGAGGTGCTGGGTCAGCAGTTCCTCGAACGCCAGCCGCTGCTGCGCCGGGTGTTGGCCCTGCTCCAGCTGGCGGAGGTCGACGTCCGTCGGCGGTCGGTGCACGTAGGCCAGCGCATCGCGCAGTGATGTGAGCCCCGCCGGGCGACCGATGTCGTCAGGGATGAGTTCGAGGCGATCGTCGGTGGGCAGGTGCGCCAACGCGCGGCCGATGACGCTGGCGAGGCGTCGCGGACCCAGGCCCTCCGTGGTGGGATAGACCGGCGTGAGCCGTTCGTCCATCAATACGGCTTCATCCGCCTCGATGCGCTGGTATTGCGGGTGGACGATTTCCAGGCCCTGCGGGCCCTGTCGCACTTCGCCGAAGCACAGCAGTCGCGCGCCCTTGGGCAACTGGTCTACCTGCGACTTGCGGAAGTGGAAGAAGCGCAGCAGCAGAGGACGTCCGGACTCGTCGCCGATGATCACCTTGAGCTGTGGCCGGAAGCGAAAACCGCGCTCGACGTGTTCGACCACGCCCTCGACCTGCGCACGATCGCCCGGGCGCAGGTCGCCGATGGGCACGACGGTGGTGCGATCCTCGTAGCGCAACGGCAGGTGGAACCAGAGGTCCTGCACCTCGCGAAGACCCAGCTTGCGCAGGGTCTCGGCCAGGGCCGGACCCACGCCACCCAGCGAGGTCAGCGGCGCACGCCCGGGGTCCGCTGCCGGAATGGCGGCGGACGGGGGTGTCGCGCGTCGGGCCACGGGAACGGCGCGGGCCTTACGGCAGGACGAGGATCGCGTCGACCTCGACCTGCGCGGCCTTGGGCAGTGCCGAGACCTCGATGGTGGAACGCGCCGGGTACGGCTGCTGGAAGTATTCGGCCATCACCGCGTTCACGGCGGCGAAGTTGCCCAGGTCGGTCACGTAGATGCCCACACGGACGATGTCCGCCAGCGTGCCGCCCGCCGCCTCGGCCACTGCGACGAGGTTGTCGAACACGCGGCGCGTCTGCGCGGTGATGTCGCCATCCACAAGGTTGCCAGTGGCCGGATCGAGCGGGATCTGGCCCGAGAAATACACCGTGTTGCCGGCACGAACAGCCTGCGAATACGGGCCGATGGCGGACGGCGCCTTGTCGGTAGCGATGGTGCTGCGGGTCATGGGGAGGGTCCGTAGGGGATCGACCGCCAGTCTATCCATGCCGCGGAAGCGCCGCTAGCGACCACTCGCCCTGTAGGAGCGCACGATGTGCGCGAACGGCGCTCGCGTTGCCCTGAGGGGTTGCCTCGTCATCGCTTTGTTGGCTTTTCGCGCACATCGTGCGCTCCTACCCACGGCAATGGGGGGCGGCACGGGCGGGGTCAGAGGGGGTGGCGGTAGACGCCGCTGACGACACCGGTGCGGCGGACGCGGCGCATGACATCGGCGAGGTGTTTGCGGCCGTTGACCTCGATGGCGAACAGCAGCGTGGCGGCGGTGCTGTCACGCTCGATGTATTCGACGTTCTCGATGTTGGAGCCGGCGTCGGCGATGGCGGCGGCCACGGTGGCGAGCACGCCGGGCCGGTTGAGCACCTCGATGCGCAATTCGGCGCGGTAGTCGCCGGCTACGTCGCGATCCCACTCGATGGCCACGATGCGCTCGGGCGTCTTGCGGAACTCCGGCACGTTCGGGCACTCCACCCGGTGCACCACGATGCCCTTGCCCGAGGACAGGAAGCCGATGATCTCGTCGCCCGGCAACGGATGGCAACAGTTGCCGAAGCTGAGCACGCCGCGCTCGGCGCCGCTGATGCGGATCTTTTCCGCGCTGTGCTGCTGCTCGGACGGTGCCTGCGGACCGCCGGCACCCGGACCCAGCAGGCCGAGCAGCTGCACGGCGACCTGGTCGGCGAAACGGTTGCCCAGCGCGATCTCGGAAAGCAGTTCTTCCAGGCGCTTCAGCTTCGCGTCTTCGAGGAAGCGATCCAGCGTGGCGGCCGGCACGGCGTCCAGGCTCATGCCACGGGCGTCGAGCGCACGGTCGAGCATGCGATGGCCGAAGTCCACGGCATCCTCGTGCTGCAGGTGCTTGAGGTACTGGCGGATGGCGGTGCGCGCCTTGCCCGTCACCACCGCCTCGAGCCACGCGGGGTTCGGCACCGCGGAGGGGGCGGTGATGATCTCCACCTGCTGGCCCGAGACCAGCCGCGTGCGCAGCGGCACCAGCTTCTTGTCCACGCGGGCCGCGACGGCGTGATCGCCCACGTCGGTATGCACGGCGTAGGCGAAATCCAGCGCCGTGGCGTTGCGCGGCAGCGAGAAGATCTCGCCGCGCGGCGTGAACAGGTAGACCTCGTCCGGGAACAGGTCGATCTTGACGTTTTCGAGGAATTCCGAGGCCGACGGTGTATTGGCCTGGCTATCGGCGAGCGCGGACAACCACTCCCGGGCGCGGGCCTGCGCGCTGTTGGACGGGCCGGAATCGCTCTTGTACGCCCAGTGCGCGGCCACGCCGCGCTCGGCCACCGATTCCATCTCCGAGGTGCGGATCTGGATCTCGATCGGGGCGCCGAACGGACCCAGCAGCACGGTGTGCAGCGACTGGTAGCCGTTGCCCTTGGGGATGGCGATGAAATCCTTGAAGCGGCCGTCCACCGGTTTGTACAGGCCATGCACGGCGCCGAGCGCCATGTAGCAGTGCATGGCGTTGTCGGTGATCACGCGGAAGCCGTAGACATCCATCAGCTGCGCGAACGATTTATGGTCGCCGCGCATCTTCGAATAGATGCTCCACGCCGACTTGATCCGGCTGACGGCGCGGCCGGGAATCTTCTCGGCGGCCAGGCGCCCTTCGAGCGCCATCTCGATCTTGGCCATGGCCTCGCGGCGGTTGCCGATGGCGGCGCGGATACGCTCGCCGATGATGCGGTGGCGGTCCGGATACAGCGCCTTGAAACCGAGATCCTGCAGCTCGGCCTTGAACTTGTTCATGCCCAGGCGCTGCGCGATGGGCGCGTAGATCTCCAGCGTTTCGCGGGCGATGCGACGACGCGAGGGGCCGTCTTTCGCCCCCAGCGTACGCATGTTGTGCAGGCGGTCGGAGAGCTTGATCAGGATGACGCGCAGGTCGCGCGCCATGGCCAGGAGCATCTTGCGGAAGCTTTCCGCATCGGCTTCCTGGCGGCTGGAAAAACGCATCTTGTCGAGCTTGGTGACGCCGTCGACCAGCTCCGCCACGGTCTCGCCGAACTCGCCCGCCAGTTCGTCCCGCGCCAGCCGGGTGTCTTCCAGGGTGTCGTGCAGGATGGCCGCGATGATGGTTTCGGCATCCAGGCCCAGTTCGGCCAGCACGTGGGCCACCGCCACCGGGTGCGTGATGTAGGGCTCGCCGGATTTACGCGTCTGCCCCTCGTGCGCGGCGGCACCGATGAGGAAGGCGCGCCGGATGCGCAGCACCTGATCGTGCGGCAGGTAGGTGCCTACCCGTTCTTCGAGGGCCTGGACGTAGGGCGGCACGGGGCCGTCGTCCAGCACGTCGGTCAGTTTCTTGGCGGGAATGACTTCCATGGGAGGCCCCTGTGCCGTCAGCCGGCACAGCCTCCCGCGCGCGGCATCAGCGGCCGCGCGTCAGGGCGCGCAACGTTCGGATAAATGCAGGGCCGACAGCGACCCGGCATCATCAGTCATCCCCGCCCTTGGAGAGGTCGTCGTCCACTTCCGTGGCGGCCCACTCGAGGGCTTCGCGCTCGGCACGCTCGCGAGCGGCGCGGTCGATTTCGTCGATCATCTCGTCGTTGACGCGGCGGTCGGCGATTTCGCGCAGGGCGAGCACGGTCGGCTTGTCGTTGTCGGGATCGATGGTGGGCTCGGCACCCTTGGACAGCTGGCGCGCGCGCTTGGTCGCCATGAGCACGAGCTCAAAGCGGTTGTCGACTACCTCAAGGCAGTCTTCGACGGTAATTCGGGCCATTTCAAATCCTTGACAATAAAGATACTTCTGACCGGGCAGTTTAGCGGTCCGGCCCATTGGCTGGCAATGAGGGGACGGGTATCATGTGGGGTTCTGACCAGGAAGGGCGGGTGTAGTGCAAATAATAAAACCAGGCGGTACACTATCCTATCGCCCCACCCCCGAAGCCACTCCGATGCGCCCCATGCCCTTTTTCCGGATCGTCCGTCGTGCCGTCGGCCTCGCGTCGCTGGCTTTGCTTGCCGCGTGTCATATCGCACCGCCCCGCACCGACGACCCGAACGAAAACTTCAACCGGAAGGTCTACGCCTTCAACGACAAGCTGGACAAGGCGATCATCCGCCCTGTGGCGGTAGGTTACCGGAAGATCACCAACCCGCCCGTCCGTACGGCGGTCAGTGACTTCTACACCAATATCCGCCTGCCGATCACCATCGGCAACCAGCTGCTCCAGTTCCGTCCCGGCCAGGCGGCCGTGACCACGGGCCGTTTCGTGGTCAACCTGACCATCGGCGTCCTCGGCTTCAAGGATCCGGCCAGCATGCTCGGCATGCCGCTGTACGACAGCGACTTCGGCGTCACCCTGGCCCGCTGGGGTGTGCCCGAGGGCGACTACCTGGTCATGCCGCTGATCGGCCCGACCACGGTGCGCGACGTCTGGCGCCTGCCGGTAGACAGCTACTTCTTCGACCCGCTGAGCTACCTGAGCCGCAACCACGACTTCCACAGCGGCCAGTACTACGCGCCGTCGGTCCTGTACCTCATCACGGTCCGCGCCCGCGCGATCGATGCCGAGAGCTTCCTCGCCTCGGCCTACGATCCGTACGTGTTCCTGCGCGACGCCTATCGCCAGCAGCGCCTCTACCAGATCTACGACGGCAACCCGCCGGCCGAAGCGATCGAGCAGATGCAGGGCCTGAGCGACAGCAACAAGGATTTCGACCCGGAGCAGCTCCTGGACGAACAACACAAGTGGGAACGGTCGAACGGGCAGAAGCCCGATTGATCGAAAGGGCCCTTCGGGGCCCTTTTTTGGTTTTGGGGTGGCGGTTTTCGGGCGTCGGGCTCGGGCGTCGGGCGTCGGGCTCGGGGGCTCGGGGGTAGGAGCGCACGCGCGTGCACGATCTTCGTTCGGCGCACGGAAACGCTGGCACGAGGGCAGGCATGGCATCGTTCGCCCTGGGGGTATTGAGGGTTCGCGCACGTGCGTGCGCTCCTACATACACACGCACCTATCGGGAACCTCAGCGCTCGGAGGCGTTACCGGCCCGCCAAATCGCGCCCATGAAAAAGGCCCCGCAGGGCCTGGATCAAACCATCACCGACGAACAGACCTAGAGCAACGCGTCCACGCCCGACACCGTCGCCAGCGCGTGCAGTCCTTCCGGAACGCGGGCGACCGAGATCGCCCTGCCCTTCGTCCTGCCATGGGCCAGCAAGGCCAGCACCGTGGCGAGGCCGGCACTGTCGGCGTGCGAAACGCCGCCCAGGTCCAGCACGGTCTGGTTGCCGCGATCCAGTTCGGCGCGAGCGCCGTCGAGGGCCGCGGCCGCCGTGGCGAACGTGAGATCGCCGGACACCGCGAGGGTGTCCGGCGAAGGCGTCGCCAGCGAGAACGACGCCTGGCTCACTTGCCGGCGCCGCCCGTGTCTTTCTTCATGTCGTCGATGGCGCCCGCACCCTTGGTCTCGAGGTCGGTGGTCAGCTTGTCGAGGCCTTCCTTCTTGATCTCGGCATCCACCTGGTTGCGGTAGTTGGTGATGTACGAGATGCCCTCGATGATCACGTCGTAAGCCTTCCAGTCACCCGACTTCGACTTGCGGAACGCGTAGTCGACCGAGACCGACTTGCCGTCGTCGAGCATGACCTGGGTGCGGACCACGGTGCGCTTGTTGTTGAGGTCGCCGGAGAACGGCAGCACCTTCACCTTGCCGCGCGTGTAGTTGAGCAGGCCCTCGGCGTAACGATGGGTGATCGAGTTGTAGAACGCCTTGGCGAACCGCTCGCGCTGCTCGGGGGTGGCCTTCGAGGCGTTCTGGCCCAGCACCAGGATCGACGCGTAGTCGATATCGAAGTGCGGCAGGAACGTATCGTCGATCACCGCGATCAGTTTCTCGTGATCGTTCTTGAGCTCGGCCTGGTGGCCTTCGATGGCCTTGCCCAGGTCGTCGGAGATGGTCTGGACGATCTGCTCCGGGCCCTGCTGCTGGCCGGCGGAGGCC
This sequence comes from Xanthomonas sp. NCPPB 2632, assembly GCF_041228075.2. Lineage (NCBI taxonomy): Bacteria > Pseudomonadati > Pseudomonadota > Gammaproteobacteria > Lysobacterales > Lysobacteraceae > Xanthomonas > Xanthomonas sp. NCPPB 2632. The sequence continues at coordinate 4,318,043 of NZ_CM192979.1, forward strand.
GGCGCGGCGTCCTGGGCGAGCACGGGTGCTGCCATGACGCTGCCGAGGGCAAGGGCGATGGCGAGGGAAATCTGACGCAGCATGCGATGTCTCCTGGACCGGCTTACTTCTTGCCGGCGTTATCGGGGTTGGCGCCACCCTGCGGGGCACCGTTCTTGTTGTCGCTCGGCGAGCCGTTCACGAGGAACTTGCCGATCAGGTCTTCCAGCTGCAGCGCGGATTGCGTGAGCACCAGCTCGTCGCCCTCCGCGAGGTATTCCGGCGAGCCGCCCGGCTGGATCGCAACATACTGGCTACCGATCAAACCGCTTGTGAACACCGCCGCGGCCGAGTCATCCGGTATCTGGGAGTAACGCTTGTCGATCGCAAGGGTCACGGTGGCTTCCGTGGCACCCGGCTTGACCACCACCGACGACACGCTGCCGATCGGCACGCCGGCCAGCTTGACCGCCGCGCCCGGCTGCAGGCCGCCGATGTTGGTGAAGTTGCCGGTGACGTGGAAGGTGCCGCCCAGGCGATCCGGGGCGCTGCCACCACCAAAGAACTTGCCGAGCATTTCTTCCAGCTGCTGGGCCGGACGGGTGAAGGCGAGCTCGCCGCCGGCCTTCAGCGGGGTCTTCGACTGGCCGTACTGCAGGCCCACGTACTGGTCGCCCAGGAGGCCGCTGGTGTAGATCGTCGCGACGGAATCGTCGGGGATGTCCTTCCGGTTGTCGTCGATGGCCAGGGTGACCTTGGCTTCTTCCTTGCCCGGAACCAGGTCGATCGACTCGACCGAGCCGACCCGGACACCGGCGACCTTGACCGGCGCACGCGCCTTCAGCTGGCCGATGTTGGAGAAGCGGGTGGAGACCTCGTAGCTGGAACCGCGGTGCGAGTTGGCCACCGAGGTGGTCTGCGTGGCCAGGTAGGCCAGCGCGGCAAAACCGAGCACGATGAACAGACCGGTGCCGACGGCATAGGAACGTCTCTGGGTCACGGCACGATCCTCGAAGGGGAAAGAAGGGAAGGGAAAGTCATGGCGGGTCTCCGGTGCCTCAGATCAGGAACGAGGTGAGGACGAAGTCCAGCGCCAGGATGGCGATGGACGAAGCGACCACCGTGCGGGTCGTCGCATAGGCGACGCCCTCGCTGGTGGGCGGCGTGGTGTAGCCCTGGAACACCGCGATCAGGGAGACCACGATGCCGAAGGCGAAGGACTTGAGCAGGACGCCGTTGATGATGTCCTTGTGGACGTCGACGGAGGCGGTCATGTTCGACCAGAACGTGCCGTTGTCGATGCCCAGCCAGGTGACGCCGACCAGGTGGCCGCCGAACACGCCCATGGCGCAGAACACGACACCGAGCAGCGGCAGCGCGATGACCCCGGCGAGGAAGCGCGGCGCCACCACGTAGGCGATGGGATCGACCGCCATCATTTCCATGGCATCGAGCTGGTCGGTGGCGCGCATCAGGCCGATTTCCGCCGTGACCGAGGTGCCCGCGCGACCGGCGAACAGCAGCGCGGTGACCACCGGGCCGAGCTCGCGGTAGATGGCGATGGCCACCACGGTACCCGTAGCCGACGTGCCGCCGAAGATCGACAGTACGTCGTACAGCTGCAGGCCGAGCACCATGCCCACGAACAGGCCGCAGGTCATGACGATGGTGAGGCTCATGGCGCCGACGAACCATATCTGCCGGAGCGTCTCGCGGAAGTAGCGGAAGCTGCGCGGGATGGCCGCCAGCACGGTAAGCAGGAACAGGCCACTCGCGCCGATCTGGGCGAGGCTGCGGATGACGACGTTGTCGTCCCGGGTGGTCATGCCTTGCCTCCGGGGAAACCGAGCGCGGTGGCGTAATCGCCTGCGGGATACTGGAAGGGAACCGGGCCGTCGATCCGCCCGCCGAAGAACTGCGCCGTCCACGGCGAGCCGTCGGTGGCGAGGGTGGCCGGGGCGCCCTGGGCCACGACCTTGCCGTTGGCGATGAGATAGACGTGGTCGGCCACCTTCTGCACCGCGGCCAGTTCGTGGGCCACCAGCACGCTGGTGATGCCAAGGGTTTCGTTGAGCGTGCGGATCAGCAGCAGCACCTGGTTGAGTGCGATGGGATCCAGTCCGACGAAGGGTTCGTCGTACAGGATCAGGGCCGGGTCGAAGACGATGGCGCGGGCCAGCGCCACGCGCCTGGCCATGCCGCCGGACAGCTCCGTGGGCTCCAGCTTCGCCGCGCCACGCAGGCCGACCGCCTCGAGCTTGTTCAGCACGATGTTGCGGATGAGTTCTTCCGGCAGGTCGGTGTGCTGGCGCAGCGGGAAGGCGACGTTCTCGAACACGTCGTAATCGGTCAGCAGGGCGGAATTCTGGAAGAGGTAGCCGATCCGCTCGCGCAGGCCGAACAGCTTCTCACGCGACAGCGCGGGGACGTTCTGGCCGTCGACCTCCACCGTGCCGGCGTCGCCGCGCATCTGCCCGGTGATGTGCTTGAGCAGGGTGGTCTTGCCGGTGCCGCTGGGGCCCATGATCGCGGTGACCTTGCCACGCGGGATATCCAGGTCGAGCGAGTCGAAAATCGTCTTGCCGTTGAGCACGGTGGTCAGTCCGCGGATGCGGACGATGGCGTCGTCGGTCATGGGGCCAGCAACTCCTGGATCAGCGTTTCGTGGCGGCGCGCCACCACGGGCGCGCGCTGGCGTACGGCGCGGACGATCGACTGGAGGTCCGCCAGGGCGTCCTCGAAACGGTCGTTGACGATGATGTAGTCGAACTCGTGCGCGTGGGCGATTTCCTCGCGCGAGTTGAACAGGCGGCGCTCGATCACTTCCGGCGCGTCCGAACCGCGGCCGCGCAGGCGGCGTTCCAGCTCCACCCGCGAGGGCGGCAGAATGAACACGCTGACGCAATCGGGCTTGCCCTGGCGAACCTGCCGCGCGCCCTGCCAGTCGATCTCGAGCAGGACATCGGCGCCATCGGCGAGTTTTTCCTCCACGACGATGCGCGAGGTGCCGTACAGGTTGCCGTGGACCTCCGCATGCTCAAGGAAGATGCCGTCGGCGATCTCGCGCTCGAAGTCGGCGCGCTCGACGAAGAAGTAATGACGGCCGTATTGCTCGCCCACGCGCGGGGGGCGCGTGGTGTGCGAGATCGACAGGGAGATGTCCGGCTCGCGCTCCAGCAGGGCGTTGACCAGTGTCGACTTGCCTGCGCCCGAGGGAGCGGCCACCACGAACAGGGTGCCTTCGATCATCCGCGGGTGTCTCGTGGGGGGTTCATGGCCTCTCCGTGAGCCGGCAACGGGCGCTGGCCGGCGTGGACCGGGGCGCGTGCCGTGGGGCAAAACGCGATTGTAGCGAAATTATGCCGTGTCCCGGCTTTCGCGAGGGCTTCGACCGGACCAGGCCGAGGGCCCGACGCGGGTCCGGACTCTCCTACAGCCGCCGGCCAGGCCGCTCGCGGACCCGGCCAGCGGGAGCGCCGTCACCCCTGGGCCAGCGCGTAAGCGAAACCGGCCCGCACCGCCGCCACCTGCGCATCGTTGCACTGCTGGGGCGTGGCGCGCGGGCTGTCCGGGTAGACCTCCGTGGTGGTGACATAGCGGGCATGGGTGATACCGGCGCACAGCCCGAGCGCCTTCACATCGTATTCGATGACGCCAGGGGCGACGACGGGCGAGCCGATGATCTCGCCCCGCTCATCCGCCGGGGCGATATGGGTGACCTTCGCCACCGCGTCGATCATCGCCTTCTGGAAGGCCGGCTGCGGGTTGGCCGCGCTGTCGACCAGGTAGAACCCATCGGGAATCTCGCCGGGCGCGTAAGCGGTGCCGTCGCGCGCCGCCAGGGCGGGACGAAACTCCGATTCGTCCGAATCGGTGGTCTCATGCAGGTCGATATGGACCAGTACCTTGTCTGCCAGCGGTGCCAGCAACCGGACCAGCGCTGCCGACTCCGCCGCCGGGCTGTCCCGGCGGAAGTTGCGGTTGGGGTCGATCGCGTCGGGATTCCAGCGCAGGATGCGCTCGTAGGCCCAGGGGCTGACGCAGGGCACGACCAGCAGGTTGGCCCGGCCGGCGTAGTCGGCGCCGTGTTCGCGGACGAATTGCAGGGCGCCTTCGACACCGCTGGTTTCGTAGCCGTGCACGCCGCCGGTCACCAACAGCACGGGCAAGGCGTCGTTCCAGTCGCGGCTGCGGATCGCCAGCAGCGGATAATGGCCTTCCGCATAGTCGAGCGCACCGTACTCGCTGACCTCGAAGCGCTGGCGCAGCGGTTCGATCGCCTGCAGGACATCGTCGGCGTAGCTGCGCCGGCTGACCTGGCGGGCACGCCAGGTGGCGACGTCCGCCGCGGTCCAGGGCTGGCCGGGCGTGCCGACGGGGTAGAAGGAGGTATCGCTCATCGTGCACGACCTTGCGGCTTCGGGTAGCCGCCGAGTGTCCCTGTCCCCGGCCGGCAGCTCAAGCCCTGCCCGCCCGCCGTCAGTGAAGGAGGCGCTATGGCCGCCACGCGCAGGTGGTCACGACCGAACGATGCTCGAGCACACTGAAGCCGAGCCGCACCGACGTGCCGCGCGGCAGCGACGGCGCCAGGTCTTCGGCCACGTCCGCCTCGATGATGCCCTCGTCGTGCGAGGCACGTCGCAGCGTCAGTGCGGAGAAGTCGAAGATCCGCCCTACTGTCGCCGCCGTGGCCTTGAAGAAGCTCTCCTTGGCCGAAAAGGCGGCCGTCAGTGCCGTGGCCCGATCGGTATGCACGACCAGATCGACCAGGGCGGCCACCTCCGCCGCGGTGACCACCGAGACGAGGATCGCCTCGATGGCGCTGTCGGATACCACGTCTTCCAGATCGAGCCCCACGCCGCGAAGCGGCCCCACCGGCAAGGCCACCGCGGCCGCCGTGCGGGACGCATGCGTGATGCTGCCGATGAAGCCCTCCGGCCAGCACGGCGCCCGCGACGCGGACGTACCCAGATCGCCGACGTGGACACCCGCCGCCGCCAGGGCGGCCAGTGCGACGCGCCTGCCGGCCAGGTACTCCGCGCGCCGCTTGGGCACGCTGCGCTCGATGGCGGGCGGACAGGCGATGCCGTGGGCCGCGAACAGCGCCAGATCGGACTCGGACGGATCGAACGGCACGACGAACGCATCCGGCAGCGCACCGGGGTGTCGCGACAGGGACAACCTGGCCACCTCGTGCATCGATTGGTCCTTCCATGTGATGGGGCAGCGGGAAACAGTATGCTGCCCGATGTGAACGATAGCCGTGGCCAGGTAATACTCGACAACGCGCGCGACGGATGGGCGGAAGTCTTCTCACGCCCGTCGCGCACGTTCGTGGCACGACAGCCGGCCGACGTGCCCGACACCCTCGCGGCCATGCAGCGCGCGCTGGCCGAGGGCCATCACCTGGCCGGTTATTTCAGCTACGAACTGGGCTATGTCCTGGAACCGCATCTCGGCGACCGGCTGCCCGCCGAGCGGCAGGTGCCGCTGATCTGGTTCGGCCAATACGACGAGCCGCCGACGATCCTCCAGGGCGATGCCATCGAAGCGCTCTGGCCGCGGCATCGCGTCTACGCCTCGCCGTTGATGTTCGAATGGCACAGGGACGCTTACAGGACCCGCTTCGATGCGGTCATGAAGGCGATCCGCCGGGGCGACGCCTATCAGGTGAACCTGAGCATGCGCGCGCATTTTCGCGTGACCGGCAATCCCCGCGCGCTCTACGGACAGCTTCGCCATGCGTCCGGGGGCGCGCACGGCGCGTTCGTCGACGACGGCGAGCGGCATCTGCTGAGTTTTTCCCCGGAACTGTTCTTTGCCCTCGACGCCGAAGGCACCATGACGACACGCCCCATGAAGGGCACCGTGCCGCGTGGTGCGGACGACGTCACCGATCGTGCCCAGCGCGAGGCATTGCGAAACAGCCTGAAGAACCGCACCGAAAACCTCATGATCGTGGACCTGATCCGCAACGACCTGGGGCGACTGGCCGTGCCCGGCACGGTGACGGTGCCCGAGCTTTTCACGGTGGAAACCTACCCAACCGTCCACCAGATGACCTCCACAGTGCAGGCGACACTGCCGTCCGGCAGCCCTATCGCGAGCACGCTGGCCGCGCTGTTTCCGTGCGGCTCGATCACCGGTGCACCGAAGATCCGCGCGATGCAGATCATCCGCGACCTGGAAGCGTCGGCGCGCGGCGTGTATTGCGGCGCCATCGGCCATTTCGCGCCCGACGGCGCGGCCCGCTTCAGCGTGGCGATCCGCACCTTGACCGTGACCGACGGCGTGGGCGAACTGGGCGTGGGCGGGGCGGTGGTCAGCGATTCAGACGCCGACCAGGAATACGACGAGTGCCTGTTGAAGGCACGTCTCTACGAGACCGGGCGACGCCCGATCACACTGCTGGAAACGCTGCCCTACCAGGCCGGGACATGGCCACGGCTGCACGGGCACCTGCGACGGATGCGCGACGGGGCGCGGGCACTGGGGCTCACCTTCGACCTGTCCGCCGTGACGGCCGCACTGCGCAAGGCGACCGCCGACGCCGGGGTGACGACCCGCAAGGTACGGCTGGTCCTGCACGATGATGGCAGCGCCATCGCCGAAAGCACCGCCATGCCACCGACGCCCGAGGTCATGCGCTTCGTCATCGCCACCCGGCGCCTGCGCAGCGACGACCCTCTGCGTGATTACAAAACGGGTTGGCGCGAAACCTACGACGACGCGCTTGCCGAGGCGAAAGCCCATGGCGCTGACGAGGCCATCCTGCTCAACGAACGCGGCGAGGTGTGCGAGGGCTCGTACACCAACTTCTTCATCGACGATGGGCAGGGACTGCTGACGCCGGCGCTGCACACCGGCGCCCTGCCCGGCCGGCTGCGTGCGGCGCTGATCGCGGCCGGGCAATGCCGGGAGGCCGTTCTCACTATCGACGACCTGGCAAGCGCCGGCTCGATCTACCTGGGCAATTCGCTTCGCGGCCTCGTCAAGGCGGTTCCGCTATCGGCACAGCATGCGGGCGAAGCGAGCACGGTCGCCGGCAGCCGGCGCGTCGGCTAGCCGGGACGGCGCCGCGGCAGCGGGAAGCCCATCGCCGCAGAAAATGGCATGCAACGCTTCCAACAGGGCGCGCACCCGTTCGTCGGCCACCGAGTAGTAGATGGAGCGCGATTGCCTGCGTGTAACGACGAGCTGGTTCTGGCGTAGCTCGGCCAGCTGCTGCGACAGCCCCGGCTGACGAATGCCCAGGTCGCGTTCGATCTGGCCCACCGCACATTCGCCCTGGGCGATGTGACACAGCAGAAGCAAGCGCGTGGGCGTACCGAGCAATCGCAGCAGGTCCGCCACCTCGGGCACGGCGGCCTTCATGGCCTCCAGATTTGCCTCGGGCATCACGGGCAGGGCCTGAAACGGAAGTACCACGCCTCGCCCTCGCCCGGCGCAATGGCCGCGGCGCTCACCGCATCGGTGGGGACGCGCTGGAGCACCGGCGCCCCGGGCTGCCACCCCTCGGGCGTGGCGACCTCATGGCGGCGGGCCATTTGCAGCGACTCGACCAGGCGAAGCAGTTCGGCCACGGACCGCCCCACCTCCACGGGATACCAGCTCATGGCCCGGACGATTCCGTCGGGATCGATCACATAGGTCATGCGCGCCGTCGCGCTGTCGGTGGCGTCCTGGGACAACATGCCGTAACCCAGGGCGATCGCCATCGAGGGATCTTCGATGATCGGGAAGTTGATGGTCACGCCCCAGCGTTCCCTGATGTCGCGAATCCAGGCCAGGTGGGAGTAAAGGCCATCGATCGACAACGCCAGCAGCGCGCAGTCGAGGCGCTCGAAAGCCGGCTCCGCTTCGGCGAAGGCCATGAACTCGCTGGTGCAAACCGGCGTGAAGTCGGCCGGATGCGAAAACAGGACCAGCCAGCGCCCGCGATAGGCCGACAGCGTCACCTCCCCATGGGTGGTGCGGGCACGGAAATCGGGCGCTTGCGTGTGCAGGCGCACAGGGTGAGCGGTCGGCGATGCGGTATCCAAGCGAGGTCTCCCGTGGAAGGTGGCGCAACGGCTCGCAGCCGCCGGCGCGATCCATTGCGAAGTTATAATTGCATACTTTATGTATTGATGTAATTCTTTATCCGCATTCTGCGAGATACTGCCTCATGACCCCCGAGATGTACGTCGATCCGAACCTGCAGGGCGCTGCGGCGATAGCCACCGCCGCAGCGGACGATCCAGCGCAGCGCCCGCAGGTCACGTCGTTTTTCGACGAGGCCACGTTCACCGTCAGCCATGTCGTCCAGGACCCGACGAGTCGCGCCTGCGCCATCATCGACAGCGTGCTGGATTTCGATGCGCCGAGCGGCCGCACGGCGACGACGCATGCCGAAGCCCTGGTGCGACACGTGGTCGAGCATGACCTGCAAGTGGCGTGGATTCTCGAAACCCACGCGCACGCCGATCACCTGACTGCCGCGCCGTGGCTCCAGCGACAGACCGGTGGGCACCTGGCGATCGGTGCGCAGATCACGGCCGTCCAGCACACCTTCGGAGAGGTGTTCAATGAAGATGAGCGGTTCGCGCGGGACGGCCGCCAGTTCGATCACCTCTTCGACGACGGCGAAACCTTCACGATCGGCGCGCTGCACGCCATGACGCTGCATGTGCCCGGACATACGCCGGCATGCATGGCATACGTCATCGGCGACGCCGTCTTCGCGGGCGACACGTTGTTCATGCCGGACTACGGCACGGCACGCTGCGATTTTCCGGGCGGAAACGCCCGAACGCTCTACCGATCGATCCGGCGGCTGATGTCGCTCCCCGATGCCACGCGCGTATTCATGTGCCACGACTACAAGGCACCAGGCCGCGATCATTACGCGTGGGAAAGCAGCATCGGCGCCGAGCGCACCGGCAACGTGCATGCCCACGAGGGCGTGGACGAGGACGCCTTCGTGCGCATGCGTGAGGCCAGGGACGCCACGCTGACGATGCCGCGACTCCTTCTGCCGTCGATCCAGGTCAACATGCGGGCCGGCCATTTTCCCGAGCCGGATGCCAACGGCGTGCGTTACCTTCGCACGCCGCTGGATCTGCTGTGACGGCCGCCTCGCTTGCGCCACTGGCGTGGTACTGGCCGGCGCTGGGTGGCGCAGCCATCGGCATAGCCGCCGGCATCGTGCTGCTCGCCCAAGGGCGGGTCATGGGTATCTCCGGCATGCTCGCCGCCATACCGGGCTGGGCGCCAGGCAACGACCGGGTGGCGGCTGCGCTCTTCCTTACCGCCAGCGTGATCGCCGCCGGCCTGACGCATCCCCTCCTGCACCGGCCCGCACTGGATCTGGCACGCGGATGGCCGACGCTGATCGTCGGCGGGCTTCTGGTGGGGTATGGCACACGTCTCGGCGCCGGCTGCACGAGTGGGCATGGCGTGTGTGGACTGTCTCGCCTTTCGCCTCGCTCGCTCTGGGCAACATGCGTTTTCATGCTAACGGCGGCCGCCACGGTCTACATGATGCGCCACGGACTGGAGCGACTGCGATGAGCCGGCTCGTCAGCATCCTCGCAGGCCTGCTGTTCGGCGTCGGCCTGACCTTGTCGGACATGGTCAACCCGCAACGCGTGCTGGCCTTCCTCGACGTGGCCGGTGCATGGGACCCGTCGCTCGCCATCGTGATGGCATCCGCCCTGCTGCCCGCGGCGCTCGCCTGGCAGGTTCGGCGTCGACGTGAACGCCCATGGCTGGCCGATCGATTTCATGTGCCGGTGTCGCGCAAGGTCGATCGCGCTCTGCTGGCCGGCGCGGCGCTTTTCGGCGTGGGCTGGGGCCTGATCGGTTTGTGTCCGGGGCCTGCGTTGGCCGATCTCGCGATACAGCCGTGGCCTACCGCAACATTCGTGGTCGCGCTGGTCGCTGGCATGGGTCTGCACCGGGCGGTCCATAGAAGGCCAAGCTGATATCTACTTAGTGGCTTAGCCAAAGCGAATTTGAAGCAAGCCATGCTCTAAGCTGACCTTCACTACCAACATCGATCTGACCTTCAGTGGCTAGGTCAAACAGACTCAATGACTCGCCTCTAACTACTCGGTCGAGAAGGGTTCCTAGCCTCGCTTGAGCCCATCCGACGGTTGAGGCCGAATCGTATCTGCACGCCTCGACGAGCCTAAAATAGAGTTGGCGATCAACCACGCCGGTTACGCTCAGTGAATAATCGAGTTCCGCGTTCATAGCTATCGCCACATCCATAGCCGCTTGATCTTGCATGAGTTCCTTCTTTGGTGCTGGAGCCAACGATCGGCCTGGGTCTCGGTACAAACAAAGGCACTTAGCTTGTCGCTCCGGGCGTCCAGCGACTATCCCAAGCTGCTCAAATGCGCATACCGTCTGATTTCGCCAATCATCAAATATCCTACAATTTCTAATAATTGCATTTTGCTATGATATTTGTTAGACCCTACCTATCGCCGCCGCGACACATATACGATTCGATGCGCAGAATGGAGGCCGCACCGAGCAGAGCCCATGGATGGGCTACGCGAATATTTACATTGACAGCATGCAGCAAGTTTCACATCGTTCGAAGAGTTATACGCCCCGCAGGCGAAAAGGGAATCATGGCCAAGCCGGTTCAAAACTTTGACGCGAAAAACTTGGGATGGATGCGGCGATATCGCAAGCAGTTCTATCTGACGCCCGATGAGGGTGAGAAACCCGCAAACCATGAGGAATGGCGAACTTTTTTGGAGCGCCTTCAACGCGACGTAGCGCTGGGCCGCATGAAGTTCCACCGACTGCATTCGCTAGGGATACTCTGATCTATGAAGCATAAAACGGACGTCTATACGCAACGGCATGCACATCAGTTGATGCCGGGCAAAGAAGGAGCGGAAGTACTGTTTTCCCTGTCGCTGGTTCAGCCTGAGCCCTGATCAACGCCTGTGTTCGGCGTCACAGACGCACCTCCCCTGCGGACAGGAGCAAGGTTCGTCGCACCATCCACAGATTTGACAGCGCAAACAACGTCAATACCTGCGCCGTGTTTTTGGCCAGCCCCTTGAACCGTGTCTTCTGATAGCCGAACTGTCGCTTGATCACCCGGAACGGGTGTTCGACCTTGGCTCGTATCGCGGCCTTGAGGTATTCGACATGCTTGGTGGCTTCTTTCCATGCACCTTCAGGCATCGCCTTGACTCTCCCGCGCTGCGCTGCGATGTGCCACATAAGCCCCCGCTTCGCTACACGCTTTTCTGCTCCCCGGTAGCCCGCATCGGCATAAACGGTTCGTTCTTCGCCGTGCAGCAACTTGTCCGTTTCCGTGACGTCACTCACGTTCGCCGGCGTGGTGGTAACCGTGTGCACCAGGCCCGATTCCACATCCACACCGATATGCGCCTTCATACCAAAGAACCACTCGTTGCCTTTCTTTGTCTGATGCATGTCCTGATCGCGCTTCTTGTCACGGTTCTTCCTCGACGAAGGCGCATGGATGATCGTGGCATCCACGATCGTGCCCTGGCGAAGCAGCAGGCCCTGCTGCCCCAGGTGGGCGTTGACCGCGTCGAGTATCTTCGCCGCCAGACCGTGCTGCTCCAGAAAGCGACGGAACTTCAGAATCGTCGTCTCGTCCGGAATCGCATCGTCGTTCAATTCCAGCCCGGCAAAGCGCCGCATCGACTCGATCTCATACAACGCATCCTCCATGGCCGGATCGCTCAACGCGTACCACTGCTGCATGAAGTGGATGCGCAGCATCGTGGCCGCCGGCATCGGCGGTCGGCCACGCCGGCCCGCTGTCGGATAACTGACGAGGATCAACGCCAGCAGCGCGTCCCAGGGCACGACCTTGTCCATCTCGCCGAGAAATTTCTCCCGCCGCGTCGGCTTCTTCTTCGATTCGAAACTCATGGAGGCAAAGGATCGCTGCTTCATCGCGAGGGATTCCTGGGACTTTCGACTATTTTGACGCAAGCGGGGGATTAAATCAGGGCTTCCCTAGGGCACACGAGATTCATGACTTTTCGGGAGACATCCAAAGACAGCCGTGGACGTGAGAATGAGCCGAAAGTAGCTTGTAACTTCCAAAAAACAGGTACAGATCGCCTGAGACATCACTCGATATTCTGCACCTGCTCGCGCATCTGCTCGATCAGCACCTTCAACTCCACCGCCGCATTGGTCGTACGCGAATCCACCGACTTCGAGCCCAGCGTGTTCGCCTCGCGGTTGAATTCCTGCATCAGGAAGTCGAGGCGACGCCCCACCGGTTCCTTCAGCGCCAGCACGCGACGCGCTTCGCCGATGTGCGTGGTCAGGCGATCCAGTTCCTCGTCCACGTCCACGCGGGTGATCTGCAGCACCAGCTCCTGCTCGAGGCGGCCCGGCTCTACCGGCTGACGGATATCGGCCAGGCGTCCTTCCAGGCGGGCGCGCAGCGCGGCCTGGATCTCGGGCAGCCACACGCGCACGTCGGCCACGATCCGCTCGATGCCGTCCAGGCGCTCCTTCAGCATCTCGCCCAGCTTCTCCCCCTCGCGGGCCCGGGTGTCGTTGAGCGCCACCAGGGCCTGCTCCAGAACATCCAACAGGGCGACCTGCAGCGCATCGGCATCAGCCTCGGGCTGTTGCAGCACGCCGGGGAAACGAAGCAGTTCCGTGAACTCGATGGTCATGCGCGGGAAGCGCTGCTCGAAGTCCAGGGCCAGCTCGGACAGGCGCGCCAGCATGGCCCCGTTGACCCGGGGGCCTTCGGCGGCGCCGGGCTCGGCGCGCAGGCGCACGGTGATATCCACCTTGCCGCGGGACAGCCGGGCACCGATCCGCTCGCGCAGGGCGCTTTCGAAGCCGCGCATGTCCTCGGGCAGCCGCGGGCTGATCTCCAGGTAGCGGTGGTTCACGGTACGCAGCTCGCAGGTGAGCGTGCCGGACGGGCCCGCGCGCTCGGCGGAGGCGTAGGCGGTCATGCTGCGGATCATGGGGGGCTCGCTTGCGCGTGGAGGAAAGGCGCAATGGTAAACTGACCCACCGCCCGCGCCCAAATCAGGCTTTCCATGACCCTTTCCCGTCCCAGCGGCCGCGCCGCCGACCAGCTGCGCGCCGTCACCATCGAGCGCCACTACACCCGCCACGCCGAGGGCTCCGTTCTGGTGTCCTTCGGCGACACCAAGGTGCTCTGCACCGCCTCGGTCGAGGAACGCGTACCACCGTGGCTGCGCGGCAAGGGCGAGGGCTGGGTCACCGCCGAATACGGCATGCTGCCCCGCGCCACCACCGACCGTAACCAGCGCGAAGCCGCACGCGGCGGCCAGGGTGGCCGCACCATGGAGATCCAGCGGCTGATCGGCCGCTCGCTGCGCGCCTGCGTCGATCGCGCCGCCCTCGGCGAGCGGGTCATCACGCTGGACTGCGACGTGATCCAGGCCGACGGCGGCACCCGCACCGCGGCCATCACCGGCGCCTACGTGGCCCTGGTCGATGCCGTGTCCACGCTTACCCGGCGCAACGCGATCAAGCGCAACCCGATCCTCGGCGCCATCGCCGCGGTCTCGGTGGGCGTCTACAACGGCGTGCCCGTGCTCGACCTCGATTATGCCGAGGACTCCAACTGCGACACCGACATGAACGTGGTGATGAACGACGGCGGTGGCTTTATCGAGGTGCAGGGCACGGCCGAGGGCCATGCCTTCCGCCGCGACGAGATGAACCTCATGCTCGATCTGGCCGCCAAGGGCATCCAGGAGCTGGTGGCCGCGCAGCGCGCGGCGCTGGAGTCCACGCCATGACCGAGGTGCGCGCCGCCACCGCCGCGGACCTGGATGCCATCGTGGGCATCCACGCCGCGGCGTTCGGGCGCGACACCGAGGCGACCCGGGTGCGCCGGCTCGTCGAGGCGGGTCGTGCCACGGTGTCGCTGGTGGCCGTCGACGAGGACGACACCGTGCTCGGCCACGTGCTGTTTTCCCCTGTCACCGTCGAGGAAGGCGACGACGGCAAGTCGCTGGCCCTGTCGCCCGTGGCCGTGCATCCCGATCACCAGCGCCAGGGCATCGGCCATGCCCTGGTCGAGGAAGGCATCGGCGCCTGCTTCGTGCAGGATGCCCGGGCCGTGTTCGTGCTGGGATCGCCGGCGTACTACACGGCCTTCGGCTTCGCCAAGGCGTCGGCCCACGGTCTCAACGACGCCTACGACAGCGGCAACGCCTTCCAGGTGCTGCCGCTGACCGTCGACGGCCTGGCCGGCTATCGCGGACGCGTGGACTACGCGCCGGAATTCGCCGAAGGGGGGCTCTGAACCATGCGCCTCGTGCTCGCCTCCGGTAACGCCGGCAAGCTGGTCGAACTGGAACAGCTGCTCGCCGGCAGCGGCGTGGAGCTGGTACCGCAGACCCGGCTGGGCGTCACCGACGCCGACGAAACCGGCCTGACCTTCGTCGAGAACGCCCTGCTCAAGGCACGGCATGCCGCGCACCACACCGGCCTGCCCGCGCTGGCCGACGACTCCGGCATCTGCGTGGACGCCCTGAACGGCGCGCCCGGGCTCTATGCCGCGCGCTATGCGGGCACCCACGGCGACAGCGCGGCCAACAACGCGAAGCTGCTGCGCGAACTGGACGGCGTGCCAGCCGCACGGCGCACGGCGTATTTCATCGCCGTGCTGGTGGTGCTTCGCCACGCGGACGATCCGGCCCCGCTGATCGCGGAAGGCCGCTGGCACGGACGCATCCTCGAGGCGCCGCGCGGCGACGGCGGCTTCGGTTACGACCCGCTGTTCCTCCCCGACGGCCACGACGTGAGCGCGGCGGAACTGGACTTCGCCCTGAAGAACCGCCTCAGCCACCGTGGCCAGGCCCTGGACGTGCTCAAGGCGCGTTTCGCCGAACTGGCATGATCCTTACCCCCCCGCCGCTGTCGTTGTACGTCCATATGCCGTGGTGCGTACGCAAGTGCCCTTACTGCGATTTCAACTCGCATGGCGTGCGGGGGACACCGGCGTACGGGGAGTACGTGGACGCCCTGCTGGCCGACCTCGACGCCGACCTGCGCGACATGGGCGAGGCCCTGCACGGGCGCACCGTCGGCACGGTGTTCTTCGGCGGCGGCACCCCTAGCCTGTTCTCGCCCGAGCTGGTCGGCCGCTTCCTCGACGGGGCGAAGGCGCGCCTGCCCTTCGCCACCGGCGCGGAGGTCACCCTGGAGACCAACCCCGGCACGGTGGAACACGGCCGCTTCGACGGTTACCTCGCCGCTGGCATCAACCGCATCTCCTTTGGCGTACAGAGCTTCGACAACGCCAAGTTGCACCGGCTGGGCCGCATCCATTCCGCGGGCGAGGCGGTGAAGGCCGTGCGCAGTGCCCAGGATGCCGGGCTGGACAACATCAATATCGACCTGATGTACGCGCTGCCGGAGCAGGACCTGGCCGGCGCGCTGGCCGATGTCGACCAGGCCGTGGCGCTGGCGCCGACGCATATCTCGCATTACCAGCTCACCCTCGAACCGAACACGGCCTTTGCCGCCAACCCGCCCCCGCTGCCCGACGACGACGCGGCGTGGACGATCCAGGAAGCCTGCGAGGTGCGCCTGGCCGACGCGGGGTTCGGGCAATACGAGGTGTCAGCGTATGCCCGGCCGGGACGTCGCTGCGCGCACAACCTCAACTACTGGCGGTTCGGCGACTACCTGGGCATCGGTGCCGGTGCGCACGGCAAGATCAGCGACGCCGGTGGCGTGCGTCGGCGCTGGAAGACCCGCCTGCCCGCAGCGTACCTCGCTGCCGCTGGCCAGCCGGCACGCATCGGTGGCAACAGCTACGTCACCGCGGACGACCTGCCCTTCGAGTACATGCTCAACGCCCTGCGCCTGATCGATGGCGTACCGATGACGGACTTCGCCGAGCGCACGGGGCTGGACGACGCCCGCATCGCCGCCGGACTGGCGCATGCCCGCGCGCGCGGCTGGCTGGTGGACGATCCGGCGGCCCTTCGAACCACCGCACTCGGCCAGCGTTTCCTCAACGACGTGATCGAAGCCTTCATGGGCTGAAGTGCCCGCGTGCCCGACGGCGCCAAATCTGCCTAGTTCTTCCGCCCTACGCCGAAAGCACGCAACGGTTCCGCTGGCGCCTCCTCCTTCACCAACCTAAACTTGCGCTGAAGGTCGAGGAGGACCTTATCCATGAACGCAGGCACTCCCCCGCCACACGGCAGGACGGGACCGTATCCCGTCGCCCTTTCGCCACGCGCCGAATGCGAGGCGCAGCAGGGGCTTTCGCTGTGCCTGACGTGGCTGGACGCGCCGCTGAGGGAATCGCTGCGCGATTTCGACCGGCGCCTGTTCGCCGTGGCCGAAAGCAGCCGCAACCATCTCGAGCAGCAGGCGTGTTTCGAAAGCCGCAGCATTCTCGAACGCGAGGGTGCCGCCTTTCGCAACCGGTTCGCCGCGCACCTGGCCGACGGGTTCCGCCGCCTGGGCGAGGTGACCGCCACCGCGCCGACGCGTGCCGACTCCTTGACCGCGACGCTCAGCCTGGTCGACCCCGACGACCAGGAAATCGACGGCGCACTGGCCAGCATGGCCTCGCGCGGTGAGGCGCGCAGCGCCAGCAGCCTGTTCGAACTGGGCTACCGGCTGGCCGTCCTGGCCGGCACGCCGCCGCTGGAAGGCGAGGCCCTGCCCGCCAGCCCGCGGGCGCTGGCGGCTGCACTGAACGCGGCGGTCCGACCCCTGCCGCTGACCACGGCGCATCGCCTGATCCTGTTCCAGTCGGTGGATGCGCGCGTGCTGGCGCAGAGCGAATCGTTCTATGGCGCGCTCAACGAGCATTACCGCACGCGCGGCATCCTGCCCGGGTTTCGCGTGTATCCCCACGTGCGCGTGGCCACGCCGCCCGCCGTGGAACGTCGATCGCGGCCGCGCGATGTACCGGTACCCGGCGTCGGTGGCGAGGCGATCCCCCTGACGTCCGTCGATGGTCACATCGGCGTACTGGAAAGCCTGCGCAACCTGCTGACCACCCGTCTGCAGACCGGCCACGGGGCCGGCTTCGCCGCGGGCCGCATCGCCTCGGACGACGAATTGCAGACGGCGCTGATGGCCCTGCAGGGCCATGTCAGCGACGTCACCGGTGCCGCGCAGCGCGAGATTCGCAGCGCGCAGGCCCTGCGCGACGAGCTGCTGGCCCAGATGGACCGCACCCGGCCCTCGGGTTCGCCGCCGGCGGAGCTGTCGTCCGAGCAGGGCGACACCGTGGAGCTGACCGCCCTGCTGTTCGAGAACCTGGGCCAGCAGGTGGCCGCGGCCAGCCCGGCCCGTGCGGTGCTGGGCGGACTGCAGTGGCCCATGCTGCGCGCAGCCGTGAACGATCGCGGCTTCTTCGACCAGCCCGAGCATCCGGCCCGTCGCCTGCTCGACACCGTCAGCGAAGCGGCTCACCAGTGGCTGGACCCCGCCGAAGGCGAGCCGGATGCCGCGCTGGTCGACCGGCTGGAACGGCTGGTGGTCGAGGCCAGCCACGCGCAGGTGATCGATCCCGCGTGGCGCGCCGATATCGAGCAGCAGATCGCCCATCTCGCGCGCAAGGCGCATGTCGCCGAGCGCCGCCAGATCGAGGCGATGGAAGGGCGCGACCGCCTGGAGCGGGCGCGGCGGCGTGCCACACAGATCATGGACGAGCGCACGGTGCAGGGCGCCACGCCGCGCGGCGTGCTGCGCATCCTGCTGGAGCGCACCTGGGCCGACGTGCTCGCCCTGCACATCCTGCGCGGCGGCGAAAACGGCGAGGCGTTCCTGCATTGCCTGGGCGTCACCGACCAGTTGCTGGGCCGCCGGCCCATCGCGGACGTGCAGAAGCTGCGCGCCGAGGTGGAGCGCGGCCTGGAACACCTGGGCATGCATTCGGCGGAAGCCGCGCAGGTGGCCGGCGGCTTGTTCGAGCCCGCGGGGCACGATACGGCCGATGCGGACCCCACTCCCACCGATGTCGCCCTGCGCCTCGAGCGTCGCCCACGCCTGGGCGAAGGCACCGCCCACGGCGATGTCCTCGCGCCGGTGGAGCCGACCGCACTGGACGAGGCCGCGCAACACATCCATGACGGCTTCGCCACCTTGCGCTTCGGCACCTGGTTCGCGTTCACCCAGCCCGACGGCACCGAGTTGCGGCGCAAGCTCGCCTGGTTCTCGCCGGCCACCGGACGCTGCCTTTTCGTCACGCCGCGCGGCGGCCGCACCGAAGATATCGACCTCACCCGGCTCGCGCGCCTGATCGCCACGCACGAGGCGAGGGAGTGGAAGGAGCAACGCGTGTCCCTCATCGATCGCGCGTGGCACGCCATCGCCCGCAACCTGCGCCGTGACAGCGGCGACTCCCGACGCATGGCGGGCAGCGCATGAACCGTGACGTCGAACAGCGACGCGCCCAGCGCAAGCATGCCAACTCGCCCATGCCCATCGTGGATGTGATGACCGAGCGCGTGCTCGGCCAGCTGGGCAACCTGTCGGCCACGGGGCTGATGCTGCTGGGGCCACACGCACCCCGCAGCGGTGCGGTGCACCAGGTGACCTTCATGCTGCCGGGTACCCGACAGGCGGAACACCGCGTGGAGATCGGCATCCAGGAGCAATGGCACGAACCGGCCGCGGTGGCGGGCCAATTCTGGTCCGGTTACCGCATCGTGGCCGCCAGCGACGACGACGTGCGTGCCATCGATGAATGGATCGGCCCCCCGGCGGACTGAACGGAAACCTTTGTCCATGCTTTACGACGCACCGCGTGGGGGGTCACCATCGCGGCTCATGAGCGATGCCACCACCATCCTGGTCGATACCGAACTCGAACGCGACGACGCCGCGGCGGCCGCCATGGCACTGTATCGCCGCCTGGTCGGCGACGGCAGCATCGGCGCGCTGCCCACCCAAGGGACCGATCCTTCTTTTCCCGCGCTCGAAGGCAGTTTTCTCGCCGGCAGCGGGGTACGCGCCATCGGCCTGCATGCCAGCGCGCACCGCTGGTGCGACGACGACACCGGCGGCGCCATGCTGGTGGACGGCGGCCGCGAGAACGGCATCTTCTGCCCGTACGACGGCAGCTTCCGCATCCGCTGTCCGGAATGCGGCCAGCCCCTGGCCCCTGGCGACGAGGGCAGCGAAGCCCTCGAGGAAGCCCTGGCCATCTGGTGCGAATCGCCCGACTCGGCCTATGTGGCCTGTCCCGCCTGCGCGAACTGGACCCCGCTGACCCAGTGGCAGTCCCCCACCCACGATTTCGCGGTGGGGCACTTCGCCATCACGCTCTACGGTACCCACCTGCACGCGCTGACCGGCAGCGGTAACGACCATGCCGCCACGCTGCTTCGCCACCGCCTGGGTGACCTGGCCAGCGACTACGCCGTGGTTTTCGCGCGCGCATGACGGCACCGATTCACCCCCCTTCCCTTCCCCGGAGATCACGATGAACGACGCGCTGGCCGCCCTGTATCCCCAGCACCTCGCCACCTTGCGCGAGCGCACCGACACCGCGCTGGCGCGCGGCGACTTCGAGCACCTGGTGGTGCCGGCAGGCCGGCCGATCACGAAGTTCCTCGACGACCTGGACTACCCGTTCGTGGTCAATCCGCACTTCAAGCACTGGTTGCCGTTGCTGGACGCGCCGGGCAGCTGGCTGGTGTACACCCCCGGCGAGAAGCCCAGGCTGGTGTTCCTGCAGCCGCGCGACTACTGGCATGTGGTGCCCGAGGCGCCGCAGGGCTACTGGGTGGACCATTTCGACATCGTGGTGGTGCGCAAGCCCGCCGATGCGATCGCGGAACTTCCCTCGCCGGCCCGCAGCGCCATCATCGGCGACCGCGACTGCGGGCTCGACCAGGTGTGCGCCAACAATCCGTCGGCGGTCATCGACCACCTGCACTATCACCGCGCGTACAAGACACCCTACGAGCTGGAACTGATGCGCGAGGCTAGCCGTCGCGGCACGCGCGGGCACCGTGCGGCGGAGCATGCCTTCCGTGAGGGCACCAGCGAGCTCGGCATCCACCAGGCCTACCTGGCGGCGGTGGGCCAGCTCGACGCCGAGCTGCCCTATGCCAGCATCGTCGGCCTCAACGAGCACGGCGCGGTGCTGCACTACACGAACTTCGATCGCCACGCGCCGGCCGAGAGCCGCTCGTTCCTGATCGACGCCGGCGCCGGCGCCTCGGGTTACGCCAGCGACATCACGCGCACCTATGCCAGTCGTGACGCCGGTCAGTTCCAGGCACTGATCGACTCGGTAGACGCCGCCCAGCAGTCGTTCGTCGCGCGCGTGCGCCCGGGCCAGAGCTACCCCGAGTTGCACGTGCACGCGCACCATGCCCTGGCCGGCGTGCTGCGCGATCATGGCTTCATCCGCATGAGTCCCGAGAGCGCGGTCGAGTCCGGCGTGTCGTCCGCGTTTTTCCCGCACGGACTGGGCCACGGCATCGGCATGCAGGTGCACGACGTGGGCGGCTTCCAGGCGGCGGAAACCGGCGGCACCATCGCCAAGCCGGAAGGCCACCCCTACCTGCGCCTGACACGCCAACTGGAAGCGGGCATGGTGGTGACCATCGAACCGGGCATCTACTTCATCGACATGCTGCTGGCCGAACTGAAGCACAAGCCGTTCGCCGGCGACATCGACTGGGCAAAGGTGGACGCGTTCCGCCCGTACGGCGGCATCCGCATCGAAGACGACGTGGTCTGCCGCGACGGCGAGCCGGAAAACATGACCCGGGACGCCTTCGCCCTGCTCTGAGCGTCACACCTTCAGGTAGATCCCGCGGCGGTCCATGCCGCGGACGATCAGCCACCACAGCGCGACGAACACCACACCCCACGCCGCCGATGGCACATAAGGGCCGAACAGCGGCGTCATCCACTCCGCGAAGGCCACGCGGTACAGCGGTGCGGTGATGCCCAGCGCGATCAGCAGGTACACCATGAGACCGGACCCGGCATAGGCGGCGATGGCGTTCACTCCGAAGGCCCTGCCGGGCACCCGCCAGCCGCGCACGTCCACCAGGACGTGCATGAGCGCGAGGATCGCGAACGACCAGCCCGCGGCCCAGAGCACGTAGCTAGGCGTCCACAGGTTCTTGTTCCACGGCCACACCCCCTGCAGGGCCCAGCCGGCCAGCGCGCACGCCACCGCCGCGCCGAGCAGGTGACGCCACGCGCCCTGGCGCAGCCATGTGCCGGCACGCATGCCGATCAGCGTAGTAGCCAGCGCCGGCAGGGTCGCCAGAAGACCTTCCGGATCGTGTCCACGGCCGCTGGCGGCATCCACGACGTAGACGAACGACCCGAACACGGCGCTGTCGAGCCGGCTGGCCGCGTTCGTCCACGGCGCCATGCCGCCGACGAGCAGCACGGCCCCGTAGAGCACCAGCAACGCCACGCCGACAAGATCGCGCGCGGCACCGCGCACGTGTATGGCCAGCAGCGCGGCCATGGCGAAACACAGGCCGATACGCTGCAGCACGCCCGGCAGGCGCAGGTGTGCCTCGGGAATGGCGAACCAGGCGACAACGTTCAGCAACAGGCCCAGACCGACGATGCGCAGCGCGCGGCGTATCGCCGCACGCCGGATCGGCGGCTTGGCCGCGCCAGCCTCGATCCGCGGCACGATCGCCAGCGCGATCGACACGCCAACGATGAAGAGGAATAGGGGAAACACGAGGTCGGTCGGCGTGAACCCGTTCCACGCGGCGTGCTCCAGCGGCCACCAGACATGGCCCCAGTCGCCGGGATCGTTGACCAGCAGCATGGCGGCGACCGTGAGCCCGCGGACGACGTCCACCGAGCCATAGCGCATGGGGGTCTGTGACATACCGGATCGGGTTTCCCGCGGGGCGTGAAGGAAGCATACGCGATCAGTCCGTTGCGACAATCGGCCATCCATCGCCGCACGCGGCGCGGGCATACGATGCCCCCAGTTATCTACGAACCCAGGAGTCGCAACCGTGGTTGTCGACCGCCCACCCCTCCGTCGTCGCTGGCGCGACCGGCCGCTGAAGCGCCTCGTGCTCGAGCTCGCGGTCATCATCGTCGCCAAGCTGGCCCTGCTGATGCTCATCTGGTACGTGGCCATCCGGCCGCTGCCACGCGCGGACGTGTCGCCCGCCGGCGTCGGCCGTGCCTTCTCACCCGTCTCCGCCTCCACCCAGGAACCCCACCCATGATCGTCGACCCCGATGTCGTCGGCCTGTCGCGCTTCCAGTTTGCGCTGACAGCGCTGTATCACTTCCTCTTCGTGCCCCTCACGCTCGGGCTCGCCTTCATGCTCGCGATCATGGAGAGCGTGTACGTGATGACGCGCCGCGAGGTATGGAAACGCATGACCCAGTTCTGGGGCGTGCTGTTCGGCATCAATTTCGCCATGGGCGTGGCCACCGGCGTCACCATGGAGTTCCAGTTCGGCACCAACTGGGCCTACTACTCGCATTACGTCGGCGACATCTTCGGCGCGCCGCTGGCGATCGAAGGCATGATGGCGTTCTTCCTGGAGGGCACGCTGGTCGGGCTGTTCTTCTTCGGGTGGGATCGCATCTCGCCGGTCAAGCACATGCTGGTGACCTGGTTCCTGGCCCTGGCGACCAGCCTCTCCGCGCTGTGGATCCTGATCGCCAACGCCTGGATGCAGAACCCTGTGGGCGCCGCCTTCAACGCGCAGACCATGCGCATGGAGGTGACCTCGTTCTCCGAGGTGATCTTCAACCCGGTGGCCCAGGCCAAGTTCGTGCACACGGTAAGCGCGGGCTACACCATGGGCGCGATGTTCGTCCTGTCGATCAGCGCGTGGTACCTGCTGCGCGGACGCAATATAGAGTTCGCCAAACGCTCGATCACGGTGGCGGCCAGCTTCGGCCTCGCCGCGTCGCTTTCGGTGGTGGTGCTGGGCGATGAATCCGGCTACACCATTTCCGAAAACCAGAAGATGAAGATGGCCGCCATCGAGGCCATGTGGGAAACCGAACCGGCGCCCGCGTCGTTCACCCTGTTCGGCCTGCCCGACGTGAAGAACCACACCACCCATGCCGCCATCACGGTGCCGTGGGTGATGGGCCTGATCGGCACCCGCTCCATCGACGAGCCCATCCCCGGCATCCGCAACCTCGTGGAAGATGCCAAGGTCCGCATCGGCGAAGGCATCAAGGCCTACGACGCCATGCTGGTACTGCGTGAGAACAAGGACGACGCGCAGGCGCGGGCGATCCTCGCTGCGCACGACAAGGACATGGGTTACGCCCTGCTGCTGAAACGGTTCATGGACGACCCGCGCAAGGCCACCCCCGCCGACATCCAGCGCGCCGCGGACAGCACCATTCCCAACGTGCCGGTGCTGTTCTGGTCGTTCCGCATCATGGTGGCCTGCGGCCTGTACTTCATCGGGCTGTTCGCCTATGCGTTCTGGCGCGCCAGCAAGCGCCGCCTGGACGGGCGCCGGTTCCTCACGGCCGCGCTATGGAGTCTGCCGCTGCCCTGGGTAGCCGCGGAGCTGGGCTGGGTGGTCGCGGAATACGGCCGGCAGCCCTGGGCAATCGAGGGCGTGCTGCCCACCGCGCTGGGCGCCTCGTCGCTCACCGCCGGCCAGGTGTGGATCTCGATCGGCGGCTTCGCCCTTTTCTACACCGCACTGGCCATCGTCGACGGTTACCTGATGCTGAAGTTCGCACGCAAGGGCCCGGACGGCCTGGGCATGTGGCCGCATCGCGCCGATGCCATCCCCGTCACCGCGCAAACGGCCTGAGGACAACGTCATGTTCGACTACGACACCCTTCGCGTCATCTGGTGGGCCCTGATCGGCGTGCTGCTGATCGGCTTCGCCATCATGGACGGCTTCGACTTCGGCGTGGCCGCCCTGCTCCGCGTACTCGGCCGCGACCCGCACGAACGCAGCGTGCTGCTGGAGACCATCGAACCCACGTGGGAAGGCAACCAGGTGTGGTTCATCCTCGGCGGCGGCGCGGTGTTCGCCGCGTGGCCGCTGCTGTACGCGGCCTCGTTCTCCGGAATGTATGTCGCGATGTTCGTGCTGCTGGTGGCCTTCATCATCCGGCCCGTGGGCTTCAACTTCCGCGAGAAGGTGGACGACCCGCGCTGGCAGCTGGTCTGGGACAGCTGCCTGATCGCCTCCGGCGTCATCGTGATGCTGGTCTGCGGCGTCGCCTTCGGCAACCTGTTCCTCGGCCTGCCCTTCCACTACGACGGCGACCTGCGGATGACCTGGGACGGCAGCTTCTTCCAGTTGTTCCGCCCGTTCGCCCTGTTGTCCGGCCTGGTCAGCCTGAGCATGCTGCTGGCCCATGGCGCGTGCTGGGCGGCGATGAAGGCCGACCATGTGATCGCCGAGCGCGCCGCCAGGGTAGCCCGTATCGCATCGCTGGCTTACGTGGTGCTGTTCATCCTTGCCGGCGTATGGCTGGCCTACGGCATTCCGGGCTTCGCGATTTCGGGACCCATCCCCGCCAACAGCGTATCCAATCCGCTGGGCAAGCACGTCGTCGTCGGCGGCACCTGGTTCGCGGGGTACGCAACGCACCCGGCATTCTGGGCGGCGCCCGTGCTGGCCTTCATCGGCGCGCTGGGCGTACAGGCCTTCGTCGGCCGGCGCGGCTTCGCCGGGTTCTTTTCCAGCTCGCTCGCGGTCGCCGGCACCATCCTCTCCGCAGGATTCGCGCTGTTCCCGTTCCTCATGCCCTCGGCCACGTTTCCCGTGTCCAGCCTCACCGTATGGGACGCCTCGTCCAGCCGCGGCACGCTGTGGCTGATGCTCGGTGTCACGGTGGTGTTCATCCCGCTGATCCTGCTTTACACCGGCTGGGTCTATCGCGTGATGCGCGGCCGCGTCACCCTCGAACACGTGCGCAAGTCGCACAACCTGTACTGAAGGAGCAACGACACCATGTGGTATTTCGCCTGGATACTCGGCCTGGGACTGGCCTGCAGCTTCGCCGTGCTCAATGCGATGTGGTACGAGGTGCACTCGGACGACGATGCAAGCCGGAAGCGCGATCCGATGCCGAAGCACGAGGGGCATTGATCCGCGTGTGCGCGGGTCTCAGCGCTCCAGATCGGCCGGTGACTTCGGCACCATCGCGGTCATCACTTCCGGCGCGCCCCGGGTGACCGCCACATCGTCCTCGATGCGGATGCCGATGCCGCGCCAGCGTTCGTCGACCCGTTTGTCGTCCGGCGGGATGTAGATGCCGGGCTCGACGGTGACGACCATGCCTTCCTCGAGGATGCGCGGATCGCCGTCGATGCGGTAGTCGCCGACGTCGTGCACGTCGAGGCCGAGCCAGTGACCGGTCTTGCTGGGGAAATAAGGCTTGTAGCTGCCTTCGGCGATAGCACGCGCCGGGTCGCCGGGAAGGATATCGAGGGCGCACAGGCCGTGCGCGATCACGCGTACCGCGGCGTCATGCGATTCGGCGAACGAGCGGCCGGGCCGCACGGCGTCGATGGCGGCCAGCTGTGCGTCGTGCACAATGTCGTAGAGCGCCCGCTGCGCCGGCGAGAAACGCCCGCCGACGGGGAACGTGCGGGTGATGTCGGAGGCGTAGCAATCCACCTCGGCGCCGGCGTCGATCAATAGCAGGTCGCCGTCGCGCAACGTGGCCCGGTTCGCGTGGTAGTGCATCACGCAGGCATTGGCGCCACCGGCCACGGTCGGCGGGAACGCGGGAAACGCACCCCGTCCACGAATGGTGCGAAGGATCTCGCCCTCGATCTCGTACTCGGCCACGCCGGGGCGGGCCATGGCCATGGCGGCGACGTGCGCCGCGCCGGCCACCTCGGCGGAGCGGCGCATCAGCGCCAGTTCGTCGCGCGACTTGAACAGGCGCATGTCGTGCAGCAGGTGACTCAGTGCCACGAGGTCCTTCGGTACCACGCCGCCGCCCCGTGCGGTGCGCAGGCGACGCATCCATGCCAGCAGGCGGGCGTCGAAGTCGGGCTCCTGACCGAAGTGGCAGTACACGCGTGCCCGGCCCTCGATCATGCCGGGCAGGATGTCGTCGATATCGTCGATCGGGAACGCATCGTCCAGGCGCAACTCGCGTGCGGCGCGATCCGTGCCCATGCGCTCGCCGTCCCAGCGCTCGCGCTCGGCATCGCGCTCGCGGCAGAACAGCACGGTTTCGCCGTGCGCACGGCCGGGCAACAGGGCCAGCACGGCATCCGGCTCGTCGAAGCCGGTCAGGTAATGGAAGTCGGAATCCTGCCGGTAGGGCCAGGGCGCATCGGCATTACGCATGCGCTCGGGCGCGGCGGCGAGGATCAGCACGGCATCCTCGCCGGTCATGCGCATCAGCTCCCGGCGCCGCCGGGCGTACTCGGCCGCGGCGATCAATGCAGGGTGTCGTTCGCCGTTCGGGGGGCGCGACTGAGTTCCGCGTGCAGCAACATGGCGCCGGCACGGACGAACTCTTCCAGTTCGGTCAGGCTTTCGTCGTTCACATCCTCGTCTTCGTCGAACTCGAAGTCCGTCGTGGCGATGCCGGCCATGTCCTTCAGGACCTCCTTCGCGTCCTCGCTCATGCCTTTGTTGGCCTCGACCGAGCCGCCCAGGCCGAACCCGCCCAGGAAACCCTGCACCCAGTCGGTCAGGCCATCCGCCCTCTCCGCGGTAGGCGACTCGTCATCCGGCAACCAGGGCGAGAAGGTCAGGTCCGGATCGGCCAGCCACTCCTCGGTCTGGTGGCGCAGCCGGGAGAGCATGGCCTGCTCGTCGGCAGACGGGGCGGGATCGGGCTCGAGCTCGATCGCGGCCAGCACGTCGTTGTGGGGAAAGCGGCCGCCGGCGCAAATGTAACCCACGAGGGAACCATGGAATTCACTGACCGACAGGATCAGCTTGCAGCGGACGATGAGCTCGGCGATCTCTTCCGGATCGACGGTCTGGTTGGCCGACATGGCGGCTACTCCTGGGGGCGAGAGCGGGCAGTCTAATGCAGCCATCTTCGGCCTGCTTCCGTGGAAGGCCTTCACGGATTGCCGACACGGCGAAAACGTCCTGTTATAGTCCGCGCATGACGAACCCGGATGCCTTCAAGACTGAACTGGAAGCCCTGAGCGCCACGCTCGACCGGCTCGTCGATACCGTTCGCCGTCTCACCGAGGAAAACCGCAGCCTGCGGCACAGCCAGGAGCAACTGGCGAACGAACGTGCGGGGCTGATGGCGCGCAACGAACAGGCGCGCAGCCGCGTGGAAGCGATGATCCAGCGCCTCAAGGCGCTCGAAAACACTGGCTGAGGCCACTTTTATGAACGCCACCGCCAGCGAACCGGTCTCCCTCCGCCTGCTCGATCGCGAGTTTCACATCGCGTGCGCCCCGGAAGAACGCCCCGGCCTGATCGCCGCCGCGCAATTCCTCGACGGCAAGATGCGCGAGCTGAAGGCCCATGCCAAGGCGCCCGGCTTCGACCGGATCGCCGTACTGGCGGCCGTCAGCATCGCCCACGAGCTGCTTTCGCTCAGAAAGGAGCACGGCTCGCAGGAACAGGTGCTGACCGACGGCCTGGCCGCACTGCGCAGAAAGCTTGATGGTCTGCTCGACGCGCCGGTAAAATAGCGACGGGCGTTCCCTGCGGTGTTCGCCAGCGCACTTTACATTTGCCTTGTTCCTACATACGACCCCGGGTCGGCTTTTGGTGGCTGTTGTGCATGTCCGCCTTCGTGCGGAAAGCCTTGATGCCGCCTAGCTCTCCCACCTGATCCTTTGGATCAAGGTCGTTTGGTGCGCAGCGGCATCGCGGAGAACGCCTCTCCATTCTCGCCGGTCGGCCCGCAGGGCCGGTCAGCGCCCTTCCCGCGGCACCGGGCGGGGCGGCTCGACGGCAACCTTCCGACCGTGCCGTCCGGCTGAACGTCCATGTCAAAGCTCCCCGAGAGACGCGAACTTCGAGCCGACCTCGTCCAGCGCCGACGCCAGCTGAAGCCGGCCGAGCGCGTGGCCGCGGCGCAGGGCCTGCGCCAGTCGCTGGAACAACTCCCAGAATTCCTCACCGACACCCACGTCGCCGGTTACTGGGCCACGGGTGGCGAGCTTCCGTTGAACCTCGCCATCGCGCCGCTTGCCGAGCGGGGGCAGACGTTCTACCTGCCCATCGTGACCAAATCGGGCGGCAAGCGTCGGCTCACCTTCGCCCCGTGGGCCACGGGTGAAGACGTCGAATCCAACGAAATGGGCATTCCCGAGCCGAAAGCGTCCGGCAACGTCGTCGAGGCGAACAAGCTCGACCTGGTACTGGTGCCGCTGCTGGGTTTCGACCGCAAGGGCAACCGCCTGGGTTTCGGTGGCGGCTATTACGACCGCAGCTTCGAGTTCCTGCGCGGGCAGCCACGCCCGGCCAAGCCGTTGCTGGTTGGCGTGGCCTACGATTTCCAGGAGCTGGACACCATCGAGACCGCCGAGTGGGATATCCCGCTCGATTACATAGCGACGGACAAGGCCCTGATCGACTGCACGGGCGGCGCCGCATGAAGTACTGGCTCATGAAGTCCGAGCCGGATACGTTCTCCATCGACGATCTCAAGCGCAAGGGCGTCGAACCCTGGGACGGCGTACGCAACTACCAGGCGCGCAACTTCATGCGCGACGGCATGAAGGTCGGCGACAAGATCTTCTTCTACCATTCCAACACCGAGGTTCCCGGCATCGTCGGCATCGCTTCGGTGGCATCGGCCGCATACCCGGACGAGAGCCAGTTCAACGCCAAATCCAAGTACTACGACGAGAAGAGCACGCGGGAAGAACCGCGCTGGATGCTGGTCGACGTCAAGTTCGAGCGTAAACTCGCCCGCACCATCTCGCTGGACGAACTGAAGAAGATCGACGATCTTGCGGACATGCCGCTGGTGCGCAAGGGCAACCGCCTTTCGGTGATGCCGGTGGCCAAGGGCGACTGGGATTTCATCCTCACGCTGGAAAACGCATGAGCCAGGACAACGAAAAGCGTCTCGCCGCCGAAACCGCCGCCTTCCGCTACGTGGGCGAGGGCGGTTTCCGCGGCGGCATCATCGGCGTCGGCACGGGCTCCACCGTCAACTTCTTCATCGACGAACTGGCCCAGTACCGTGATCGCATCAAGGCGGCCGTATCCAGTTCGGACGCCTCCAGCGCGCGCCTGCGCAAGCTCGGCATCGACGTGCTCGACCTCAATGCCGCCGGGCGCCTGGACCTCTATGTCGATGGCGCCGACGAATGCGATCCGCACAAGCGTCTCATCAAGGGCGGTGGCGCCGCGCTCACGCGCGAAAAGATCGTCGCCGCCGCCTCCGACAAGTTCGTCTGCATCATCGACGCGAGCAAGCAGGTGGACGTGCTGGGCACCTTCCCGCTGCCCATCGAAGTGATCCCCATGGCCCGTAGCCATGTGGCACGCGAGATCGTCGCCCGCGGCGGCCAGCCGGTGTGGCGCGATGGCGTGGTCACCGACAACGGCAACTGGATCCTCGACGTGCACCACTGGCGCATTACCGATCCGGTGGCGCTGGAAGCCGATCTCAACCAGATCGTCGGCGTCGTGGCCGTCGGCCTGTTCGCGAAGCGCCCGGCCGACGTGGTGATCGTCGGCAATCGCGAGATCTGAGAAAGCCCCGCCCTAGCCTGCGCGCGGGATGTCCGCAACACAGGTAACCTCGCGTCATGACCCTCGAAACCGTTCTCCTTGTCGTACTGCTGGTCGCCGTACTGGCGTGCCTTGCCTTGCTCTTCGTCGTCGTCTCGCGCAGCGGCAGGCAGGACGATGGCAGCGCCGCCCGCCTGGACGGACTGCGCGACGACACGCGCCGACTCGAAACCGTGCTGCGCGACGAGCAACGCGCGGGGCGCGGCGAGCTGGGCGAGAGCTTCGGCCAGTTCCGAGGCCATGTGCAGGAGCAACTGCAGCATGTCGCCGAGCGCCAGCACGAGCGCATCGAGGCATTCGGCAAGCGGCTGGACCAGCTGACCGAGCGCACGGATCTCGGCCTGCAATCGCTGCGCCAGGGCCTGGGCGACGATGCCCGCAAGGCCCGCGAGGAATCCGCCGTCACGCTCAAGCATTTCGGCGAGCTGCTCGACCAGCGTTTCGGCACGCTCACCGCCGACAACGAGAAGCGCCTGACCGACGTGCGCACCACGCTGGAAACCCGGCTGGGCGCCATCCAGCAGGACAACGCGGCCAAGCTGGAACAGATGCGCGCCACCGTGGACGAAAAGCTGCAGTCCACGCTGGAGACCCGCCTGGGCCAGTCGTTCCAGCTGGTGTCCGAACGCCTGGAGGCCGTGCAGCGCGGCCTGGGCGAGATGCAGGCGCTGGCCACCGGCGTGGGCGACCTCAAGCGTGTCCTGACCAACGTGAAGACCCGCGGCACCTTCGGCGAGGTGCAGCTGGGCGCCCTGCTCGAGCAGATCCTCGTGGCCGAGCAATACGCCTCCAACGTCGCCACCGTGCCCGGCTCCGCCGAGCGCGTGGAATACGCCATCCGCCTGCCCGGCGGCGACGACGACGGCGGCCCGGTCTGGCTGCCCATCGACGCGAAATACCCCGTCGAGGATTACCAGCGGCTGCTCGACGCCCAGGATGCCGCGGACCTGGAAGGCGCCCTGGTCGCCGGCAAGGCACTGGAGGTACGGGTGCGCGAAGAGGCCCGGCGTATCCACACCAAGTACGTGTCGCCGCCGCACACCACCGACTTCGCCATCCTCTTCCTGCCGACCGAGGGCCTCTACGCCGAGGTGATCCGTCGGCCGGGCCTGTCCGACCAGTTGCAGCGCGACCATCGCGTCACCATTGCCGGCCCCACCACGCTGACCGCCCTGCTCAACAGCCTGCAGATGGGCTTCCGCACCCTGGCCATCCAGAAGCGCTCCTCGGAGGTCTGGCAGGTGCTGGCAGCGGTGAAGAACGAGTTCGGCAAGTTCGCCACCGTGCTGGAACGCACCCAGAAGCAACTGGACTCGGCCACCAACAGCATCAAGAACGCCGGGGTCCGCACGCGGGCCATCGAGCGCAAGCTGCGCGGGGTGGAATCGCTGGGCGGGGAAGAATCGCAAAAACTTCTGGACCTGGGCGCCATCGACGAGGCCGAGTCGCCGACGGAAGAGGCCGGCGACTGAGCCCGGCCGCCCCGAACATCGCTACACTATGTGTTTGCCCCGCCAAGGAACCGCCACGATGAGCGACGACAGCAAGTCCCGCCCGGTCAGCCGTGATCAGGCCGAAGAGGCCGTGCGCACCCTGCTCCTTTGGGCGGGCGAAGACCCGCAGCGCGAAGGCCTGCTCGATACGCCAAAGCGCGTGGTCAAGGCCTATGGCGACTGGTTCAAGGGCTACGACGAAGACCCGGCGGAATACCTGCGCCGCACCTTCGAGGAAGTGGCCGGCTACGACGAGATGATCATCCTTCGTGATATCGAGTTCGAGAGCCACTGCGAACACCACATGGCTCCGATCATCGGCCGCGCCCATGTCGGCTACGTGCCGACCGACCGTGTCGTGGGCATCAGCAAGCTGGCCCGCGTGGTGGAAGGCTTTGCACGCCGTTTCCAGGTGCAGGAAAAACTCACCGCGCAGATCGCGCACTGCATCGACGACACGCTGCGTCCGCGCGGCGTCGGCGTGGTGATCGATGCCGCCCACGAGTGCATGACCACGCGCGGCGTCCACAAGCGCGGCGTGTCCATGGTCACAAGCCAGATGCTCGGCAGCTTCCGCGAGGACCCGCGCACCCGCGGCGAGTTCCTCAGCTTCGTCGGCATTCCCCGTCGCTGACCTTGGGCGGGCCGGCCGACACACCCCTCCACGATGAGCGCCTGCAGGATCTTTTCCGCGACGGCGTAGTCGTCGAGGACCTCCCCACCCTGTTTCCGCTGCTGCGCGGGCGGGGCCTGCTGCGTGCGTTTTCGGCGCTGTTCCATGGCGGCGAGGCGCAAGTGCTGTTGCGCCTGCTGGTCCTGCGCACGCTGGGCGGACGCACACATGCCACCGAGTGGACACCGCAGGAGATCCGCGATCACCTGGCGTTCGTCGACGCGGTCAAGCTCGATACGGTGGTGCAGCGCCTGAAGGACCACGAGCTGCTGGTCTACGACGGCGAAACCCAGCGTTATCGCGTGGGCCTGCCGGGTCGCAAGGCGCTGGCCGCCCTGGCCGTGATGCTCGAGTTCGAAGACGACGACGACGACGGGCTGGGCTACCTCACCGCGCAGCTGGCCGCCGGCCAGGCCGTGGGCCGCGTATCGGTCGATGAACTGGGGCACCTGCTCTCGCGCCTGACTGAGCTGAAGGACGACTTCGACCGCGCCGTGTTGTCCGGCTCCGAGCATCGCATCCGCCATGCCGCCGAGCGACTGGATTCGGTGTGGACGTGGGTGGAGAAAGGCACCGAGGTGGTTGCGGGCATCACCGTCAAGGAAGACCTGGAACCGGCTGCGCACCGGTTGGCCCAGGCCGTGGGCCGCGCCCAGAGCGCCCTGCTCAGCCAGGCCGGCACGTTCCAGCGCGAGCTCAACAAGATCGACCAGCACCGGGTGCACCTGGGCCGCACGGGCTTGTCCTCCTCCGACCTGGTCGGCTGGCTGCGCGCACAGGACGTCGACGCGCTGGCGTCATTCGAGGATGGCCAGCTGCTGTTGCCGTTGCCTGCGCCCTTCATCCACGACCAGATCGCGCTCGATGTCGCCGAGTTCGAGCTGCTCGAGCGCGAGCGTCTGGCCGCCGAAACCACCGCCCTGCCCGGTGCGGAACAAACGCCGGACACCGCCGATCTGGCGATGGACGAAGAAGACCTGCGTTTCCTCGGCGAATGGCACGCCGAACTGGCCGCGATCGTCACACCGCGCGAGTTGTCCGACACGCTGATCGGCGACGACTATGCCCTCTCCGCCTATCGCCTGTCGTTGCTCGGCCTGCTCGGCGACCCCGAATCGGCCGCGCTGGAAGGCGGCACCGCCGACCTCGCCCGACTGCCGTTGGCGCTCGAGATCGAGCCGCGACTGATCGACACCGACCTGCCCCAGATCGCGCGGGTCAGCGCCGGACGCCTGCGTCCGCGCGACACCGCGAAGGACACACCCGATGCATGACGATACCGCCACCCTCGTGACCCGGCTGCTCTCCCAGCGCTGGCTGCCGCGCGACGACGTACAGGCGCGCAAGGCGCTGCTGGACGACGGCTTCCGCGAGGAACTCGACCGTCGCCTGGAGGCCGTCGGCCTGGAACTTCGCGAACACCCCTACGCCGCCTACATCGGGCTGGCCGTGGCCCGCAAGAGCGAGCGTGCCGTGTTCGGTGGCAGCGACAGCTGGATATCCAACACCCTGCAACTGGACCGCGACGGCGTGGCCCTGCTGGTCGTCCTCTGGGCACTGATCGTGCTGCCCAAGCGGCAGCGTCAGATCGAACGCCAGGCGATCGATGCTGCGGCGTCGCAAGGCCAGATGTTCGCCGAAGGCAAACCGATACCGCGCGATCCGGCCGTCTCGCCCGTAATCGCCGAACGCACGCTATTGGCGGACTTCGGCGAGAAGCTGGGCGGCAAGACACGCGTCGGCTTCAACCTCGGCACGCTGAACCGGCTGGGCTTCATCATCCGTCGCAAGGGCGATGTGGCGGAAGGTCCGCTGCTTGACCTGGCCTTCGACTACGAACGCACCGCGCGGCGCATCCTCGACGGCGCGCTGGGCGACCTGCTCACCGATGCCGCGAACCGTGCGCCCGTGCCGGACGACCACGGGGACGATGACGAAGCCGGCACAGCGACGATCCACCCGGAGGAGCCGTCCGATGTTTGATTTCCGCAGCCTCGAGGTCGTCCACTGGGATTACTGGCAGCGTTTCAGCCTGCCGCTGGATACCAACATCGTCACGGTGGTGGGGCCGAACGGCTCGGGCAAGACCACGCTGCTGGACGCGTTGCGCACGCTGCTGACCATCGACTGCGCCGGCAACCGCGACTACAAGAGCTACCTGCGCCACAACGGCATGCCGTACGCCTGGCTGCGTGCCCGCGTTGGCAATATCCCGGGACCGAGCGGCGAGCGCCCGTTCTTTCCGCTGATGGACCGCGAGGTGACCCTCGCCTGCCGCATCCAGAAGAAAGGCGGCGAGTGGACCCGGCAGTACGCCGTACTGGGTGGCGATGTCGGCATCGAAGAGATCGACGCGCGAAACGATTTCCTCGGGCTGCGCGAATACCGCGTCCGCCTGGAGGGCGCGGGCCTGTCGCAGGCGATCCGCCGGGTACTCACGCTCGAACAAGGCGCCACCGACAAGCTCTGCCAGCTGCCGCCCAAGGCGTTGCTCGAACTGGTGTTCGACGTGTTCGGCGACAAGGCCGTGCTCGACGACTACCAGCGCGCACGCAACGAGCAGGTGGAAGCCGACCGCGAGCAGCACGGGCTGGAGCACCAGCTGTCCCTCATCGGTGCCAGCCTGCAGGAAACGGAAGCGCGTGCCCGCTCCTACCAGGAATGGACCGCTCTGAAGAACGAGCGTGTCGACCTGGTCGCCAGTGTCCTGCCCCGGGTGGAGCTGGCGGAACTGGCCGGCGGTATCCGGGGGGCGCGTCCGCAGCTGATCGGCGGCAAACGTCGCGTCACCGACCTGGAACGCCGCGATGCGGACCTGACGCGCCAGCTCGGCGATTTCGATGTCACCGGCGAGGCCTTGCGCGTGGAACAGAACGAGGCGGACACCGCACGCCAGCAGACGCGCAAGCTGCTGGATGCCGCCCGCGGCGAACTGGCGCAGAACGACCTGCTCATCAAGCAGGAAGCGCGCCTGCGCGAGATGGTCGCCAGCCAGGGCGGCGCCGACCACGAGCGCCTGGCCGACGTGGCACGCGACGCGCGCAGCACCGTCCATACGCTGCAAGCGGAAGAAGGCGTGTTGCGCCAGCGGCTGACAACGCTGACTGGCCAGCTGGCCGCGTGGCGCAGCGGGCGTCGTTACACGCCCGAGTTCGAAGCCTCGTTCCGCCGTGCGCTGGACGAAGCCGGCATACGGCACAGCATGCTCAGCGAGATCGTGGAGATACGCGAGCCACGTTGGCAGCCGGCGGTGGAAGCCGTGCTGGCGGGCTACCGCCACGTGGTGCTGCTGGACGATCCGCGCGATCGCGAAACCGCGTGGAAGCTGGGCGAGCAGCATCGCTACAAGCATTTCGTCGTGGCCGATCGCGCACCCGCCGAACGGGCACACCCGCGCTCCCTGCTCGAGGTGGTGGACTTCTCGGCGGCGGCACCGGACTGGTTGCTGCGCAACCTGGACCGTATCCGCCGGGTGGAAGACATCGCCGAAGGGGCGACGTGCGGCAAGGACCAGGACTGGATCACGCCGCAGGGTTACTTCCGCGAGCGTCGCGGCGGCCGCCACCTGGGCGTGGACGACATGTACTTCGGCAGCGGGGCGCGCGAGCGCCAGCTGCGCGATGGCGAAGCGTCGCTGCGCGAGATCGAGACGCGACTGCGCGACATCGCCGCCGAGCGCAAGGACGCCATGGCGCGCGCCGCCGATGCCGAAGGGATCCTGCGCGGCGCCAGCGCCAGCAGCCAGCTGGCCGACCGCGCCGACGAGTTTGCCGACGCGCGCACCCAGCAGCCGCGCCTGCAGGAAGACGTACAACGCACGGCGGACAGCCACGCCGCCGCGGAGACCCACTACGAGGCCATCCGCGACAAGCGCCAGCAAACATCCAACGCCCGCGACAACGCCGCGCGAGAGCAGCGCGACGTGCAGCGCCAGCTCACCGACGCGGGCAGGCAGCACCACCAGTTGCGCAACGAGCAGATCGAACGCCTGCGCGCGTTCCGCGCCAAGCGCATGCATATCCCGCTGGCGCAGCGAAGCCGGGCCGCCCTGGCGGCACTGCGCGAACGCTACGAATCGGCCCGGGCTGTCGAGCGCGAAGTGATACGTCTCGAACAGCGCCTGGCGGAGGGCCACTGGGAAGAAGACCCCAGCGTGGTCGCGCTACGCGAAAAACTCTGGGCGGACCACGAGGGCCTGAAGCTCGACCTGGACAAACGCCGTGCCCATCTGGAACGCGCGTCACGCATCACGCACGAGGCACGCGGTGCGTATATCCAGGTGCTACGCAACACCGTCCGCCGTTACGCCCGCAACCTCAAGGTGCTGGCCGATCTGGCCGGCATCGGCGTGGACGTGGACCTGCCCGAGCTGAGCAACGACGACCTGGCCCTGGCCTCGGCGGCGTTGCAGGTGCGCTTCGAGTTCGACAAGAAGGGCTGGATCGGCATGGACGACGGCGAAGCGTCGGGTGGCCAGCAGGTGATGAAGTCGCTGTTGTTGCTGGTGGCACTGATGCGCGACGAGGATCGCCCGGGCGGCTTCGTGTTCATCGACGAGCCGTTCGC
This sequence comes from Xanthomonas sp. NCPPB 2632, assembly GCF_041228075.2. Lineage (NCBI taxonomy): Bacteria > Pseudomonadati > Pseudomonadota > Gammaproteobacteria > Lysobacterales > Lysobacteraceae > Xanthomonas > Xanthomonas sp. NCPPB 2632. The sequence goes on from NZ_CM192979.1 coordinate 4,354,405, forward strand.
GCACCTGGATATCTTCAACATCGACAAGGTGGGCGCGTTCCTGAAGTCCACCCGGGCGCAGTACATTCTGACGACGCCGGCCACGCACAACATCAACGTGTTCCAGCCGTCCGAACTGACGTTGGTGACCAGCAAGCGCCGTCCGGGTGCGACCTGGGCGCAACCGCTGGCCGTGCTACGGCGTAGAAGCGAAGTGGCCTGATGGAAGCCGGCATGACCCGTGACTGGGGAACTGCCGACCCAAGCGGCATACGCATTGCGTACGCAAGCCCGGCAAGACTTGTTCGCTGGCGCCGCTCGGATGGCCATCGTTCGGTAGCGACCTTATTGGGTGAGCACCGCGCCCTGGTTGTCGCGTGGCTCAAGGGGAAGGGCACGAAACTATCGGCCAGGACGCTGTTCGCCAGGGCCGGCAACGCCCGCGTCACCGCGCTCGATGCAGCCGAATATCTGGTACAGAACGGCTGGGTCGAGTTGAAGGAGACACGCCCGCGAGCCGATTGGAACATAGCGACACTCATATGGCTGGACGCCGACGGGCTACGTGAGGCCCTGGGCCTTCCCACGCACGCCACCCTGCACGCAAAAAGAGCGTCGGCCCTCTCGTTCCAACCAGGGGACAAGCGTCTCGCATCCCTGCATCAGAGCCTGTCTTCGCTGGCGACCGCCACCCTCGACCGTCGTGCCAGGATAGTCGCCGGACTGGACGCCTGGTGTTCTGCGGAACGAACCGGAACGCGCAACACCTTCGCCCTTGCGGCGCTCGACGACACGCACGGCATGACGACGGCCGACTGGCAGTGGATAGAGCGATTCGTCGATCCCGAATCAATCGGCATATCGAAACACACGCCCGCTCTGTGGATGCGCGGCCCCGTCCGATTGCATCTCGATGCAGGGATGCTTGACCTCGGCGTGATCCATGATCTGATCGCGCTGAGTCCCGCCACACTGCAAGCCGTCAAGCATATGGAGGCATCGGCGAGGGGATGGCTGGTCGTGGAGAACCGCACGAGCTTCGAGTCCGTCGCGCGATCCCTCGGCGAACACTACATCGTGCTCTGGATGCCGGGCTTCGTACCCGAATGGTGGCTCGATACCGTGCGCCATCTTTCCGGCCTCCTTCCCCTCCCGGTCCACATCGCGGCCGATCCGGACCCTGCGGGCGTCGAGATCGCCCTGCGAGCAGGCACGGCCTGGCGGGGTGGCTGGGTACCATGGGCGATGTCTGCCGAGGCACTCGATGCTTCAGGCATGGGCAAGCCGCTCAGCAAGTACGACCGCGAACGACTCGCCGCACTTGAATCGGTCGCCATGCCGACCTCACTCCGCGAATTGTGCCGCGCGTTGAGTACGGGCGACAGAAAAGGCGAGCAAGAGGCCCTCGCGCTTGCCGACTGGATCGATCTGTCGCGATGATGAGGCGCTTTGGCGACGACGCCTTGGGCAGAGCGGCGACCTTGCTCTCCTAACAGGACACCCCAGTCCTGAAGGAGGCGTCGGGTGGTCATCCTCTGAGCGAGTTCGGCCGCTTGCGGCCGCTGCCCGAGCGCAGAGGGTGACCACCCGGCGCCTCCTCCCCGCAGCAGCTAGCCAGCAGCAGCCAGCGGTCAGTAGTACCGCACCTTCCCGGCCCGCGGACGATCTTCGTCCGACTCATCCAGCGCAGGGTTGCCGGCGTCGATAGCGCCCTGCCGCATCGGATCGTGTTCGTCTTCCTCTGGCCGCACGCGCGCGTTATGGCGGGCGATCAACCAGGCGGCCGCGATGGCGCCGAGGCCGAGGCCCGCGCCGATCACGATGCCCAACGGACGACGGCGCACATGGCGACCCGCTTCGGCCAAGGCCTCGGAGGTGAGCGAGCCGGCGCGGCCGGCGTACTGGCGGGCGGTGCCGAGCGCCTGGTGCTTGCGGCTGCCGGTAACCGAGCCGATCGCACGCTCGGCCCTGCCGAACATCTCCTCACCGAAACTCTTGCTGCGCAGGAACGTCATGGGGTGTCTCCTTCTATCGAGGGGCACACCATGACGCCAGCGACGTGATGATTTCGCGGTGTCGCCGTGGAGGCGGCGAGCCGCCGGCCGTGACATCAGGCCAGGCTTTCCAGCCAGGCGTCGTCGGAACCCTCTTCCACGCCTTCGAACAGGAACGTCGACAGGTAGCGCTCGCCGGTGTCCGGCAACATGGCCAGGATGACGCTGCCCTCCTCGGCGGATTCGGCGTGGGTGAGTGCCGCCGCCACGGTGGCACCCGCCGAGATCCCGACGAAAAGACCTTCTTCCTGCGCGAGGCGACGGGCCGTGTCGCGTGCCTGGATGTCGTCCACCGGGATATTGAGGTCGAAGACGGAACGGTTCAGTACCTCGGGGATGAAGTCCGGGGTCCAGCCCTGGATCTTGTGGGGTGACCAGGGCTTGTCGGCCAGCAGGGGCGCCGCGGCGGGCTCCGTGGTGACGATGCTGACCTCGGGGCGGGCGAGCTTGAGCATTTCGCCCACGCCGGTCAGCGTGCCGCCCGTGCCCCACCCGGTGACGAACGCGTCGAGACGGCGGCCGGCGAAGTCCTGGAGGATCTCCGCCGCCGTGGTGCTGCGGTGATAGGCGGGATTGGCCGGGTTGCGGAACTGCCGTGGCAGGAACCAGCCGTGCTTCGCGGCCAGTTCCTCGGCGCGCCGGACCATGCCGCTACCGCGTTCGGCGGCGGGGGTCAGGATGACGCGGGCGCCGTAGGCGCGCATCAGCTTGCGTCGCTCGACCGAGAAGCTGTCGGCCATGGTGGCGACGAAGCGGTAACCCCTGGCCGCGCAGACCATGGCCAGGGCGACGCCGGTGTTGCCCGAGGTGGCCTCGACCACGGTGTCGCCCGGCTTGAGCAGGCCTTTCTGCTCTGCGTCGCGGATCACGGCGATGGCGAGGCGGTCCTTGACCGACCCACCGGGGTTGAACGATTCGACCTTCGCGTAAAGCGATACATGGGACGGCCCGACGCGATGCAGGCGGACGATGGGCGTGCGGCCGATGGTATCGAGGATGCTCTCATGGATCATGGGGAAGTCCTTGGCGGCGATACGGGATCCACGACGTTACTCCCACCGCCCCGGGGCGACAAACCCGGCCGGATCGCGCAGACTGCCCGTCATGAATCGACGTCCATACGTTTTCGCCGCCGGCCTGTTCCTGGCCCTGGCGGCCTCGGCCCAGGACCTGCCGCGGACACCCGCGGACTACTTGCGCCGCATGGACGCCAACGGCGATGGCCGCATCGACGAGGCGGAATACGTTCGCTACATGAGCCAGGGTTTCCTGCGCATGGACATCAACGGCGATGGCGTACTCGACGCCAACGACGGGCCGATGCGTCCGGGTGCGCGTCCCGTCCGGCTGGACGCCTTCCAGCGCGACCTGATCCGGCAGTTCCACAAGCTCGACCGCAACGGCGACGGCTACCTCGACGCGCGGGAACTGTCGCAACCGCCGCGCTGAAACACGTCGACACGGCACGCCCGCCGTGGGTTACCCTCTGGCCCACTTCGGGGAGAGCGGATGACCACCACGGAATTGTTCCTGATCGCCATGACGATCATCCTGGGCGTGCCCTACCTGATCTGGCGCATCTTCCGCACGGATTACTGGGCACCGCTGGTGGTGGTGCAGATCCTCACCGGCATCCTGCTGGGCCCCGGCTTGCTGGGCCGGATGTTTCCGGATTACTACGCCACGGTGTTCGCGCCGCCGGTGATCGCCGCGCTCAACGGCATCGCCTGGTGGGCGGTCATGGTGTTCGTGTGGATCGCCGGCATCGAGCTCGATCTGCGCGAGGTCTGGAAGCAGCGCCGCGAATGCGGCACCACGGCCGCGTTCGCGCTCGGTGTACCCCTGATCACCGGCTGCCTGGCGGCGCTGGGCATGCTGGCCTGGCGCGACGGCTGGATGGGCGAGGCGGCCACCCCGTGGCAGTTCGTGCTGGGCATCGGCATGGCCTGCGCCGTGACGGCGCTGCCCATCCTCATCCTGTTGATGGAGAAGATGGGCATCCTGCGCGAACCGCTGGGGCAGCGCGTGCTGCGCTACGCCAGCCTCGACGACCTGGCCATCTGGGCGGTGCTGGCCATCATCCTGCTGGACTGGCAGCGGGTCGGGCACCAGGCCGCGTTCCTGGGCCTCTTCGCGATCGCCGCGCTGGCCATGCGTCGGCTGATGGCCCGGGTGCCGGAAGCGGATCGCTACATCATCGGCCTGGTCTGGCTGGCCGCGTGCGGCTACGGCGCGGACGCCTGCGGCCTGCATTTCATGGTGGGGGCCTTCCTCGCCGGCGCGGTCATGGAGCGCGAGTGGTTCACCCTCGAAAAACTCGACGGCCTGCGACACAACGTGCTGCTGGTCATCATGCCGATCTACTTCCTCTCCACCGGCCTGCGCACGAACTGGCAGATGGGCGGCACCGCCGTGTTCGTCGCCGCCGGGTTGCTGCTGGTGGCCTCGGTCGCCGGCAAGCTGGCCGGGGTAGGCATTGCCGGCCGGCTGCTGGGCTGGGCCCGGGGCGATGCGTGGACGGTCGGCTGGTTGCTGCAGACCAAGGCGCTGATCATGATCATCTTCGTCAACGTGCTGCTCGACCGGCACATCATCACCAGCGAAACCTTCACCGCCTTGCTGCTGATGGCCGTGGTGAGCACCATGCTGACCACCCCGGTCGTCGCGCCCCGGCTGCACCGCCCGATACGCCGTGGCAAGCCGGAGCAGGCCCGCCGCCGCGCCACGGCGGAAACGTGAGCTAATTCGTAGCCCCCGTCGTATGATGGAACGAATTCGGCATAACACGATGGTTGGGGCGTGCGTTGGACAACCAGCTATGGGAAAGCAAATACCACGAGGCCGTCGACCGACTGACCCGTGAGGAGAACCAGTGGCGGACCGCCGAGTCTCTGCTACGTCAGCTCGTGGGTTGTCTTGGCCGTGCCGCGCATGGGGCCAACGATCAGGTCGACCCGCATATCGAACGCGTCGCCACGGCCCTGCACGGCCCGGTGGACGCGATGCTGCTCGAGCCGCTGGTCCACGGGCTGAGCGAGGCGCTGGACCACCTGGGCGACCATCCCCAGGCCACCCTCGAGGAACGCTCGGTCGCCCTGGTCCGCGCACCGCGCAGCGAACACGGTTCGTCCGTGCAGTCGGCGCTGAGCCGCCTGGTCGATCGCATCGTGGTGCTGCCCAAGCTCGCCGATCGCGCCAGCGACCTGCGCCACGACGTGGCCGATGCCGGCGACCTGGTGGCCCTGGCCGTCTGCGGCGACCGCCTGGCCGACCTGGTCAACGAGCAGCGCATCGGCCTGCAACGCGAGATAGAAGCCCTGCAAGCGGTGCTCCGCCATGTCACCGGCCGTCTTGACGAAATGAGCCAGTACATGTCGCGCGAGCTGGCCGACCAGAACACCGGTGAGGCCAACGGCCAGGCACTGGATGCCTCGGTAGCGCACGAGATGCGCCTGCTCGGCGAAGCGGCACTGGAACTGGAAGATATCCACGAGCTGCGTGAGCGGGTGGGCGACAGCCTGGAGACCATCGCCGAGTGTTTCCGCGAGTTCCGCGACCGCGAAGGCGGCCGGCTGACCGCGTACCGGGAGCGCGCGGAAAAAATGCGCCAGCGCATCGAGCAACTGGAAACCGAACGCAACGCCCTGCAGCGCTCCCTCGAGCGCGAGCACGAGCTGGCGCAGACCGACACCATGATCGGGATGCCCAACCGGCTGGCTTACGAAAAACGCATCGAGGTGGCATTCAACGCCTGGCAGACGGCCGGCCGGCCGCTTTGCGTCGCGGCGATCGACATCGACCACTTCAAGAGCATCAACGATACCTACGGCCACACCGCGGGCGACGCCGTGCTGCGCATCATCGGCCAGGCCCTGGTGAAGCACGTGCGCCCGTGCGATTTCGTCGCCCGCTACGGTGGCGAGGAATTCATCGTGCTGTTCGACGGCGCCGACGAGAACGAAGCACTCCAGGTGTGCGAGCGCCTGCGCGGCAAGATCCAGCACCTGGCCTTCCATGCCAGCCGGCAACCGGTGCGCGTCACCGCTTCCATCGGCCTGGCCCAGTTCCAGGCCGGCGACACGCCGCAGACGGTGTTCGACCGCGCCGACCTCGCGCTCTACACCGCCAAGAACGGCGGCCGTAACCGCTGCGTCATCGGCTGACGCCGAACAGGCTGCCCACCGCCGCGGTCAGCGCCATGGCCGCCGCGCCCCAGAACACGATGCGCAGGGTGCCACGGAGCACGCCGGCACCCGCCAGTCGCGCCGACGTAGCACCAAGCCCGGCCAACGCGAACAGGGACACGACCACGACCGCGGCGGTCATGGCCGACCGTGGCGCAAGCGCCGCGGCGGCGATAGGCAGCACGGCGCCCACGGCAAAGCTTGCCGCGGACGCGGCCGCCGCCTGGAGGGGGCGCGCTGCGGTGGCTTCCGACAGGCCCAGTTCGTCGCGCAGGTGCGCACCCAATGCGTCGTGCGCCATCAGCTGGTCCGCCACGGTGCGCGCCAGCGTGCGATCGAGCCCGCGCAACACGTAGATCTCGGTGAGCTCACGGTGTTCGCCAACCGGGTCTTCCGCCAGTTCGCGCGATTCCAGCGTGCGCTCCGCATGCTCGCTGTCGGCTTGCGAGCGCACCGACACGTATTCGCCCGCCGCCATCGACATGGCACCGGCCACCAGGGCGGCGATGCCCGCCAGCATCACATTGCCGACCCCCGTGGCCGCCGACGCCACGCCCACCAGCAGGCTGGCCGTGGAGAGGATGCCGTCGTTGGCGCCGAGCACCGCCGCGCGCAACCAGCCGATCCGGTCCAGCCGGTGATGTTCATGGTGCCGCTGTCGGTGCATCGTCATCCTCCTTCCGGATCGTGCCTTCGACGCGTTCCTCGATGCGCAAAACCGCCAGGCCCGACCTTACGACTTGAGCTTCCACCCGGTACGGAAGATCCACCACACCGCCGTGAGGCAGACCAGCAGGAAGCCCACCGTAGCGCCCACGCTCACCAGCACGTTCACGTCGGCCTGGCCGTAGAAGCTCCAGCGGAAGCCGTTGACCAGGTAGACCACCGGATTGAACATGGTGATCGTCTGCCACGCGGGCGGCAGCATCGAGATGGAGTAGAAGCTGCCACCGAGGAAGGTCAGCGGCGTGATCACCATCAACGGCACCACCTGCAGCTTCTGGAAATCGTCGGCCCACAGCCCGATGATGAAACCGAACAGGCTGAAGGTCACGGCGGTCAGCAACAGGAAGGCCACCATCCACACCGGGTGCTGGATCTCGTAGGGCACGAACAGCCGTGCCGTCAGCAGGATCAGCAGCCCCAGGATCACCGACTTGGTCGCCGCCGCGCCGACGTAACCGATCACCACCTCCACGTACGACACCGGGGCCGACAGCAGCTCGTAGATGGTGCCGGCCCACTTGGGCATGTAGATGCCGAACGACGCGTTGGAGATGCTCTCGTTGAGAAGCGACAGCATGATCAGGCCGGGGATGATGAACGCCCCGTAGCTCACGCCGCCGATGGCGCCCATGCGCGAGCCGATGGCGGCGCCGAACACCACGAAATACAGCGATGTGGACAGCACCGGCGAGGCGATGCTCTGCATCAGCGTGCGGAAGGTACGGGCCATCTCGAAGCGGTAGATGGCGCGGATCGCGTGGAAGTTCATGCGCCACCCCTTACCAGGCTTACGAAGATATCTTCGAGGGAACTCTCGCTCGAATGCAGGTCCTTGAAGTCGATACCCAGGTCGCTCAGCTTGCGCAGCAGCACCGCGATACCGGTGTCGTTGCCCTGCGTGTCGAAGGTATAAATCAGCGACGTGCCGTCGGCCCCGAGTTCCAGCGGCCACTCACGCAGGCCATCCGGCACCGCGTCCAGCGGGGTCTGCAACGAGAGCGTCAGCTGCTTCTTGCCCATCTTGCGCATCAGCGTCTGTTTCTCCTCGACGATGACGATCTCGCCGCGGTTGATGACGCCGATGCGGTCGGCCATCTCCTGGGCTTCCTCGATGTAATGCGTGGTGAGGATGATGGTGACGCCGGACGCGCGCAGGCGGCGGACCATCTGCCACATGTCGTGGCGCAGCTCGACATCCACGCCCGCCGTGGGCTCGTCCAGGAACAGTACGCGCGGCTCGTGCGCCAGGGCCTTGGCGATGAGCACGCGCCGCTTCATGCCGCCGGACAGCGCCATGATCTTGGAATCGCGTTTGTCCCACAGCGACAGGTCGCGCAGGATGCGCTCCAGGTGCACGGGGTTGGGTGCCTTGCCGAACAGGCCACGGCTGAACTTGACCGTGGCCCATACCGTCTCGAAGGAATCCGTGGACAGCTCCTGCGGCACCAGCCCGATCAGGCTGCGCGCGGCGCGGAAATCCTTGCGGATGTCGTGCCCATCGACGAGCACGCTGCCACCGGTGCCGTTGACGATGCCGCACACGATGCTGATCAGGGTGGTCTTGCCTGCGCCGTTCGGGCCCAGCAACGCGAAGATCTCGCCGCGCCGGATGTCGAGGTCGACACCGTTGAGCGCGCGATGGCCGCTTTTGTATTCTTTGGTCAGTCCGCGGATCGCGACGATGGCGTCGGGCGCGGCGGTGGGAGCATCCATGGGAACCCGCGATGTGAAGGGGTAAGACGGCCGATGGTAGCCCCTGGCGCCGTGGGCCGCGAGACCTTGTGGAAACGTCCTGCGGCCCCAGATCGACGCAATAACTTCGCCCCGGAATGCCCATGTCCATCTCCCTGTACGACGCCACGGTGCCCGTCTTCGCACGTGGCCTTCGCGTGCTCTCCGACCTGCTGGCCAAGGCGGAGGCACATCCCACCGATGCGTCCGCGCTGCTGGAAGGCCGGCTCGCGCCGGATATGCTCACACTCACCGGGCAGATCCAGCGCGCGAGCGACACCGCGAAGTTCGCGGTGGCCCGGCTGAGCGAGGCCCAGGCACCCTCCTTCGAGGATAACGAGGCCAGCGTCGCCGACCTGCGCAAGCGCCTGGACGCCACCGCCGCGTGGATCGGGTCGGTCGACCGCGACGCCATCGAGGCGGGGTCATCGCGCACCATCGCCCGCACCTTCCGCGACACCGAGTACACCTTCACCGGCCAGAGCTACGTGCTGACCTTCGCCCTGCCCAACTTCTTTTTCCACGTGACCACGGCGTACGACATTCTCCGCCACCAGGGTCTACCCATCGGCAAGCTGGATTACCTGGGCATCGCCGGATGAGCGAGGGCCTTCGCCGCTGTGCCTGGGGCGATGCCGATGAGCTGCTGCGCGATTACCACGATCGCGAATGGGGCACGCCCGAGCATGACGGGCGCCGCCTCTGGGAAAAACTGGTCCTGGACGGTTTCCAGGCCGGCCTGTCCTGGCGCACCATCCTGGCCCGCCGCGACGGCTTTCGCCGGGCGTTCGAAGGGTTCGTGCCGGAGATCGTGGCGACTTACGGCCCGGCCGACATCGAGCGGTTGCTCGCCGATCCCGGGATCATCCGCTCGCGGGCGAAAATAGCCGCGGCGATCGGCAATGCCAGGGCCTACCTGGCCATGCAGCAGGCGGGGGAGGACTTTTCCCGCTTCTGCTGGGATTTCGTGGGCGGCACCCCCCTGGTCTGGGAAGGCGCCGTCCCACCCAACAGCCCGCTTTCCGCGCAGGTCTCAAGGGCGCTGAAGCAGCGCGGCTTCACTTTCGTCGGCCCCACGATCGTGTTCGCCTGGATGGAAGCCACCGGCCTGATCGATAGCCACGCGGCGCACTGCTTCCGCCGAGGTTAACGGCATTTTTAGCCCTGCCGGCGTAGGTTGGATACGTGGCCGTCACACCGGCCCATCGTCTGGTCCACCCAACCGTCAGTGAGGGTCCCATGGCTTCCAGCTCCGCACAGCTCTTCATTCCCTATTGCACGGCCCCGCAGGGTCCCTGGGTCGTCCGCCGAGCTTCCGCGCCGCTGGCGCGCTACGCCAGCCAGGCGCTGGCCATCGCCGCCGCGGAAGACCTCGCCCCCGCCATGTCCGACAGCCTGGGCCTGCCGGTGGAAATCCACGTGCAGCAGGCGGACGGCACCTGGGAAGAACACACCTTCGTCGTCGCCGGCCTGGTGGCCGGCCTGCCCACACCGCCTGCCGGTATCGTCCGTCACGCCTGAGCGTCATGGGGTGAGACGTCGATGAGGTAACCTTGTCCGGTTGCCTCACCTCTCCTTGTACCCATCGATGCTCACCGACGACACCAAAGCCGCGATCCGCGCCGCCTACACGCGGCTGAAGGACGGCCTTGCGGGTTTCCGGGGGCGCTCGGCCCAGCTGAAGATGATCGCCGAGGTGGCCAAGGCACTGGCCGAACCCGCTGGCGCCGCCGTGATCGAAGCGCCCACGGGCACCGGCAAGTCCATGGCCTATCTCATCGCCGGCCTCGAAGTGGCGCGCGCCCAGAAGAAGAAGCTGGTGATCGCCACCGCCACCGTGGCGTTGCAGGAACAGCTGGTGCAACGGGACATCCCGCAATACCTCAGCCTGTGCGGCGTGGAAGCGAAGATCGCCCTGGCCAAGGGCCGTGGTCGTTACCTGTGCCCGCGCAACCTGCGCATGGCCGGCGCCGAGCCGGCCGCGCAGACCGGCTTCGATTTCGACGCCGATCTGGCCCTGTGGTCACGCCCCCCGGCGGAGCGCGACACCAAGGCGGTCGAGAAACTGGCCGCAGCGTTCGAATCGCGCGAGTGGAGTGGCGACATCGACACCAGCCCCGAGCCTCTGTCCGATCTGGTGCGCGGCATGATCACCACCAGCGCCGGCGGGTGCACGGGGCGCAAGTGCGGCGCCTTCGCCGTCTGCCCGTTCTTCGTCGCTCGCCGCGCCATCGGCGAGGCCGACATCGTCGTGGCCAACCAGGACCTTGTCCTCGCCGACCTCACCATGCCGCGCGACGAGGACACCTTCGGCGGCGTGATCCTGCCCAAGCCGGAAGACACCCTCTATATCTTCGACGAGGCGCACCACGTGCCCGCCAAGGCCATCGACCGCGGTGCGGCGGATGTCCACCTGGCCACCGCCGTGCGCCGCATCGGCCGCCTGCAGAACCAGATCCACGGGGCCTATTCGCTCACCGACAAGGAAAGCATCGGCAACCTCACGCTGGAGGCCGGCGACGAGAAGATGCTCGCCATGTCGAACGCCCTGGAGGAGATCGAGCGCGAGATCCGCATGACGTGGACACCGTCGTCGAACGAGACCGAGCCGGTGTTCCGCGCATCGCTGGGCCAGCTTCCGGAAAACTGGAAGATGCACGCCGGGCACCTGCACCTCATCACCCGCGACATCCAGCGCTGGTTGCGCACGGTGCGCCGTACGGTGGTCGAGATGGAAGCGGGCGGCCCAACCCAGGAAGCCCTGTCGCGCGAACTGGGCGTGGCCCTGGAGCGACTCGAGCGCCAGGTGAAGACCTGGTACGCCTGGTCCACCGACGACAGCGAAACCGGTCCGCCACTGGCGCGCTGGGTCAGCATGACGCCGGAGCAGCAGTTGGTCTGCCATGCCTCCGCCGTATCGGCCGGCGGCCTGCTGCGCAATGTGCTGTGGGACAACGCATCCGCCGTGGTGATGACGTCCGCGACGCTCAGCGCCGGCGGTAATTTCCGCGGTTTTGCCGATGCGGTCGGCCTCCCCAACGACGCCGTGACGCTCAGTCTGCCCTCGCCGTTCGACCTCGAACGCCAGGCCATCCTGAGCGTGCCCAGCATGAAGACACTGCCCGACGATCGCGAAGGACACGCCCGCGAGATCTCCGCCTGGCTGGCGCAAAACCTCGACTGGGACGCGGGCAACCTCGTGCTGTTCACCTCGCGGGCCAAGCTCGACCGCGTGCTGCAGACGCTGCCGATCGAGTTCGTCCGCAAGGTGCGCGCGCAGGGTTCGCTGTCCAAGCAACAGCTGATCACCGAGCATCGCGAAGACATCGAGGCCGGCAAGGGCAGCACGCTGTTCGGCCTGGCCTCGTTCGGCGAAGGCCTGGACCTGCCCGGCAAGCTGTGCGAGACGGTGGTGGTGACGCAGCTGCCGTTCGCGGTGCCTACCGACCCGGTCGGCGCCACCTATGCGGAATGGCTGGAATCGCGCGGACGCAACCCGTTCATCGAGGTGAGCGTGCCGGATGCCACGCGCATCCTCACTCAGTACTGCGGCAGGCTGATCCGCACGGAAACCGACACCGGCCGCATCGTGCTGCTGGATCGCCGCGTGGTCACCAAGCGCTACGGCACCGGCATGCTGCGGGCCCTGCCCCCGTTCGCGCGCGATATCGAGCGCGTCGCGTGAGCGTGATCGGTTTTGCCGGGTTGCGTGCCGTGCCGTGGAAGAACGGGCTGGGCGTCACGCGCGAGATCCGCGTCGAACCCGCCGGCGCGACGATGGACGACTTCCTCTGGCGCGCCAGCATCGCGGAGGTCGATACGGCCTCGCCGTTCTCGGTGTTTCCCGGCATCGACCGCACCATCGTGCTGCTGGACGGCGACGGCTTCACCATGACCCTTGACGACGCGCGCGCGCACGCGTTGACCACGCCTTGCGTACCGTTCGCCTTCGCGGGCGAGTCGCGTGTCGAGGTGGCGCTGGCCGGTGGCGCCACCCGCGACTTCAACCTGATGGTCCGGCGGGGTCATGCACAGGGCCATGTCGATGTGGAACGGGGCCCGGCGACGCTCGAAGTTCAGGACGTGACCCTGCTGCACCTGGCACGGGGCCATGCCGAGGTGGACGGCGTGGCGTGTGTCCCGGGGGACAGCGCCATCGGGCCACGCACGGTGCGGCTCGCTGCCGACGCCATCGCCCTCTGCGTAAGGGTGGTCCGGCTGGCGCGGTGAGCGGCCATACGTGCCGTGTGGCCCGCAAGTTCAAACGGGGTTCAAGCCCCGGTGCGCATGGTAGGAGATCGTTCCCGCGGATCCACACCATGCGCATCGCCCTCACGGCCCTCCTCCTCTCCATGGCCACCACCGGCGCCCTCGCCAGCACTCCGGTCACGGCCGTTTCCCACCTCGACCTGGATCGGTACGCCGGCACCTGGCACGAGATCGCACGCCTGCCCATGTGGTTCCAGCGCAAATGCGAGAAGGATGTCACCGCGCATTACACGCCCCAGCCCGACGGCACCGTAGCCGTGCACAACGCCTGCGTAACCGCCGAGGGCAAGACCATCGCCAGCGATGGCGTGGCACGACGACCCGAACCGTTCGCGCTGGGCAAGTTGCAGGTGCGTTTCGCCCCCGCATGGTTGTCGTGGGTGCCGCTGGTCTGGGCCGATTACTGGGTGGTTGCGCTGGACGACGACTACCGCTGGGCGATGATCGGCCAGCCGGGCCGCAAGTATCTCTGGATACTGTCGCGCGAGCCCTCGCTGGACCGGAAGACGTTCGAGGAACTCAAGGCACGCGCGGTGTCGATGGGCTACGACCTCGGCCCGCTGATCGTCTCGGGCAAGGTCGACTGACGCCATGGCTGCCACGGACTCCTCGGGCACTGCCGGCGCGTCCGGCCCCTGTCCCTGCGGCAGCGGATCCTCCTACGCCGCCTGCTGCGGCCGCTGGCACGCCGGCGAGGTCGCTCCGACCGCCGAAGCGCTGATGCGCTCTCGCTACAGCGCCTATGTCCTCGGCCTGGAGGCGTATCTGCTGGATACGTGGCACGCATCCACACGGCCATCCCATCTCGGACTGTCCACGCAGTCGCCTCGACCCACCTGGCTGGGGCTGTCAGTGAAACGCCATGACAATCCGTCGGCGGACACAGCTGTCGTCGCGTTCGTGGCGCGCCTGCGCATGGGCGGCGGCAGTGCGGAGCGCATGCAGGAGACGAGCCGTTTCGTACGCGAAGACGGGCGCTGGTTTTATGTCGACGCGGCGTCCTGATCGCGCGGAAAGCCCGTGACCATCCCGCACCCGACGCTCATCTGCCAGGCCATCCGCGAGCGACGCTTGCTCGCCATCGAGTACGGTGGCACGCGCCGGCTGGTGCAACCGCACGTGTATGGGGACGACCACGCCGGCGATCGCCTGCTCAGCGCCTATCAGGTGAGCGGCGACAGTGCGTCGGGCGCGTCCCAGGGATGGAAGTCGTTCCGGATGGACCGGATCGGCTCGGTGGTGTTGACCACCGAGCGGTTCCACGGGGCGCGCACCGACTACCAGCGCAACGACGGCACCTTTGCGCGGGTGCTGTGCCAGCTGTGAGCGCGGGTCAGACGATCGAGCGCGTGACGCCGCCATCGACACGGATCGCGGCGCCGGTGGTGCCGGAGGCCTGTTCGGAGGCGAGGTAGACCGAGGCGTTGGCGACTTCTTCCACGCTGAGCAGGCGCTTGATCAGCGACGTGGGACGATGGGTCTGGATGAAGTCCTTCTCGACCGCTTCCAGCGCGACGCCCTGCTCCTTCGCGATCTTGCCGAAGAACTCGCTGACGCCTTCCGACAGGGTCGGCCCGGGAAGGATCGCATTGACGGTGACACCGGTACCGGCCAGCACCTCGGCCAGACCGCGCGACACACCCAGCTGGGCGGTCTTCGTCACGCCGTAGTGGACCATCTCCGCCGGCACCTGCACGCCCGATTCGCTCGAGATGAACTGCACGCGACCCCAGCCGCGCTCAGCCATGCCCTTGGCGTAATGGCGCGACAGGCGAACGCCCGAGTTCACGTTCACTTCGAAGAAGCGCGTCCACTCCGCATCGTCGATGGCGAAGAAATCCTTCGGCTCGAAGATGCCGAGGTTGTTCACCAGGATGTCGGTGTCCGGCACGGCACGGGTCAGCGTCGCCGCCCCTTCGGCCGTACCCAGGTCGGCGGCCACACCGGTGACGGTGGCGTTCGGCGCGGCTTTCTTCACGGCAGCGATGGCGTCGTCCACACGCGCCTGGGTGCGTCCCGTGACGACCACGGCGGCGCCCGCGACGGCCAGGCCGGTGGCGATGGCCAGGCCGATGCCGGCGGTGGAGCCGGTGACGATGGCATGGCGCTGGCTGAGATCGATGTGCATGGGGTGGCTCCGGACAGGAAAAGGATCACCTTATCGTCGGGGCACGGCTGGCGGGGATCAATTGCCGGCCGGGCAAAAGAGCCTTTCCGCCGGGGAAAGGGCGGATCAGCGCGACGAGTCGGCGTCGACGCGGGTCTCGCCCTCGAATACGCCGTGGGGACCGAAGCGACGCTCGACGATCATCGTGCGGCCTTCGTTGTCGACGAGGATCACGGTGCTGGCCCGCGTGCCGTAGTGTTCCCCGACGATGAACGCGCTGGAGAGGAAACGCTCGCGCTCGATACCGATACCCGTGTCCGGCAGCACGTCGTCGGGCCAGACGCCGCGATCGGCCAACATCGCGAAAAGCCCCTCCGGATCGCCGCTGCCGTCATGCGTGAGCCAGGCGCCGAGGCGCTCGACCAGCGCACGCGTCTTCGGCCAAGGCGCGTTGAAGTCGGCGTTACTCAGGCCGTGTACCCCCGCTTCCACCGGCTGCGCGCGTGCGGCGGGGTGGTTGCCCAGGTAATACGCGTCGTCGTGGTCGAAGGTCAGCAGGTTGAACGGTCGATAATTCCGCGCACTGGCCATCAGTTCGATGGCGTGCGTTCGCGCAGGCAGCGTGGAGCCGAGGTAGTCGGCCACCAGCAGGCCACGCGACAGGCCACTGTGGTCGGCGGTCAAGTCGCGCACGTTGGTGATCACGCCGACCCGACCATCCGGGGCGACACCGGCCCACGTGCCGCCCGCCTCGAGGTCACGCCCGGCGAGGATCTGCGGCGCCTCGTCCCACGCGGCCAGCGGCGCCGTCGGCCGAGCATGGAACTCGTCGCGGTTGGCGACCAGCACCAGCCGCCACCGCGGATGGGCGCGCCAGGCAAAAGCGATCAGGCACATGGCAGCGTCGGGGCGCGAAACGACATGCGCACATTGTGCGCCCCGTAGGTCACGATGACCATGTAGGAGCGCACGATGTGCGCGAAAAGCCGACGAAGCGGCGACGACGCACCCCCCATCGCGCACATCGTGCGCTCCTACACGGCCTGGCGGAGGGGGGCCGTGTGTTTTGCGGTGGCGAGCATGCGCACGATGGAGGCGGCGGCTTCGCGGCCGTCGTAGACCGCGCGGACGACGAGATCGGCGCCGCGCACGTTGTCGCCACCGGCGAACACCTGCGGATGGCTGGTCTGCAACGGCAGGCGACCTTCGCCACCGACCGCGATGCGTCCGCTGCGATCGCGCTCGATGCCGAAGGCGTCGCACCAGTCGGGCGGGCTCGGCTGGAAACCGAAGGCCTGGATGACGACGTCGGCCGGCAGGTCGGTTTCGCTGCCTTCGATGTTTTGCGGACGCGGGCGACCGTCGAGGCCCGCCACCAGTTGGGTCTCGACGACGCGAACGGCGGTGATGCGGCCGTCCTCACCCAGCAGGGCCATGGGCTGGCGCTGGAACAGGAAGCGCACGCCCTCCTCGCGGGAATAGCCGACTTCGCGGCGCGAGCCGGGCATGCTCGGCTCGTCGCGACGGTACACGCAGGTGACCGAGGCGGCGCCGAGGCGGATGGCCGTGCGGTTGCAGTCCATGCCGGTATCGCCGCCACCGAGCACCACGACGTGCTTGCCGGCGAGGTCGTACTCGGCGGACGGCTCCTCGTCGCGCAGCAGCCGCTCGGTGTTGCCGATGAGGAAGGGCAAGGCATCGTGCACGCCAGCCAGGTCGCGGCCTTCGAGCTGGCCGTCGACGTAGGTGTATGCACCCGTGCCGACGAACACGGCATCGTAATCGGCGAGCAGATCGTCGAACGCGATGTCGCGACCGATCTCCACGCCGAGGTGGAAGGTGACGCCCATGCCCTCGAGCACCATGCGCCGCGTGCGCACGATCGCCTTGTCGAGCTTGAACGGCGGGATGCCGAACGTCAGCAGGCCGCCGATCTCGTGCTGACGGTCGAACACGTCGGCGGCGATGCCTGCGCGACGCAGGCGATCCGCGCAGGACAGCCCGGCCGGACCGGCACCGACGATAGCCACCCGTGCACCGGTGTCCTTCACCCGTGACAGGTCGGGGCGCCAGCCCTGGCGAATGGCTTCATCCGTGGCCCAGCGTTCGACGCTGCCGATGGTGACGGCACCGAAATCGCCCTGTTCCAGCGTGCACGCACCCTCGCAGAGACGATCCTGCGGGCATACGCGACCGCAGATTTCCGGCAAGGGGTTGGTCTCGTGCATCAGCGTGGCCGCTTCGAACAGCCGTCCGTCCTGGACCAGCTTCAGCCAGTTCGGGATGTAGTTGTGCACCGGGCAGGCATGCTCGCAGTACGGGTTGCCGCAGTCGATGCAGCGCTCGGACTGGGCGGCGGCTTCCGGCGGGGCAAAATCGCCGGAGATTTCGCCATACCCCAGCACACGCACGGCGACCGGCACCGTGCGCGGTGTCTGCCGGGGGATCTCGAGGAAACGGAAATCCTTGCTGCTCATGCGGCACTCCGCAGTTCTTCCGCCAGCGCGTCGAGGCTGGCGGCCTTGGGTTTGACCAGCCAGAAACGCTGCAGCAGGCCACGGAAATCGCCCAGCACCTGACGGCCCCAGGCGGAGTCGGTGAGCTCGGCATGCCGGGCGATGAGCTGGCGCAGGTGCTGCATGTAGTGTTCCATGCCCTCGTGCGAGATACGCACGATGTCGACGAGTTCGTGGTTGTAGCAATCCACGAAGTTGCGCTCGATGTCGAGCACATAGGCGAAGCCGCCCGTCATGCCCGCACCGAAGTTCAGCCCGGTGCGACCCAGCACCGCCACCACGCCGCCGGTCATGTATTCACAGCAGTGGTCGCCCGCACCCTCGACGACGGCCAGCGCGCCGGAGTTGCGCACGGCGAAGCGTTCACCGGCCTGGCCCGCGGCGTAAAGCTCACCGCCGGTCGCGCCGTAGAGGCAGGTGTTGCCGATGATCGAGGCATCCTGGCTGGCGAAGGGTGAATCCCCCGGCGGACGGATGACCAGACGACCGCCCGCCATGCCCTTGCCGACGCCGTCGTTGGCCTCGCCGGTGAGGTCGATATGCACGCCGGAAGCATTCCAGGCACCCAGGCTCTGCCCGGCGGAGCCGAACAGGTGCAGGTTGACCGGCTTGCCGCTCATGCCCATGTCGCCCCAGCGACGGGCCACGTCGCCGGAAAGACGTGCGCCGATGGCGCGGTCGGTGTTGACGATGGGATAGGTGAAGCTGCCGCCCAGGCCATCGGTGACCGCTTCGCGGGTGTCCGCGGCGATGCGGCTGGCGAGGGTGGCCGGATCGCGCATGGGGTTGCGCGCGAAGGTGCAGGCGAAGTCCACCTTCGTACCCAGGCCGTCCTCGCTGATGAGCGGGGCCAGGTCCAGGCGCTCCTGCACGATGGTGACACCCTCGCGCTGTTCCAGGCGGCCGCTCTGGCCGATCAGTTCGGCCAGCGAACGCACGCCCAGTTGCGCGAGGTGCTGGCGAACATCCTGCGCGATGAACCGGAAGTAGTTCATCACCATCTCGGGCAGGCCGATGAAGTGCTTCTGCCGCAACACGGGATGCTGCGTGGCCACGCCCGTGGCGCAGTTGTTAAGGTGACAGATGCGCAGGTACTTGCAACCCAGCGCCACCATGGGCCCGGTGCCGAAGCCGAAACTTTCCGCCCCGAGCAAGGCCGCCTTGATGACGTCGAGGCCGGTTTTCAGGCCACCGTCGGTCTGCAGGCGCACACGACCGCGCAGGTCGTTCAGGCGCAGCGTCTGCTGGGTTTCCGCCAGGCCCAGTTCCCACGGCGTGCCCGCGTACTTGATCGAGGTGAGCGGGCTGGCGCCGGTGCCGCCATCGTGGCCGGACACGGTGATCAGGTCGGCGCCGGCTTTCACCACGCCCGCGGCCACTGTGCCCACGCCGGCGTGCGAGACGAGCTTGACCGAGATCAACGCTTTGGGATTCACTTCCTTGAGGTCGTGGATCAGCTGCGCCAGGTCTTCGATGGAATAGATGTCGTGGTGCGGCGGCGGCGAGATCAGGCCGATGCCCGGCTTGGCGTAACGCAGTCGCGCGATGGTGGCGTCGACCTTGTGTCCGGGCAGCTGGCCGCCCTCGCCCGGCTTGGCGCCCTGGGCGATCTTGATCTGCAACACCTCGGCGTTGACCAGGTAGCTGGGGGTGACGCCGAAACGACCCGAAGCCACCTGCTTGATCTTCGACGCGCGCTCGGTGCCATAGCGCGAGGGATCCTCACCGCCTTCGCCCGAGTTGCTGCGCGCACCGAGCCGGTTCATGGCGATGGCGAGGGCCTCGTGCGCTTCCGGCGACAGGGCACCCAGCGACATGCCCGCGGAATCGAAGCGGCGGAGGATGTCCTCCTCGGGCTCGACCTCGTCCAGCGGGATCGGCGTACCCACGCGTGGCACCAGCAGGTCGCGCAGTGCCGAGGGCGGCCGCGTATCCACATGGTGCGCGTACGCTTCGTAGTCGGCGTAGTTGCCCGTGCGCACCGCCACCTGCAGCGTGGCGATCACATCGGGGTTGTACATGTGGAATTCGCCACCGTGCACGTACTTGAACAGGCCGCCGGCACGCAGCGCGTGCGCCTCGTCCCAGGCTTCCGCGGCCAGCAGGCGTTGCTCGCGTTCCAGGTCGTCGAAGGTGGAGCCACCGATACGCGATGGCGTACCCGGGAAACAGGCTGCCACCACTTCCGGCGACAGGCCGACGATCTCGAACAGCTGCGCACCGCGATAGCCCGCCACGGTGGAGATGCCCATCTTCGAGAGGATCTTCAACAGGCCCTTGCGGATACCGCGACGGTAGTTGCGGCCGATCTCGCGCGGTGCGCCCTCGCCGTTGCGGATGTGCCCGCTGCGGCCCATGTCGAACAGGCTCTGGTAGGCCAGCCACGGATAGATGGCCGTGGCACCGAAACCGATCAGGCAGGCGAAGTGGTGGGGATCGCGCGGCGTGGCGGTCTCGACCATGATGTTGCACTGGCAGCGCAGGCCCTTGTCGACCAGCCGCGCATGCACGGCGCCGGTGGCCAGCAGCGCGTGGATGGGCAGGAGGTCGCGACGTGGGTAGCGGTCGCTCAGGAACACGATGCGCACGCCCTTGCGCACGGCGGCTTCCGCCTCGTCGCAGAGGCGGGCCAGCGCCTGCTCGAGGGTTTCGTCGGCGCCGTACATGAGGTCGAAACGCGGCGTGTCCGCGTACTCGGGATTGGCCAGGATCTGGCGCAGCTTGCGCTGCGACAGGATCGGCGAATTGAGCAGGATCTGCCGGGCGTTCTCCGGCCCGAGGTCGAAGATGTTGCGCTCCTGGCCGATCTGCGTGACCAGCGACATCACCAGCCGCTCGCGCAGCGGATCGATCGGCGGGTTGGTCACCTGGGCAAAGCCCTGGCGGAAGCGATCGAACAGCGGGCGGATCTGCCGCGACAGCACGGCCATGGGCGTGTCGTCACCCATCGAACCGGTGGCCTCGGCCTCGGTTTCCGCCAGCACCTTCAGCACCGACTCGCACTCCTCGCGCGACAGGCCGTAGAGCTTCTGGTAACGGCGCAGTTCGTCGGCAGGCAAGGGCTCGGCGGCCAGGCTTGGATCGATCAGGTCGGATTCGAGATAGGTGACGCCTTCGCGCAGCCAGTCGCGGAACGGTGCGCGCTGGCGGTTGATCGCGTCGATGTCGGCATCGCGGAGCAGGCGATGCTCGCGGAAATCGACCGCGATCATCTCGCCCGGCGCCAGGCGGCCCTTGGCCACGATGCGTGCGGACGGGACATCCCACAGGCCGGCTTCGGAGGCCACGATCAGGTGATTGTCGTCCGAGAGCGCCCAGCGCGCCGGACGCAGGCCGTTGCGGTCCAGCGTGCAGGCGGCATAGCGGCCGTCGCAGATGACCAGGCCGGCCGGGCCGTCCCAGGGCTCGCTGTGCAGCGCGTAATACTCATAGAAGGCGGCCAGGTCTTCGTCGATGTCCTCGCGCGCGGCGTAGGCCGGCGGCACCAGCACGCGCATGGCGGTGAGCAGGTCCATGCCACCCATCAGCAGCACTTCGAGGGCGTTGTCGAGGCTTTCCGAATCCGAACCGCTCTGGCGCACCAGCGGGCCGATGTCCGACAGATCCACATGCTCGGAGCGCATGACGGCCGTGCGTGCCTGCATCCAGCGACGGTTGGCGCGGATGGTGTTGATCTCGCCGTTGTGCGCCAGCAGGCGGAAGGGCTGGGCCAGGCGCCACTGCGGCGAGGTGTTGGTCGAGAAGCGCTGGTGGAAGACCACCGCGTCCGCCACCAGGGCCGGATGGGCGAGGTCCGGATAGACCTGGCGCAGGCGGCCGGGCGCGGCCATGGCCTTGTAACCGACGACCTCACCGGACAGCGAGACCACGTAGAACTGCCTGTCGTCGGCAAGGCGCAGTTCCGTGCGACGGCGTGCGCGGAACAGCGCGGCCTCGAACGCCGCGACCGGCATGTCGCCCGGGGCATCGACGAAGATCTGCCGCACGCGCGGCATGGACGACGCGGCCAGCGGACCGCAGGCCGCGGTGTCGACGGCGACGTCGCGCCAGCCGGCGACGGAAAGTTTCACGGCGGCCAGTTCGGCCTCGAGCACCCGCGCCGCGGCATCGTCGCCCTGCGGATCGAGGAACACCACGCCCGCGGCGAAGTGCGTGGCCAGCGTGATGCCGGCTTCGCCGGCCAGCGCGCGCAGCCACTCCACCGGACGCCGGATGAGCACGCCGCAGCCGTCACCGCTGATGCCGTCGGCATTGACGCCACCACGGTGGGAAAGTCGTGCGAGTGCGTCGAACGCCGTATCGACCAGCGTGGCGCTGGCATGACCGTCGATCTGCGCGACGAGACCGAAGCCGCAGCTGTCGTGTTCGAACGCCTCGTCATAGAGGCGCGGAATGCCTTGCTTCACCATCCGCCTCCTGGTGGCCTGGTAGTGCTGGGGTGGCGCATGCGTGGCCCCACGGCCTGGAACGGCCGACTCTTCACGCATGCGCAGAGGACGAGCGACCCACTTTAGTCACATTTGCCGCGGCGCGTCAAAGCGTTCGGACGTCCAAACACGAATGCAACGAAATTCTTACGGGCGCGCCCCGCAGACCACTGGGCGCGAATGGCGCCCGTCAACGCCTGCGCGGCCATACCAGCCTTTCGCGACCCGTGGGGGCCGACGGTACGGCCGACGACCGGCGACGGCGGCGGGACGGGACGGAAGCCGTCCGGGGCGTTCCCGGCACGGACAGGCGACCCGGCCCCGGGATGGGTAATAATCGCCGGATGCGCCCACGTCCCCGCCTCGCCTTCATCCTCGCCCTCGCCGTTGCCTCCCTCTCGCCCACGCCGCCCGCCCTGGCGGCACAGGAGGTGAAGGCACGGACGCAGCAGGAGGAAACCCGGCAGAAGCTGGAAGGTGTCCGCAAGGACATCGACAACCTGACGAAGGAACAGCGCGATACCGCCAATGCCCGTGACAGCGCCAATGCCGCGCTGGCGAAACAGGCCGAGCAGGTGTCGGCCGCGGCGAAGGCCGTGCGCGCCACCGACGGCGACCTGCAGCAGCGCCAGCACGACCTCGAACAGCTGAACGCGCAGCGCGCCGGCATGGAAGCCGGGCTCTCGAAGCAGAAGGATGCCCTCGGCGACCTGCTGCGCGCCACCTACACGCTGGGCCGTGGCTCCGACCTGCAACTGCTGCTGGGCGACGAGGACGTCAACCGGATATCCCGCGCCCTGGCTTACTCGCGCTACTTCCAGGACAACCGGGTGGAGAAGATCCATGGGCTGCTGGCGGATCTTTCCCGCCTGCAGGAGGTCGAAGCTGCCATCACGGCCGAACAGCAGAAGCTCGAGGCCACCCGGGCGGAACGCGAGGCGCGCGCCGCCGAGCTGGAGAAGCAGCGGACCAGCCAGGCGAAACTGGTGGCCGAGGCGGATTCGAAATACAAGGACCAGGCCCAGCGCATCGCCGCCCTCAAGCAGAACGAGCAGGACATGAACGCGCTGGTCTCGCGCCTGCAGAAAGTGATCGACGAGGCGGCCAAGGCGGCCGAGCCCGCACCGGCGCCCAAGGGCACGCCCGCCACCGCACCGGTGGGCAACCTGCGCGGCAGCCTGCCGTGGCCGACCAACGGGCCGGTGCACGCGTTCGGCAGCGGCGTGATCATCGTCGCGCCGCGCGGCAGCGAGGTAAAAGCGGTGGCACGCGGCCGGGTGGTGTTCGCCAACTTCCTGCGCGGCTACGGCATGATGATCATCGTCAACCACGGCAACGGATTCATGAGCATGTACGGCAACAACGAGACGCTGCTGCACGGCGTGGGTGACATGGTGGAGGCCGGCGAAGCCGTCGGCACCGCTGCCGCGCCCGCCGGTGACAACGGCGCTTACTTCGAGCTGCGCCAGGGCGGCAAGCCCATCGATGCGCGCGGCTGGTTGAGCAAGAAGCATTGATCCCGGAGACACGCATGCGCCAGCACCCCCTTCGTCTCGCCCTCGCACTGGCCCTTGCCGGCGCGGTGGCGGTTCCTGCCGCCGACGCTCAGCAGGCGAAGCCGACGCCCATCCGGCAGCCCGATGCGCCCGCCTCGTCGTCCACGTCGGCCGCCAAGGTGGCCAGCCAGGCGGACGACACGGTCGACCTCGACGACATTCGCAATTTCACGCGGGTGTATCACATCGTCCAGCAGGCCTATGTCGAGAAGCTGGACAACAAGACGATCATGAAGGCCGCCATCGGCGGCATGCTGCAGAACCTCGATCCGCACAGCGAATACCTCGACAAGGAAGGCCTGGCCGAACTCGACGAAGACACCACGGGCCAGTACGGCGGCCTGGGCATCGAAGTGATGCAGGTGGACGGCATGCTGAAGATCGTCTCGCCGATCGACGACACGCCCGCCTCGCGCGGCGGCATCAAGGCCGGCGACACCATCCTCAAGGTGGACGGCACGGTGGTCGACAGCCAGAACATCGACGACGCCTTCAAGAAATTACGCGGCGATCCCGGCAGCAAGGTCACCCTCACGATCCTGCACGAGAAATCGGACAAACCGATCGACGTGCCGCTGGTGCGCGAACGCATCGCGGTCACCAGCGTCAAGCTCCGCCAGCTCGATCCGGGATATGTCTACATCCGCATCAGCCAGTTCCAGGAAGACACCTCGACCGACCTGGACACGAAGCTGGCGGCATGGATCGCGAAGAACGGCGCACCCAAGGGCGCGGTACTGGATCTGCGCTCCAACCCCGGCGGCCTGCTGACCACGGCCGTGGGCGTGGCCGACACCTTCCTCGACGCAGGCACCATCGTCACGACCAAGGGCCGCCTGCAGGACGCCAACCTGCGCTTCGACGCGCACCCGGGCGACCTGCTGAAGAGCGCACCGATGATCATCCTGGCCGACAACGGCACGGCGTCCGCGGCGGAGATCGTCTCCGGCGCACTCAAGGACAACCACCGCGCGCTGATCATGGGCCGACGCACGTTCGGCAAGGGCGTGGTGCAGACCGTGCTGCCGCTGGACGCGGAACACGCGGTGAAGATCACCACGGCACGGTATTACACGCCCAATGGCACCTCCATCCAGGCCGAGGGGATCAAGCCGGATATCGCGCTGGCCGACCTCGCCGTGACCAGGAGCGAGACATCGCCCCAGCTGATCGGCTCGGAGGCCGACTTGCCCAACCACCTGGTCAACGAAAAGGCTTCGGCCGATAACAAGGGCGCCGCCGATGACGACGGCAAGCTGGCCACCCAGGATTACGCGCTGTCGCAGGCACTGAACGTACTGAAGGGCCTGGCGTTGGGTCGCGCGGCCACGCACACCCCGTAGGCCGGCGCCCCGCAGGCCATGACGCGCACGGCGCCGCAGCCGCGCGCGACGCGGCCCCTGGGTTTAGGCGACGGGGTCCGCCGGCGCGGGCTTGAGCAGGAACTTCACGGCAAGCAGCCCGAGTTCGTAGAGGATGCACATGGGCACCGCCAGCATCACCATGGAAAGCAGGTCGGGCGGCGTGATGAACGCCGCGATGGCGAACGCGCCGACGATGGCGTAGCCCCGGCCCTTGCTGAGTTTTTCCGCATCCACGATGCCGACCGCGGCCAGGATGACCACCGCCACCGGCACTTCGAAGCACAGGCCGAAGGCGAAGAACATCAGCATGACGAAATCGAGGTAATGCGTGATGTCGGTCATCATCGCCACGCCGTCGGGCGTGACCGCATTGAGGAACTTGAACGCCGCCGGCAACACGACGAAATAGGCGAACGCGCAGCCTGAGTAGAACAGCACCAGCGACGCCACCAGCAACGGCCGGGCCAGGCGCTTTTCATGCCGGTACAGCCCGGGGCTGACGAAGGCCCACAGCTGGTAGAGAATCATCGGCATGCTGATGAACAGCGCGCAGAAGAACGCCAGTTTCAACGGGGTGACGAACGGGCTGGCAACCTCCGTGGCGATCAGGTGCGCGCCCTGCGGCATGCGCTCGACCAGCGGCTTGGCCAGTTCGGCGTAGAGGTGGTTGGCCACGGGTACGAGTGCCAGCAACACCACCAGCAGGACCACGATGGCGCGCAGCAGGCGGGAGCGCAGTTCGATCAGGTGGGAGAACAGGCCTTCTTCGACGACGTCGTCGCTGGAGGGGCCGGAATCAACGGGGCTCATGCGGTTCGTTCCGGGGCGGCGTGGATTCGCCGTAGGCCAGCGGGAGCATGTCGCGCGCTGGATCGGGCACGCGGCCCTCGGTGTGGGCTACCGGCGCATCGGCGTAAGCGTCGCGGGCCTGCTCGCCGGCCTGCCGTGCCTCGCCCGCCGCGGCGCGGAAATCCTCGCGGACACTACTGCCGGCGGCACGAATGTCGTCGCGCACGCTGTCGTGGGTGGCACGGGCGTTCTCGGCCGTCTCGCGCAGGGTGCGCTTGATTTCCTCGGCCTGGATCTCCCGCTCGACTTCGGACTTCACGCTGTCCCAGCCATTGCGCATGCGCCGCAGCAGGGCGCCCGCCGTGCGCGCGGCATGGGGCAGGCGCTCGGGGCCGAGCACGATGAGCGCCACTACCGCGAGCAGCAGCAATTTACCGAAGCTGATCTCGATCATGGCGCCGCCGGGATCACGGAGTGCGGTCGCGCGGCTCGACGGTTTCGCTATGGGTCGGCGGCACGGGGGTGACCGGCGGCGGATCGGCGCGCAGTTTGTCTTCGCGCTCGCGGGCCGCCCGTGCTTCTTCGTCGCCGTCCAGGCCCTTCTTGAAGTCGCGCATGGCGCCGCCCAGGTCCGAGCCGATGTTGCGCAGCTTGCGCGTGCCGAAGATGAGCACGACGACGAGCAGCAGGAGGACGATGTGGGTAATGCTCATGGAAAACCTCTCAGGCCCCGCTCTGGGAGCCGGTGGGACGGTCCGCGCGCCACGCGACGCAACGGGTTGGGACGACGATCAGCGGTTAGTGTACTCCTCCAGTTTATCCCTGAAATCGACCACTTCGCTGGGGACGTTGGTCACGCCACCCTCGAAGATGCGACGCGGCGTGATGCCCGGGCCGTAGATCTGCTCGTTGGTGTCCTCGTCGATGGCGATGCGGCTGCCATCCAGCGCCACACCGGCGAACAGGCCCTTGGCGCGCGAATAGGTGTAGATCTCGGCCTTCATCTGGCCGTCGGTGGCCGCCGTCGCGGAGCGACCGACCGGACCGGCGGCCGCGGAGGCGTTGGCACCCATGGTGAACTTGCCGTTGATGATGCCGTCGATGCCGCGATCGGTGCGGAACACGAGGATCACGTCGGTGGACTGGATACCGACCTGGAAGCCGACGCCAGCGCCACCCACCGAGATGAAGTTGGGGTTGGACCAGGTACCGTCGTGCGTCTTGATCGAGATCAGGCCTTCGCCCTTCGAGCCGGAGAACACGAAGCCACCCTTGACCATGCCGGGGATGATCGCGATGGCGCGCGCATTCCTGAGCAGATCGGCCGGCAGCGATTTGTCCGGCGCGTCGTCCATCATCTCGGACAGCACCCGCACGGCCTCGCGCGCCTGTTTGCGCGGCGGATCGGCGGCCTGCACGGCCAGCGACGGCAGCAGGGCGAGCAGGCCCAGGGCGAGCAGGCGAAACGGACGAGATGACATCGGGTGGCTCCTTTCGTGACGCGGAATGGCAGCGGGTGCGACAGGGACTACAGGCCTCGGCACCCCGGCATATGGCAGACTGCGACGATCCTCGCGAATGCCGGACACCGATGCCTGGTTCACCAAACTATACCGGCCTTGCCGGCTATTCCCACGACACCGTGCCCCAGGCCGGTGTGCTGCTGGTTAATCTCGGTACACCTGAAGCGCCCACCGCGGCCGCCGTGCGTCCCTACCTGGCCGAGTTCCTTGGCGATCCGCGGGTGATCGAGTACCCGCGGCTGCTGTGGAAGGCGATCCTGCACGGCGTGATCCTGCGGGTGCGCCCGAAGCGCTCCGCCCACGCCTATTCGCGTGTGTGGACTCCCGAGGGCTCGCCCCTGCGCACGGGCAGCGAGGCACTGGCCGCCGCCCTGCAGGCCGAACTGGGCCGCCGTCGCAGTGGGCCCATCCGCGTGGCGCTGGCCATGCGCTACGGTCGGCCCGGCGTGGCCGCCACCATCGCGCAGTTGCAGCGCGAGGGCGTGCGTCGGCTGCTGGTGCTGCCGCTGTATCCGCAGTATTCCGCGACCTCCACGGGCAGCGTGTTCGATGCCGTGGCCGATACGGTCAAGGGCCTGCGCTGGCCGCCGGAACTGCGCCAGGTCAACGATTACCACGACGAGCCGGCCTACATCGCCGCCCTGGCTGCCAGCGTGCGCGAACACTGGCAACGCCACGGGCAGGGCGAGCGCCTGCTGATGAGTTTCCACGGCATTCCCGAGCGCTACGTGCGCAATGGCGATCCCTACTTCTGCCAGGCGCATGCCACGGCGCGCCTGCTGCGCGAAGCGCTCGGGCTCACGCCCGAGCAGGCACCGATGAGCTTCCAGTCGCGTGTGGGACGCGAGCGCTGGCTGCACCCGTACACCGACGAGATGGTGAAGTCGCTGGGCGCCCAGGGCGTGAAGCGGATCGACGCGATCAGCCCGGGCTTCGCCGTGGACTGCCTGGAAACGCTGGAGGAAATCGCCATGCAGAACGCCGATTTCTTCCGCGAAGCGGGTGGCGAGACACTCCACTACATCCCCTGCCTCAACGCGCGCCCCGACCATGTGGGCGCCATCGCGGACCTGGTGCTGCGGCACACGCAGGGCTGGCCGGAGTTCGCCGAGGACTACGACGCGGCGGCCGTGGCCGCGCGCCTGGCGGCCTCGCGCGAACGCGCCCGCAAGGCTCGCGCCGATGCGTGAGTTGCGTATCGCCCTTCCCGGGATGGAACTGGGCGGCATGAGCTGGGGCGAGCCGGATGCGGCCCCGCTGGTCTTACTCCATGGCTGGCTCGACAACGCGGCAAGCTTCGCGCGGCTTGGGCCGTTACTCGCGGATCGTTTCCACGTGATCGCCCTGGACCTTCCTGGCCATGGGCATGCGGATCACCTGCCCGAGAGCGCCACCTATACCCATCACGACTACGCGCGCGCGGTGCTGCTCGCCGTCGATGCGCTGGCCCTGCCCCGCTTCCACCTGCTCGGCCATTCGCTGGGCGCGGGCGTGGCCACCATGGTCGCCATCGCGGCCCCGGAGCGCGTACGGGCACTGGCGTTGATCGAAGGCCTGGGGCCCCTGGGCGACGACGGCTCGCGCACCCTGGATCGGTTCCGTGAAGCGATGGCGCCGAGACCCGAAGGCCCGCGATCGCTGCGCGTCTTTCCCGCCATCGACGATGCGACCCGCGCCCGCGCGCTCGCGAGCGGCCTCGATGCCGAACTGGCGCGCCCGATCGTCGAGCGCGGCCTGCGCGCGGTGGATGGCGGCTATAGCTGGCGCAGCGATCCGCGCCTGTCGCGGCCTACGGCCATCCGCCTCGCCGAGACGCAGATCATGTCGCTGCTGCTGGGTCTTGCCGCGCCGACCTCGCTGCTGCTGGCCCGCCCGCATCCGCCCTACCTCGAGCCCGAGGCCCTGCAGGTGCGTATCGACTGCGTCGACCGGATCGAGGTAACGCACATGGACGGCGGCCACCACCTGCACCTGGAACACCCCGACGCCGTGGCGAACTGGATGCACGGGATGCCATGACCGGTTGCCATCGTTCCTGGCTCGCGTGGGTCACCCGTCTCTTCCCGCTCTGGGCGATCGTCGTCGCAATGGTGGCCTACCTGCGCCCCGGAGTGTTCCTGCCGGCGGGCGCATGGATCGTCCCGCTGCTCATGCTGGTGATGTTCGGCATGGGCGTGACCTTGAGTCTCGACGATTTCAGGCGCGTGCTGCTACGCCCGCTGCCGGTGCTCGCCGGCACTTTCCTGCATTACCTGGTGATGCCGCTGGCCGCCTGGGCGCTGACCCGTGCGTTCGCCATGCCGCCGGACCTCGCCGCGGGCATGATCCTGGTGGGCAGCGTCGCCAGCGGCACCGCCTCCAACGTCATCATCTACCTCGCCAAGGGCGACGTCGCGCTGTCGGTCACGCTGTCGTCGGTATCGGCACTGGTCGGCGTGGTCGCCACGCCGCTGCTCACGCGGTTGTATGTCGATACGCGGGTAGCACCGGACACATGGGCGATGCTGGTGAGCATCGTGCAGATCGTGGCGCTGCCGATCGGACTGGGGCTGCTTGTCCACCACACGCTGCGCGGTGTCGTGCGGCGGATCGAACCGGGCCTTCCCCTGTTCTCGATGACGTGCGTACTGATCCTGATCGGGGCCGTGGTCGCCGCCAGCCAGCCGTCCATCGCCACGGTGGGCGCGATCACCGTCGTTGCCGTAATCCTGCACAACGCCATGGGGCTACTGGGCGGTTACTGGGGCGGTCGGCTGTTCG
The DNA here is from genome assembly GCF_041228075.2 of Xanthomonas sp. NCPPB 2632. NCBI lineage: Bacteria > Pseudomonadati > Pseudomonadota > Gammaproteobacteria > Lysobacterales > Lysobacteraceae > Xanthomonas > Xanthomonas sp. NCPPB 2632. Next base: position 4,384,390 of record NZ_CM192979.1, read on the forward strand.
GCTTCGACGAATCGACGTGCCGCACCCTGGCTATCGAAGTGGGCATGCAGAATTCCGGCCTGGCGGCGACGCTGGGCAAGATCTATTTTTCGCCCCTGGCCGCGCTGCCCGGCGCATTGTTCTCGGTCTGGCACAACCTGTCCGGATCGATGCTGGCGGGATACTGGTCGGGCAAGCCGACGCGCAAGGCCGGGTGACGCGGCCCACCCCGTCACACCACGGGCTCGAGGCGGAAACCGGGCTGCACGATCGGATCGACCAGCCAGTGGTCGGCCAGCAGGAAGGCGAACAACACCATCAGGTAGATGATGGAATAGTTGAACATCTTCATGGCGAACAGTTCATCCGGCGGATTGAACATGCGCGCGGCATACCAGAGGAAGCCCACGCCCAGGATCACCGCGCCGAACAGGTAGATCAGGCCGCTCATGCCGGTGAAGAACGGCAGCATGGTCACGACGAACAACAGGATCGTGTAGAACAGGATGTGCCAGCGCGTGAACACCACACCGTGGGTCACCGGCAGCATCGGCACCTGCGCGCGCGAGTAATCGTCGACGCGGAAGATCGCCAGGGCCCAGAAATGCGGCGGCGTCCATACGAAGATGATCAGCAGCAACTGCAGCGCGAAGGGATGCAGCGATCCGGTGACCGCCGTCCAGCCGAGCATCGGCGGCGCGGCGCCGGCCAGCCCGCCGATCACGATGTTCTGCGGTGTCGCGCGCTTGAGGTAGGCGGTGTACACCACCGCATAGCCGATCAGCGAGAAGAAGGTCAGCACCGCCGTCAGCATGTTCACCAGGAACACCAGCACCAGCATCGATACGATGCCCAGTGTCATGGCGAAGACGAACACCTGCATCGGGGTGAGCTGGCCGGTCGCGAGCGGGCGGTGCGAGGTGCGCGCCATCAGCTTGTCGATGCGCTGGTCGATCAGGTGATTGAACGCGGCCGCCGATGCGGACGCCAGCCAGATGCCCAGCGTGCCGAACAACGCCGCATGCCACGTCGGCAGCACACGACGGCCTTCCGCATCCACGGCCAGGAACATGCCGATGACGGCGCAGAAGACCAGCATCGCGACGACACGCGGCTTGGTCAGTTCGAAATATTGCGCGGCTTTGCTCACGGGAACTCCGGGGTGGCAGGCAGTCGCTGCGTGCGGGCCAGCGCGGCCAGCAGCGTGAACAGCAGCAGCGCGGCCACGCCATTGTGCGCCGTGGCCACCGGCAACGGCAGGCCCAGGTGCACGTTACCGATACCCAGCAACACCTGGGCCACCAGCACCACCGCCAGGGCGATGCCCGCCCTGCGCAGGCCACCCCGCGCCAGCCGGTGCGACAACCAGCCCAGGTAGAGGAAGGTGACCAGCGCACCGATGCGGTGCGCCATCTGGATCGCACTGCGCGCGGCCATGTCGAGCACGCCGCCCTCGTAGTTCACGCCGATGCCGCGCCACAGGACGAACGCCTGCGGGAAGTCGGTCTGCGGCCACCACTGCCCGAGGCACTGCGGGAAGTCCGTGCCGCAGGCCAGCGCCGCGTAGTTGGAACTGGTCCAGCCACCCAACGCGATCTGGCAGACCAGCACCACGATGCCCACGGCGACCAGCGTGCGCAGCGCGGCGAAGCGGTCGTCCGGCGTGCCGACACGCCACCAGCGCAGGGCAGCCCAGGCCAGCAGCGCGAACGTGGCAAGGCCGCCGAGCAGGTGGCCCATCACCACGATCGGCTTGAGCAGCAGGGTGACCGTCCACATGCCCAGCATGGCCTGGAAGATGATGACCGCCAGCGCCGCCACGCCGATGCGCCAGGCGCCGGGCCGCTTCAGCGTGGCTGCGGCAACCAGCGGCAACGCGATGGCCAGCGCGGACAGCAGCGAGGACACCATGTACGCGCCGCGCATGTACATGGCCACGCCGGCGGCGGCAAACACCGCCGAGGCCAGCACGGCGACCACCGCCATGCGCCGGCGCCAGGCCGACATCACCGCGATGGCCAGCACCATGAAACCGAGGCTGCCGGCGAGGAAACGATGCACCTGCTCGCGCCATGCCTTGTGCGTCTCGTAGGGCCGGTCCGGGAAGGCCTCGTTGGCACGGGCGATGTCCTGGGCATGACCGGGCCAGGTGGCCTTGCCATAGCAGGTGGGCCAGTCGGGGCAGGACAGGCCAGCGTTGGACAGGCGCACGAAGGCACCGAACATCACGATGCAGAACGCGAACAAGGCCGCCAGCAGGGCCAGCATGCGCAGGGTTTTCAGGGCACGGGAAGACATCAGCGGATCACCTTCTGCATGTCCTTGCGCAGGCCGCTCGGGTCGAAGCCCGCGGGATACCAGGACAGGGCGGTGGCATTGGATTCGACCAGCACGGCGGCGACCGTGTCCGGTTCGGTGGGACGGAAGCTGTCGAAGGCCTTCGCGGCGTCGGTGCCGATCGTCCAGGCCGGCATGACGCCGTCCGCGCCGGGCGCCGTGGGTGGCGTACCGATGTAGAGCAGGCGCAGGCGATCGGCGTTGCGGTTCAGCACGATGCGGGCGTTGCGCATCAGGGCCAGCGTCTGCAGGCATTGCGCGGCGCACCCGGGGCCGGGCAACGCGACCAGCGTGAGGCGCGGCTCGCTGTCGCGCCAGGCCCACGGTCGCCCGGCGACATCGATATGGACATCGGCGACGCTGCGCTGCGGAACGATCGGGCGTCCGTTGCCCTTGCCTTCCGGCTGCCAGCCGCTGAGCGTCAGCAGGCCGGCGGCGGCGATCGGCGCCAGGAACACCAGCATGATCAGCACGAGCTTGAACCGGCCGGTGCCGGGCGTGCGAGGGGATACGTTCGGATCGGTCATGAAGACGGGGGCCGGTTCGGGCGTCGCTTGCGATGCAGGAGGACGAAGATCACCACCGCCGCAAGGGCGAAGGTGAACCACTGGAAGGCATAGGCGCGATGGCGGGCGGGCGGCATGAAGCCCGGCGTCCAGTCGCGTGCGTAGATGCTGGCCGGATCGGCGTCCAGGAGGAGGACACGAGGATACAGCGCGCGCCCCAGGTCGTGGCCTATCTCGGCGAGGTCGACATAGACCATGGTCTTTTCGGCGCCGTGCTGCTCCGGCAGGCGGTCGCCCCCAAGCCTTACCCCGACACCGGGCGACGGTACATAAAGCCCGCGCAGCGTGGTGGAACCGGCGGGAAGCGGCGGCAACCGCGGATTGGCCCCGGCCTCCTTCGGCAGGAAACCGAGATCGACCAGCAGCCACGGCACGCTGCCCTGGGGAGCGAAGGGCGCGTACACATGCACGCCGACCCGGCCCGCATGGGTCTGGTCGTCCAGCAGGTAATAGTGACCGGGCAGGAAGCTGCCGCTCACCGCATACCGGGGATAACGATCCACCGGCGGCTGTGCGGCGACGGGACCGAAGGCCTCCACGCCCGCCGAGGCGGATGCGGCGTAGCGCCGCAGCAGTTCGTCCTTCTCGTCCGCGCGGTGCAGCTGCCACATGCCCAGACGCACGAAAGCGAGCACACCCACCAGCGTGAGTGCGACAGCGAACCACGTCGGGCGCCGCAGGAAAGTCATGCAAGACGCCCCGCGGCCACGGCTATACTCGGATTGTCGATAGGGCGCGGAGCCGTCACGTGGAAACCATCTACAAATATGCGCTGGTGATCCTGCTGCTCGTGGTGTTGTTCAACCTCGGGCAGGCCCTGTTCTTCATGATGACCGACAAGGGCCAGAGCAAGCGCACCGTATGGGCGCTCACCCGCCGGATCGGACTTTCGTTGCTGCTCATCGCCATGGTGGCGCTGGGCATCTTCATGGGGTGGCTGCACCCCCACGGGGTCGGTCAATTCTAACGCGCGTGGCCGGGGGGCCAAGGCGCGGTGCGGCAATCGGTGCCGCAAGGGCGATCAGGCCAGGGCGGCCAGGACGTTGTGGGGGTCCTTGCCGATGGCGCGCAACAGCGCCCGGGCCGGGCCGGTAGGCGCACGCCGCCCCTGCTCCCAGTTACGCAGCGTACCCACGTCGACATCCAGCAGCAGCGCGAACTTCGCCTGGGACAGACCCGTGGTTTCGCGCAGCTGCCGGATGGCGGCCGGATCGACATGGACCACGCGCGACGCCTTCCGCTCGCCACGGAGGATGCCATCCATTTCCTGGACGCTTTCCAGCAGGTCTTCATAGAAGGTGTTCATGGCAAAGCTCCCTGACGCGATGATGGAATCGTGCGTCAATGGCGTACATACGTCAATGACGAATACCCAAGGCTCCCGAGGGTGTTGGTTGACAGGTCGGCAACTGCGCGCGAGGATCGAACCATGAACCGCGCCGTGGCCCTCATTACGCTGATTAGCATCGCCATCCCCTGATGGTGGGTTGAATCACGCGCGCAAGGTGACCGACAACCCGCCCTACCGAGGCGGGTTTTTCATGACCGCCTCCGGAAAAAACGCATCGTCCGGAGACGTACCGCATGTCCCTACCCGCTCCACGCCAGGCCAGCCAGGACGAACCGCTTCGCGATGCCTCGGATTACCTCCGCCTGATCCTCACCGCGCGCGTCTACGACGTGGCTCGGCGCACGGAGCTGCAGCACGCCACGGTGCTGTCCGAGCAACTGGGACACGACATCCTGCTCAAGCGCGAGGACACCCAACCGGTGTCCTCGTTCAAGCTACGCGGGGCCTACAACCGGATAAGCCGCCTGGACCCTGCGTTGCGGGCCCGCGGCATCATCACCGCCTCGGCGGGCAACCATGCGCAGGGCGTGGCATGGTCGGCGGCGAAGCTGGGCATTCCCGCCGTCATCGTCGTTCCCGAAACCGCGCCGCGGGTGAAGGTAGCCGCCACGCGCCGCTTCGGCGGCCCCACCGTCGAGGTGGTGAAGGCCGGCGAGTCGTACAACGACGCCTACGCCCATGCACTGCTGCTTCAACGCGAACGGGGGATGACCTTCATACCCGCCTTCGACGATGCCGACGTCATCGCCGGACAGGGCACGGTGGCGATGGAAATCCTGAGCGAGCACCAGGGCCCCATCGACGCGATCTTCGTTCCGATCGGTGGCGGCAGTCTTGCCGCCGGCATCGCCACCTACGTGAAGGCGCTACGCCCCGACATCCGCGTCGTCGGTGTGCAGACGCACGATTCCTGCGCCATGGCGCGCTCGATCGACGCCGGCCACCGGCTGGAGCTGTCCGACGTCGGGCTGTTCTCGGACGGCACGGCCGTGAAACTGGTGGGTGAGGAAACCTTCCGCCTGTGCAAGGCCTACCTGGACGAGGTGATCCTGGTCGACACGGACGAGGTGTGCCGCGCCATCAAGGACATTTACCAGGACACACGGCGTTTCGTAGAGCCCGCGGGTGCCCTGGCGGTCGCCGGGGCGCGTCGTTACGCGGCGCGCCATGCCGCCGATGCAACTCCTGCAAGGCTGACGCTGGTGGCCATCGTGTCCGGGGCCAACCTCAATATCGACCGGATACGCTTCATCGCCGAGCGTGCGGCGGTGGGCGAATCGCGCGAGGCCCTGTTTGCGGTGAGCATCCCCGAGGAGCGAGGCAGTTTCCTGCATTTCTGCGAACTGGTCGGCAACCGAAACGTCACCGAGTTCAACTACCGGATGGACAGCCACGACCGCGCGCGCATCTTCGTCGGCGTCGAGATCGACGAGCCCGCCGAAGAAGCGGCGCTGGCCGCCGTATTCGAAGCGGCGGGATTCGCCGTGGTCGGCCTAGGGAACGACGAGCTTTCCACGCAGCACATCCGCCACATGGTGGGCGGCCGGTCCGCCGCGGCGCACGACGAGCGACTGTTCCGTTTCGCCTTCCCCGAGCGCCCCGGCGCCTTGATGCGTTTCCTGCGCTCCATGTCGCCCGGCTGGAACATCAGCCTGTTCCACTACCGGAACCAGGGTGCGGACTACAGTTCGACCCTGGTCGGCATCCAGTCGGGCGCCGTGGACGATCGGGAGCTGACACGCTTCCTCGATCGCCTCGGCTACCCCTACCGCGAAGAAACGGACAATCCGGCGTACCGCCTGTTCCTGCGGTAATGCGCTGCCTCAGCCCGAGCCGGGCGGCAGCAGATCCAGCGTTCCGAGCGGCGACAGGTTGCCCGCTTCGTCGGAGCCCTTCGCGCAGACACGCAGCGGGCCCTTGCTCTTCGGCAGGCTGATAAACGGCGAGGCAAGTTCACGGTATTTGCCCTCGTCTGCACAGTCCGTCGCCTCGCGCCGCCCCACCTTGACGATCGGCGGCGAGACGTAGGGGCTGCGGATCTCGACGATCCAGGCAGCGTCGCTCTCCTCGAGGATAGCCGGCCGTGGCGCCTCGGTCGGCGCGGTGTCGTCGATCACGCGCAGCATGACGCTGGCATGCTCCGGCGATTGCCAGTCGTTGTCGATAGCCAACTGGCCGACGACGCACATGGCGTAGGCACCTTCGTCCGGCCCCAAAGGAAGCCGGTCCATCGGCTGCTCGCGCGCCAGCGTCGGGGCACTGTAGCCGTCGATACTGGCGCAGTCCGTGGTGGCCGCGTCGCCGTGTTTGTAACGAATCCAGCGCGTGTCGTCACTGACGACGATGCCCCAGCGCGCGGGCGTGACCTCGCCCTCCTCGACGACCTGGCTGCGCGTGTACTGGCCGACGGTGCGTTGCAGGCCCACGCCGTTGCCGGCATCCAGCGATCGCGCATCCCAGCCGCCATCGGCCTGGAAAGCGGCCAGCAGGGGTGCTGCCAGGCTGTGGTAGCTCGCACCGGTACGCGAGAACGGCTGCCTGCCGGTCAACTCGCACGGACGATCGAACCCGCAGCCGTCCAGACGTGGATCGACCATCGTGCCGAGCACGCCCACGACCTGCGACGTGCCACGGCGCAGCACCGGAGAACCGGACGATCCGCCTGCGATGCCCGTACAGTCGGTGGCCGATTCGCGCAGGAACAGGCGTTCGCCCTCGAACAGTCGCACCGGCTCGCTGGCCTGGCAGGTGGAGAGGCGCAGGAACCGTTCGTGCAGCGGTACGTCGTTGGCGGGAATCTGCGGCAGATCCACCGGCAGCGTGCCGACGATGCCGGGTGCGGCGGGCGCCAGCGGGGATATGCCGAGCACGGCCAGGTCGCCGTAGGACGCCGCCAGGCGAAGTACCGCGATGTCCATGCCTTTCGTGGTGGCGTACAGGATGCGCTCGACGGCCAGGGACCGGTGCACGGCCTGCGCGTCCTGGAAGTACGCCGGGGTGAAGCGGTAACCCGACGGGGCAGCTTCGTCGACCCGCACCTGGTTGGGAACCGGCGCCTTGCCGAGCACGCAGTGGCCGGAGGTGAGCAGCAGCGCCGGACGACTGTCATCGGGAGACATAGACCCCGCAACGATGGAGCCGGTGCAGGTACCGCCATCGGGCGCGTCGATCAGGCCGACGGCGCGAAAGCGCGCGTCGCTGGCCGATGACAGCAGGGGCGCCTCGGTAGCGGCGACGCCCGAGGCGACGCCCAGCGAAAGCAGCAGCAGGGACCAGCGCGACAGGCGCGCGGTGACTTTCCGTGTCATGGGTACTCTCCGTGAGTGCTTGAGGCGGCCTTCGTCATGAAGGCGCACGGAGAGTTTAGAGCGAGGCTTGCGCCGAGGCCGTCAGGGCGGCACCGACAGACGTGTCAGCGTCTTCTTAGAGCACGTAGACGAACAGGAAGAGCGCCAGCCACACCACGTCCACGAAATGCCAGTACCAGGCCACGGCCTCAAAGCCGAAGTGGTCGTCCTTGCTGAAGTGACCCTTGGCGCAGCGCAGCCAGATGATCGCCAGCATGATCGTGCCCAGCGTCACGTGCATGCCGTGGAAACCGGTGAGCATGAAGAAGGTGGCGCCGTAGACACCGCTGCCCAGCGTGAGGTTGAAGTGTTCGTACGCTTCCGCGTACTCGTGCGCCTGGAACCACAGGAACAGGCAGCCCAGCAGCACGGTGGCGCCCAGCCCGATCAGCAGCGGCTTGCGATGACCGGCCTTCAGCGCGTGGTGCGCGATGGTGATGGTGACGCCCGATGAGAGCAGGATCAGCGTGTTGAGCAGCGGCAGGCCCCAGGCGGCGATGGTCTGGAACGAGCCGCCGATCTTCTGCGGGCCGCCACCGCCGTTGGCGCCCCACGAGGCTTCATAACCCTGCCAGACGAACTGGTGGGTGAGCACGCCATGGCCTTCGCCGCCCAGCCAGGGCACCGAGAAGATGCGCGCGTAGAACAGGGCGCCGAAGAACGCGCCGAAGAACATCACTTCGGAGAAGATGAACCACATCATGCCCATGCGGAACGAACGATCCACCTGGCTGTTGTAGTTGCCCGCCAGCGACTCGCGGATCACCGAGCGGAACCAGCCGAAGAACATGCCCAGGATCATCACGATGCCGATCCAGAACAGCGGCTTGCCGAACGTGCTGCCCTCACCGGGTTGCGCGTTCAGCCAGTGCGCGGCACCGAACACCGTCACGAACATGGACACCGCGGCCACGATCGGCCAGTAGCTCTTGCTCGGTACGAAGTAGACGTCTTGTTGCTGGTGACCCATGGTGGTTTCCCGTGGATGTCGCGTGTTAGCCGATCAGACCCGGAGCATCTGTACGATCGAAAGGAGGAAGACCGCGATCGCGAAACCGCCCGCGATCAGGGCCGTGCGGCGTGCGCGCCGGCGGCGCGCCTCCATGGCGATGTCCGTGACGCCCTGCATCGATCAGTGTTCCGTGTTGCCGTGGGCGAGTTCTTCGTCGTGGATCACCGGCGGCACGTCGAAGGTGTGGAACGGCGCCGGCGACGGCACGGTCCACTCCAGGCCACGGGCCCCTTCCCACGAACGGTCGGCCGCGCGCTTCTTCGAGAAGAACACGCAATGCACCACGACGCCCAGGAAGATCAGCTGCGAGGCGCCGAACCAGAAGCCGCCGATGGAGCTGATCATGTTGAAGTTGGCGAAGGCCACGTTGTAATCGGGGATGCGTCGAGGCATGCCGGCCAGGCCGAGGAAGTGCTGCGGGAAGAACAGCACGTTGACCGAGATGACGCTGGACCAGAAATGGATCTTGCCCCAGGTCTCGCTGTACATGTTGCCCGACCACTTCGGCAGCCAGTAATAGGCGGCAGCCATGATCGAGAATGCGGCGCCGGTCACCAGCACGTAGTGGAAGTGGGCCACCACGAAGTAGGTGTCGTGGTACTGGAAGTCCGCCGGCGCCAGGGCCAGCATCAGGCCGGAGAAACCGCCGATGGTGAACAGGATGACGAACGCGATGGCGAACAGCATCGGCGTCTCGAAGGTCATCGAGCCGCCCCACATCGTCGACACCCAGTTGAAGACCTTCACCCCCGTGGGCACCGCGATGAGCATCGTGGCGTACATGAAGAAGATCTCCGCGCCCATCGGCAGGCCCACGGCGAACATGTGGTGCGCCCAGACGATGAACGAGAGGAAGGCGATGGAGGCGATGGCGAACACCATGGCGCGGTAGCCGAAGATCGGCTTGCGGGCGAAGGTGGGGATGATCTCCGAGATGATCCCGAACGCCGGCAGGATCATGATGTAGACCTCGGGATGCCCGAAGAACCAGAAGATGTGCTGGAACAGCACCGGGTCGCCGCCGCCGGCGGCGTTGAAGAAGTTGGTATGGAAATACTTGTCGGTCAGCAGCATGGTGACCGCGCCGGCCAGCACCGGCATCACCGCGATCAGCAGGAACGCCGTGATCAGCCAGCTCCACACGAACACCGGCATCTTCAGCAGATCCATGCCGGGTGCGCGCATGTTGAGGATGGTGGCGATGATGTTGATCGCACCCATGATCGAACTGATGCCCATCAGGTGGATGGCGAAGATGGTGTACGCGATGGACTCGCCCTGCAGCGACAGAGGCGGGTACATCGTCCAGCCGCCGGCAGGGCCGCCACCCGGCATGAACAGGGTGGACAGCAGCAGGATGAACGCGAAGGGCATGATCCAGAACGAGAGGTTGTTCATGCGCGGCAGGGCCATGTCCGGCGCGCCCACCATCAGCGGGATCATCCAGTTGGCCAGGCCCACGAACGACGGCATGATCGCGCCGAAGATCATCACCAGGGCGTGCATGGTCGTCATTTCATTGAAGAAATACGGCTGCACCAGCTGCATGCCTGGCTTGAACAGCTCCGCGCGGATGACCATCGCGAAGGCGCCGCCGATGAAGAACATCGTCAGCGAGAAGATCAGGTACAGCGTGCCGATGTCCTTGTGGTTGGTGGACATCACCCATCGCTGGAAGAACCCCTTCGGGGCCCCGTGGTGATCGTGGTGGTCGTGGGTGGCTGCGTGGGCCATAACCTTGAACCTCTACCGAATGCTTGAGCGGGTTAACCCTGGGGAACCGGGGCGGGGGCGTTCTGGGCGGTCGCGGCGGCCTTGCGGACCCGTGCCTCGTCTTCCTGCGTCGCCAGCCATTGTTCGAATTCCGCCTTGGGCACGGCCTTGACCACGATCGGCATGAAGCCGTGATCCTGGCCGCACAGTTCGGCGCACTGGCCGCGGTACACACCCGGCTCCTTGATGTTGGTCCAGGCGGCGTTGGCGATGCCCGGAATGGCGTCCATCTTCCAGCCGAGAGCCGGCACCCACCAGGAGTGGATGACGTCGCCGCCGACGATGATGAAGCGGATCTTGGTGTGCACGGGGACCACCAGCGGCTTGTCCACGTCGAGCAGGTAGGTCTGGTAGCCGTCGACCTGGATCTTGCCCGGATCGAGGTTGGAGCGAAGCTGGCGGGTGCGGTCGGAGGTTTCTTCCAGCTTGGAGATGAAACCCACCTTGTCGACGCCCTTGCCCTTGTAGTCGACGTAGTCGTAGCGCCACTTCCACTGGTAACCGGTGATCTTGATGGTCATCTCGGCGCCGGTGGTGTCGGCGAACGAGGTCAGCCCTCCCGTGGCGAGGTTGGCCAGGAAGACCAGGATGATGACGGGGATGACCGTCCAGACGATCTCAAGCCGGGTGCTGTGCGACCACTTCTCGGCCACGGCACCGCGCGACTTGCGGAAGCGGAACATCGCCACGAACATCGCGCCGAAGACGATGACGCCGATGACCACGCACACCCAAAGGGCCACCATGTGCATGGCGTAGGGCGACCACTCGCTGACCCCCTTGGTCATGTTGAGCTGGTTCGGTTCCGGGTTGGCCCATGCCGCCCCGCCGAACAGGGCGAGGGCACTCGCCACGCACGCCGCCTTCCATCGTCCGATGCCGCCAGATGTCATTTCTTGCACCTTTAGTGAACCTACCTGCGCGTCTGGCCTGAGACTTCGGACAGCAGCACCATGAGTTTCCTGGACACCTCGACCCTTTCCTCTTCCCCCAGGAAGGCGCCGATTTCGAGCTCGTTCCCATGTGACGTGAGGAACAGGCGCTGCCGCCCGTTTCCCGATGCCAACCCTACCCGTACCCAGTGTGTCTGGAAACGGACGACCCGACGACCCGGCACCGCACGCACTTCGAGCGTGTCGGTCCCCACCACGATGCGCTCGCCCTTGCCACCGGCCCGCCAGGCCGCGCCAAGCGCGAACCCGACCACGAACGACTCCGCAAGGGCGAACACGGGAGCGAACACATTCCCCTGCCACGCGCCAAGCGACGCCGTTGCCAGCGCCAGGGCCGCCAGGCCGAGGATCAGCCGACGTAGACCGCGTTTGTCCAGCGCACGGTTGGGCCGGAGCCACAACACGCGCGGCTGACCCGCGGCGGTCGGTCGAAGCACGATCATGCGGACCCCGCGCACTCTCAACGGACCGATGATAGGGCGGCGGCCAGAATGCGGCAAGGTTGGGAAGCGGCGTGATGCCGCAGGGGCAATTGACGCCACGGGGGCAGGTGGCCCCAGGAGGTAGGCCGGGTCACGGCGACAATTGCCTATGACCGGTAAGATCGGGGCACCGTCCTCTGCCAAGGAAAGCTGTATGTGGCCGTTAAGTCCCCTCCCACCTCCACCTGTCCCGCAACGAATCAGGGAGTTGTTAAAGGACTACCCGGAGCTGATCGAGAAGCTTCAGGGGAGCCTTAACAACGTCATTCTCAAGCCCTCGCCGATGACGCCGCCGCTTGAGGTCGCAATCTGGGCACTCGAGGACGGCTTAGAGAGTTTCAACTCGAATGCGAAGAAAGAGCTAAGAGAGGCCAGAGCAGCCGACGACGCAGAGGCTATCGCTCTGGCCGACCAGAAAGAACGCGCAACATCCTTTGCTCGCGCCAGTGGCGGCGGCATGCGCGACCTCAGCGAACTTTCGCGATACTTTGAGGAAAATGAGAGGGCGTTCAAGTGAATGCCCGCATGAACAGCGAAGAAGGCCGCTTGGATCCTGCTTCACACGAACGCATCTTTGCCGAAAGAATCGCGCCCGAGAGCGGACTCTTCGAAGCCAGGTCCCAGGAGCAGCCCAAGGCAATCATCCTTGCCGGTCAACCAGGCGCCGGGAAAGGCGGCATGGCAAAACGGGCAGTTGACGATCTGCTCCACGATGTCGTCAAGGTCGATCCCGATGAGTTGCGCCAGTACCATCCTAGCGTCGACGTCTTTCGCTCCGAGCACCCCTATACCTGGCCCACGCAGACGCACCCCGATGCAAGCCAATGGGCTACGGAGTTGCGAGAATCCGCGATAGCCCAAAAGAAAAACCTGATCATCGATACCACGCTGGGCAACGGGGATGCCGCTGTCTCCATGATCAGAAACCTGCAGGACAAGGGTTACCAAGTAGAGATTCGAGCGATAGCGACCCACCGCCTGCAGAGTGAAGCAGGAGTCGATGAACGTTTTACGCGCTCGCTGGATGATTTTGGCTACGGCCGCTACGTCCCAGCATCGGTGCGCGAACACGTCTACCAATCCCTCCCTGCCAGCCTCGACAAGGTTCAAGCGCAAACCGACGCGCCGATTCGCATCTTCAACCGCCAAGGCCATGAATTCTTCGACAGCCGCAGTGCTGCCCGCTCGGCCGGTCAGGCGTTGAGCGCAGCCCGCGAACTGCCGTTAAGCGACTTGAACCACGTCCGGGAAGTTCGCGACTCATATCGCAAACAACTCGCCTGGCACAACGACCTGCCCGGTTCTCTGGAGGAGCGCTCGGCGCTCGCCCCCGAAACCCGCTCACCTTTGCTGCAAGAGCGCGAAGGCCTGCAAGTCGTTAAAAACCTGAGCCGCGATGCGCTCCACGCCGAGCAGGGCTATCACGCAGTGACACGTGGGCTGGCCATCAAGGGGCTGGGGATCGCGGGCGTGGCCGCCACGGCGTACGATGCCGCACAAACAGGGCGTCAAACGACGGAACTACTGCAGCAGGGCAATGTGACTGGCGCGCAGTCGGGCGTGCTGCATTTCGGCAGCAGGACGTTGGGCATGGCCGCCGGTGCCGCCATCGTAGGTAGCGCTGGCGCAGCGGCGGGTGTTGAGACGGGGCCCGGGATGCTTGTGACTGGTGCCGTGGGCACCGTCTTAGGTGGCCTGGGCGGCGATAGAGTGGCCGACGCTATCGACCAGTACCGCGTCTATCACCAGAAAGATCCACAAGGGTTGCCCTGGCGCTACGATCCGGAGCAACCCCAGAAGGGCTGGGTATCCGAGCTGCCAGCCCTGCCGGGAGGGTTCAAGGCGCCTTCCGCCGATGCAGCCCTGCAGAACCGGCTCGACTATCAGGCTTCGGGCAAGGCCACCGAATTGCGCATGGCGCAACCTGGCGAGTTGCCCGACCCTTACAAACAGCCAGCCGGTCCGCACGATCCGCCGCGCATGCATGCCGAGCCCTGGACCCGTGATTCGCAAACGCATGCATGGACGCGCGAGGTCATCACTAATGTCGTCGACCATGTGGTACTGCGTGAGACCGAGACCGCATCGCCTTCCCGCGCGACCGAACTGAATAAAGCGGCCGATCAGGCCGTTGCGCAGAATCGGACGAACTCACCGCAAGGCGTGGCCGCTGCCTATCAAGCCATGTACGAACAGCGCGGCTGGAAAAGCCTGGGGCCGATGCCCGAGGCCGTGACCTCTACGTTGCGGGAGGCCGATCGGACGGTGCGTGCCTCGGATGGCCACACTTACTCCCGGGCGGCTGACGGCCAGTGGAGCACACCCGGCATGGTGTACGGACGCAATGCTGCCGAAGGCAATGTGCGAGACGAACTCAATGCGACACGTCGCTACGAAAACCATGCTCCGGCTGTGGCGAAGCAAGAGCCGACGGCGTCGCTGCCGCCGAAGCGCCTGGACGATCCGAACCATCCTGACCACTCCTTCTACTTGCAAACCAGGGAGAAGGTGCAGCAGCTGGACCGGGAACTGGGGCGAACGCCCGACCACCATACCGACCAGATTTCGTCCGCACTGACGGTGCAGGCGCGCGCCGATGGATTGCATCGGATCGATAAAGTAGCCCTCGGCGTCGGCGGCGAAAAGCTGTGGGCGGTACAAACGCCGCCCGGTCGTACCGACCATCTTTTCGACCAGCGGAGCAGCGTGCCGACCGCGTCCGCCAACGTGCCCATGGAACAAAGTGCGGCCCAATGGCCTCAGGCCATGCAGCAGTTCCAGGAGAGCCAACAACAGACCCAGGCACAAAGCCAGGCGCAGGTCCAGCAGCAGGGTCCGCATGTGCCTGGCATGAGCCGCTAGACCGCGCCACAGGCAGACGGAGGGCAGACCGGGCGCATACCGCAGAGCAGCACACATGGCTTACCGGCCTGCCCTACAATGAGCGGTCTCCCCCGCGCCGACCCACCTCAAGTGAACCCACAGATCCTCCGTCCCGAACTCCCCACCGGCGCCGAGCCGGCACGCGCGCGTATCACGTCCGCCTGGCTGCGCGACGAAACCGAGGCCGTGAACGACCTGCTGGCGCAGGCTACCCTGCCGCCGACCGAGCGCGAGCACGTCATCGACGTGGCCGCCGGCCTGGTGACCCGGGTGCGCGCCCGCGCCAAGGACCAGAGCGCCGTCGAGTCCTTCATGCGCCAGTACGATCTTTCCTCGGAGGAAGGCGTGCTGCTGATGTGCGTGGCCGAGGCGCTGCTGCGCATCCCCGACAAGGCCACGGCCGACAAGCTGATCCGCGACAAGCTGGGCGACGCGAACTGGAAGAAACACCTGGGCCAGAGCGAATCCGTGTTCGTCAACGCCTCCACCTGGGGCCTGATGCTCACGGGTCACCTGGTCAACCTGGCGGAAGACACCCGCCACGACTTCACTTCCGCGCTGCGCCGCCTGGTCGGTCGCGCCGGCGAGCCCGTGGTGCGCCTGGCCGTGCGCCAGGCCATGCGGATCATGGGGCACCAGTTCGTGATGGGGCGCACCATCAAGGAAGCCCTGGACCGCTCCGCCGAAAAAGAGCACGCGGTCTACCGTTACTCCTACGACATGCTCGGCGAGTCGGCCCTCACCCAGGCCACGGCGGAGCGCTACCAGCAGGACTACCGCGACGCGATCAACGCCTTGGGTGGCCGGGGCCCGTTCCCGAGCAACCTCGAGGCGCCGTCGATCTCGGTCAAGCTGTCGGCGCTGCACCCACGCTACGAGGTGGCCAACCGCGAACGCGCCCGCGCCGAACTGGGCGCCAAGCTGCTCGAGCTGTCCCAGCTGGCCTTCAAGAACGGCATCGCCCTGTCCGTGGACGCGGAAGAAACCGATCGTCTGGAACTGTCGCTGGACATCATCGGCGACGTCTTCGCTCATCCGTCGCTGGAGGGCTGGAACGGCCTGGGCATCGTCATCCAGGCTTACCAGAAGCGTGCACCGTTCGTGATCGACTGGGTGACCGAGAAGGCCCGCGCCACCGGCCGCCGCTGGTTCGTGCGGCTGGTGAAGGGCGCCTACTGGGATGCCGAGATCAAGCGTTCGCAGGAAAACGGCCTGTCGGGCTATCCGGTGTACACGCGCAAGCCGAACACCGATGTCTCCTACCTGGCCTGCGCGCATCGCCTGTTCGCCGCAGGCGGCGACGCCGTGTACCCGCAGTTCGCCACGCACAACGCGCACACCATCGCGGCCATCCACCACATCGCCAAGGGTCGCCCGTACGAGAACCAGCGCCTGCACGGCATGGGCGCGGACCTCTACGCGGAGGTGATCGGCAAGGACAAGCTCAACGTGCCCTGCCGCGTCTACGCGCCGGTGGGCAGCCACGAAGACCTGCTGCCCTACCTGGTCCGCCGCCTGCTCGAGAACGGCGCCAACACCAGCTTCGTCAACCGCGTGGTGGACGAAACCGTGCCGGTGCGCGACCTGGTGGCCGACCCCTGCGAAACCGTGCGCGCCTTCAGCTCCATCCCCCACCCCCGCATTCCCCTGCCGGTCAACCTGTACGGCGAACTCCGGAAAAATTCCATGGGCATGAACTTCGCCAACGACAACGAGCTGAACGAGCTCGCCGACGCCGTCAACCGCCACAGCGGCCCCTGGGCCGCGGCCCCGCTGATCGCCGGTGGCGCCGCCGCCGGCACGAAGACCGAGGTCACCGACCCGTCCGACCGTCGCCGCATCGTCGGTACGGTGGAAAACACCGACCCGGCGCTGGTCGACAAGGCGCTGGCCGCGGGCGTGAAGGCGCAGCCGGGCTGGGATCGCCTGCCGGCCGCCAGCCGCGCCGCCATTCTCGAGCACGCCGCCGAGCAACTGGAGCACAACCGGGCCGAGTTCATCGCGCTGTGCGTGCGCGAAGCAGGCAAGAGCCTGCCGGATGCGATCGCAGAGATCCGCGAGGCCGCCGACTTCCTGCGCTACTACGCCACCATGGCCCGCCGCCTGTTCGGCCAGCCGGAGCAGCTGCCCGGCCCCACCGGCGAAAGCAACCAGCTGTTCCTCAACGGGCGCGGCGTGTTCGTCTGCATCAGCCCGTGGAACTTCCCGCTGGCGATCTTCCTGGGCCAGGTGGCCGCCGCGCTTGCCGCCGGCAATGCCGTCATCGCCAAGCCGGCCGAGCAGACCTCGCTGATCGGCCATGCCGCGGTGAAGCTGCTTCACGCCGCCGGCGTGCCCGTCGACGTCCTGCAATACCTCCCGGGCGATGGCGCCACCGTCGGTGCCGCGCTCACCCGCGACCCGCGCGTGGCCGGCGTGGCCTTCACCGGCTCCACCGACACCGCCTGGGCGATCAACCGCGCGCTCGCCGCACGCAATGCGCCCATCGCCGCGCTGGTCGCCGAGACCGGCGGCCAGAACGCGATGATCGCCGACTCGTCCGCCCTGCCCGAGCAGATCGTCAAGGACGTGATCGCCTCGGCGTTCCAGTCCGCCGGCCAGCGCTGCTCCGCGGCGCGCGTGCTGTTCGTGCAGGAAGACATCGCCGACAAGGTCATCGCGATGCTGGCAGGCGCCATGGCCGAACTGAAGGTCGGCGACCCCGGCCTGCTCTCGACCGACGTCGGCCCGGTCATCGACGAGGACGCTCGCACCATCCTGGTCGACCATGCCGCACGCATGGACCGTGAAGCGAAAAAGATCGGCGAAGTGGCACTGCCGGAGTCCACCGCGCACGGCACCTATTTCGCACCGCGTGCCTACGAGATCCCGTCGCTGGACATGCTGACCCGCGAGATCTTCGGGCCGGTGCTGCACGTGATCCGCTGGCACGGCGCCGACCTGGCCAAGGTGGTGGACCAGATCAACGCCACCGGCTTCGGCCTCACGCTCGGCATCCACAGCCGTATCGACGACACCATCGATTACATCTCCAGCCACGCCCGCGTGGGCAACTGCTACGTCAACCGCAACCAGATCGGTGCGGTGGTCGGCGTGCAGCCGTTCGGCGGCGAAGGCCTGTCCGGCACCGGTCCGAAGGCCGGTGGCCCGCACTACCTGCTGCGCTTCGCCGGCGAGCGGACGCTCACGGTGAACACCACGGCAGCGGGCGGCAACGCGTCGTTGCTGACGATCGGCGAGTAACGGCCGGCTCGCGCTTATCGTTGCGCGATTTCGGCATCGCCCCGTCTAGAACCACGTCCTGAAAGGGACGTGGTTTTTTTTCGGCTCGTCGATATCACCTCCCGCGGGACGGTTCAACCTGGCACGTCGGCCTATTGCATACCACCCTTGAGCAGTGCCAAAGTGACGATACATCGCGTCGGCCGGAACCCGACGCCCACCCACACCGGGAGGGCCGCAACATGACGTTGCAGTCAGAGGTTCCGAGCAAGCCTGCCGTCAAGGCAGCCACGACCGTCGCCAAGTCGGCATCGGCCGGCCAGAGTACATCCCTACTGAAGCCCGATCTGCTGGGCCTGAAGATCGGCCTCCAGGGCGACCATGCCGTCACCGAGGCACTGGCCGGCGCACGTGAGGGCATTATCGAGCCGCATGAGCGCCTCGACCTTGCGCACCTCGTGATCCTCACCGGCGACAGCGGCGCCATGATCGAAGCCAGTAATGGTCGCGTCGTGCTGACGGGAGTACGCGGCGCACGCAACGATTGCCGCCTGCTGCTTCGCAAGTCGTACAGCACGCTGCGCTGCGAGGTGCACGCCGCAGGTTCGGAGGCGCACCTGGCATTCGTCATGTGGCGCAACGATGCGTGGAAGGAATTACAGACGATCGACATCAAACGGCCGCCACCGCGTGCTTCCCGGGAAAGTCACGATGGCAGGCTCAGCACGATCGTCGAATACCGCGCCGAAGCCCCGGATGAGCTTCACGGCTTTGTCTGGCGGGGTGGCTTGCTGAGCATCACCGGCCTTGCGCTGATACCTTGATGAACACCAGCGACTGACGCCGGCCCCCGAAGTGCGTCGGCAAGGCCCAGCCAGGCCGGCCATCAAAGCAGGACGACCAGCACGTGCGTCGCCGCTAGGCAGGCGGTAGCGCCATGGATCGGCAACGAGCGCCATGGAGAGTGTGGCGAGCAGGCAAGCAAAGAGCGCGAGTGTGGGTAAAGGGTTTAAACCAAGGGCGAAAAGTACGGGAATCACGGTAAAACCGAGTGTCCCTGCCGCCAGCGGATCATGACGCTGCACGCACCATTACACGGAAGGCGGGAACGGGTGGACCGACGATTGCCGGTCCACCCTGTACGTCCATCACTTCAGCCCGCGATCCTTCAGCATCGGCTCGATGCTGGGCTCCTTGCCACGGAAGTCGCGATACAGCTTGCCCAGTTCCTCGGTGTTGCCGCGGGAGAGAATCTTGTCGCGGAATATCTGCCCATTCTCGCGGGTCAGGCCGCCGTGCTCCTTGAACCACTCGAAGGCGTCCGAATCGAGCATCTGCGTCCACAGGTAGGCGTAGTAACCGGCCGCGTACCCGTTGCCCCAGATGTGCTGGAAATAGCTCGAGCGGTAGCGCGGGGGCACCTGCGCCAGCGTAAAGCCCGCCTTCTTCAGCGCGGCGGCTTCGAACGCGTCCACGTCCTGCTTCTTGTCGCTGGCCGGCAGCATGTGCCACTGCATGTCCAGCAGCGCCGCCGAGATCAGCTCGCTCATCGCGTAGCCCTGGTTGAAGCTGCGGGCCTTGACGATTTTCTCCACCAGCTCCGCGGGCATCGGTACACCCGTCTGGTAGTGCTTGGCGTAGTTAGCGAATACCTTGGGATCGGATGCCCACTGCTCGTTGAACTGCGAGGGGAACTCGACGAAGTCACGCGGGGTGTTGGCACCCGAGAGCGACGGGTACTGCGAGTTGGCGAACATGCCGTGCAGCGCGTGGCCGAACTCGTGGAACATCGTGGTCACGTCGTCGAACGACAGCAGCGCCGGCTGGCCCGCCGCCGGCTTGGTGAAGTTGGCCACGTTGTAGACCACGGGCTTGTCGCCGAACAGCCTGGACTGGTCGACGAGGTTGCTCATCCACGCGCCGCCGTTCTTGTTGTCGCGCTTGAAGTAGTCGCAGTAGAACAACGCCATCGAGGTGCCGTCCTTGTCGAATACCTCGAACACGCGCATGTCCGGCTGCCAGGTAGGGATGTCCTTGCGTTCCTTGAAGGTGATGCCGTAGAGCTGGTTGGCGGCATAGAACACGCCGTTCTGCAGCACGTTGTCCAGCTCGAAGTACGGTTTGACCTGTGCTTCGTCCAGGTCATATTTCGCCTTGCGAACCTTCTCGGCGTAGTGGTCCCAGTCCCAGGCCTGCACCTGGAAATCACCCTTTTCCTTGTCGATCACGTCCTGGATGTCCTTGGACTCCAGCCGGGCGCGCGCGACCGCGGCCGGCGCCAGGCGCTCCATGAATTTCTCGGCCGCCGCCGGCGTCTTCGCCATCTGGTCGTCGAGGCGCCAGGCGGCATAGTTGGGGAAGCCGAGCAACTTGGCCTGTTCCGCCCGCACCTGCGCGATGCGCGTGATGGTATCGCGCGTGTCGTTGGCGTCGCCGTGTTCGGCGCGCTCCCACGATGCCTTGAACAGCTTCTCGCGCGTGGCGCGATCGTTCATGCCCTGCAACGCCGGCTGCTGCGTGGTGTTCTGCAGCGTCACCACGTACTTGCCGTCCAGCTTGCGATCCTTCGCGGCATCCGCTGCCGCGGCGATGTCACCGTCCGACAGGCCGTCCAGCGACTGCTTGTCGTCGACCACGAGCGCACCGGCCTTGTTGGCGGCCAGCAGCAGGTTGGTGAATCGCGTGCCGAGGGTGGATTCTTCCTTGTTCAGTGCCTTGAGACGGGTCTTGTCGGTTTCCGACAGCTTCGCACCCGCATGCACGAAATCCTTGTAGGTCACCTCGAGCAGGCGCGCCGATTCGGGATCGAGCTTGAGCGATGCGCGCTTGTCGTACAGCGACTGCACCCGCTTGAACAGGGTGTCGTTGAGGTAGATGGCATCGGTGTGCGCGGCCAGTTCGGGCGAGAGGTTTTCCTCGGCCTTCTGCAACGTGTCGTTGGTGTTGGCACCGGTCAGTGCGTTGAACGCGCTCTGCGCGCGCTTCAGCAACACGCCGGATTTCTCGAACGCCACGATGGTGTTATCGAACGTGGGCTCTTCGGTCGCATTGGCGATCGCGTTCACCTCGGCCAGTTGCTGCTTCATGCCCTCTTCGATCGCCGGCTGGAAATCGCCGTCGGCGATCTTGTCGAACGGAGGCGCATGGAACGGCAGCGTGCTGGCGACCAGCAGCGGGTTCTCATGGGGTGCGGGTGCGGCGGCCGGAGCGGTCGTCGCCGCGGCGGGACTCGACGGCGACGTGCCTGCGGGGGCCGGCGTGGCCGCCTTGTCGGCGTCGTTGGACGAGGAACAGGCGGCGGTAAGGGCGATCGAAATGGCGATCACGAGGCTGCGGACCTTCGGCATGGCGGGATGTCCCCTGCGGTGAGCAAAACGCCGACTCTAGCGGTGCAGGGCCGGCGGGGACAACCGCCTTGCAGGGCGAACGACTCAGCGGGTGTCGCGAAGCTCCCAGCTCGAGCCGATCAGCAGGTTGAGCCGGTGCTTCACCAGGCGCATGGGAAGCGAGGTGGTCAGCTGGATATCCGTACGATCGTTCGACAGCTCGCCGGACGCGGAGGCCGCGCCGTCCACCGCGCCGAGGCTGGGGTCGACCTCGTCGGGCTCGGGCTGCCTGGCGCGCCAGCGCTGGAACAGGTCGTCGCCGCGCATGGCCGCGGCGATGTCGGCGGCGAGCTTGTCCGGGCCGATGCCCTGGAACGACAGCTCGGGGTCCGGGCCCTTGGCCCGGCTCATGTCTTTTACCGAAAGGTAGTAGGTGGTCATGCTGTCTTGTTACGTCCGCAGGCGTGAAGCCGCCGTCAGCCCAGCGGCGACAGGTCGAGCAGGTTGGCCGCGTCCACCGGGGCGATGCGGTAGGGCAGCACGCCCAGGCACGGCGCTGGCAGGCAGGCGCGCAGCGTATCGATGTTTTCCTCGCGCAACGGCATCGTCGGCTCGATGATGTTGGCGATCCACCCGGCGAGCCGGCAGCCGTCCGCGGCGATGGCCCGGGCGCTGAGCCGGGCATGGTTGATGCAGCCAAGCCGGATACCGACCACCAGCACCACGGGCAGCATCCAGCGACGGGGAAAATCCTCCGCGGAGATGCCCTCGCCGAGCGGCACCAGCCAGCCGCCGACGCCTTCGACCACCACGCGCTCGTAGTCGGTGCACAGTGCCTCGAACGCGGCGTCCAGCGGCGGCCAGGTCACCGGGCGACCGCTGCGGGCCGCGGCGAGGTGCGGGGCCACGGCGTCCTCGAAGGCGAGCGGATTGACCAGGGCGTACGGCGGCGGCGGCCAACTGGCGGCTTGCAGGTCCAGGGCATCCTGGTTGCGCAGGCCGTCACGCGTGCGCCCGGAGCCGCTGGCCACGGGCTTCATCCCGGCCACCCGCTCGCCAGCCTGGCGGAACGCGTGCACCAGGGTCTGGGCGGCGTGCGTCTTGCCGATGCCGGTGTCGGTTCCGGCGACGAAGAGGTGTCGCGACATACGATGGAGGCCTTGCGGGAACGATGGCATGGCACCATACACGGCTTCCGATGATGAAATGAACGGGAACCGCCATGTTCGAAGCCAGGGCTATCGCCACCGAGGACAAG
Organism: Xanthomonas sp. NCPPB 2632; assembly: GCF_041228075.2. Taxonomy (NCBI): domain Bacteria; kingdom Pseudomonadati; phylum Pseudomonadota; class Gammaproteobacteria; order Lysobacterales; family Lysobacteraceae; genus Xanthomonas; species Xanthomonas sp. NCPPB 2632. Next base: position 4,406,879 of record NZ_CM192979.1, read on the forward strand.
GCCGCGCTTTACGCGGAACTGCTGCAACAGGCCCAGGGCCTGATGCACGGCGAGACGAACACGATCGCCAACGCCGCCAACTTCGCCGCACTGGTCTACGACGCCGTGCCGGAGCTCAACTGGGCAGGGTTCTACCTCTACGATGGCACCGAGCTGGTGGTCGGGCCTTTCCAGGGCAAACCGGCCTGCATCCGCATCGCGCTGGGGCGCGGCGTCTGCGGCACGGCCGCGCAGACCCTGCAGACCCAGGTGGTGCGCGACGTCCACGACTTCGATGGCCACATCGCCTGCGATGCCGCCTCCAATTCGGAAATCGTGGTTCCGCTGACGAAGGCCGACGGCAGCCTGTTCGGGGTCTGGGACGTGGACAGCCCCCGCGTGGCACGTTTCGACGACGAGGACAGGAAAGGCATGGAGGCGCTGTGCCGCGCCTTCATGGCCACGCTGGGCTAACCGGCGGCTGGCGGCGCGCCTACACCAGTTCGTGCGGGCGCGGCGTCGCCAGCAGTTCCATGACGCGGGCGCGCGCCTCCTCGATGCCGGTCCTGGCCGGCGACGAAAACACCTGCGCGGTGCCACGCACGTTGTTGGTCCGGAAATCCTTGCGCAGGGCCTCCAGGGCGGCCGAGGCCTGTCCGCGGGACAGCTTGTCGGCCTTCGTCATCAGCACGTGGCAGGGCAGGTCGGTGGCCGCGCAGAACGCAAGCATGGTGCGGTCGAAATCCTTCAGTTCGTGGCGGATGTCCACGATCAGCACGATGCCGCGCAGGCTGCGGCGCATCTTCAGATAGGCATCGATCTCGCCACGCCAGTGCATGCGCATGGCTTCGGGCACCTTGGCGTAGCCGTAGCCGGGCAGATCGATCAGCCGTGCGTCCACCGGCGCCTCGCCCTCGATCTTCAGCGGTGCCAGGTCGAACACCACCATCAGCTGGGTGCGACCCGGCGTCTTCGAGGTGCGGGCCAGGCCGTTGTGGCCGGTCAGCGCGTTGAGCGCGCTGGACTTGCCGGCGTTGGACCGGCCGGCGAACGCCACCTCGGCACCCTGGTCGTAGGGCAACTGGGTGATTTCGTTGGCGGCCAGCACGAAGCGGGCACTGTTGAGGGGGTTCGAGGACATGTGCGGCTGGCCGGAAGGCGGGGATCGACGGTCGGGCAGTGTATGCGATACCGCGCGCAGCCGCGCGCCGACGCGGTTTGACCGGGCTCTCCCGCGCCCCCCATAATCTTTTGATCGCGGCGCGCTGGGGAGCTCGCCCGACTCGGAAGCATCCCTCCTGGAGAGACGTATGAAGTTTCGGCACGCCGCCGCTGCCATCACCGCGATGCTCGTCATGAATTTCGCCACGGCCCAGACGGCCGCGCCCGCGAAGGCGGCTACCGCGCCGGCGCCGGCCAGCACCGCGGCCAAGCCCGGCGCCAATCCCGCCGCGGACCCGGCTACCCCGGGCATGCCCGCGACCGAAACCACCACCGCGCCCGTGGGCGGCACCACCGCCGCGGTCAAGCCCGGCGATGCCGCCACCGGCCAGGGCAAGGCGGCCGCCTGCGGTGCCTGCCACGGGCTGGACGGCAACTCCACCGATCCGCAATACCCGCGTCTGGCCGGGCAGAGCGAGCAATACATCGCCGCGCAGCTGGCCGATTTCAAATCCGGCAAGCGCATGAACCCGATCATGATGGGCTTCGCCCAGCCGCTCAGCGAGCAGGACATGCATGACATCGGTGCCTACTTCGCCACCAAGGCATCGCTGCCGGGCGTGGCCGACCAGGCCTACGTGGACCAGGGCCAGACCCTCTACCGCCAGGGCGATGTCAACCGCGGCATCCCGGCCTGCATGGCCTGCCACGGCCCGGACGGCGGCGGCAATCCCGGCGCTCGCTACCCGCAGCTGACCAGCCAGCATGCGAAGTACATCGAGTCGCGCCTGAAGGCATGGCACGACGGCAACGCGCAGAGCGACGACCCCCACGCGCGCATCATGATCACCATCGCGCAGAAGCTGGACGAGAAGGATATCGCCGCCGTGGCCAGCTACATCGAAGGCCTGCACACGAACGAACCGACGCAGGCTGCACCCGCGACGCCCTGATGGCGTTAAAGTTGGACGATCGAACGGGCCCCTTCGGGCCCGTTCTCGTTCTCGAAGGTAAGAAAAGGAACCCCGATGCGTATACGCCTTCCCCTCCTCTGCGTGGCCCTGCTGTGCCTTGCCGCCTGCGGCTCCGGTAACCACGACGCGGCTTCCACGCCGTCGCCCACCCCCGCGGCCACCGCGGCGCCGGCCGCCACCACGGCACCGGCGGCCACGCCGGCCGGCGCCACCTCGACCGCGGCGAGCACGCCTGCCGGCGCGGGCAGCACCGCTTCGGCGGCCCCCGCTCCCGCCGCCGAAGCGGACGACAAGCGCCCCGCGCCCAAGCCCTTCGTCGACGACGGCAAGTGGGTGGAGGGCAAGCAGTACTTCCGCATCGACCCGGCACAGCCGACCAGCACGCCCGGCAAGATCGAGGTCACCGAGGTATTCTCGTACGGCTGCCCGGCCTGCTTCCAGTTCCACGGCATCGTCGACCAGATGGTCAAGGACCTGCCCCGCGGCACGGTCATGACGTACACACCGGCATCGTTCCGCCCGGACGAGAACTGGCCGCTGCTGCAGCGCGCCTATCTCACCGCGCAGGCATTCGGCGTCGACAAGCAGAGCCACGACGCCATGTTCGATGCCGTGTTCAAGAGCGGTGAGCTCGGCATCATGGACCAGCAGACCAACAAGCCGAAGGCGCAGTCGGCCTGGCCCACCATCGACGACGTGGCCAAGTTCTACGCGAAGTACGGCGTGAAGCCGGAGGAATTCGTCGCCACGGCCAATTCCTTCACCATCAACACGAAGATGAAGCGCGCCGATGAACTGATCCGCGCCTACGAGGTCGATAGCACGCCGACCATCGTGGTGAACGGAAAATACCGCTTCACGGCCGCGACGGCCGGTGGCTATCCCCAGTCGATCGAGTTGGTGCAGTGGCTCATCAGCAAGGAAGCCGCGGGCAAGTAACCGCGTTCCCGACCCTTTACGGAGATCTTCATGTTCAAGCGTCTATCGCTCCTTTTCGTGGGCCTGGCCCTCACCGCGGCGTGCAGCGCCAAGCCGGCCGACCCCGCTGCCGCGGCCAGCTACACCGACGGCACGCAGTACGTCACCATCGCCAAGCCGCAGCGCCTCGATCCGAAGGACGGCAAGGTGGAAGTCGTCGAGGTGTTCTCGTACGGCTGCGTGCATTGCGCGCATTACGAATCGTACGCGGAAGCCCTGCAGAAGCAGCTGCCCAAGGGCGTGGTGTTCCGTGTCATCCCGGCGGCGTTCAACGACGCCTGGCTGCCGTATGCGCAGGCCTACTATGCGGCCAAGCAGCTCGGCGTGGCCGAGAAGGCCCATGCCGCCTTGTTCAAGGCGATCCATGAGGACCATTACCCGATCCGCACCATCGATGAACTGGCCGGCTGGTACGCGCAGAACTACGGCGTGGACAAGGCGAAATTCATCCAGCTGGCCACGAACGACGAAGCCATCCGCAAGCGCATCCTCGACGACGGCAAGCTGATCCAGGCGTGGGGCATCGACGGCACGCCCACCGTCGTCGTGGACGGCAAGTACCGCAGCGCACAGATCAAAGACTTCGACGAGCTCAACGGCGTCACCAAGTACCTGGTCGACAAGGAACTCAAGGGCGGCAAGTAAGCCCTGAGGCTATCCGATGCCCCCTGTTCACGCGGCGGGGGGCATCCTCTGGCGCTATCGCCGGACGAGAACCAAAAGCCCCCACACATGACCCGCTTCACGCCGCCACCCGTCATCGCTCCGGAGCGCACCCTGCGCCTGTTGAGCTGCAACATCCTCGCCGGCGCCAGCGTCCAGCGTTATAGCGATTACGTCACGCGCAGCGTCAACGCGGTGCTGCCTGCGCGCTCCAAGCTCGACAACCTGGATTCGCTCGCCCAACTGCTGCACGAATTCGACGTGGTCGGCCTGCAGGAGGCCGATGCGGGAAGCCTGCGCTCGGGCTTCCTCAACCAGACCCGCTACATCGCCGAAGCCGCCGGCATGCCGTACTGGAGCCACCAGCCCAACCGGCCGATGGCGCGCGTGGCGCATTCGGCCAACGGCCTGCTGAGCCGGATCGAACCCAGCGAAGTCATCGACTACCCCCTGCCCGGTCGCATCAAGGGCCGCGGCGCGCTGTTCGTGCGTTTCGGCACCGGCACCGACGCGCTGGTGGTGGTCATCGCCCATCTGTCGCTGGGCGCGGCGGCGCGCATGGGCCAACTGGGCTTCATCGCCGAATTGCTGGCCCCGTTTCCCCACGCGGTGCTCATGGGCGACCTCAACACCGAGCCCAGCTCCCCCGAGATGCGCCGCCTGTTCGAGAAGACGGCGCTGCAGCCACCGACGGTCAGCACGCCCACCTTCCCCAGCTGGAAACCGCGGCGCGCGCTGGACCACATCCTGACCTCCGCCGACATCGCGCTGGACAGGACATGGACATTGCCCCGCGCCTTCTCCGATCATCTGCCGCTTGCCGCCGAAATCCGCCTGCCGCTCGCGCTGGCAGAAGCCGCCGGCGCCCTGCCCACGAGATAAGCCCGTCATGAAGTCCAGCCTGCGCGCCGCCCTGCCCTGGGTCGTCATCGTCATCGTCGCGCTCGCCGCCACCGTGTTGCGCTACGGCTTCATCGAACCCGCCGACGCGGCACACGCGTGCGACGGTGCCGATGGCCCCTGGTGGTGCACCACGCGCAACCTCATCGTGCAGGGTTTCCTGACCTACGCCTACGGCTACGCCGCCGTGCTGATGGCCCTGGTCGCCCTTTTCTGGCGCAACACGGTATCCGCCGTGCTAGCCGCGTCGCTCGGCGTCATCGCCCTGCAGCTGTACTGCTACGAAGGCGGCGCACTGGCCCTGCTGATCGGCGCCCTCCGCCTGGTCCGCGTGCAATACGACCAGACCCGCCCCGCCCTGCCGAATAGGGCCATGTAGGAGCGCACGATGTGCGCGATAGGGGCTTGCCTCTTCGCCGCTTCGTTGGCTTTTCGCGCACATCGTGCGCTCCTACACGTCGGTATCGGGCTCGGGCAGGCGCGCGCGGCGCCACGCGCCCAGCACCGGCAACGCCATGGCCAGGTTGAGCACCAGCCAGCCCCACGACACGGCGTTCGCGCCCTGCTCCTGGACCACGACGGCGACCGCCAGCAGCGGCAACCACACGGCCAGCAGGCGTTCTTCCACCAGGGGCATCAGCGTGTCGTTGCGCGTGCGCAGCACGCCCAGCACGAAGAACCCGATGCACGGCAGCGCGAACAGGCCGATCGGAAAATCGCGATAGCGTCCGTTGAACACCAGCAGGATGCCGTAGAGCGTGAGGACGAACATCCAGAAGAAACGCTGCGGCGTGAACACGTCGGACCAGGCGATGCCGAGGCGCCGCCGCTCCACGGGACGCGGCGCCACCGCGGCAGGATCGACCGGCGAGGCCAATCGCGCCGCGATGGTACGCGACAGCGACACGGCGGTGACCAGCGCCAGCAACCCGATGACGATGCCGACCGTCCATTCCACGTCGTTGCGCGCGGCGAACGACAGCAGCCGCAGGTGCGCCGCCAGTGCGGTGCCCGTAGCGAAGCCGGCGAGCGCGAGCGCCACCCAGCCCGATGCACCCCGCCAGCGGCGACGCACCGCGCCCGCGGCGAGGAAGACCAGCGCCATCAGGCCGCCCGCCGCGATAGCCCACGTCCAGCGCGGCTCCTCGACGATGGGGCCCTGCATGGCGAACTTCGGTTCGGCATCCGCGTCGAAGATGCCCCAGTAACCACCCACCGTGCCCTCCAGGTCGCGCTTCCACGGCTGGTCGAAGGCCTCGATGACGTTGTACGGCATGTCCACCGTCGCCGCGTAGTTCAGGAACTCGCGCATGTAACGCGCCTCGTTGACCAGGCTGGCGCTGGCGTCGCGACGCGTGCGGCCCTGGCTGGGCCAGCCGGTCTCGCCGATCATGATGGCCTTGCCCGGAAACTCGCGCTTCATCTTCTGGTACACGTCCGCGACATGGCGCACCGCGTCTTCGGGCGCCACCGGCTGGTCTTCCCAGTACGGCAGGATGTGGATCGTGAGGTAATCCGTCGCCTTGGCCAGTGCGGGATGCTTCTGCCAGAACTCCCACACGTCGGCGTAGGTCACCGGAACGTCCGTGGCCTTGTTCACCCGCGCGATGTAGCTGGCCAGTTCCTTCTCCGACAGTTCGCCGCGTAGCAGCACTTCGTTGCCCACCACGATGCCGCGCAGGCTGTCGTGATCGCGCCGCGCCGCCGCCAGCCCCAGCTGGATCTCGCGCTCGTTGGCGGCCGGATCGCGGCCCAGCCAGATGCCCATCAGCACCTTCATGCCGTAGCGGCCGGCAAGATCGGGAACGGCACCCAGGCCCTGGCCCATCGAATACGTGCGCACGCAGTCGAAACGCGTGGACAGCGCCTTGAGGTCGGCGTCGATGCGCTCGGGGGGAATGAAGGCGTGGATGTCGAACGGCGTTTCGCCCTTCAGCCGGAACGGCGCGTAGGACACGCAGGCGATCTTGGCCGTCGGCGAGTCCGGCAAGGCGATCGGGCGGCCGAGGACGAACCAGTACCCCGCGCCGAAGACGGCGGCCAGGGCAAGAATGAGCCAGGCGAGGGGTCGCGCCAGGCGCGCATGGGAGAGATGGGGCGGCATGCCGTTCCAGTTGCCAGAGCGTAAGGGGGAAACCGCCCAAGCTTAGCGGACCCGCGCGCGACGGAGCGATGCCTCCCGCGCGGGGCGTTCATCAAGCCTGCGCACCGGCTTCGCTTACAATCATCGGGTAAGCACCCGTGAAGGAATCCCGATGGTCTTCGCCCCGAAGGCACTGCGACGCAGCGCCCGCTCGTTTCGCCTCATGGCCGGTCTCGCCCTTGCCGCCTGTGGCCTCACCGTCACCCTGAGCGCTTCCGCCGAGGGGACCGACACCGAGCGCGCACGGTTTCGCCAGGCGTATGCCGTCGCCCAGCAGGGCGGTGACGCCTGGCGCGCCCAGGCCGGCGGCCTCGAACGCTACGTGTTGTTCCCCTACCTCGAGGCCGCGGCCCTCGAGCACGACCTGCGCACCCTGGATCGCGCACGCGTCGAGGCTTACCTCAATGCCAATCGTGGGCTGATCCCCGCAAGCGACCTTCGCCGCGACTTCCTCGCCGAACTCGCCCGCCGCAAGGACTGGCCCACCTTCACCGCGATGTACCAGCCGGGGCTCGGCGACGCGCTGAGTTGCTTCGCCCTCCAGGCCAAGCTGTCCCGTGGCGAGCCGCTGGTGTTCGCGACCGACCTGGCGGACCTATGGAAGAAGGCCAGCCTGCCAGACGCCTGCGACCCGGTGCTGGGCGCGGCGCACGACCAGGGCCTGCTGACGCCGGATCGCCTGTGGACCCGTATCCAGACCGCGGCCGAAGCAGGCAAGGGCGGCACCGTCGCCGCGCTGGCGGGCTGGCTGCCGGCCGACGATGCGGCGGCGGCACAACGCATCGCCAAGGCCCTGAACGATCCCAACGGCGCACTGCGCGACGCGTCCACATGGCCGGATACACCGCGCGGCCGTCAGGCCGTGACGCTCGCCCTGCAACGCATGGCCCGCAAACAGTCCACCGTGGCCGACAGCGCCTGGACCACCCTGGCCCCGCACTTCGCCCTCAGCGAACAACAGAAGGGCGCCGTCCTCAATGCCCTCGCACTGTTCCACGCCACCGACTTCGACGAGTCCGCGCTGGATCGGCTGGCTGCGCTGCCGGCGGGTGCCCAGACCGACGCGACACGCGAATGGCGGGTGCGCGTCGCCCTGGCCAGGCAGGACTGGCCGGCGGCGCTGACCGCCCTCGATGCCCTGTCGCCCACGCAGAAAGACGACGGCGAATGGCGTTATTTCCGCGCACTGGTGCTGGGCCGGTTGAACCGGCAGACGGAAGCGCGGGCGATCTACCAGAACGTGGCACAGGAAGCCACGTACTTCGGCTTCCTCGCCGCCGACCGGCTCGACGCGTCCTATGCGATCTGCCCCGCCTCCATGGCCACCGACGAGCGCCGAGAGGCTTCGCTGCTGGCGGAGCCGGGCATGGACCGCGCGTTCGAACTCTACGCCGTGGGCCTGCAGAAGTACGCCCGGCGCGAGTGGACGGCCGCGCTGGCCGGACGCGACGCCGATACCCAGCGGCTTGCCGTGGACCTCGCCTTCCGCAAGGGCTGGTACGACCGCGCGGTGTTCGCGCTGTCGTCCGGCGATGCCCTGCGCCTTTACGAGCAGCGCTTTCCGCTGGCACGCCAGGACGGCGTGGTCGAACAGGCCAGCCAGGCGGGCATCGAGGCGCCTTGGGCCTACGCGATCATCCGCGCCGAGAGCGCATGGATGACCGACGCACGCTCGGGCGCCGACGCACGCGGGCTCATGCAGCTGCTGCCCGGCACGGCCTCGCTGGTGGCCAAGCGCAACGGACTGGCCTGGAACGGCGGTGACAGCCTCTACGAGCCCACCACCAACATCATCCTCGGCACGCGCTACCTCGCCCAGATGGCCGCGCGCTACAACGGCGCCCCGTGGCTGGCCAGCGCCGCGTACAACGCCGGACCCAACAAGGTCGACCAGTGGGTGAGCGCCCGCGGCACCCTGGACCCCGACCTGTTCGTCGCCAGCATCCCTTATAAGGAAACCCGCGAATACGTCGCCCGCGTCATGGCTTTCGCCGTGATCTACGACTGGCGCCTGACCGGCAACGCCCTGCCGATCGGCTCGCGCATGACCCGCTTCGGCACCACGTATGCGCTTCCGTCGGCGGGCGCCGTCCGCAAGCCGGTGGCCTGTCCGGCACCCGCAGTGACTCGCCCAACACCACCGACAGCCCCGGCCGTGTCACAGCCGGCACCCGCCGAGGCGACATCCGCCCCGGCCCCTCAGGAACCCCAGAGCTGATCCGCTTGGCGTCGAGCGCCAGGCGGCCTAGGCTGAACTCATGAACGCTCAACGCATCGTCATCCTCGGTGGCACCGGCTTCGTCGGCGGCACGCTGGTTCCCCGGCTCGCCGCCGACGGACATTCCCTCCTGCTGCTCTCCCGCAATCGCGAGGCACGCCGTCACAGCGCGGTGGGACGCCAGGTCACCACCGTCACGGCGGATGTCTACGATCCCGCCACCCTGCGGCGGCACATCGCCGGCGCGGATGCCGTCATCAACCTCGTCGGTATCCTCAGCGAGAGTGGCCGGCACACGTTCGAACGCGCGCACGTGGGGCTGACGCGGCTCGTCATCGAGGCCTGCCAGGCCACCGGCGTCCATCGCCTGCACCAGATGAGTTCGCTCAAGGCCGGCCAGGGACTATCGAAATACCTCCGCTCCCGCGGCGAGGCCGAAGCCCTGGTCAAGGCCTCCACGCTGGACTGGACGCTTTACCAGCCAAGCACCATCTTCGGGCCGGGCGACGGCCTGGTCAGCCGGTTCGATGCGCTCCTGCGCCTGGCGCCGGTCATTCCGCTGCCGCGGCCGCAGGCGAAAATGGCGCCGGTCTACGTCGGCGATGTCGCCGAGGCGATCGCCCGCTCGGTCGCCACGCCCGCCGTCAGCCTGCTGCGCACGTTCGAGCTGTACGGGCCGGAGACCTGGACCCTGATCGACATCGTCCGCGCCATCCGCGATGCGCGAGGCCGGCATCGCGTAGTCCTTCCCATGCCCGACAGCCTGGGTCGCCTGCAGGCGCAGTTCGCGCAGTTCGTTCCCGGCAAGCCGTTCACTCCGGACAATTTCCTCTCGCTGCGCACGGATTCCGTCGGCAAGGTCGACGGCCTGGCCCAGCTCGGCATCGCACCCCAGTCGTTCGCGGCCTGGTTGCCGCGGCTGCTGGGCCAGCCCGTACGCCAGCGCCGGCTTGACGAAGCGCGCACCAAGCGCCGCCCCTGACACGCCCATGGAGATCTACCTCGTCGGCGGCGCCGTCCGCGATCAGCTGCTCGGCCGCCCCGTGGTGGATCGCGACTGGGTCGTCGTGGGAGCCACGCCCGACGACATGATGGCCGCCGGCTTCAAGCCGGTCGGCAAGGATTTCCCCGTCTTCCTGCACGGGCAGACGAAGGAGGAATACGCGCTGGCGCGCACGGAGCGCAAGACGGGCCGCGGTTACCACGGCTTTGCGTTCCATGCCGACCCCAGCGTCACCGTGGAGCAGGACCTCGAGCGCCGCGATCTGACCATCAACGCCATCGCCCAACGCGACGACGGCAGCCTGGTGGATCCGTTCGGCGGGGTCGACGATATCCGCACGCGCATGCTGCGTCACGTCTCGGCCGCGTTCGCGGAAGATCCGGTCCGGCTGTTGCGTGTTGCGCGCTTTGCGGCGCGATATGCCCCACTGGGTTTCACGGTCGCCGACGACACGATGGCGCTGATGCGGCGCATGGTGGACGACGGCGAGGTGGATCACCTCGTGCCCGAGCGCGTATGGACCGAAACGCGCAAGGCGCTGGCCGAACCTCGTCCGTCGGTATTCGTGCAGGTGCTGCGGGACACCGGCGCGCTGCGCCTGCTGTTTCCCGAGGTGGATGCGCTCTACGGCGTACCCCAGCGGCCGGAGTACCACCCGGAAGTCGATACGGGCATCCACGTGCAACTGGTGCTGGACGCCGCGGCGGCGCTGGCCCCGGGCGATGCGCTGGTCGGCTGGTGCGCCCTGACGCACGATCTGGGCAAGGCCCTGACGCCGGCGGATGTCCTGCCCCGGCACATCATGCACGAGCAGCGCGGCATCGCGCCCGTTCGCGAACTGTCCGCCCGGCTCAAGGTGCCTGCGGAATACGCCTTCATGGCCGAGATGGTCTGCAAGCACCACCTCAACGCGCACATGGCGTTCGAACTGAAACCGACCACCCTTCTTCGCCTGCTCGATGCCCTGGGTGCGCTGCGCCGACCGGAGCGCCTGGAGACGTTCCTGCTCGCCTGCATGGCCGACAAACGTGGACGCGCCGGCAGTGCCGATGCCCCCTATCCGCAGGCCGACTTCCTGCGCAGCTGCCGCGCAGCGGCCGCGGCCGTTACCTCGCAGCCCTTCGTCGAACGGGGCTTGCAGGGGCCCGCTATCGGCGAGGCGATGAAGAAAGCCCAGGCTGCGGCTATCGCCGCGGTGCCCCGCCCCAACGCCTGACGCCCCGTCCGGTCGACCCGGCGCGATCCCTAGAGACGCGAGCCCTGGTCCGCCGCCATCACCTCGGTCGGGAGCACGCCCGCGTCGATGTCCCTGGCGAACATCATCACCTGGAAGCGCTCGCCCATCTGGTCGGGCAAAGTCAGCTTCTTCACTTCCTGCGACAACCGGAAGCGCGCCGCTTCATCGGTCAGACCCAGATAGTCGTCCTCGAAAACGTCCTGCAAGCCGGCGGCAATCAGGAACCGCGCCTGTGACAGGTAGGCGGCCACGCCGAACCCCGCGTTGTTGCCCGCCTCCGCCAGCGCCGTGAAGTCCACCGATGCGGTCAGGTCCTGCAGGCCCGGGAGGTGGAAGACGTCGTTGTGGGCTCGGTGGCGGTAGAACGCGCGCAGCGTGCCGTCGGTGCGCTCGGGCAGGTAGAACTCCCCGCGGGTGTAGCCGTAATCGACGAAGACCATCGCGCCGCGACGCAGTGTGCCGGCCACCGCCTGCATCCAGTACGGCAGCTGCGGCAGGATCTCGGTGCGATAGCCATCGGCGAAGTCGCGACCCAGGTCGCGTTCCACATGGCGCACGGCCCCGCGGACGAGGGCATCGGCCGGACGGTCGCTGCGCGTGAACCGACCTTCGCCATCGAGCACCACGTGCTCTTCGTAGATTTCGCCCTCGCGGGCCGTGATCCGTGTGGTCGGCAGGGCATCGATCACTTCGTTGGCGAAGATCACGCCCTCCCACTCCGTTTCCAGCGGGCCGTCGAGCCAGCTCACGCGCGCGGCCAGGCCGGCAGGCAGGTTGGCGTGCAGGCGTTCGCGCTGGCGCTCGCGCAGATCCGCGCTGGGCTCCAGGATCATGAAACGACGCGGTGCGTGGCCGGCGGCATCCAGCGCGCGCAGTGCCGCTTCGGCGAAGGCACCGCTGCCGCCGCCGATCTCGAGGACATCGGCATCGGGCCCCAGGGAAGCCAGCACCGGTTGGACGGCACGGACGACACAGCGGGCGAACAGCGTACCCAGTTCCGGTGCCGTGACGAAATCGCCATCCGCGCCGAACTTGGTCTTGCCCGCGCTGTAGTAGCCCAGCCCCGGCGCATAGAGGCACCGCTCCATGAACCGTGAGAAGGGCATGGGGCCATGGCTCGCGATCTCCTCGCGGAGCAGGGCGGACAGATGGTCGGAATGGGCGCGCTCGTCGGCGCCGGGAACGGGAAGCTGTGCGGTCATGCCTTCAGGATAATAGAAGGCATGACCGCATGGTCACGTCGGCGCGGAACTCAGAAGTCCTGCTGCAGCGAGAGGAACACGCCACGGCGCGGACCGAACTGCGGCGCACCCACGCCGATACCCGAGCCGTCACGCAGCTGGTAGGTGCGATCCAGCGCGTTGACCAGGGCGAACTGCGCGTGGGTCGCGCCGACGCTGGTCACGTTGAAATCGTGCGCCACGCTCAGGTTGAGCTGGAAGTACGCCGGCATGGTGTCGCCGTTGGGCACGATACCGTCGCGACGCAGGCCGGAGCCGAACAGGTAGTTCGCACCGATGCGCGTGCTGTCCGGGAACGCATAGCTGATGCCGCCCGACGAGGTGTACTTCTGGTCGTGGTCGAGGTGGATGAAGTGGTCCTGGATGTAGGCCAGGTCGTCCGGAGCGAAGTTGTACTGACCCGTGATGATCCGCTTGCCGACGGAGCGGTTGTACGAGAAGTTGAAGTAGGCGGTCAGCGCGCCACCGTCGTAGTTGACGGTCAGCTCATCGCCCTTGACCTTGCCCTGGTCGTAATTGAAGGTCGAATAGATGACGGCGGCGCCGAACTGGCCCTCATCCTGGATGCGCGACACGTTGCGCCTGTAGCTGTCCAGGCCCACGGTCCACTGCGTGCCCAGCTTCTGCGAGATACCCACGTCGTAGTAGCTGCTGCGCTCGGCCAGCGGCGTGTCGTTGCCGTTGTCCGGCAGCGCGTTGGTCGTGCCGACGAACTTCGCGATCGAGGTGGGGCTGATCGATTCGCTGGCCGGCGGGGTGAAGTAACGCGAGTAGCCGGCGTGGATCGTGGTGCCATCCACCGGCTGGTAGACCACGCCCAGGCGCGGGCTGAGCTGGCTTTCCGGCTTGAACGCGTCGTACTTGTCGGCGCGCACGCCATAGTTCACCGTCCACTTGTCGCCGATGCTCCACTCGTCCTGCAGATACAGCGCGTACGTGCGGGCGAGGATGCGGCTGCTGTCGAGGATGTTCAGCGGCATAGTGGAGGTCTGGTTGCCGTCGTCGTCGGCCGGGAACACCAGGGCGTTGTTGGTCGACGTGGCGCGCTCGAACTCACCGTACACGCCGTAACGCAGGGTGTGGCTGTCGCCCAATGGCGTGGCGAAGTCCGCCTGCAGCGTGGTCGCGCGGTTGGCGCGACGCACATCCGAGGCCACGCCGTTGAACATCAGGTCGCCGATGTCGTCGGGCGTGAAGTCCAGGCTGCTGTAACGCTGGCCGGCCGACACCTGATAGGCGGTGTCGCCCATCTTGCCCTGCAGGCTGAGCACGCCGAAGCGGGTCTTCTCCTGCTGCCGCTCGTCGAGCTGCGCGGAGTCGAAGTTGGTGACATCCAGGTAACCGAACTGCGCCGTCTGCCCAGGGTTATTGGGGATCTCGAAGCGGTTGTTGGTCGCACCGAACATGAAGCTGACGCGCGTGTCGTTGTTGATCAGGTACGACACGTCGCCGAACGCCTTCACCTGGTTGGTGTGGTCGTGGATGGCGGTGCGGCTGGCGGTCGGGTTCTCGATGCCCACGTCGTTCTTGAGGTAGTTGGCCGTCAGGAAGAAGCTCCAGTCGTCCTTCTTGCCGAACAGCGTGGCGTTCGGGTTCACGGTGCCGAACTGGCCACCGGTGATGCCGACGCTGCCGCCGACGCCGTCCTTCGGCGTGCGCGTGGTGATGTCCACGACCGCCGCGGTGCGATCACCGTACTGCGCGGGCAGCGCGCCGGTGAGCAGCTTGATGTTGTCGATCATGCGGGTGTCCAGCGTCTGGCCGAAACCACCGATGCTCTCGGGGATCAGCACGCCGTCGATCCGGTACTGCAGGTTGGCGTGATCGCCGCGCACGTGCAGCTGGCCGTAGGAGTCCTGCACCACACCCGGCGCCTGGAGCACGACCTGGTTCAGCGGAGTGGAATCGCCCAGCGGCAACGCCTGGATGGTCTGGCGGGTCATCACGTACTGGCTGCTGCCCGTGTCCGGCGACAGGCTGTTACGGGCCTCGTCCAGGCGCGCATTGACATCGACCTCGCCCAGGTTCGTGGCTTTTTGCGGGGGCGCTTCGTCGGTGGCGAAGGCCGGCGCGGCGGAAAGGGCAAGCGCGATGCAGAAGGCGAGGCGAACAGGGGTCATCGGGGACTCTTCTTACGAATGTTATAACGTTACTGACGACAGGCGCAGCAAGGGGGAATTTCGGTGCGGCGACTATGGCGTTTCGACCTTTCAGACCGCTTTCGGCCCTGAGATTTGTCTCAAAGCATACCGCGAACCCGCTTCATGGACGACTCACGCCCCCAAGGCGACCATGGTCCCCTCGATTCCATGGAACTGCCCCGATGGCGAAGCACGACGCCACCTCCACCTCGAAAGAAATCATTGCCGTGGTCGCCGACCGTACGGAAAGCCCGGTCACCCGGGCCATCCTGAGCTTCGTCAGCCATATCCCGGACAGCGATGTGGCCGCCGCCTCGCCGGCCACGGTGGAGGAGAAATGCCAGCAGCTCGCCGCCGCCGCGGCCCGCAAGGCCGGCCTGACGGCCGGGTCGCTCGCCCTGCCCCCCGGCCCGGTCGGCTGGCTGACCGTCCTGCCGGAACTGGTGGCCATCTGGCGCATCCAGGGGCAGCTGGTCAGCGACATCGCCGCCGCCTATGGCAAGACGGCCAGCCTGGGCCGGGAACAGATGCTCTGGTGCCTGTTCCGGCATACCGCCGCGCAGGCTTTCCGCGACATCGCCATGCGCGTGGGCGATCGTCTGGTCTTCCGCCGGGCCGCGGGCGGGGTGCTGCAGCGCGTGGCCGGGCGCATCGGTGTCAGCGTGTCGAAGCGCGCCGTGGGCAAAGGTATTTCTCGCTGGCTGCCCATCGTCGGCGCCATGGGCGTCGGCGCCTATGCCTACTACGACACCAACCATGTGGCCAAAAGCGCCATGGAGCTGTTCAGCGGCGAAATCCACGTGGAGGATGCCGAGCCGCCAATGACGCAGACGGAGCCGGAGACCGAGGGGAAGTGACGCCACGTGGCGTTTGCGTCAAGCTCGCCACCCACCCTACAAGGAGCGTAATGTGAACCAGCAAAGCGTTGTTCTCGTCACCGGCGGCGCGCGTCGTGTGGGCGCGGCGATCGTACGGCACCTGCATGCCGCCGGCTGCAGCGTGGCCATCCATTACCACCGGTCCGCTGCCGACGCGGAAGCGCTGGCGGCGGCCCTGAACGACGTGCGCGCGGACAGCGCCGCCACGTTCGCCGGCGCCCTGGAACACGACGCCACCCCGGCCACCCTGATCGATGCCGTGCTGGCCCGGTTCGGCCGGCTCGATGGCCTGGTCAACAACGCCTCGGCGTTCTACCCCACGCCGATCGGCCAGACCACGCCAACCCACTGGGACGACCTGTTCGCGTCGAATGCGCGTGCGCCGTTCTTCCTGGCCCAGGCCGCCGCGCCCGCGTTGCGCGAGGCCGGGGGCGCGATCGTCAACATCGTCGATATCTATGCGGAACGCCCGCTGGCCGGACACACGGTCTACTCGATGGCCAAGGCCGCACTGGTCATGCTGACGCAGGCGCTGGCGAAGGACCTGGCGCCGGACATCCGCGTGAACGCCGTGGCGCCCGGCGCCATTCTCTGGCCCGCCTCGGGCAAGGTGGAGGATGCCGTGGAGGCCTTACTCGCCAAGACACCCATGGCCCGCAAGGGCGAGCCGCTGGATGTGGCCGACGCCGTGCGTTGGCTGCTGCTGGATGCGCCCTACACCACCGGCCAAGTGATCCGTGTGGACGGTGGCAGGGCGCTGAACATCTGACGGGACTCGCGCTCCGTCACTTCTTCTGACGGAACGCCGACTCCAGCAACGCCCGGTCGAAACCCTGGCCCGGATCGCCTTCGGTAGCGAACCGGTACAGCGCCGCGGAGTACACGCCGTGCATCGCCGACTGGAACAGGGTCAGCGCGACCAGGGCGATCACGGCGGCGACGCCGACGGCGACCATCAATGCCACCGAGTGCGTGGCGAACGCGCCGAAGAACAGCAGGCCGCTGGCAAACAGCAGGCAGAGGGTGAGCACACCGCCGGCCACGCCGATGCCGGCGTTGCCGATGAGGTTTTCGCCCCAGGTCTGCTTCAGCAGCGAGGTGCTGCGCTTCACCGCGTCCACCGGGCCGATGTCCTGTGCGGCCAGCACCGGCACGACGAGGAAGGTGGCGACCGTCCAGCCGAAGCCGAGGATGCCGGCAACGATGCGGCCGACAAAACCCAGGCGCTCCTGCAAGGCGCGCAGGATCATGCCCACCGTGGCGGCGACGAGTGCGTAACCGATGATGTTGGGCAGCTTGCCGCGCGCGGCGCGAAGGCCGTCGCCGAGCGTCGGGTTGCCGCCGTCGAGGCGGATCATGGCGGCGGAGGCCAGCGCCACGTTGAAGAAGATGACCACGCTGTACTGCACGAAATAGAACGCGAAGCTGACCAGCATGAACAGCGGCGAGACATGCCTGCGTTGCCCTTCGAAGTCGGCATGGTGGGTGCCGATCATGGCGATGACCGGCCACGCGAAGGTGGCGATCACCAGCAGCGAGGCGATGCCCGCGAACAGCGGAAACAGCATCAGTTCCTTGTCCTGGCGGAGGATGCGGGCGCTCGCCTTCATCAGCGCCCAACTGCGTGCGAACTTACCCATTGCCGTTCCTTATAGCCCCATAGGTGGAACGCGTTGTATCACCTTGCCTGGCCTGCTGCCACCGCGGATGGTCAGGGCCCGACGGATCGGGCACCCGCCTGGACCGCCGCCGTGCAGGCCTCGTCCCGCGCCAGCGGCTCGCGATCGGCCAGGAAGGCTGCCCATAACTCGCCCAGGGTGCGCCCCTCCAGCGGATGACGCACGGCCGGCGCGATATCGGCCAGCGGCTTGAGGACGAAGGCGTGGCGCAATTCGCCCCGCGGCAACTCGAGGTGCCCTTCGCCACGCATCACCCGGTCGTCGTAGAGCACGATGTCGACATCGAGCGTGCGGTCCGCGTAGCGCTCGCCGCCACGGACGCGGCCGTGGCGATCCTCCAGCGCATGCAGCCAGTCGTTCAGGGCTTCCGGCTCGAGGTCGCTGTCCATCGCCACGGCCAGGTTGAGGAAATCGGGACCGTCGAAGCCGACGGCGGCGCTGCGGTATACGGGCGAGACATCCAGCGGACCGAACCGCAGGCGCAGTTCCCTCACCGCCGCGCCCAGCCAGCGGGCGGCGTCGATGTTGGAACCGAGGCTGAGGTAGGCGCGGCCCATCAGTCGCCACCCTCCGCGATGGCCGCCGCGGAGGGTGGCCGCAGGGCTGCGAAGCCCTCGCGCAGGTCGCCACCGGAAGGCTGCTGGAACGGACGCAGCCCGAACTCGGGAAGGATGGCGATGAGGTGATCGAAGATATCCGCCTGGATGCGCTCGTAGTCGAGCCAGACCACCGTATTGGTGAACGCGTAGATTTCCAGCGGGATGCCGAGCGCGCCCGGATCGCGCATGCGGACCATGCGGGTCATCCTGTCGTGCACGTCCGGATGGGCCGCGAGGTAAGCGTCGGCGTAGGCGCGGAAGGCGCCGATATTGGTCTGCCGGCGGCGATTGACCGGCAGCTTGCCGGGCTCGCCCAGGGCCTCGTTCCAGCGTGCGATGTCCTCGCGCTTGCGTGCGAGGTAACCGGTGAGCAGGTGCATCTTGCCGAAGCGTTCGATTTCCGCGTCCTCGAGAAAGCGCACGCCCGCGGCATCGATGAACAGCTCGCGCTTGATCCGCCGGCCACCCGATTCGGACATGCCGCGCCAGTTCTGGAACGACTCGGCGATCAGGCGCCAGGTCGGCACGGTGACGATGGTGCGATCGAAATTGCGCACCTTCACCGTGTGCAGTGTGATGTCGATGACGTCGCCATCGACGCCGGCCGAGGCCATGGTGATCCAGTCGCCCACGCGCAGCATGTCGTTGGTGCTGAGCTGGATACCGGCGACGAAGCCGAGAATGGTGTCCTTGAACACCAGCAGCAGCACGGCCGACATGGCGCCGATGCCGGACAGCAGCAGGCCGATGCTCTGGTGGGTGAGCTTGGTGATGACCAGCACCAGCGCGACGATCCACAAGGCCAGCTGCATCAGCTGCACCACACCCTTGATGGACCGCTTGCCTGCGGGCGTGGCGCTGTAGAGCGATTCGAACGCGATCAGGGCGCGACCCAGCGCGGCGATCACGCAGACGATCATCCAGCACACGGCCAGGTTGCGGATGAAGGCACCCATGTCGTCGTCGGCCACCGAGAGGAACAGGGCGATGCCGTAATAGACGACGATGGCGGGAAGCATCCGCGCCAGCCAACGGAACGCGCCGTATTCGTAGAGGGCGTCGTCCCAGCGCCAGGCGGTGTGACGGGTGGCCACGCGCACCACGCGGTGCAGGAACACGCGGCCCAGCAGGCCGACCAGCCACGCCACGACGAACAGGCCGGCGACGAACGCCACCCGTTTCAGTTCGGGGGATGCGATGAAATCTTCCATGACGTTGAACGGGGTCTCCCTGGATATCATTCCGGTCGGGTGCCGCGTTCGATGCGCACACCTACGGCCCTGGCGCCGCGCACGGCACCGGGCTTGGACAGTTTCAGGCGTACCCAGGCCACGCCGAATTCCTCGCGGACGATCTGCGCGCAGCGTTCCGCCAGGGTCTCGACGAGGCCGAAACTGGATGCCTCGACATAGGCCTGCAGGCGCTTGGAGACCGACTTGTAGTTGAGCGTCTGCTCGATGTCGTCGGTCGCGGCCGGCTTGCGGTTGTCGAAGGCCATCTCGATGTCGAACGACAGGGTCTGCCGGATACGGCGCTCCCAGTCGTAGATGCCGATGACCGCGTCGATGCGCAGGTCTTCGATGAAGACGATATCCATGCGGGTGTCTGGTGATGCGAAGGGCTTACAGGGTCGGCGACGGATGCCATTTGTGCAACCGTGCGCGACGACGCGTCACGCCGCGGGCAGGGTCTCCAGGCTCCAGCGCGGATGCACCTGGATGGTGGCGTCCTGCTGCTGGCCGGCGGCCAGGCGGATGGCACCGGCCAGGGCGATCATGGCGCCGTTGTCGGTGCAGAAGGCCAGGCGCGGGAAATACACCCGGAAACCATCCTTCGCCGCGGCGTCCGCCAGCTGCTCGCGCAGGCGCGTGTTGGCGCCGACGCCACCGGCGATCACCAGCCGCCGGGCGCCGCTGGCTTCCAGGGCGCGCCGGCACTTGATCGCCAGCGTATCCACGATGGCCTCCTCGAAGGCCCGTGCGATGTCCGCGCGAGTCTGTGCCGTCTTGTCGGAGGCCTGCCACGCCAGCAGCACCTGGGTCTTCAGGCCGGAGAAGCTGAAGTCCAGCCCCGGCCGGTCGACCATGGGCCGGGAGAAGCGGAATCGGCCAGGCGTACCCTGCTCGGCCAGCTTTGCCAGTGCCGGGCCGCCTGGGTACGGCAGGCCCATCAGCTTGGCGGTCTTGTCGAACGCCTCACCCGCCGCGTCGTCCAGGGTGTCGCCCAGGATGGTGTACTCGCCGATGGCCTTCACCTCGACCAGCATGGAATGGCCGCCCGACACCAGCAGGGCCACGAAGGGCGGCTCCGGCGGGTCGTCTTCCAGCAAGGGCGCCAGCAGGTGGCCTTCCATGTGATGCACGCCGATGGACGGAATGCCCAGGGCCCAGGCCATGGCACGGGCGGCCGAGGCACCCACCAGCAAGGCCCCGACGAGGCCGGGGCCGGCGGTGTAGGCCACGCCGCCCAGGTCCGCGGGCGTCAGCCCCGCATCCTTCAGGGCCTGGCGCACCAGCGGCACCAGCTTGCGCACGTGGTCGCGGCTGGCCAGTTCGGGCACCACGCCGCCGTATTCGGCGTGCAGGGCGATCTGGCTGAACAGCGCATGCGAAAGCAGGCCACGGCCCGGCTGTTGCGGGTCCCAGCGGAGCAGGGCCACCCCCGTCTCGTCGCAGGAGGTTTCCACGCCCAACACGGGCTTTGAATTTTTCGAATCGATCACGTTATAATCCGCGGCTCACCCGGGTAGACGGGTCAGTTTAAACAAGTGGAGTTTCCATGCCGAGCGTTAAAGTCCGCGAGAACGAGCCGTTTGAGCTTGCCCTTCGCCGCTTCAAGCGTACGTGCGAGAAGGCTGGCGTCCTGGCCGAAACGCGCAAGCGCGAATTTTACGAAAAGCCCACCCAGGAGCGTAAGCGTAAGCGCGCTGCTGCTGTGAAGCGTCACCTGCGCCGTCTGTCCCGCGACACGACGCGCCGGACCCGCATGTACTGATTGCCGGCCCGGCCGTCAGGTCGGGTGCTGGACCCGCGGCTGGCGCGTTCGCCCGCTGCCGCCGCAATCAGGCGGAATCCCGAGCCGGCTTCGCCGAAAGGTGAAGCCGGCTTTTCGTCGTCCCGGAGAAAAGACATGAGCCTGAAGGCAAAGATCACCGAAGACATGAAGGCCGCCATGAAGGGTGGCGAAAAAGACCGCCTGGCTGTTATCCGCCTGATGCAGGCCCAGATCAAGCAGCGTGAAGTGGACGAGCGCATCGAACTGGACGACGCCCAGGTGCTGGCGGCGCTGGAGAAGATGCAGAAGCAGCGTCGCGACTCCATCGAGCAGTTCGACAAGGCCGGCCGAACGGACCTCGCCGACATCGAGCGCTACGAGATGGGCATCATCGACGGCTACCTACCGGCCAAGCTCAGCGAGGCCGAGTTGGACGCCGTGATCGCCGACGCCATCGCCGAGGCCGGCGCCACCACCGCCCGCGACATGGGGAAGGTCGTGGCCCTGGTGAAGGAAAAGGCCGCCGGCCGTGCCGACATGGGCGCCGTGGCAGGCAAGGTCAAAGCCCGCCTGACCTGACCCTCGACGCCCCCTTGTAGGAGCGCGCGCGTGCGCGCGACATCTTTTCGCGACCACGCTGGAAAATGGTGGGTGCCCGGGGGAATGGGGCTTGCCTCTTGTTCGCTTTGTTGGCTTTTCGCGCACATCGTGCGCTCCTACACCGCTCTGTTGGCTTTTCGCGCACATCGTGCGCTCCTACGCACGGTGCCTTCCAGCCGTCAGGGGATGGGTGGGGGTGACATCGGCGTGACACATTCACGGCAGCCCTACACATTTGTGAGCATTCTCCGCACCGCGGCTGGCGGGACCCTCCTCCGGCGCTCGA
This sequence comes from Xanthomonas sp. NCPPB 2632, assembly GCF_041228075.2. Lineage (NCBI taxonomy): Bacteria > Pseudomonadati > Pseudomonadota > Gammaproteobacteria > Lysobacterales > Lysobacteraceae > Xanthomonas > Xanthomonas sp. NCPPB 2632. The sequence continues at coordinate 4,428,553 of NZ_CM192979.1, forward strand.
CGGGAATCCCTCATGCTCAAGTACGCCATTATTTTCGGTCTTATCGCCCTCGTCACCGGCGCCCTCGGCTTCAGCCGCGTGTCGGGCGTTGCCGGCACGATCGCCAAGATCTGCTTCGCCATCTTCCTGATCCTGTTCGTGATCGCGATCCTGGCCGTGATCGGCGTCTTCCACCTGGCGTTCTGATCGCGCCCGTCGGGAATGCGGACTCCATACGGAGCCGGATGCATGGCATCCTAGGCGACTCATGCGTGGCCGTATTCCCGACAGCTTCATCGATGAACTGCTGACCCGCGTCGACATCGTCGACGTGATCGAGCGGCGCGTCCCGCTGAAAAAGGCCGGGCGCGAATGGACGGCCTGCTGCCCGTTCCATAACGAACGAACACCCTCTTTCTACGTAAGTCCCCAGAAGCAGTTCTTCCACTGCTTCGGTTGCGGTGCCCATGGCAGCGCGATCAAGTTCATCATGGACTACGACCGGTTGGAGTTTCCCGACGCCATCGAGGAACTGGCCCAGTCCGCCGGCCTCAAGGTGCCCTACGAGGGTGGCCGGGACGACAAGCCGCGCGAAGACCGCAGCGACCTCTACACCCTCCTCGACGAGACGGCCAGCTTCTACCAGCGCGAACTGGGCGACAGCCCCGAGGCCAAGGCCTACGTCGATGGCCGGGGGCTGGACGACGAGATCGTCAAGCGCTTCCGCATCGGCTGGGCGCCGGCGGGTTTCGACGGCGTGCTCAAGGCGCTGGGCACCAGCGACCGCCGCCGGCAGCTGCTGAACGAGGCCGGCATGGTCGCCAGCAACGAGCGTGGCAACCGCTACGACCGTTTCCGCGAGCGGGTGATGTTTCCCATCCTCGATCGACGCGGGCGGGTCATCGCCTTCGGTGGGCGGGTGCTGTCGTCGGAACAGAGCCCCAAGTACCTCAACTCCCCGGAGACCTCGCTCTTCCACAAGGGCAAGGAGCTGTTCGCCCTGTGGCAGGTGAAGCAGGCGCACCAGCAGCTCACGCGGATCATGGTGGTCGAGGGCTATATGGATGTCATCGCCTTGCACCAGGCGGGCCTGCCCATCGCCGTGGCCACACTGGGCACGGCGACCACGCCCGACCACGCCGAGGTGCTGTTCCGCGCCGCACCCGATGTGTATTTCTGCTTCGACGGCGACCGGGCGGGCCGCGCCGCGGCCTGGCGAGCACTGGAATCGGTGCTGCCGCGCATGCGCGACGGGCGCCAGGCGCACTTCCTGTTCCTGCCCGACGGCGAGGACCCCGACACGCTGGTGCGCAAGGAAGGCAAGGACGGCTTCGAGAAACGCATGAAGGAATCCATGCCCATGTCGGAATACTTCTTCGAGGAACTGGGCCGCGACGTCGACATCAGCCGCCTCGACGGCCGGGCACGCCTTGCCGAAAGGGCGCGGCCGCTGATCGCCAAGCTGCCCGATGGCGCCTTCCGCGACCTGATGGGCCAGGAACTGGAACGGCGCACCGGCGCCCGTGCCGTGCTCGAACCGGAGCCGCCTTCCCGCCGGCCCGACAACGCGCGTCCGGCCAACGTCCAGCGCAGCCTGGTCCGCAGCGCCATCACGCTGCTGCTGGCCCAGCCGGAGCTGGCCGCGGAGGTGGAGCCGCCCTACCCGTTCCTGCGGCTGGACCGCCCCGGCGTCGGCCTCCTCTCCGAACTGCTGGACGTGGCCCGCGCGCGTCCTGGCATCCGCCCTGCCGTGCTGGTCGAGCATTTCATGGAGCGCCCCGAATACGCGTCGCTGCAGAAACTGATGGCCGCGGACGTCGTCGGCGAAGCCGACATGCAGCGCGTGGAGTTCCACGACGCCCTCACCCAGATGGAACGCCAGGCCACCATGCAGCGCCGTGAGCAGCTGATCGCCCGCAGTCGCGAGGGCATCCTCGACGACACGGAAAAAGCCGAGCTGCGCGTGTTGCTGGCGGCGCGGGCCGCACCGGCCCGGGCGGCCGGCGAATGATGCGGCGCACCGTCGCCGTAACACGATCCATGGGATCATCCCCGCCTCGTTCTTCCAAGGGACCGGCCCCAGCCGGCTTCACGCGCCACTGATGGATCTACTCAACGACCTCGTCGACTTCTTCGGTCGCAATGGCTATGCCGCCGTTTTCTTCGCCCTGATGCTCTGCGGGGCGGGCGTGCCCCTGCCTGAGGACATCACCCTGGTCGCCGGCGGCATCATCACGGGCCTGGGCTACGGCGACGTGCACACCATGGTCGGTATCGGCATGGCCGGTGTGCTGGTGGGCGATTCCACCATGTTCCTGCTGGGTCGCCATTTCGGCGCGCGGATCATGAGCTGGCGTGTGGTGTCCCGCCTGCTCACGCCGGAGCGCTACACGAAGGTGCAGGAAAAATTCGAGAAGTACGGCAACCGCATGATGTTCGTGGCGCGCTTCCTGCCCGGCATGCGTACCGCGGTGTTCATCACCGCCGGCGCCACCCACCGCGTGGGCTTCTTCCGCTTCCTGCTGCTGGATGGCCTCGCCGCCGCCATCAGCGTGCCGATCTGGGTCTACCTGGGTTACTTCGGCGCGCACAACCACGCCTGGCTGTCGATGTGGATCCGTCGTGGGCAGACCGGCATCTGGCTGGCCATCGCCGCGGCGCTGATCGCGCTGGCGGTGATCTGGTGGCGCCGGAAGAAATCCGCGGGCGACTGCTGACGCCCAGGCGCAGTCCCTCCGAACAAGACGCATGCCCTCCAGAGGACACGTGATGAATATCCTGACCATCGACACCGGTACGACCAACACCCGCGTCACCGCCTGGCAGGACGGCGAAGCCGTCGCCCTGACCTCGCGTCCGGTGGGGGTGCGCGACACCGCCATCACCGGCAGCACGGGCAAGCTCGAACAGGCGTTGCGCGACGCCATCGCCGGGGTGCTTTTCGCCGCCGGGATGAGCCAAAGCGACATCGGCCCCGTGCTGGCCTCGGGCATGATCACCTCGAACATGGGCCTGTGCGAGATACCGCACGTGCCCGCGCCGGCCGGCATCGACGAGCTGGCGGCGGCCATGCGCGAGGTGCGCATCGAGGGTGTCTGGCACGCGCCCATCGCCTTCGTGCCGGGCGTGCGCAACGCCGTGGGGCCCATCGACCTGCATAACGTCGAAGCCATGGACATGATGCGCGGTGAAGAAACCGAAGCACTGGCCCTGGTCGAACGCCTTGCACTGACCGAACCGGCGGTCATCGCGCTGCCCGGCTCGCACTCCAAGTTCGTCAGCATCGACCAGGAGGGTCGCATCGACGGCTGCGTCACCACCCTGGCCGGCGAGCTGCTGCAGGTGATCTCGCACGACACGATCCTGGCCGGGTCGCTGAAGGACGGCTTCGCCACGCACATCGATGCGGAGATGCTGCGGGCCGGCGCCGCGTCCGCCCACCGGGTCGGGCTGGGGCGCACCTGCTTCAGCGTGCGCATCCTCGACCAGTTCACCGGCCACGACGCCAACGCGCGGGCCAATTTCCTGCTCGGGGCCGTGCTCGCCTCCGATATCCTCACCCTGAAACACTCCAGCGCGATCCGGATGCACCCGGGTACACGCTTCGTCGTCAGCGGCAAGCCCATACTGCGCGAAGCGATCGCGCGGCTGGTCGAGGACGATGGCTTCTTCTCCGGCACGCTGACGGTGGTCGGCGACGACATGCAGTGCGACCTGGCCGGCGCCGGTGCCATCGCCGTGGCCCGTCGCCGCGGGCTGGTCGCGTAACCCTTCAGGCCCAAGAACACAGGCGACACCGCTGATGACCGATTCGTTCAAACCCCTTTCCCCGCAGCGCCAGGCCCATGCCGAAGGCGTGATCTGGGACGACCTGACGGGCCTGGTCCGCTGGACCGATATCGCCACGTCGACGATCCACGACTACGACCCGGCCACCGGCGTGGTGCGCGAGCATGTGCTGCCTGCGCGCGTCGGCTGCTTCGCGCTGACCCACGAGCCCGGCGTCCTGCTGCTGGCGATGGAGAAACAGCTGGGGCGGTTCGACACGCGCGATGGCCGCCTGCATGTCCTGGACGACATCGAGGCCGGCCTTCCCGGCACACGCACCAACGACGGGCGCTGCGACCGCGGCGGCAACTTCATCTTCGGCACGCTGAACGAGCGCGGCCCCGAACAGATCGCCTCGTTCTGGCGCTACACGAAGAACGGCCAGCTGGGCCGCCTGGCCCTGCCCAAGGCCGCGATCACCAACAGCATCTGCTTCAGTCCCGACGGGGAAACGATGTACTTCACCGATTCGCCGACGGCTCGCATCATGGCCTGCGACTACGATTCGGACACCGGCGAGGTGGATCGCATCCGCGGTTTTGCCGAGGTGGATGCGGGCCACGAGCCGGACGGTTCCACCATCGATGCCGACGGGTTCCTCTGGAACGCCCAGTGGGGTGCGTCGCGCGTGGTTCGCTACGCGCCGGACGGGCGCATCGACACGATCATTCCGCTGCCCGCGCGCCAACCCAGCTGCGTCAGCTTTGCGGGGACGGACCTGGCGCAGATGGTGATCACCTCCGCGCACAAGGGCATCGACGAGGCCACGGTCCGCGACGAGCCGCTCAACGGAGCGATCTTCATCGGCACGCCGCCACGGGGCCGTGGCCTGCCCGAGGCACGTTACGGCCACGGAGTGCAGTCATGAGCTGGCCCACCGCCCTGCCCCTCATCGCGATCCTGCGCGGCATCACCCCCGACGAGGTGGTCGGGCACGTCGAGGCGCTGATCGCCGAGGGCTTCGACGCCATCGAGATCCCGCTGAATTCGCCCGACTGGCAGCGCAGCATCCCGCTCGCGGTGGAAACGGCCGGCGCACGCGCGCTGGTCGGTGCGGGCACGGTGCTTTCGCCCGAGGCGGCCGCCCAGGTGGCCGACCTGGGCGGCCACCTGATGGTCACGCCCAACACCGATCCCGCCACCATCCGCAAGGCACGCGAGCGCAACCTCTACACCGCCATCGGCTTCATGACGCCGACGGAAGCCTTCGCGGCGCTGGCTGCCGGTGCGCAGTCGCTCAAGCTGTTCCCCTCGTCGAACCTCGGCCCCGCGTACATCAAGAGCATCCGCGCGGTGCTGCCGCCGGACGTGCCGTTGCTGGCCGTGGGTGGCGTCACCCCGGAGAACCTGGGCCAGTTCCTCGATGCCGGCTGCATCGGCGCCGGACTGGGCAGCGACCTCTACAAACCCGGCCAGCCCGTGGCACGCACGCGCGAGCGCGCCGCCGCCTTCGTCACCGCTTATCGTTCGGTCTGACGCGTCGGGTCGATGATCCGCACGGCCCCCGGGGCCAGGCCGTCGAGGCGGTAATCGCCGACGGCCTCGCGGATCAGGCGCAGTGTCGGCAGCCCCACGGCCGCCGTCATGCGTCGCACCTGCCGGTTGCGCCCTTCGCGCAGCACGATGCGCAGCCACGCGTCCGGCACCGTCTTGCGAAAGCGCACGGGCGGATCGCGTGGCCACAGCCAGTCGGGTGGGTCGATCCCCGCCACGCCGGCCGGCAGCGTGGGGCCGTCGTTGAGCGTGACGCCGCGGCGTAGCCGGTCGAGGGCGTCTTCCGTCGGCACACCCTCCACCTGCACCACATACGTCTTCGGCTGCTTGTGCTTCGGATCGGCCAGGCGATGCTGCAGCTTGCCGTCGTCGGTGAGCAGCAGCAGGCCTTCGCTGTCGTGGTCCAACCGGCCGGCCGCGTACACGCCCTTGTGCGGCACGACGTCGGCCAGCGTGCGCCGGCCGGCGTCGTCGGTGAACTGGCACAACACCCCGAAGGGCTTGTTCAGCGCGACCAGCACGTTACTTCGCGGCGGCGGGCTTCACGAAGCGCAGGGTCATCCGGTCGGACTCGCCGATGGCCTGCCACTTGGCCTTGTCCGTGGCGCCCATGTCGAACGAGGGCGGCAGGGTCCACACGCCCTTGGGATGGTTGTGATCGTCCTTCGGGTTGGCGTTGATCTCGCTTTGCGCGTCCAGCTTGAACCCGGCATCGGTGGCCAGCTTGATCACGTAGTCGGTCGGCAGGTAGCCGGAGTTGACCACGTCGTCGAGCTTCTTGCCGGCGTCGGCACGATGGTCTTCCACGCCCAGCACGCCGCCGGGCTTCAGCACCGCGAACATCGCCTTGAACATGGCCTCGGCGCTACCGTCGGCGGCCCAGTTGTGCACGTTGCGGAAGGTCAGCACGCGATCGGCCGAACCCGGCGCACCCAGCACCGGCGCCTTGTGGTTGAACTCCATGATCTTCGCGTTGCCGTACTGCGCCGGGGCGAAGGAGAACTTCTTCTGCAGGGCCGCCGTGCTCTTGGAGCCCGCTTCCACCGCGCCGATGTAGTGGCCGTTGTCGTGCAGGTAGGGAGCGAGGATCTCGGTGAACCAGCCACCGGACGGCCAGATCTCGATGACGGTCATGTCCGGGCGCACGCCGAAGAAGCTCAGCGTCTGCTGCGGGTGGCGATACATGTCGCGCGCCTTGTTCTCCGGCGAACGCCAGCTACCGGCAACAGCCTTGTCGAGCTGGGCGGCGCTGGTCGCGTCGACGCCGGTGGGCGATGCGGCGCGCGTCGGCTGCTGGGCGCCGGCAGCCAGGGCGGCGTGCGAAAGCGCGAGACCGAGCAGGCCGGCGCAGGCAAAGGCGAGTTTCTTCATGGCGACACCGTTTTGGGGGATGTGGCCCGGAAGGCTAGCACGGGGCATCACCACCGCTACACCGGTTGCAGTGCAGCATGCCAGGCCTCCCAGGGCGCCCGCCCCCGCAGGATTTTCGCATGCCGCCGTCCCTCCTCCGTCCGCTCGCCGCGGGCGTGCTCATCGCACTGGCGGGTACCGCCTCCGCCCAGGAAGCCACCCTCGCACCGGTGGTGGTGACGGCTACCCGCACCGCCCAGGCACCCTACGATATTCCCGCGGCCATCGACGTGGTGGCCACCCCGCCCGACGGCTCGCTGGACGTGAACCTGTCCGAACGGGTGCAGTCCATTCCCGGCATCGTGGCGCGGGATCGTCAGAATTACGCGCAGGACACCCAGGTCTCCATCCGTGGGTTCGGCGCGCGATCCACCTTCGGCATCCGCGGCATCCGCCTGTATACCGACGGCATTCCAGCGACGATGCCGGACGGCCAGGGCCAGGTGTCGCATTTCAACCTGGATTCGACATCGCGCGTGGAAGTGCTGCGCGGCCCGTTCTCGGCCCTGTACGGGAATGCCTCCGGCGGCGTGGTGCAGGTGTTCACCGCCGACGGCACCGAGCCGCCGGAACTGCGCTTCGGCGTTGCCGGTGGCAGCAATGGCAATCTGCGCACGTCCGTGAACGCGCGGGGCGTCGACGGCCCCGTGGACTACAACGTCGATTTCAGCCATTTCCGCACCAGCGGCTACCGCGATCACAGCGCGGCGCGACGGGAATCGGGCAATGCCAAGGTCGGCTGGAAGATTGACGACGATACGAAGCTCACCCTGGTGGTCAACACGGTGGACATACCGGATGCGCAGGACCCGCTCGGACTGACGAAGGCGCAGTTCAAGGCCGATCCGCGCCAGGTCGCCACCGTGGCCGACACCTACGACACCCGCAAATCGGCCGACCAGCAACAGGCCGGGCTGATCTGGGACCAGCGGCTCGACGCGGCCAACAGCCTGCGCGTCATGGGCTACTACGGGCAACGAGGCGTGACCCAGTACCTGTCGATACCCAAGGCCACGCAGGTGGCGCAGCCGGGTAACTCGGGCGGCGTAGTGGACCTCGCCAACGAGTACGGTGGCGGCGACGCCCGCTGGACCTGGAGCGACACGCTGGCCGGACGGCCGTTCGAGATCGCCGCCGGCGTCGCCTACGACAACCAGACACAGCACCGGCAGGGCTACAACAACTTCGTGGGCGGCACGCTGGGCGTGCGCGGCGACAAGCGACGCGACGAGATCGACCGCGTGTTCGACTTCGACCAGTACGCACAGGCTACCTGGCGCGTGGCCGACGACTGGAGCCTGATGGGCGGCCTGCGCCACAGCGAGGTACGTTTCCGTTCCACTGATCGCTATATGGCGCCGGGCAATCCCGACGACAGCGGCAGCACGACGTACAGCGCCACCACGCCGGTGTTCGGCGTACTGTGGCGCGCCGCGCCGTGGGCGCACGTCTATGCGAACTGGGGTCGCGGCTTCGAGACGCCTACCTTCTCCGAACTGGGTTACCGCAACGACGGCGGGGCCGGCCTGGCCTTCGACCTGCGGCCCTCGCGCTCGCGTAACGGCGAGGTGGGCCTGAAGCTGCAGCCCTCGGACCACACCGAAGCCGGACTGGCCTTGTTCCGCGCCGACAGCGACGACGAACTGGCCGTGGCGACCAACCTCGGCGGCCGTACCACCTACCAGAACATCGCGCGCTCGCGACGCCAGGGCATCGAGGCCTCGTTCAAGAGCGAGATCGCGCCGGACCTGCACGTCGTCGCGGCCTATACGCGCCTGCAGGCGAGTTTCCGCACGCCGTTCCTCACTTGCGCGAGCACCGGCTGCGCCGCGCCCGATACGCCGGTGACGGCCGGCACGCGTATTCCGGGCGTGCCGCGATCCACCGCGTATGCCGCGCTGACGTACGGTGCCGAGCGAGGCTGGCAGGCGGGCCTGGACATGAACGCGGTGGGCGCGACCTCGGCGAACGACCTGGGCACGGCCTCGGTGGCGGGCTACGCCCTGTTCGGACTGTCGGCGGGTTATGTCGTGGACGATGGCCCGTGGCGGATCAACACCTTCGCCCGCGTGGACAACCTTGCCGACCGGCACGTGGTCGGCTCGGTGATCGTCAACGACGGTAACGGGCGCTACGACGAACCCGCGCCTGGCCGCACGTTCCTGGTGGGCGTGGACCTGCGCTGGCGCTAGGCCGAGATCGCCAGGCGCTCGGAACGGTAGAGCATGGCCGCGCCCAGCGTGGCCAGCAACGCCGCGGCAAACCCGCCGGCCAGGCAGGTGCCGATCTGCCAGGCGGGCATGCCGTCGCCGCGCAGCAGCTGCACGATGCCCAGGTTCTGGCCCAGCAGCGGCACCGCATACATCCAGGGCTCCGCGCGCACCGGAACGACCGAGAGCAGCACGCTCGGCACGATGGGGATCATCATCAGGATCGACAGGTAGGTCTGCGCCTCGCGGTAGCTCTTGGCCAGGGCCGACACCAGCGACTGCAACGCGGCCAGCAGCAGGATCAGCGGCAGCATCAGCAAGGCCACCTGGGCGCCGAAGCGCAGGCCCAGGTCGAGCGCGATACCGAGTTTTTCCGTCGGGATGAACCACGGCGCCGTCATGAACGCGGCGATGGTCAGGAACAGGCTGACCAGCGAGAACGTGCAGATCGCCGCCAGCTTGCCGGCGAGGATCTTCCAGCGCGCTACCGGATTGACGAACAGCGGCTCCAGCGACTGGCGCTCGCGCTCACCGGCGGTGAGGTCGATGGCCAGGTACATGCCGCCGAGGAACACGGTGAGCGTGAAGAAGTACGGCAGGAACGAGAACATCAGCGCCGAGCGCGATTGCGATGTGGCCTGGTCGCGATCGGCCACCTGCACGGGCCAGGCCGTGGTCGGCGACAGCCCGCGCGCGATCAGGCGCATCGCACCCTCGCGGCGGCCGTAGCTTTCCACCACGCTGCGTACGCGCAGCACGGGCGTGGACGCGTCGCGACGCGAGGAATCGTAGATCAGTTCCACCTGCACGCTCTGGCCCTTGTTCCACGCCTTGGCGTAGTCCGGCGCGATGCGCACCACGACATCGGCGCGCTGTTCGCGCACGGCGTTCTCGGGATCGGCCATGCCGGGATCGGCGTCGATGCCGGCCCCTTTCAGCGCCGCCACCAGGTTGGGCGCCAGCTCGGCGCCGATCACCGGCACGTCGATGTTGCGATCGGCCTTGGCCAGCTCGCGGTTGGTCATGACGTTCATCAGCATGATGAAGATGATCGGACCCAGCAGCGGCCCGGTGACCAGGGCGCTGACCAGCGTGCGCCGGTCGCGCAGGTTCTCGCGCACTTCCTTCCAGTACACCGCGGTAAACGCGCTCATGCGGCCAGTCCTTCGTCGGTACCGATGATCGCCACGAATGCGTCCTCCAGCGTGGCCTGGCCGGTCTGCGCCAGCAGCGCGGCAGGTGTTTCGTCGGCGACCACGCGCCCCTGCGCGATCACCACGATGCGATCGCACAGCGCGGCCACCTCCTGCATGATGTGACTGGAAAACAGCACGCAACGTCCCTCGTCGCGCAACTGCCGCATGAAGCGGCGCATGGCGCGCGTGGCCATCACGTCCAGGCCGTTGGTCGGCTCGTCGAGCAGGACGTTGCGCGGATCGTGGATCAGCGCACGGGCGATGGCCGTCTTGACCCGTTGCCCCTGGGAAAACCCTTCCGTGCGGCGATCGGCGATATCGCGCATTTCCAGGGCGTCGATCAGGACCTCGCGACGTCGCGCCAGCAGGTCGGACGACATGCCGTGCAACCGGCCGAAATAATCGATGTTCTCCGCGGCGGTCAACCGTTTGTACAGGCCGCGCGCATCGGGCAGCACGCCGAGACGACGACGCACCGCGAGGGCATCGCGATAGGCATCCACGCCATCCACCAGCACCTGGCCGGCATCGGGCCGCATCAGCGTGTACAGCATGCGCAGCGTGGTGGTCTTGCCCGCCCCGTTGGGGCCGAGCAGGCCGGTGATCTCGCCGTCGCGCGCGGTGAAGTTCACGCCGTTCACGGCGCGCACCGTGCCGAAGGCCTTGTGCAGGTCCCTTACCTCGATCATGGCGTGGCTCCGTTGAATCCGACGAACACCGGCAGCGGTCGCAGCCGCTCCAGGCACGTCACGTCCAGCGCCTTCGCGTCGGCCGTGTCGATGAAATGGTCGAGCACGCGTGGCATGCAGCCGCGCGAGATCACGTTGTGGCCCTGGCCCCGGAGCACCAGGTGGCGGCCGTTGGGCAGGCCCTTGAGCACGTCGTCGCCGTAGCGCGGTGGCGTGACCGGATCGAATTCGCCGGACATCAGCAAGGCGGGCACCGTGCTCTTCAGCGGCTGGTGGAAGTCGGCCGGCATCGTGCCGTGCGGCCAGACGGAACAGGCCGCGCGAAACGCCTCGATCATGGTGTCGCCCAGGATGGTGTCCTTGTCCTGCGGACGCGATTGCAGGAGGTCGCCGTCCTCGCTGCAGATCACCGAATACTGCATGCCGCCGTCCATGGTGTCGCCCAGATCGCCCGTGAGCAGCTTCGCCTGGCCCAGCAGGGGGCCGACATCGCCCCGCGCGGCAGCGTCGATGGACAAGGGCAGCAAGGCGGCGGTTTCCGGCGAATAGGCGAACATGCGCACCACCGTGGCCAGGGCGTGCTCGCTCAGCACGCGCTTCACCGAGGCGTAGTTCTGTGGATCGCGGAAGCTGACCAGGTGCGGGTTGGCGCGTAGCGCATCGCGCAACTGGAACAGGGTCTGGTAGGGATCGCTGAAACGCGCCCGGCAGGCGTCGTCCGCCTCGCAACGAGCGAACTGCGCCTTCAGCGCCGCGTCGAGGTTGACGGCGAAATCCTCGCCCAGCACCAGCGCGTTGGGGGCGATGCCGTCCAGCACGAGGGTACGCAAACCGTCGGGGTGACGCATGGCGTACTGCTGTGCCACGCGCGTGCCGTAGGACACGCCGATCAGATCGAACCTCGGCGAGCCCAGCGCACGGCGGACATCCTCCAGGTCGGCCACCGCATCGGTGGTGGTGTAGAAGCGCACGTCGGCATCCTGCGACAGCTGGTCGAGGCAATGCTGCGTCTCGCGCCGCACCGCGCCGGCATCGAACCCGTGCACCTCCGCCGCGCCTGCCGGTGCGCCCGGCTCGTCGTCGCGGCAGCTCAGCGGATGGGAGGCACCGGTGCCGCGCTGGTCGAGCAGCAGCAGGTTGCGATGGGCCAGCAGCGGGGCCATGGCCGGCGCGATGCCGGAGTAGCTTTCCGCCGCCGACTGGCCGGGACCGCCGGCGATGAAGGCCAGCATGTCGTCCGCCGGCACCTGGGCGCTGCTGCGCACCACGGCCAGGCGCAGGGTGAGCATGCGACCGTGCGGCTCGGCGCGATTTTCCGGCACCACGAAGGGCGCACACCATGCGGCGGTCGACAGGCCCGAGTGTGGCTGCGGCAACTCGCACGGCTTCAGCTCGACGGAACCGAGGCGCCAGACGCGCGGCGGCGCGGGATTGGTGGCCGCCGGCACCGCGGTGTGTGTCGCCGCCGGGGTGGAGGCATGGGCAGCGGACGCGTCATGCCGGGACATCACCAGGTGCCGCCCCGCCATCGCCGTGGTGAGCAGAACGACGATGATGGCGATGCGTGGGGGACGTTTCATGCCGTCATTCCTCGGGGGCGAAAATGGATTCGATGGGCAACGCGAACAGGCGCGCGATCTTGAAGGCCAGCGGCAGGCTGGGGTCGTACTTGCCGGTCTCCACCGCGTTCACGGTCTGCCGCGAGACGTCCAGCTTCTCGCCCAGGTCGGCCTGCGACCAGCCCAGCGCGGTGCGTAGTTCACGGACACGGTTATGCATCGCCGCGGTAGTGCCAGCGCACGGCGCATTTGGTGATGCCGAACAGCCCCATCAGCACGGGCAGCACCCAGGTGGCGATGGCTTCGGCTGGCGGTGCGGCGATGACGTGCGCATGCAGCAGCATGCCGAACGTAAAGAAGCCGAAGCCGCCGATCCCACCCGCCATGGCGATGGCCTCCAGGTCGATGCGCCGCTCGAATTCGTCCTGGTCGCGGATCACCCGGACCATGGCGCGGATGACGAAGGCGATGGGCAGGGTCGGCAGCAGGGTGACGATCGCCCGGGCCGCCGTGCCTTCCAGTGTCTTCAGCCAGGCGACCGAGACGAACAGGAGCACGACATAGGCCGCCATCGCCGGGAAGAACTCACGCAGGTAACGCTTGTGTACGGCACGCATGGCCATCGCCGGTCTCCCCTCAGTGCGCGCGGATGAAATCGGCGAGTGCCTTCTGGAAGGCCGCCGGCTGATCGAGCATCACATAGTGCCGCGAGGGCGCGATCGCGACCACCTTCGCCTGTGGCGCATCGGCGAGCAGCGATGCGTAGTACGCGGTCTTGTTCGCTTCGGTCATCGGCGTCGGCCCGGTAGCCGCATAGGCGGGGTCGTAAGGCACCAGTTCCAGGATGGGTACCCGGGCATCTTTGAGTACCGGGCGGAAGTCGGCCGACAGGTCCTCGGCCATGTAGCGGGCCACGGCCTTCTGGTTGCTGCGCGCGTTGAGCGGCGCCACCCGTGTCGCGGTGGCCGGATCGCGCGTGCCGATCGTCTGCATGTAGGCCAGTTGCTGCGCCTGGAAGGCCTCCGGCGAGGCCGCTTCGATCTGGGCGCGCATGCCCTTGGCCATGGCGCTGCGCTGCTCGGCGGTGGCGTGTTCCATGCCGGGGAAGATCGGCAGGCCATCGACCGCAACGATACCGGCCGACAGCTGCGGATGCCTGCCGGCGAAGCGCAAGGCCACCGTACCACCCACGCTGTGGCCGACCACGATCGCTTTGTCCATGCCAGGCCGGCGGAGCAGGTCGGCCAATGAGGCGTCCACGCGATCGAGCCAGACCCCGTCGTCCGACGGGGGCGGCGTGCCGTCGAAACCGGCGAGGGTGACGGCATAGACCCGGTGATCGCCGGCCAGCGCCGCGATGGTGTCACGCCAGACCCAGGTGCCGCCGGCCAGGCCCGGGACCAGCACCACGGGGCGGCCCGTGCTGCCGAAGCGTTCGACCTTCAGCAGGCCCACGGTAAAGGTCTCGGCGGCCACCGGGGCGGCGGCGACGGTAGCGCTCGCGGCGGCGGACCCTGCCGTGGCGGTTGGCGCGAACGTCGCGGCCTGGGTGGCACCGGCGGTGAATACGGCTATAGCGAGCGCGGCAAGGCGAAACGTGACGTGGTGCGACATGACGAACCTCCCGTGGGACGTGGAGCGTGTCAAGCACGCTTGACATGTATCCTGGGCCTGCGCACTCGACATGTCAAGCACCCTTTACATATCCATGGACGCTTTCGGCATCGTCAGGTCGTTCCGGCACGTGATGGTGGTCTTCACGCACGCGGCGGCTTCGCTTCCCCGATCCTTGCAGCCTACGGGAGCACACGCCGGCAAGCGTCGACCTAGCGACGCGTCGTCCCGCCCACAGGAGAGCGCCATGTCCTTCCGCCGCATTGCCACCACCGCCACCCTGCTGGCGCTTTCCGTCACCGCCGCCTCGGTGCAGGCCGCCACCGCAACCACCACGTTCAACGTGCGTGTGACCATCACCGCCGCGTGCGACATCAGCACCACGGCGCCCACCGACGTCAACTTCGGTACGCAGCCCTCCACCGCGACCAACACCGACAACCAGGGTGCGCTCAACGTGAACTGCACGCCCAGTGCGCCCTATACCATTGCGCTGGACAACGGCCAGAACGGTACCGACGCCAACACCCGCAAGATGAGCAGCGGCACGGCGCAGGTACCCTACCAGCTGTACCGCGCGGCCACGCGCACGTCCGCCGATGTCTGGGGCAGCACCACGGGTACCGGCGGCAATACCTACGCCGGCACCGGCAGCGGCACGGTTCAGACCGTGCCCGTGTACGGTCGCGTGCCCAGCAGCAACTTCCCCGCCGGCAGCTACGCCGACGTCATCACCGCCACCATCACCTATTGACGGTGCGCCCTTGGCCATTCCGCGTGGCGATAGCCGGCGCGCTGGCCTCGATGGCGTGCGTTGCGCACGCGAGTGGCCTGCAGGTATCGCCGATCGGACTGCGGCTGGCCACCTCGACACCCGCCGAAGCCCTGTGGCTCACCAACACAGGCACCGAATCGCTGCATGCGCAGGTGCGTGTGTTTCGCTGGACCCAGGCGGACAGCAAGGATGTGCTGACGCCCTCTCGCGACCTCGTCGTGAGCCCGCCGATGGTGACCATCGCCCCCGGCGACCGCCAACTGGTGCGCGTCATCAGACAGGTCGCCCCGGCGGCGGACGGCAGGGAAACCGCCTACCGCGTGATCGTGGACGAACTGCCCGTGGACGCCAGCGACAAGCCGGGGCTGAAGTTCGTGTTGCGCTACTCCGTGCCGGTGTTCCTGGCACCCGCGGGCGACCCGACGATGAAAGCGACGCTGCAGGCGACGTGGGAGAGCGATACGGAGGGCCCTCACGTGCGCATCCGCAACGACGGCAACAGCCACGCGCAGGTCGCGGACCTGGCATGGCAAGGCAGGCAGGGCCAGCGCATCCCGCTGCTGCCCGGCCTGGTGGGTTATGCGCTGCCCGGCTCGACGATGCGCTGGAAGCTCCCGCCGGATGCGCGGCACACGGATGGCCTCCTGCGCGCGAGGATCAACGGTGAGCCGTCCGAGTCGACGCTGGCGGTGGATACGGACGGCCGCTAGCATGCTGGCCGTGGCCGCCGTCAGCGCGCACGCGGACGGGCACCCCACCGCGACCGATGCCTTGCCGCCGCCCGTGGCGACGCGGGAGAGCGGTGTCGGCGAAGACCTCTACCTGGAAGTGGTGCTCAACGGCACGCGGACCGAGGCGCTGGTGCATTTCATCCGCCGTGGCGAGGCACTCTGCGCCCAGGCCGCCGACCTGCGTGGCCTGGGCTTCGTGCTCCCGCCCGGCAGCGATCCACGCTGCCTGCCGGACATGCCCGACGTACGCTACACCTACGATGTCGCCCAGCAGCGCGTGAACATCGACGTGCCCACCGGCCAGCTGAACCTGCCGACGCAAGTGCTCAACGTGCCCGAGCGCCGTGCGACGCGGGCCTCCAGCGGGACCGGCCTGTTGCTCAACTACGACGTGTATGCCGCGCACGGTGGCGGCGCGAGCAACGTCAGTGGCCTGGCCGAGCTGCGTGCGTTCACGGACGGCCTGGGCGTGCTGAGCACGACCTCGCTGAGTCGTCGCTACCAGACGTCCGGCGTCGGCTGGCAGGGCGATACCGTGCGCCTGGATACGCAATGGCGGTTGTCGTTCCCCGACCGGTCGCAGACGCTGACCATCGGCGACACCTTTACCGGCGCCCTGTCCTGGTCGCGTGCCACGCGGATCGGCGGCATTGCCTACGGCACGGACTTCGCCTTGCAGCCCTATCGCGTGACGACGCCGCTGCCGCAGTTCTTCGGCCAGGCCACCGCGCCGTCCTCGGTGGAGCTCTACATCGACGGCATCCGCCAGTACAACGGCAAGGTGCCCGCCGGCCCGTTCCAGCTCACCGCCGTACCCGGCGTGGACCAGGCCGGCCAGGCGCAGGTGGTGCTCACCGACGCGCTGGGCAGGAGCAGCACGGTGACCTTTCCGTTCTACGCCGCGCGTCAGTTGTTGCGTGCCGGCCTGTCGGACTGGTCGGTGGAACTGGGCACGGTGCGCGAGGCCTACGGCATCGATTCGTTCGCCTATGGGAGCGAACCGGTCGCCAGTGCCACCTGGCGGCGCGGTGTCACCGACCGGCTGACGCTGGAGTCGCACACCGAGGCGGGCGACGGACGCGGCACGGCAGGCGCCGGCATCGTGTGGAACCCTGCGGGTGCCATGGTGTTGAACGGCTCCTACGCCCGGTCCCGCAGCGGTGGCACTGAATACGGTGCGGGCCTGTCGTGGAACGGGCGCCATGTGAACGCCTCGGTGGACACGCTGCGCAGCGATGCGCGGTACGACGATGTCGCCGGCGGCTATGGTTCGCCACCACCGCGCGCCAGCGATCGCGCGTTGCTCGGCTTCAACCTCAATGCATCGAGTTTCGGCGTCAACTACGTACGCCTGCGCTATGGCGGACAGCCGGCCACGCGCTATGCGGGCATGTTCCTGCTGCGCAACATCGGCCGCGGCATCTCGCTGAACGCCAGCTACAACCAGAACCTGGATATCGCAGCCGACCGCAGCTTCTTCATCGGCGCGACCATGGCGCTCGACCAGCGCACGACATGGAGTACTTCGGTGCAGCGCGATCGTGATCGCACCTTCGGCATCGTGGATGCCAGCCGGCCGATCGACGGCGATGGTGGTTTCGGCTGGCATGTGCAAGGCCGCAGCGGATCGACCGGCGGCGGCCTGGCGGAGCTGGGCTGGCTGGGCAACCGCGGTCAGCTGACCGTGGGTGCCAGCAATTTCGGCGCCGCGTCCTACGCGTATGCCGACGCCAACGGCGCCGTCGTGTTGATGGGCGGCCACGCCTTCGCCGCACGCCGGATCGACGACGCCTTCGCCCTGGTGACGACGGAAGGCACCCCGGATATTCCGGTGCTCCTGGAAAACCGGCGCACCGGCGTGACCGACAGCCGGGGACTGCTGCTCGTATCGCGACTCATGGCCTACCAGGACAACCGGCTGGCGATCGACCCGATCGACCTGCCCGCCGACCAGCGCGTGCAACGCGTGGAAACCATCGTCGCGCCCTCCGATCGCGCAGGCGTCGTGGTGCGATTCCCCGTGAAGCGGGTGCGCGCGGCATCGGCGATCCTCGTCGACGAGGCAGGGCAGCCGCTGCCGGTGGGGGCACGCGTGGCGACGGGCGATGCATCATCGCCCGCCGTTGTCGGCTACGACGGCCTGGTGTACCTCGACAACCTGCAGGGCGGCGACACACCGCTCGACGTGACTCTTCCCGGCGGCGCGCGTTGCCGTGCGACGCTTACCTATCCGGCGCAGGCGCACGACCTGCCGCAACTCGGTCCGCTCACCTGCAAGGCGGGCACGCCATGAAGTGGCTTGCCGTTGTGCTGCTGGCCTTCGGCGTCCTGCTTGCCGCGCCGCGCGCCGACGCGACGACGACGTGCAGCATCACCAGCATCAGCAACCTCGCGTTCGGCCCCGTGGACCCGACGGGCACGACGGTGACCACCACGGCGACGCTCAACTACAGTTGCACCTATTCCGGCGTGCTCGGATCGTTGTACGGCAGCTACATATCCGCGTGTGTCAGCCTGGGAACGGACGACCTGGCGAATTTTTCGCCCCGCACGATCGTCAACGCCAACAACGATCGCATGCAGTACCAGGTATTCAAGGACGCCAGCCTCACGTCGATCTGGGGGCGGGTAAACAATGCGACCTACACACCGCAGGCCTTCACGCGGCAGATCGGCATCCTGTCCAACGGCGCGACGCTCACCGGCAGTCTCACGATCTATGGGCAGGTACCGGCGCTGCAAAGCACGTTGTCGCCTGGCAGCTACAGCGGCACCCTGCTCGGCTCGCTCACAGGCAACGCCCTGACCTGGAGCTACAACGAAGCCTTGCTGACCATTGGCACCTACCCCGCCTCGTGCAGCGCTGGCGGAACCGTCGCCGCGCAGACGGTGGCCGCGCCGTCCATGACCACCACGGCAAACGTCGCCGCCCGCTGCACGTTCGGCACCGCCACCGACCTCAACTTCGGCAGCGTGCCCGGGCTGCTGCGTACCGTCACCGACCAGACCTCGCTGGTGCGCGCCACCTGCACCAACCGTGCCGCCTACCAGGTGGGCCTGGACAACGGCAGCAACGCATCGGGCACGACGCGACGCATGACGGATGGAACCCGCTTCGTCACCTACGAACTCTACCGGGACACCGCACGCACGCTGCGCTGGGGCGCCGCCCTCAACACCGATACCGCCACGGGCACCGGCACCGGTGCGGAGCAGACACTGACCGTGTATGGCCGCCTGCCCGTTCAGACGGCGGCGCGGGCAGGTACCTACAGCGATACCGTCACGGTCACCATCACCTATTGACGGCGGACCGGCATGTATTCAGAAGGTCATGGCCAGTCCCACGCGCAGCGCCAGGCCGGACTCACCGGCACCGCCGATCGCGACGCGTCGATCGATGTCCGCGGAGAGGGTGATGTCACCGCGCAGTTCCGCCGACACGCCAGCGGCAAGGTCGACCTGGCGGCCACCTCCGCCCGTGGCGAAGCGGATGCCGGAGAGAACGGCCTGCGTACCGGTGTCGCGCGTAGCCGCATAGCCCGCATCCAGGTAAGCGGACCAGGCCGACAGCCAGTGGCCGTGCGACACGAAGGCCAGTGTGGCGCGCGTGCCGGCACGAAGCGTCAGGCGTTCCGGCGCACCCAGGCCCACGACGATGCCATCGCGGTCCTGCGCGGCGGTGAAGCGCTGGCGCTGCCACAGCAACGACGCGCCAGGCATCACGGCCAGATACGACGTGGGCGACCATCGCAGCGTGCCGGCCAGCAACGCGTCGTTGCCGTTCGCGCGCAGCCGGGCGAGGGCCTCACCCCGCGGCTGGCTACGTACCGCCACGCGGTGATGGCTGGCCGCATAGGCCGCATCGACGCGCCAGCCCGCGTCGCCGCGCAGCACATAGGTGAGGGCCAGACCGCGGCTCTCCGAACGTGCCGAGGTGACGCCATCGACGGCGCGCGGTGCGATGCGTGCACGCCCGACACTGGCGACGATACCCGCACGCGTGTGCGATGCATCGGATTCGATGGCGACGAGGTCGCCCGCCAACTGCACACCCGTGTCGCTGCGCTGGCTGTCGACGCCGAAGCGGTCGAACGGCAACGTGCTCCGGTAGCGCGTGTGACCGACGAAGCCGCGTATGCGCAGCGCGGCATCGTGCGCGGCGGCGAGATCGTCCGGGTGCGCTGCGTCGAGGGACGCACGCGCATGGCCGAACAACGCCCCTGCCAGTGCCAGGTAGGCAGGCACCTGTGGCGCGAGGGCGGCGCGCGAGGCGGGCAGGGGCGATGCATCGGCCGACGCGGTATCCGCCGGGCCGGCCGGCAACGACCGCCTGAAGACGCCAAGCGCACGGCCATGCCGGTCGGTCCGCGTACTCTGCAGACGAAAATCCCAGTAATCGCTGCCGGTGCCCTCGACACGCCGTTGCGAGGCATCCGCCTCGCCAGGAGCGTACGCGTGCAGGCCATAGCGCCACGGCCCGACGACGACGTAATCGCCGGCCAGCCGGAACGATGCCTCGCTGGCCGCACCGCCCACCTGCGCGACGCTGATGCCGCCACCCGCACCCGGCGCGGTCGCGGCGCCCCGGCCACCGGCAGGGACGATGGCCAGTCGCGTGGTGCCGAGTGCATCGCCCTGGACGAGAAGGCGATCGGTGCCCTGGCGGGCCGTCGCGCCACCGGCATCCAGGCGTGTACGCAGGCGCACCGTCGCCTCGCCGCCGGTGCTGTCGAGGCGACCGACGCGCAGGCTGGCGAAGCCGGTGCCCGTATTGGCGAAGGCCACGGTGGAGGCCCCCGCCAGTGTCAGCTGCCCGACATCGGTCTCCCCGGTGACGAACCAGTCGCTGGCATCCAGGCGCAGGCGATTCACACCCGCGGCGC
Source organism: Xanthomonas sp. NCPPB 2632 (assembly GCF_041228075.2). Lineage (NCBI taxonomy): Bacteria > Pseudomonadati > Pseudomonadota > Gammaproteobacteria > Lysobacterales > Lysobacteraceae > Xanthomonas > Xanthomonas sp. NCPPB 2632. Next base: position 4,448,924 of record NZ_CM192979.1, read on the forward strand.
GACCCGTCCAGCGCGACCGTGTGAGCCCGGCATCCAGTTCACCCGTGCCGCGGCGGTGCATGTCACCGACCAGTTCGCTGTCCTCCATCCGCAGCAACAGCGTGGCATGGCCACTCTCGACATGCCCCACGGCACGGGAACCCTCCAGCAGGTGCACGCGCAGTGGGTCGGTGCCCGGGCCCCCGCTGCCGAAAGCGCCGCCGGCGCCCTCCAGCCGGGTGGCATGGAGCCGGACCTCGCCTCCCGTACCGGTGATCGCCCATGCCTGTTCGCCCTGCGCCGTGATGCGGCTGCGCCGGGAGGTGAAGGTGGATCCCATGCCATCCACCACCACGGCACCGACATGCGCCTGCCGCGTGAGCACGTCGCCGTCGCCGATGCCTACGTGAGCGCCGTCACGCACCAGTACGGCGGTGCTGTCCGTCCCCGTCACCTCGATGCGTGTGCCCTGCCCATCGATGTCGGCACCACCGACGGCCGCGATGCCGAGGCTGCCGTTGCCGGCGGTGGCGATGTCGATATCGCGGAACACGGCGCGCGAGGCACCCTGGACCTGCACGGCCACCGCGCGATCGCCGAGCATGCCGATCGTGCCGCCCTGCATGTCCGAGTCGCTGCCGTCGAAGACGAGCAAGCCGTAGGCATAGCCGGCCGGGTTGCCGCTGGTGCGGTTGCTGACGGCGGCACCCGTGGCGTCGAACGAGGCCCGCGAGGCGACCGTGATGGCACGCCCGGTGGCCGTCCCGCTGACCGACACGGTGTCGCCCGATGCGAGAGACAGGGCCGAACCGCTCTCGACAAGGATGCCGTACGGAAAATCCGCCGCCGCTGCGGGTGTGGTCAACGCGATGAGCAACGCGGCCGCCAGCGCATGGCGCCGGCCGTGGGAGACGATCATGGGCACTTCCTTGCTCGCGATGAGAGGAAGTGAACTTATTCAGTGGGCCGAGGGCTGTATGTCGGGTGGACGCGCGGCGAAAGTCAGCGTTAGTTGTCGCCGCGTCGCCACTCGCCGCGTTTGGGCTTGCCGGCGGGCTTGGGCGCAGCCTTGCGCTTCAGCCGTGCCTCGAGCGTCGCCGCCTGTTCCTCGCGTTCGTCGTGGAGCTTGAGGAAATTGCGCCAGCGCTGCGGTGAAAGCTCACCGGACGCGAGCGCCGCCTGGATCGCGCAACCGGGTTCGTTGCCGTGGCCGCAGTCGGCGAAACGACACTGCGCGGCAAGCGTTTCGATGTCGGCGAACAGGTCGAGGTTTTCTTCGCCGGTCAGCTTCAGTTCGCGCATGCCCGGTGTGTCGATCAGGCAGCCACCGCTGGGCAGGCTGAGCAATGCGCGATGCGTGGTGGTATGACGGCCGCGGCTGTCGTGCGAGCGCACCGCGTTGGTAGCCATGCGCTGCTCGCCGAGCAACGTGTTGGTCAGGGTGGACTTGCCGGCGCCGGACGAGCCGACCAGCACGGCGCTGGAGCCCGGCCCCAGGTAAGAGGCCAGCAGGGGCACCGTAGCCGGGTCCTTGGCATTGATCGCGTGCACGGAGGCATCGTCCGGCAGCCGGGCGACGAGCGCCGACACCGCCGCGTCCACGTCCACACCCGTGTCCGCCTTGCTGAGCAGCACCACGGGCCGGGCGCCGGAGCCCTCCACCAGCGTGAGGTAGCGCTCGATGCGCGACGGGTTGAAGTCGCCGTCCAGGCCGGTCAGTACCAGCACGTAGTCGATGTTGGTGGCGATGATCTGCCGCTCGTAACGCTCGCCGGCGGCGGCCCGGGTGAGCACGGAGCGACGGGGCAGCACCTCCTCGATCACCGGGTGCGTGGCGCGGTCGAGGAAAACGAAATCGCCGACGGCCGGGCGCAATGATGGATCCAGCCCGCGTTTCAGGAAATGCCCGGCCGGCTGCGCGTTGAACGCGAACGAGCCGTCGTGCATCTCGTAGCCGGCACGATGCTGGGCCACCACGCGGGCGAGGCGGCGCGGGTCGGCGGGTAGCGTGGCCTCGCGCCAGCCGATGCGACGCAGGGAGGTCAGGTCCGGGGTGTCGGTCATGCCGCGATTATGCCCGCTTATGGCCCGAAGTCCGCCTCGCGGCGCCGTGCCGACGCTGTTAGGATCGGGTGACGACGGCGGGAAACGGCCCGCCGCACGCACCGGAAGTCGTCAGCAGTGTCCTCGATCAAGCCCAGCGCGCACCTGGCGGAAGTGCGCTACGAAATCCGCGGCGCCCTCACGCGGCGCGCCCGCGACATGGAAGCGGCCGGCCAGCCGATCATCAAGCTCAATATCGGCAATCCCGGTCGCTATGGCTTCGCCACGCCGCCGCACTTGAGCGAGGCCATCCGCAACCACCTGGGCGACAGCGAGGCCTATGGCCACGAACAGGGCCTGGAGGAAGCACGCGAGGCCATCGTGGTGCAGCAGCGCGCCCGTGGGGCCATCGGCGTCGACATGGAGCGCGTCTTCATCGGCAACGGGGTCAGCGAGCTGATCGATATTTCCTTGCGCGCTTTGTTGCAGCCGGGCGACGAGGTGCTCCTGCCCAGTCCGGATTACCCGCTGTGGAGCGCGGCCACCATCCTCAACGACGGCAGCCCACGCTATTACCGCTGCCTGGCCGAGAACGCCCACCTGCCCGACCCGGAAGAAATCGAGGCGCTGATCGGCCCGCGCACCCGTGCCCTCGTCCTGATCAACCCGAACAACCCCACCGGCGCGGTCTATCCCAAGGCCCTGCTCGAGCGCATCGTCGAGGTGGCGCGCCGCCATGGCCTGCTGCTGCTGTGCGACGAGATCTACGACGAGATCCTGTACGACGGCACGCCGTTCCAGCCGCTGGCGTCCGTCGCGGGCGATCACCCGTGCGTCAGCTTCGGCGGCCTGTCCAAGGTGCATCGTGCCTGCGGTTACCGCGTGGGCTGGATGAGCCTGTCGGGCGATCCGAAGCGCAGCAACGAGTACCGCGACGCCCTGCAACTGCTGGCGGCGTTGCGCCTGTGCGCCAATGTCACGGCGCAGTGGGCCGTGCGCCCCGCGCTGCTGGACAAACCCACCATCGGCGAACTCACAGCGCCGGGTGGCCGCCTGCACCAGGCGCGACAGGTGGTGCTCGACGGCGTGGCAGCCAGCCCGTTCCTCGACGTGGTGGCTCCTGGCGGCGCCATCTATGCCTTCCCGCACATCCGTGCCGATGCCATCGCGCACTTCGATGACACCGCGTTCGCTTTGCGGCTGCTCGAACAGGAAAGCGTGCTCGTCGTGCCGGGCACCAGTTTCAACCTGTCCGCCAGCCGGCACCTCCGCCTCACCCTGCTGCCCGAGCCGGCGCAGTTGCAGGAGGTGTTCGTGCGTATCGATCGGGTACTGCGGCGCATGGCCAACGAGAGCACGCCCGCTGCCACCGCCACCGCCGTCGCCTGAGCCATGGGCGCCGCGAGCTTCCTCGCCCTGGGCGATTCCTACACCATCGGCGAGGGCGTGCCGGAGGCGGGGCGCTGGCCCATGCAGCTGGCGACGCGCCTGCGCGAGTGCGGCGTCGCGGTCGGCATGCCGGAAACCATCGCCACCACCGGGTGGACGACCGACGAGTTGTTCGCCGCCATGGACGCCACCGCCCTGCGCGATGCCTACGACATGGTCACGCTGCTGATCGGCGTGAACGACCAGTATCGCGGTCGCGGCGTCGACGCCTATCGCGAGCCCTTCGTCCGTCTGCTCGAACGCGCCATTGCGCTGGCCGGCGGTCCCCGGCGGGTGGTAGTGGTGTCGATTCCCGACTGGGGTGTCACACGCTTTGCCGAGGGCCGCGACCGTGCGGCCATCGGGCAGGAGATCGACGCATTCAATGCCGTCGCATGCACCGCGACCGCGTACGCGCAGGCGCGGTGGGTGGACATCACGCCCGTATCCCGGCAGGCCGGCGAGCGGCCGGGCATGCTGGTCGACGACGGCCTGCATCCCGACGCCGCCCAGTACGCCCTGTGGGTCGAGCACATCCTGCCCATGGCCGAAGCCGCGCTGGGCAAGCGGGCCGCCACGACGGTCTGACCGGGTCTGGGCACGCCGTGCGCGATCCACGCGCAACAGGTTTGCAATACCATCGCCATGCCGCGGTTACGCCGCAGGCCGAGACTGGGCAACCGGGACCCTCCCGGAAACCGTTCTCATGGCCAGACTCATCTGCCGCGCCGCCTTCATCTCCGACGTGCATCTGGGCACGCCCGACTGCAAGGCCGGCTATCTGCTGGATTTCCTGAAAAGCCTCGATTGCCGGCAGCTCTACCTCGTCGGTGACATCGTCGACCTGGAAGCGCTGGCCCGGCGCCAGTGGTGGCATCCCGAGCACAGCGCGGTGATCGCCGAACTGGTGGGCATGGCCGCACGGGGTGTGGAGGTCATCTACCTGCCCGGCAACCACGACTACCAGATGCGCGGCCTGGCCGGCTCCACCATCGCCGGCATCCGCGTCGAACTGGATGCCGTGCACGAGGGTGCCGACGGTCGTCGCTATCGCGTCAGCCACGGCGACGAATACGATCCCGAACACATCGGCCGCGCATGGATCAACTGGCTGGGCGACACGCTGCATCGCTTCATCTGCTGGGCCAACCGCCGGGTGCACGCGGTGCGCAAACGGCTCGAACTGCCGTACATGCCGCTGTCGATCATCCTCAAATCGCACGTCGGCGCCGCACTGGCCTATATCCGCGACTACGAGCAGCGCGTCGCCAGCGATGCGCGCGAGCGCGGTTTCGACGGCCATATCTGCGGGCATATCCACTTCGGACACATCCGCAGCGTGGAAGGCGTGCTCTACATGAACGACGGCGACTGGGTGGAACACTGCACGGCGCTGGTCGAGGACATGAGTGGCGCCATGGAACTGATCCACTGGACCGAGCAATGCACGCCGCTGGGGCGGGCCAGCCGGGAGACCGTGCTGCCTTCGGCGGAAGCCGTCCTCGGCTTCGCGCCGCTGGCCGATTGCCGGGCCAACCTGGGGGAATTGCGGGCCGGAACCTCGCTGGCCGGTTGAAAGCGAGCGGCACGGGGCCCATCTGCGAGGGATGCCGGTAAACTGGCTCCCTCTCCTACCCGCGGTGACCCCATGGCCCTCGAAACACCCACACGCGAGCGCATCGAATCCCTCCTGGCCCAGCACGAAGTCGTGCTGTTCATGAAGGGAACGCGCCAGCAGCCGATGTGCGGTTTTTCCGCCGCGGCCACCAACACGCTCAACGACATCATCCCGGCCTACCACACCGTCAACGTGCTGGAAGACCCCGAGATCCGCGAAGGCATCAAGGAATACGGCCAGTGGCCGACCATTCCGCAGTTGTACGTGAAGGGCGAGCTGGTCGGCGGATCCGACATCATCCGCCAGATGTACACCAGCGGTGAGCTCTACACGCTGTTCGGCGCCAGCGCTCCGGATCGCACCCCGCCCGAGATCGCCATCACCGACAAGGCCGCCGAGGCCATCCGTGGCGGCATGGCCACGGCCCAGGGCATGGCCTTGCACCTGGAAATCGGCCCGGACCACAGTGCGGGCTTCCAGCTGGCGCCGGCCGGCGACTTCGACATCGTGGTGGTGGCCAACGGCATCGAGGTGCACTTCGATCCGGGTAGCGCCGCGCGCGCCAAGGGCATCACCATCGACTGGGTCAGCACCGTTCAGGGCGACGGCCTCAGCCTGAAGTTTCCCGGCGCCGTCGACATCGCCTCGATCACCGTGCACCAGTTGAAGGACAAGCTCGCCGCGGGCGGCCTGACCCTGGTCGACGTGCGTCCGGCGCAAGGCCGCGCCGCGGCTGCCCCGCTGCCGGGTGCGCGCATCCTCGAGGACGAAGGCTACGAGGCTTTCGCCGCGCTGCCCAAGGACACGCCGATCGCCTTCATCTGCCACCACGGCATTTCCAGCCAGGCCGCCGCGGAGCGCCTGGCCGCCCATGGATTCACGAACCTGTTCAACGTGGAAGGCGGCATGGATGCGTGGGCGCGTGAGGTGGATCCGACGGTGCCGCGTTACTGACGCTTGACGTAGGTCCTCGCGGCGTGTCGCGAGAAAAGGGAGGCGTCGGGAGGCGCCTCTTTTTTTGGCATGCGCTATTTGGCAGCAAATGGCTCACAACCTAAATAGATGACTTGTAAAAACAAATCCTCCCCAGGCACCTCTAGTTTTGCAATCGGCGCGCACTCATTGAGCCGGTGGCCCTTGGAAGCCGTGGGCGGCGGATGGTGGTGGACTCTATGCCACTCCAAGGCACGGCAGCCCCTTTCCCCAATCCACAAGACCCCGATTGGCCGCTCAAGTGCCTGCGGAAAGGATTGCCTGGGGTGGAAAACAAGGAAAAGGGTATGGAGCGTCGATGGATCTAGGCTTGACCATGGTCACTCATCGGCATTACGCCGACCTAGCTTCCCGCGCGGGACTGTCAAACCGTGGGAATCGATTGATTTGTATGGAACACGTCATTGTTCGGCGAACCAATCGTCGCGCCTACGTACATCCCGAAGTTTTCAAGGTTGTGTTTGGGCGGCGTCCACCAGGATATGCTCGCGGCGGCTCGAAGATGCGGTATCCACAGCCCAATCTCAGGATGGCGGCCAGCGCGGCTGACTCGCGGCGCAGCGATAGCGCCTGATCGGCTTAAGACGATGGTTCCTAATGATTAGTCATGATCTCGGCGATCTTCAACGCTCTGACCGGATTCGACGGAAGCCAGAACTTCTACAGCACTGCTAATGGCCATGGTCAGCCGACCAACAGTTGCCGCGTTTGCGCAATCGTCTCGCAGGGAGCATGCATACGCGACTCATTGCGCTTGTCGCTAGGCGGCCGGCGGCATGTCCAAAAGCGACACGCCGACACATTGCGGAAGCTAGTGCCAGGCGCGAGCTAGGGCAGAGCATCGGCTTCGTACGAGGCTATCACTTCCGGCGTAACTCGCTGATCCAAAACCCGAAGGACGGCTCCAGTCCATGCCGCATCGACCTTGCGACCTCAGGGCATTCTCGCCGAACAGATTGCTGGCATACGCCCACCGCCACAGCACGTTTCCCGGCACTCTTTAGATAAAATGACCGCTAGCTAAGCTGCCTCTCCGATGAGCACCAACTGAATCCGCAAGTGCTTCGATAGCCTCACCGCTCTAAGTGCTTCTCCCAGATGACCTTTTGCTCGTCACCGAATGTGACAAGCGATGTGGCCGCCGAAATCTTGACTCTGTAGTCAAAGCTTCCGGATAAACCTGGTCTCGCGGGAACGAGCGATATCGTTAGTCTAAGCGTGTCTCCATCCTGAGCTTGTGTAAGTTTATCGACTGCTAATGCGCTGTGGAAAGCGAGCCCAGATAAGTGAAGCGTCATCTGGGAGTTGGCCTCCGTCGCCGAAACCTTGAAGAATTGAACATCCTTTGCCTCAAGGTTCATGGGTGCTCCTCCGGCGCAAGCCGTTATTGCGATTGAGGCCAAAGCAATAAAGAGCGTTGCGATTCGTAAAGATATCTTGAGCATCATTGCAGCCACGGGCTCGGTGGGGTTGGTCCAATACTGCCATGATCCACTCCCCCATTGGCGTCAATGATCGATTGCTTCAAAGAGGACGGATTGCTGTACGGTCCGTTGGGACTTAGCGATTCACCTGTGGAGGAGTTCCACGCATCGGCAGCGAAGCTGGAGCATGGATGCAAATATCCCCAAGCACTCTCGCCGTCCCCTTCATATTTTTTCACGACACCGTAAAAGGCAACTTCTTCTTCGTCGGTCAATTTTGCTGCGCGCGTGGCGTCTCCGATTCGCCCAAGTTCAAGATTGTGCTCAAGTCCGTTGGGAAGACCCTGCGGATTGTTCCCCCAGGTGCCATACGTAGCCGTCTGGCGGCCGTCGGGCGTGTAAGAAACCCAGCTATGCCCAGAAACCCCGCCGCTTCCCAATATCCCATCGCCAGCACCGCTCGAATTGATCACGAGAATGCCAGACAATCCAAGCGGATCGATGATGTTATGTGGACTGGAAAATGCGTATCCAAACGTGCCAACCCCGCCCAACAGACCAATCGGGTCACTCTGGATATACCGCCCCGTCGCGGTCTCATAGTCGCGGTTAACGTTGTAGTTCAGCCCGCTCTCGGCATCGAAGTACTGACCAGGGAAACGGAGATTCAACGCATACCTGCTAGTCGAGATGGGCGCTTTCTCGCCGAATGGATTGCTAACATAGTCCCACGCCCATAGCGTCGCACCGGACGCATCGGTCACTGCGCGGGGCGTTTGCAAAGCGTCCGCGACGACATATGCCGCAGACGTAGCAGCACCTTGCCTGTCAACGATGCCGAGTGGCAGATCGTCGAGCCACACGTAGTCGCGCGATACGCCGGTGGTTGACTCGGAGAGCAGCTGGCCAGCCTCAGTGTAGTCGAAGCGATATATATTGCCTCCAGCGGTCTTCATGACGCGCTGGCCGAGGTGGTTTAAGACATAGCTGCCCACCGTGGTGCCGTCTCGCTGCACGACGGTTAACCGATTCCTCTCGTTGTAGCCAAATCCCAGCGTACTGCAGACCATGACGTTGGCCGTCGTGTTGCCGCGAGCATCGATCTCGCGCGTCGTGGTTCCGACACCAATCAGTTGATGCGTTCCGCTCTTGTAGCCGTAGATACCGGTGAGAAGCCCAGGCGCTGTTTTTGATAGACGGTCACCTGTCTTGTTGTAGGTGTAGGTTTCGATGGCGGCGCCCGTACCGTCCTTGACGTCCACGAGCCGGTACAGCGGGTCGTAATCGTAAGTTTCAGTCGATTGCGCCACGCCGGCCGCGTTGCCAAGGGCTACAATGTTTCCAGCTGCGTCCCGTCGTACATGCAGCGAAAAAGCGGGGCTACTGATGTCGCTTATCTGACCATTGGCGTCGAATGTCCGCACTACCGCTTGGCCATTTCCGAGGGTGTAGGAGGTAACGGGACCGAACGAGCGGTAGGTGATGTAGTCCGCTATGGTTGCAGTCGTGCCGCCAGCAGGCGTGGCAGTTACGGTACTGACCTGCCCGTTGCTATTCCGAACATAGGCAATGAAAGTCCCATTAGGGGTTGTAATCGACGCGAGCCGGTCGCCGCGTGTCCACGCATAGCGCGTTGTGGTCGTAACCGACCCCACAGTTTGACGCTTCGTGACGACGTTGCCTCGCTGATCGTAGCAATACGTGAGCGAGGCAACGTTTTCCCTAACAAGAGTCAGTCGCCCCCCGCTATAAGTGCCTGTGCAGCCCGTGACGGCATCGCTCTCGTCGTAGTTGTACTGAATGTCGAAAGACGAATTAGGATATGAAGTGCTCAGGATGCGTCCAACATTGTCGTACGTTGAGGCCGTCGTGACGTTGGCGGCATCCTTTGAACTGATCGGATGATCCGCGGCGTCGAAGCCAAACGTCGTCGTGCCGGTGTCCGGGCTGTGCAGACCAGTCCCGTTGCCAATGGCGTCGAAATCATAGGTCGTCGACAAACCATCGGGATCGGTGACGCTCCTCACCCTGCCGAGCGCATCGAAGGCGACTACCGTCGAGGTGTTGGCGGTCGCGGCGTTGGCCCCGTTGTAGTCGCGAAGACTGCTCACCAAACGATTGAGCCCGTCGTACGCCTGCTTGTACTGAATAGCCATCGCGTCTTGACTATGTACGAGATTGCCCTCACCGTCGTAGCTGTCGGCAAACGTCGCCGAGAATCGCGCATGCCCCAGGCCATCCGTTAGCGTTGCGACATTGCCCAGGCGGTTGAATGTGCGGCTGAAGCCTCTCGCCACTTTCCCTGTGCTATCCATGACCGTTTCGCCGATTCGTTGGCCAGCGGAGTCCAAGGTGTAGTGGATTCGGCTACCCGACATATCCACCACGTCAGTCAAGCGGTGTGCATCGTCGTAGGTGAAGGTCGTCGCTACGCCATCGGGGTCGGTCATCTTATGGACAGTACCCGTGGAGTCGTATTCGATGGTAGTGATCGCATCGTTTGTGCTGGGCTGACCGCTCGCCGTGGCTCGTACCGCGATGCTCGCGAGCCAGCCACGCGCGTTGTATCCGTAGTCCTTGATGACGCCCGACGGGTCTTTCAGACGAGTCAGCCGACCCGCTTTGTCATAAGACAGATAGCGTGTCGTTAAGACGCCGCCCTCTGTTTCCGAAGTAAGGTCGCCTGGGCGATGGCATGCCCCACCGATTGTCGCGCAGCCCGACTCATCGGTGTCGACGTAATAAACATAGGAGGTAGTGTCTGCAACGTCGGAACGTGGCCCGTCGATCGTGAGCAGAAGGCCCGACCTGGGGCACGTGTTCCGGTCGACAGCGGTGCAGTACGTATAGATTGTTCGGGCAACGCCGGCAGGGGCGGCGCCCGTAGCGGCGCAAACGTAGTTGGGCGCCGCCGAGAAATCGACCCGACAGCTGGCCGTCACCTTACCGCCGTCGTCGTACGCCCACCCCCACTTTTCTAAGAGGGTACCTTGGTGATTGCTTATCGTGCGAGTCAGCGGGACTCGATGTGCGGTGTCCCAGGACAACTGGATGGTGCGTTCCTCAGGCAGGCCAAACGCATCAACCTGCTGGTTGAGAAGTCCATCGGATCCATAGATCGTCTTCTTCACGGTCCCCTTGAAATCCGTGATGGAGCTCGGGTAGCCATTTGCGTCGTACGAAACGCTGGATCCCAAGCAGCCCTCGCACCATGGCCCATCAATGCTGGACAGGAGACGAAGGCCGTTCACCCTCGTGAATCGGTAGGTGCGCTGAGCGCCAAACCGGTCGGTCACCGCTGAGCTGTCGGCATTGGGGTACGTGATCGACGTCGCATTGGTGTTGCCGGCGCGAGCGTCGCCGGCTGCGCGGTTCTGCTCATCGTAGTGAATCGTCAAGTACGGCTTACCCAACTCATCCGTGATGGACGTGAGAAGGCCCGCGGTGATGCCGCTGTCGTATCCGTAGGTCAGTGTCGTTCCGTCTGATCTCGTGACAGACTGGAGTTCGTAGCGGTTCGTATAGGTGTAATGGGCAGACGAACCATCTGGGAAAGCGGCATCTGACACGAGGTCGTTGGTATAGGTGAGCCCGATAGCTCGTCCGGAGGAATCTGTCACGCTAACCATGTGCTCGCCGTCCCAGGCAATAGTCCGCGTATAGCCGTCTCGATCAACAATGCTGATCAGGTGCCCGGCATTGTCGTAGTTCTCGACGGTGCCGTTTTCGAGATCTAGCCGATAGGCGGTAGGGAGCAGAATCAGCTTCAAAGGCGCATTGCTTTCGCCTTCGCATATGGCATCCTGGCAAGTGAACCTGTAGAGCCGGCCATCGGGGCGGCGTACTGTCATCAAGGCTACGGTAGCGGCGCCGTAGCCGCCGATGTAGTTCGGTGCTGTGCTGGCGAGCGCGACGTAGTCCGCACTGTTACCCGTAAATGCAAGTGGGAGCTGCCGCCCAGACGAAAGCATGCAAGCAGTGGTATCGCTATGAAAGGTCGCTGTCGCGCCGTCTGTGTCGGGCCAAACAGTCTTGGCCGCCGCAGCTATCGTAAGCCAACCCTCTTCACAAGCCTGCTGAGGAGCGTCATAGATAATAGATGCGTACGTTTCCGAGTCACTGCTGTTCCAAGTGGTCTCTATTCGAGCGTCATATTCGGTCTGCCATCGAATGCCTATGCTCGTCGTTTGATTGGAGCCGCTGTTGTAGTTGCGTTCGAATGTAAAGCGGCTGTTAGCAGAGACGAAGTCCGTGCTTTTTTGGTATTCGTTTCCGGAGAGTGCATCTGCCGGATCTCCGACCGATGCCGAAGCGCCTTTTGACGCTTGGCATCGATCACAAGGGTTGCCTGGTTTTGGGTTCGGGTCGGCCGGTGGAACGGCTACGTAGTAACCGCGCTTGCATTGAGGCAATACCCCCGCACCATCAAGAACGTCCGCGCGATAACCCATGGGATGGTCAAAAGAGAGCTCAATGGCGAAGCCATTCGGGCCTAAACCGCAGCCGCCCACGTCGGGTCGGAGCAGGGGCGCACAGCCCCCCATGCGAGGTTGGCGGCACCCTCCGATGCGAGGCAGGTGGATCGCACGGTCGTCTCCCACACGCCTATTGAGGGATACTCGAAAACTCCTCCGCCGGGACAGTTCGGACTTGCTGCTGCCCATAGCGCGCCTCCCCAACCGTAAATCTTGATCTGGTTTCCCGGACACACAAGATGATCCTGTGCGGTCACACAAAATGACGTCAGTAGTGCCCAGAGAACAATGATGTAACTACCAATGGTCCGCCATGATGAACGCGAGCAGATGTCCATGCGTTGCGCGGCGCGATTGAGCTCTGGTGACATTAGGATCCCCCTTCCGATTCCGGGGGAAACTTAGCAAGTTCAAGCCGATTCGTATGTAGGGATAATCCTAAACACGGCGCGCGTCTTGTGATCTGATCAGCAGGATCGACGGAGAGCTTGGCGCCACTCCCTTAGACCGGCGCCACGCGCCCCCCCGCCTCGGCGCTCACTTCACCGACCGCGCGTCATCTCCTCGATATGCCGCCTCGCGCTTTCGACCGATGATCAATCTCAAGGTTGCGATGGTAATGAGGAATCGATGCTTCGATACTCGCCCAACATAGACTGCATCATCGAAATTACCGCGCAGCCTACTTGGAGCCGAATGCTGTGCAGGTGAGCGAGGCGTATGAAACGTACACGCGCTCTCATTCTGATTTCTGGCGAAATCTATCGACCGTCGCTTACTCAGGCTGATGGCGGCGTGGCCGTCCAGGCTTTCGACGTACAAGGCTTACATCGCCCTTCTCAATACGCCAAAGCGCCTCGGAGGCGCTGTCATGGTGACGAGCTTTATCCAGGAGCCGCTCGATCCGCCAGTCGCGCATAAAATCTCCCGGTCGGCGCCGGATAGCTCAATTCACGAAGGAGGCCGCTGACATGCTCAAGGCGAGCTGTCGGAGACGCTTCCTCGTCGGTCAGCTTGTCGATCAGCCGTGAAATGCGGGATCGGCTTACGGTCAAACACTTAAGTGATGAACGGGCGCTACATGTCATGCAGTAAGGCTATGAATGGCATGGCGCTTAGTCGCGGGCGTTTGCACATAAATAGCGCTTGGTCATTGGAATGGCTGACGGAAAGCAGCCTAAGGCCGGGGCGCGCCGGATGGGTAGTGGAGCGCTGGCGCTGTCACCGGGTGGCCCCTGGGACCTTCGGTGCGGGCTGTAGCACCGTTATCGCGAAGATCGCGGACTGGGCAGCTCAGCTCAGGCGGCCCCAAGGCCCCACTCGGCCACGCCCCTTACACTGAGGTTCGCGGCGGCAAAGGCATAAAGTCCGCCAGATGCAGCGTGTCGTTGCCTCGGCCACTACGCTCCCGACCCGAGCTCTTACCGCACCAACCTCACCTTGCCGAAGGCTCGGACGGGTTGGGCTCCGGGGCCGCCTGAGCTGAGGGCTGCCCAGTCACCGATTTTCGCGGCAACGGCGCTACAGCCCGCGCCGAAGGCCCGCGCCGAAGGCCCCGGAGCCCAACCCGTCCGAGCCCGCCGACGCCGCGCCGAGCCGAGCCGCTCATCGATATCGCCCCACCATCCGTCCACGCCATCCATTAACTAAACCCAATGGTATAGTTATAAGGAATCTCATCGTCAGCGCCAGGACCTCCCGTGACCACCGCCACCTCCGATCCATCACGCCAAAAAGCGCGCTACGAGCATTCCCCGCAGTTCCGCGAGGGTCGCTTCAGCAACCCGAGGCCGCGCCCCGCCATGGGCCTGTGGGAAGGGCTGAAGCTCATGTCGCTGTTCGTTCGTGGCAAACCGAAGGGCACCGTGCCGGACTGGGAGATACCGGTGCGTGTGATCGTTCGTGCCGCGCTGGACGCCGCGCCCGACCGCAGCCTGTATCGCCTGGGCCACTCCACGATGCTGATGAAATTGCGTGGACGGTTCTGGCTGACCGACCCGGTGTTTTCCAAGCGGGCATCGCCGGTCATGTGGGCCGGGCCGGCACGCTTCCACGCACCCCCGATCGGTATCGACGACCTGCCGCCCATCGCGGGCGTGATCCTCTCGCACAACCACTATGACCACCTGGACCGGGCCGCGGTGTTGAAGCTGGCCGGCAAGACCGCCCGCTTCATCGCACCGCTGGGCGTGGGCGACCAGCTGGTCGCCTGGGGCATCGACGCGTCGAAGGTCGAGCAACTGGACTGGTGGCAGTCCACCGAGGTGGAGGGCCTGCGCCTGACCGCCACGCCCGCGCAGCACTTCTCCGGACGCGGGTTGCGCGACAGCGATCGCAGCCTGTGGGTGTCCTGGGTGATCCAGGACGACGACCTGCGCGTTTTCTTCAGCGGCGACAGCGGCTACTTCGACGGCTTCAAGGCGATCGGCGATGCCTGCGGTCCGTTCGACCTCACGCTGCTGGAAACCGGCGCCTACGACAAACGATGGGCCTTCGTGCACATGCAGCCGGAAGAAACGCTGCAGGCGCACCTGGACCTCCGCGGCCGCTGGCTGCTGCCGATCCACAACGGCACGTTCGACCTGGCCCTGCACCCCTGGGAAGAACCCTTCGAGCGCATCGTCGCCCTGGCCGCCGCCGCGCAGGTGCCGCTGACGACACCGATGATGGGCGAGCGGGTGGCCATGGACTCACCCGACGGCATGACCCCGTGGTGGCGCGCGTAGGCGGTAGCGATCGCGCCAGCGCAGGCATGGGCGTTCCACCAGGTCGTGCAACAGCGCACCGCCGAGCAACGTGGCGGCGGCAAAGATCGCGAAACGCAGCAGGGGATGCGCGGCGAGGCTGTCGCCCAGCAAACCCTGGGTAAGGTGGGCCATGCCCTTGTGGCTCAGGTAGAGACTGTATGACGCCGCCGCCAGCCAGCGTGCGCCGGGCAGGCGCAGGCGCGCCAGGAACGTCGGCCCGCTGAAGGCGACGACGAAGCCGGCCATGGTCAGCGCAAGCAACGGGAACCCGACCACGCACGGCCAGAACTGCATGCGCGCCTCGTCGAACAGGCCAAGGCATACGCACAGCAGCACGAACGACAACACGAGAACCCGGCCCGCGCGCCGGTGCAGCCACGCCATCCAGGCGGGGCGATGCACGGCACAGGCGGCCAGCGCCACGCCCGCCACCAGGCCATCCAGCCGCGACCACGTCGGGTAGTAGAGGTTGTGCAGGTAAACCAGCCCGGGCCGGGTACCCGTGTCCAGCGCCGGCCCAATGCGATCCGACCACAGCCACGCGCGCAGCAGTATCCCGCCCAGCACGAGCGCCACGCCGACGATCGCACCGGTGCGCACGGACGGCCGCCGCGTCAGCAACCAGGCCAGCCAGGGAAAGACGAGGTAGAAATGCTCTTCCACGCATAGCGACCACACGTGCGAGAAAGCGTAGTTGTCCGGATTGTCGAACAACAGGTTGAAGGTGAAGGTGGGGAACTGCCATAGCGGCTGCATGCCGGAGGTCTCCCGCCATGCCGGCACGCAGGCATACAGCGCCAGCACCACGAGGAACGCCGGCAGGATGCGCACGGCACGACGCAGGTAGAAGTCGCGGGCATCCAGCGTGCCCGTGGTCTTCAACGCCGACAGCACCTGCGTGCCGATCAGGTACCCGCTGAGGACGAAGAACAGGTCCACGCCCATCCACCCCGAGGCTTCGAGTTTGCCGAAGCCGTCGCCCAGTCCGCCGACGAGGTAGCTGTGGAACAGCATCACCCACACGATGGCGATCGCGCGCAGTGTGTCGAGGCCGGGTGTGTGGTGCATGGTCGTCATTCCCCTGGATACCGGGACTGTGCCGGAGCCAGCGGGCCGATGCACGACCGGGATATGGCAATTCGCGGGCGAGGATCGGGGCCGAAGGCTGTAAACGACGACTCCGCCGCTACCTCGCAGGTAGCGGCGGAGCACGTGACGACGCTTAGCGTGGGCGATGGATCAGAGGCAGCCGACCAGGCCGTCATACGCGGAGTAACGCGACCCGGGCAGCTTGGCGTTGAGCGGGTCGTCGCCCTTCATGGCTTCGTAGAACGCCTCGACCGGCGTGTCCTTGGCCAGCAGCAGCTTGCACTTGTAGAGCTTGCCGGCCGCCTGCACCGCACCGGACTTGGTAACCACCGTGGCGCGGGTGCCGGCGAAGGTCCACAGGCACTGCTTCATGGTGCTCTTGGTCATGTCGACCGAGCAGGTGAGCTGCATCGGGCGGAGGTTGTGGTATTCGCCTTCGCAGAAGGTATCGCCGCAGATCTTGTCGAAGCCGGCGTTGAGCGCGGCCTCGGCACCGACGAAACGGTCGAGGCCGGCTTCGGCGGTGGGCCAGTGGGCGATGTCGACGTAGCGATCGGTGGCGGGCGGCGTCTGCGCGAACGCGGCCAGCGGCAGGACCAGCAGGGCGGCGACGGAGGTGATTCGAAGCATCGTGGTGACTCCTTGGTTGGGGAGGTCACATGACACCGGTTTCGCCGCGGCGGGTCTGTCCCGTCGCGCCCATGCCGCACCGTAGCCGCTGGGTGCCGTCCGCTGTGGGAACCCTCTCCCGGCAGCGGACGGCAACACCAGCTACAGCCAGTGGCCATAGCGGCGGATGTAGATCGTCTTCACCACCTGGGTCAGCACGCAGTAGCACGCCAGCGTCAGCGCCAGCCAGGCGAAGTAGATGCCCGGCAGCGGCTGCATGCCGATGCGCGAGCCGATGGCCGAGTACGGCACCAGCATGCCCACCACCATGATCAGGCCCGTGAGCGCCAGCACCGGCGCCGAGGCCACGCTCTGCAGGAACGGGATGCGCCGCGTGCGGATCATGTGCACCACCAGCGTCTGCGACAGCAGGCCCTCGATGAACCAGCCCGACTGGAACAGCGACTGGTGGGCCACGTCGTGCGCACCGAAGTAATGCCACATCAGCCAGAACGTGGTGATGTCGAACACGGAGCTGACCGGGCCGATACAGACCATGAAGCGACCGATGTCGCCGGCATCCCACTTGCGCGGCTGGCGCAGGTATTCCTCGTCCATGCGATCGAACGGGATGGACAGCTGCGACAGGTCGTACAAAAGGTTCTGCACCAGGATCTGCAATGGCAGCATGGGCAGGAACGGCAGGAACGCACTGGCCACCAGTACGCTGAACACGTTGCCGAAGTTGGAGCTGGCGGTCATCTTGATGTACTTCATGATGTTGCCGAAGGTGACGCGCCCTTCGAGCACGCCCTCTTCCAGCACCATCAGGTTCTTCTCGAGCAGGATGATGTCGGCCGACTCCTTGGCGATATCCGTGGCCGTGTCCACCGAGATGCCCACGTCCGCGTCGCGCAGCGCCGGCGCATCGTTGATGCCGTCACCGAGGAAGCCCACGGTGTGACCGCGCCGCTGCAATGCCTTGACCACGCGGGCCTTCTGCACCGGCGACATCTTCGCAAACACCGTGGTGCGCTCGACCATGGCGTCGAGCGCGGCATCGTCCATCTGCTCGATGTCGCGACCGAGCACGGATTCCTGCACGTCCAGGCCGACCTCGGTGCAGATCTTGCGCGTGACCGCCTCGTTATCGCCGGTGATGACCTTCACCGCAACGCCGTGGTGGTTCAGCGCGCGAATGGCGGTGGCGGCGGAATCCTTCGGCGGATCGAGGAAGGCCAGGCAACCCACGGCGGTCAGGCCGGCCTCATCGGCCACGCCGTAGGCACGATCTCCCGTCGGATCGCGACGCATCGCCACGATCAGCACGCGCAGGCCGTCCTCATTGAGGCGGCCGGTCATGGCGCGGATCTCCGCACGCTTCTCCGGCGTGAGCGGTTCCACCACGTCGCCGATGCGCGCCTCGGTGCAGATGGTCAGCATTTCTTCGACGGCGCCCTTGCAGACCAGCAGCTGCTCGCCCTGCCCGTCCGCCACCACCACCGACATGCGGCGACGCTGGAAGTCGAAGGGAATCTCGTCGACGACGTGGAAGCGCCGCGCGACCGGCTCCATGTCGCGATGGGCCAGCACGGCCTTGTCCATCAGGTTGCGCAGGCCGGTCTGGAAACGGCTGTTGAGATAGCCGTATTCCAGGGCGTCATCGGAATCGTCGCCGTTGAGATCCACGTGGCGCTCGAGCACGATCTTGTCCAGCGTCAGCGTGCCGGTCTTGTCCGTGCACAGCACGTCCATCGCGCCGAAGTTCTGGATCGCGTTCAGCCGCTTCACCACCACCTTGCGCTTCGACATGGCGATAGCGCCCTTGCCGAGGTTGGCGGTGACGATCAGCGGCAGCATCTCCGGCGTCAGGCCCACGGCCACCGACAGGCCGAACATGAAGGCGCCCAGCCAGTCGTGCTTGTCGAAGCCATTGATCAGGAACACCACCGGCACCATCACCGCCATGAAGCGGATCAGCAGCCAGCTCACCGAGGAGATGCCTCGGTCGAAGCTGGTCTGCACGCGTTCGCCCGAGAGCGTATGCGCCAGCGAGCCGAGGTAAGTGCGGGCGCCGGTGGTCATCACCACGGCCGTGGCGGTGCCCGACACCACGTTGGTGCCCATGTAGCAGATGGTGGGCAGGTCGAGCGGGCCGTTGGCGTCGCCGAGGGTCAGCGTGCCGTTGGGCGCCATTTTCTCCACCGGGAGGGATTCGCCGGTGAGGATCGCCTGGCTGATGAACAGGTCCTTGGTGGCGAGCAGGCGCAGGTCCGCGGGCACCATGTCGCCGGCGCCGAGGTGCACGATGTCGCCGACCACCAGCTCTTCCACCGGCACCTCGATGCGCTCGGCGTGTCCGTCCTCGGCACGGCGGGTCACCGTGGACGTGTTGCGGACCATCGCCTTGAGACGACCGGCCGCCTGCGACGAACGGAACTCCTGGGTGAACGAAAGCAGCACACTGATGCCGACCATCACGCCGATGATGATCGGCCCGGTGAAGTCGTCGTCGGTGAACAGCTGCACCACCGCCAGCACCAGCAGCACGATGATGAACGGGTTGCGGAAGGCATGCAGCAGTTGCACGGACCAGTGCGGCGGCTTCTCGTGCCCCACCTCGTTGATGCCGTCGCGATCGAGCCGCTCCGCGATGGCCTCCTCGTCCAGGCCGTCCGCCCGTGTATCGAGAGCGTGCAGCAGTTCGTCGGCCGGACGGAACGCGTCCGCGGCCACCTGCTGGAAGGTCTTGGCGGCAACGGCCGCCTGGGAGGTCTGTTTCTTCATGGCTCGCTGCCTTTCCGGACGTGACGTCCGGTAGGGCGCGGGCGGCTCTCAGCCGTCAGCTGAAAGCGTGCGCGCCGGCGCGGAGCCGACGTTCGGTGTTCCGGGTGGACGTAACGGACGGCGGATGCCGCGCCGTAGTGTCTATGTCGCTGTTCATCGTTACGGGAGTTTGACGACGGCCGGTTTCCCCTGGCTTTCCTGCGCATCCAGCGGACGGGGAACGGTGATGGTGCGCTTGGCGGGAACGGTGGACACGGCGCGGCGACGAACGATGGCGAACGCCAGACGGCGGCCGAACATGCGGGGACCGGTCTTTTCGAGCTGCAGATTCATGGCTCAATCCTCGGGTAGCGGAAGCGCACGGCTTCCGGGCCGGGAGAGCCGGACTTTCCCTAGCGGAGGAAAGCGCCGGCCGACCGGGAACGGTCGCCGTAGGCGTTGATGTTTGCCAGCGCCGGGACCCGATGCGTGCGGGAGCCGGCGCGTCGACTAGGGTAGACGTCCATATGCCTGGGTAAGCTAAGAAGGGTGCCAGCCGGACCGGAAGCGGTTCGGTAGCGCGCGGATTGTCGCGCCGCAGCGAGAATCGGTCAAGGGGAAAGCGACGATCCGTCGGCAATGCCGGCCTCGTATTCGCGGGCCTCGTTCAGTAGCCATTCGCGGACACGGCCCACACCGGCATGGGTCTCCGAGCGCTTGGGGTAAACGAGGTAATACGCCTCGGCCACCCGCAGGCGTTCCTGGCACAAGACGGTGAGTGCGCCGCACTCGATCAGGGAGCGCGCCATGACCAGCCGGCCCAGGGCCACGCCCATGCCTTCGAGCACGGCGCGTTGCAGGTGCTCGGTGTTGTCGAAGCGGGCCACGTAGCGCGAGGGCAAGGGCATCCCGAAGGCCTCTGCCCAGTCGTTCCAGCGGCCGGACGGATCGCCCAGCAGCGGCCAGCCGGCCAGTGAGGTATCGGGCAGGCCACCCATCTTGCGTACCAGCGAGGGACTGGCGATGGGCACGATGTATTCGCCGAACAACCGGTCGGCCTTCGTACGCGGCCACGAACCCAGGCCATAGCGGAAGGCGACGTCGATGGTCGGCTCGCGATCGAAGTCGACCACCGACACCGATGAGGAGAGGCTGAGTTCCAGCTCCGGGTGGGCACCGACCAGCCTGGGCAGCCGCGGTACCAGCCAGCTGGACGCCACCGAGGGAAGGACGCTCAGCGTCACGGTGTCATGGTGCCGGCAGGCATAGCGGTTCAGGGCGTGCTCGATGCCCTCGAAGTGGTGCCCGATCGCATCGAGCAGGTGAGTGCCTTCCGCCGTGAGGGTCACGCCACGCGGCCCGCGATCGAACAGCGACCGACCCAGGCGCTCCTCCAGGTTGCGCACCTGGTGGCTGAGCGCGCTCACGGTCAGGTTGAGCTGCTCTGCAGCACGCGAGAGCTTGCCCGTGCGGGCGACCAGGACAAACCCTTGAAGCTGGCCGAGCGGTAGACGTGACATGTGAATTCACCTCAAGGCGGTCTTGCAAACATATCGCTTTTTAAGCCTTGGCGGAACACACACCCTTTAGCTCACCCACAGTCGCAAGCCTTTGCGACACGCTTTTTTACCGGAGCACCGCCATGGCATCGATCCTTACCGGCCTCGCCTTCATGCACGGCCATATCGTCGACCGTGAGCTCGTCCTGCGCCTGGGCCGCCTGCCGACCCACACGCCGTCTGGACCTGGCATCGGCCATCCTGCGCCTCTCGCCCTCATCGGAGACACGCATGATGCTTCGTCAACTGGGACGCTCGTCCCTGCAGGTCGCGCCGCTGGCGTTCGGCGGTAACGTGTTCGGCTGGAGCGCGGACGAATCCCGCTCGTTCGCGTTGCTGGATGCCTTCGTCGATCACGGCCTCAACCTCATCGACACGGCTGACGTCTATTCGCGCTGGGTGGAAGGTAACGAGGGCGGCGAGTCCGAGGCCATCATCGGGCGCTGGCTGAAACAGTCCGGTAAACGCGACCGGGTGCTGATCGCCACCAAGGTGGCCAAGTGGGACCGTTACCCGGGCCTGTCGCCGACGAACATCAAGGAGGCCGTGGAGGATTCCCTCCGCCGCCTGCAGACCGACCATATCGACCTCTACCAGGCCCACGAGGACGACCCCAAGGTGCCGCTGGAAGAGACGCTGCGTGCGTTCGACGACCTGGTGCAGGCGGGTAAGGTGCGCGTCATCGGCGCGTCCAACTTCGAGGCCACGCGGCTGGACGACGCACTGAAGACCAGTCGGTCCGCCGGCATCGCGCGTTACGAATCCCTGCAGCCGGAATACAACCTGATGGATCGCGCGGGCTTCGAGAAGGAGCTGCAGCCGCTGTGCGTGAGGGAGGACGTGGGCGTGATCAGTTACTACTCGCTGGCCAGCGGCTTCCTCAGCGGCAAGTACCGCCGCGAAGCCGACCTGGCCAAGAGCAAGGCGCGCGGCGGCAAGGTCAAGGCGTATCTCACCGACCGCGGCTACCGTGTGCTGGCGGCGCTGGACC
This sequence comes from Xanthomonas sp. NCPPB 2632, assembly GCF_041228075.2. Taxonomy (NCBI): domain Bacteria; kingdom Pseudomonadati; phylum Pseudomonadota; class Gammaproteobacteria; order Lysobacterales; family Lysobacteraceae; genus Xanthomonas; species Xanthomonas sp. NCPPB 2632. The sequence continues at coordinate 4,470,645 of NZ_CM192979.1, forward strand.
AGACAGCGGAGGCCCACGGCGCCACGCCGGCCCAGGTGGCCCTGGCGTGGGTGATGGCGCAGCCGGCCATCGCCGCAGCCATCGCCAGCGCCACCACGGTGGAACAGTTGAGCGAGCTGGCCAAGGCGGCGACGCTGCAACTGACGACGGACGACCTGAGCCGACTGGATAGCGCCAGCGGCGAATGACCCCTGCGGCGGGTGGTTTCGGTCGCGACCGTCGTGGGCGACATACCTAAGGCGTAAGACACATCGTGCAGGACTTGCCCTGCATGATGTGTCGGCTTACTCCGGCAGTCGTGTGGGTGCTGGGCGGGAAATATGTGAGGTGTCGGGCAGCCAGCCCGACATCCTTTCCCCTCACAGGAGTTACCCATGTCCACGACCGGACGCCCACTCATCCTCGCCTCGCTCGCGGCGCTTGCCGCCACGCTGACCCTGCCCGCGCAGGCCGCGCCCTTCGGCGAAAGCACGACCGGACTGCGCTGCCACTACCGCCTGGGTTCCGATCCCCACGGCACCGCGACCGCCTTCACCAGGGCGGATGTGCCGCTGCGTGGTTACTGGCGCAGCTCCAGTGTCCTGCCCTCGCGAAGCCTGTTCTTCACGGACACCAGCCCGGCCAAGACCCGACAGGCATGCGAGTCCAAGGTCGCCACGATCAAGGGCGCCAGCGGACTGGTCGCGGTAGGCGCCGCCGATAGCGATCGCAGCTACAACTACGAGATCTGGTACAACGGCGACCTGGCCCCCGGCAAGCCGGTCGAGCGCATCGTGTCCTTCGGCGACAGCCTGAGCGACACGGGCAACATGCACAACGCCTCGCAATGGCAACTGCCGGGCTCGTCGTGGTTCCTGGGCCGTTTCAGCAATGGCCCGACCTGGATCGAGCACCTCGCCTCGCGTACCGGCCTGACCCTCAACAACTGGGCGATCGGCGGCGCGCAGACGCGCGACGCGCACCTGGGCCTGATCCACGGCGTGGACAAGCAGATCGATGGTTTCTTCAACTACATGGGGCATGCCAAGGGCTACGATCCGTCGCGCACGCTGTTCACCTTCCTCGCCAGCGGCAACGACTTCGTCAACGACACCAAGACCGGTCCCGCCATCGTGGCTCTGCAGGAGGCCTCGCTGAAGAAGCTCATCGACAAGGGTGCGCGCAAGATCCTCATCGTGAATCTGCCGGACGTCTCGGTCGCGCCGGTCTTCAAGCATCGCCCCGGCGATATTCACACCGTGCAGGGCAAGGTGGCGCACTACAACCAGCAGATCGGCCTGATCGCCGAGCGCCTGTCCGCCACCACGGGCGCGGAGGTCAGGGTGGTCAACGCACGCGCCGCCTTCGACGAGGTCATCCGCGACCCGAAACGCTTCGGCTTCATCAACACCCATGAGTCGTGCCTGCAGATCGACAGCCCCAGCTCAACGAACTACCTGAAGAAGCAGAAGCTCCGCGCCGGCTGCGATCCGTCCGCCTACGTGTTCTGGGACACGCTGCACCCGACCACGCGCACGCATGCGTTGATGGCGGAATGGGCGATCGAAGCCACGCCGGCTTCGTGGGGTCTTCGTCGATGAGCCAGGGCATTGCCGACACGGGCATCCGACTTATCTGATACCGACGGTTGGGCGATTGCCATGAGGATACGAGTCGTCGGCAGGATGCCGACGACTCCATAAGGATATCTCCATGACATGCACCACTCGCTGGCGATTGGCCGCCCTGGCTATCGCGGCTATCGCCGCCGGTACCGTTCCTGCCCAGCAGCACGAAAACGTCTTCGACCGCCCGACGCAGGCCAAGCTGCGCTGCTGGTACAAAACGTACGCCGATCCCAGTGACCTGCGCACGAGCTGGGTCGAAGCCGACGACTTCACGCTGACGGGTCACTGGCGCACGGTAAACAACGTTTACCTTGGCTCGATGTTCTTCACGCTCCAGGAGCCGGAGGATATCCATGAGGCCTGTCGCACGACGTTGACGAAGCGCCGTGCCGCTCCGGTGGTGCAGGCCTCGGCCGCCAGCACGGATATCGGCCAGAACCATGAGATCTGGTACGACGGTGACATCGCGTCACGACGGGGCATGCCTGTCGAACGGATCGTGGCCTTTGGCGACAGCCTCAGCGACACCGGCAACGTTTATGGCGAGAGTCGGCAGACCTTCCCAATCCATACGTCGTGGTTTCTCGGTCGTTTCAGCAACGGTCCGGTGTGGACGGAATACCTGGCCAGACGAACCGGGCTTCCGCTCAACACATGGGCCACCGGCGGTGCGCAGACGAACAATGCCTACCTGATCATCAACGGCCTGAAGGCCCAGGTGGATTCCTTCCTTCGCTACCGGAAGAAAAACAGGAACACCTACGATGTCTCGCGCACCTTGTTCACCGTCTGGATCGGCGCCAACGACTTCGTCACCGCGGCGCGCAAGCCTGCCGAGGTGCTGGCCGATCTCAAGTACGCCCTGGATGCCCTGGTGGACGACGGGGCCCGCAAGATCGTCGTGCTCGGCCAGCCCGACCTGAGCCAGGTGCCGACGTTCCGCGTCATACCGGGGACCGGCGAAGGCGGCCGCTCCGACGGCGAGGCCGTGCATGCCAGCGTGCGTGAGTTCAACCGCGCCATACCGGGGATGATCCACGACATGTCGCTGCGCACCGGCGCGCAGTTCGTGTTCGTCGATGCCGAAGCGAAACTCAGGGAGCTGATGGCCGATCCGGGTCGTTTCGGCATGACCGGAACGGATACGGCCTGCCTCGATCTGCGCTCACAGGGCTCGGGGGTGTATGCCGTGCCGCAGGGCGTACGGCGCGACTGCGATCCCCATACACACGTCTTCTGGGACATGATGCATCCGACCACGCGGACGCACGAACTGATTTCCCGCTGGGTGCTGGACGAAATGCCTTACGGATGGGGGCTGCGCTGACGGAAGAAGGGGCCGCACGCAGGCGGCCCCTTTTTGCTCAGCGCGACGCGTTCAGCACATCCAGCGCCGCATTGAAGGTGGCGCTCGGCCGCATGGCGGCACTGATCCGCTTCATGTCGGGGTGGTAGTAGCCGCCGATCTCGACCGGCTTACCCTGCGCACCGTTCAACTCGGCGATGATCGTCGCCTCGTTGTCCGCCAGCGTCTTCGCCACCACGGCGAACTTCGCCCTCAGGTCGGCATCGTCCTGCTGCGCGGCGAGCGCTTCGGCCCAGTACATCGCCAGGTAGAAATGGCTGCCGCGGTTGTCGATCTCACCGACCTTGCGCGCCGGCGACTTGTTGCTGTCCAGGAAGCGGCCGTTGGCCTGGTCCAGTGTCTTCGCCAGCACGCGCGCATGCGCGTTGTCGTAGCGTTCGCCCAGGTGTTCGAGCGATGCGGCCAGCGCGAGGAATTCGCCCAGCGAATCCCAGCGCAGATAGCCCTCTTCGACGAACTGCTGCACGTGTTTGGGTGCGGAGCCACCGGCTCCGGTCTCGAACAGCCCGCCACCGGCCATCAACGGCACGACGGAGAGCATCTTTGCCGACGTGCCCAGTTCCATGATGGGGAAGAGATCGGTGAGGTAGTCGCGCAGCACGTTGCCGGTGACGGAGATGGTGTCCTTGCCCTGGCGGATGCGCTCCAGTGACAGCCGTGTGGCGGCGACCGGGTCGAGTACACGGATATCGAGGCCGGCGGTGTCGTGGTCCTCGAGGTAGCGCTCCACCTTGGCGATCACCTGCGCATCGTGCGCACGCTGGCGATCGAGCCAGAACACGGCGGGGGTGTCCGACAGGCGCGCCCGCTGCACCGCAAGCTTCACCCAATCCTGGATCGGCGCATCCTTGGTCTGGCACATGCGCCAGATATCGCCCTGCTCCACCGCGTGCTCGAACACCACGGCACCGTCGTCGGCGACGACACGTACCGTGCCGTCCGCGACGATCTGGAACGTCTTGTCGTGCGAGCCGTACTCCTCGGCCTTCTGCGCCATCAGGCCGACGTTGGGCACGCTGCCCATGGTGGACGGATCGAACGCACCGTGAGCGATGCAATCCTCGATCACGACCTGGTATACGCCCGCGTACGAGCGATCGGGAATGACCGCCTTGGCATCCTGCAGCTTGCCCTCGGCATTCCACATACCACCGGAGTCGCGGATCATCGCCGGCATCGATGCATCGACGATCACATCGCTGGGCACGTGCAGGTTGGTGATGCCCTTGTCGGAATTGACCATGGCCAGGGCGGGACGCTGCGCGTATTCGGCAGTGAGATCGGCCTCGACGGCAGCACGCGTGGCGTCGTCGAGCTTGTCCAGGCGCGCGTACAGGTCGCCGATGCCGTTGTTGGCGTCGAAACCGATCCGCTTCAGGGCATCCGCATGCCGGGTGAGCGTGTTCTTGTAGAACTCGCGTACCGCGATGCCGAACATGATCGGGTCGGACACCTTCATCATGGTGGCCTTGAGGTGCAGCGAGAACAACACGCCCTTCGCCTTCGCATCGGCCAGCTGGACGTCGATGAACGTGGCCAGCGCCTTGCGGCTCATGACGGCGGCGTCGACGATCTCGCCGACCTTCACCGCCACCTTGTCCTTCAGCACGGTGGTGCCGCCATCCTTGCCGGTGAACTCGATGCGCAGGCTGCCTGCCGCGGCGATCGTTGCCGAGGTTTCGCTGCCGTAGAAATCGCCGCCGTCCATGTGCGACACGTGGGATTTCGATTCCGCCGACCACTTGCCCATACGGTGCGGATGCTTGCGTGCGTAGTTCTTGACCGAGAGCGGTGCGCGACGATCGGAGTTGCCCTCGCGCAGCACCGGATTCACGGCGCTGCCCATGGCCTTGCCATAGCGGGCGTTGCTGTCCTTGTCCGCATCGCTGGCGGGTGCATCCACATAGTCGGGGATGGCGTAGCCCTGCGCCTGCAACTCGCGGATGGCGGCCTTCATCTGCGGCACGGAGGCGCTGATGTTGGGCAGCTTGATGATGTTGGCTTCGGGCCGCGTGGCCAGCTCGCCCAGTTCGGCCAGGTGATCGCCGATCTTCTGGGACTCGGTGAGGCGGTCCGGGAACTGGGCCAGGATGCGCCCGGCCAGCGAGATGTCGCGGGTCTCCACCGCGACGCCCGCCGTGCCGGCGAAGGCCTCGACGATGGGCAGGAAGGAGGCGGTGGCCAGGAACGGCGCTTCGTCGGTGAGCGTATAGATGATCTTGGGGGTGCTGGACATGATTCGGCGAGCCTTATGCTTGAGTGGGCCAGGTCATGGGGCTGGCCGGCGCAGGCCGCAAGGGGCGCACCGGCGGGCAGGAAACCCGCCCATTGTCGCCCGATTGCCCCCCGAGGGGTAGGAGCGCACGATGTGCGCGAAAAACCAACAGGGCGGCGACGCGATACCCCCCATCACGGCAAGCCCCATCGCGCACATCGTGCGCTCCTACACAGCGTCGTTTGCAGTTTGCGCCGTGATGGTCACCGTTACGCGGGTTTGTTCAGGCGGAGTGCGCGTTTTTCGGCGCGGCGTGCCTTGCGCGTCTTCCAGCGCTCGGAAAGGCAGGCGAAGATCACGTACAGCGCCGGAGTCGACAGCAGGGTGAGGCTCTGCGAGATCAGCAGGCCGCCGATCATCGCGATACCCAGCGGGCGTCGCAGCTCGGAACCTTCGCCGAGGCCGATCGCCAGCGGCAGCGCTGCCAGGATGGCCACCATGGTGGTCATCATGATCGGGCGAAAGCGCACCAGGCAGGCCTCGCGGATCGCTTCCTTCGAGGTGAGGTGATGCTCGCGCTCCGCCACCAGCGCGAAGTCGATCATCATGATCGCGTTCTTCTTGACGATGCCGATGAGCAGCACCAGCGCGATCATCGCCACCACCGACAACTCGGTATCGGTGATGACCAGCGCCGCCAGCGCGCCCACGCCGGCGGCAGGCAGGGTCGAGATGATGGTCACGGGATGGATCAGGCTCTCGTACAGCATGCCCATCAGCAGGTAGACCACGACGATGGCGGCGAGGATCAGCAGCGGCATGTCGCTCTGCGACTGCTGGAAGCGACGGAAATCGCTGCCCGCATCCAGGCGGATGTCACCGGGCATGCGCATGCCGTCGATGGTCTTCTGGATGATGACCATGGCCTCGCCCATGCTCACGTTGGGAGCGAGGTTGAAGCTGACGCCCATGCTCGTGTACTGGTCCTCATGCACGATCTGGCTGGGCGCCAGGCCGGGCTCCTGGCGTGCCACCGCGGACATGGGCACCATGGCGCCGCTGTCGGAGCGCACGTAGATCTGGTTGAGCGATTCCGGCGTGGCGGCCATCTGCGGCAGCGCGTTGACGATGACGCGGTACTGGTTGATGTCCGAATAGATGGTGGACACCGCACGCTGGCCGAACGCGTTGTACAAGGCGCCGTCGATGTTGCCGATGGACACGCCCAGGCGTGCGGCCGTGTCGCGGTCGATCACCATGTTCTGGCGCAGGCCCTGCGCGTCGATATCGCTGCCGACATCGGTCAGCATCTTGTTCTTCTTCAGCGCGTCCACGAGCTTCGGCAGCCACGTCTGCAGCTCGACGATGTCGTTGCCCTTGAGCGACACCGAATACTGGCCACCCTGCGACGAGCCGCCGCCACCGCCCGTCGGCAGATCCTGGATGGGACGCAGGCGCAGGTTGAGGTCGGGGTACTTGTTGGCCGCCGCCGAAAGGCGATCCAGCACGTCGAACGTGGTGCCCTTGCGCCCTTCCGCCACCGTCTTCAGTTCGATGTTGAACTGCCCGGTGGAGCCGGTGCGGCTGGTACCCAGGCGCGAGCCGACGGCCTTCACCGCCGGATCGGCCAGCAGCATGTCGGTGAGCCGGGTCTGGCGCGCCTGCATCTCGTCGAACGACACGGTGGAACTGGACGTGGCGCGAGCGCCGATCAGGCCGGTGTCCTGCGGAGGGAAGAAACCCGCCTTGATCATGCCGAACAACACGATGGTGATGCCGACCAGCACCAGCGGCGTGAGCGCCATCAACAGGGCATGGCGCAGGGTCCAGTCGAGCGCGCGGCGATAGACACCGACCATGCGCTCGTGCATGCGCTCCAGCGCGCGACCGAACTTCGATTCAGGTTCGTCGTTGGCGTGCGCGGTAAGGAAATGCGCGCACAACGACGGGGTGAGGGTCAGCGAGATCACTGCCGAGACCAGGATGGCCGCCACCAGTGTGACGGTGAATTCCTTGAAGAACATGCCGATGACGCCGGGCGCGAGCAACAGCGGAATGAACACCGCCACCAGCGAACCGGTGATCGAGACGATGGTGAAACCGATCTCACGCGCACCCAGCAAGGCCGCCTCGAACCGCGGGATGCCCTCGTCCATGTGGCGGATGACGTTTTCGATCACCACGATCGCATCGTCCACCACGAAGCCGATGGCGATCACCAGCGCCAGCAGCGTCAGGTTGTTCAGGGTGTAGCCGAAGGCATACATGACCGTGAACGCGCCGGCCAGCGACAGCGGCACCGTCAGGCCTGCGATCACCGTGGGGGCGAGGCGGCGCAGGAACAGCGCCATCGTCATGATCACCATCGCCAGGCTGATCAGCAGCGTGGCCTGCACCTCGTGCAGCGACGCCCGGATGGTCGGCGTGCCGTCGAAGAACGAGTGCAGCTGCACACCGGCCGGCAGCCAGGTCTGCATGGTGGGAATCTGCGCCTTGATCCGGTCCACCGTATCGATGACGTTGGCGTCCGACTTGCGGAACACGTACATCAGGATGCCGGGCTTACCGTTGAACCAGGCTGCCTGGAACGCGTCCTGCTGGCCGTCGTACACCTTGGCCACATCGGACAGGCGGATCGGCACGCTGTTGTTCACGCCGATGATCAGCTTGGCGAATTCGTCCGCCGTGTGCAGCGAATCCGTGGCCGTCACCGCCATGGTCGTCTTGCCGTCGGAGAGGAACCCCTGCGGCGAGGTGACATTGGCGGCGGTGAGCGCATTGCGCAGCTGGTCCGGCGACAGGCCCATCGCGTTCAGCGCGCGCAGGTTGACGTCGACGCGGATGGCCGGCGTCGCGCTACCGGCGATGTCCACCGAGGCGATGCCTTCCTGCTGGCGCAGCCGCTGCGCGAGGATGGAATCGGCCACGTTGTACAACGCCGTGGGTGCCACCGTGTCGGAGGTGAGCGCCAGCACGATCACCGGATCGTCGTTCGGGTTGGCCTTCTCGTAGGACGGGGCGTTGAGCAGGCCGCTAGGCAGATCGGGCTGCGCCGCGTTGATCGCCGACTGCACGTCGCGCGCCGCCGCGTCGATATTGGTGCCGTTCTGGAAGAACAGCAGGACGAAGGCGCTGCCCTCCGAGCTGTTCGAGCGCATGGACTCGACGCCGGGCACCTGACCCAGGTGGCGTTCCAGCGGGGCGGCCACCGTGGAGGCCATGGTGCTGGCATCCGCGCCGGACTGCTGCGCCTGCACGAAGATGGCCGGGAACTGGATGGCCGGCAACGCCGCTACGCCGAGCAACGAGTAGCAGATCACGCCGATCACGAAGATGCCGATGGCCAGCAGCGACGTGCCGATCGGACGGCGGATGAACGGACCGGAGATATTCATGTCGAAGAACGCTGCATCGTGCTCGGATCGGCGCGGAATGGTTCCGTCCTAACGCGCCATCCGGAAAAAGGTTTCGCCGGACGGGGTGCCGTCCGGCGAAAAGGGGTGGTTCCAGGCATGCCCGCGACTGGCGTCATCGACCGGTGGGCCGGGGCAACGCCGCCTCGTGGGCCAGGGCGCGCTGCCGTTTGCGTTCCGCCAGCCAGTCGGAGAACCGCTCCATGTAGAGGTAGATCACCGGCGTGGTGTACAGCGTGACCAGCTGCGACAGCAGCAGGCCGCCCACGATGGAGACGCCCAGCGGCTTGCGCAGCTCCGAACCGATGCCGTTGCCCAGCGCGAGCGGCAACGCGCCCAGCAAGGCCGCGGCCGTGGTCATCATGATCGGGCGGAAGCGCAGCAGGCAGGCCCGGCGGATGGCGTCGTGCGCATTCAGGCCGGTGCGCTTCGCCTCGATGGCGAAGTCGATCATCATGATCGCGTTCTTCTTCACGATGCCGATCAGCAGCACGATGCCCACGATGCCGTCGACCGACAGGGTCATGCCGCACAGGATCAGCGCAAGCAGGGCGCCCACGCCCGCGGGCGGCAGGGTGGAGATGATCGTCAGCGGATGGATGTAGCTCTCGTAGAGCACGCCCAGCACGATGTAGATCACGATGATGGATGCCAGCAGAAGGAGCACTTCGTCGCCGACCGAGGAGGAGAATTCCGCCGCCTTGCCGATGAACTGGCCGCGCACCTGCGGCGGGAAGTTGAGTTGCTTCTCCACTTCGTGGATCGCTTCCACGGCCGAGGACAGCGACTCACCCGGCGCGAGGTTGAACGACACGGTGACCGCCGGCAGCTGCTGCAGGTGGGTGACCACCAGCGGCGCCGTGGTGACCACGGCGCTGGCCAGCGCGGCGATGGGAATGTTGCCGCCGCCACCGACCTGGAAGCCGACGTTGCCGCTGTTGCCGATGCCCGAGGGCGTGGCCGAATTGCTCGACGCCAGCTGGCCGAAGCTGGTGGCGTTGGAGCCGGTCAGCGCACCGTTGCCGTTGCCGCGCACCGTCAGCTTGTTGAGCAGGTCGGCACTATTGCGGAACTCCGGCGCCACTTCCAGCACCACGCGGTACTGGTTGAGCTGGGTGAAGATGGTGGAGATCTGCCGCTGCCCGTAGGCGTCGTAGAGGGTGTCGTCGATGGTCTGCACCGGCACGCCGAGGCGGCTGGCGCTGTCGCGGTCGATGGTCAGCTTCAGCGCGGTGCCCTGGTCGGCCAGGTTGTTGTCGACGTCGGCCAGTTCCTTGCGCTTGCGCAACGCGGACGTCATCTGCTGCGCGTAGCCGGCCAGCTCGGTCGAGTTCACGTCGGACATCGAGTACTGGTATTCGGTGGCGGACACCTGGGTATCCAGCGTCACGTCCTGCACGGGCTTGAGGTAAAGCGCCACGCCGGCGATGTTGGCGACGGCCTTCTGCAGGCGCGGCAGCACGGTGTCGAGGTCATCGCGATCGCCGCGATCCTTCAGCACCAGCGACAGCTGGCCCTGGTTGAGCGTGGGGTTGATCGAGCCGGCACCGATGAAGGCGGCGACACCGGCCACCGCCGGGTCCTTCGCCAACGCATCGGCGACGGCCTTGGTGCGGTCTTCCATCTGCGGGAAAGCCACGTTCTGGTCGGCCTGCACCACGGCCGTGATCATCCCGGTGTCCTGCTCGGGCAACAGGCCCTTCGGGATCACGATGTAGAGCACGACCGTCAGCGCCACGGTGAGCGCCGCGACGATCATCGTCAGCGGGCGATGGTCGAGCACCCAGTCCAGGCTGCGACCGTAGCCGTCGACCAGGCGCGACCAGGCCGTGTGCTTGCCGGACGCCGTGGCGTGCTCGTGGGCATCCTCCGCTTCCGGCAGCTGGTCGGCCTTGAGCAGGTAGGCGCACATCATCGGCGTGAGCGTCAACGAGATCAGCATCGAGATGATGACGGCGATGGTCAGCACCCAGGCGAACTCGTGGAACAGGCGTCCGGTGACGCCCGGCATCAGCAGCAGCGGCAGGAACACGGCCACCAGTGAGACGGTCAGCGACAGCACCGTGAAGCCGATTTCCTTCGCGCCCACCTCGGCCGCGGTCTTGGCGTCCTGGCCCTGCTCGATGTAGCGGACGATGTTCTCGATCATCACGATGGCATCGTCGACCACGAAACCGGTGGCCACCGCCAGCGCCATCAGCGAGAGGTTGTCCAGCGACATGCCGGCGAACGCCATGACGCCGAACGTGCCCATCAGCGACAGCGGCACCGCGACCGACGGGATCACCGTGGCCCACAGGCGGCGCAGGAAGACGAAGATCACCGCCACCACCAGGCAGATGGTGAGGATCAGCGTGAACTGGACGTCCTCCACCGACGCGCGGATGGTGATGGTGCGGTCGGAGAAGATTTTCAGGTGCACATCCGCCGGCAGCACCTTCTGCAGGTCGGGAATGGTCTGCCGGATCTGCTGCACCGTCTGCACGATGTTAGCGCCTGGCTGGCGACGGATATCCAGCAGCACGGCCGGCTTGCCGTTGGCCCAGGCGGCCAGCTGGTCGTTTTCCACGCCGTCGATCACGTTGGCCACGTCGGACAGGCGCACGGGAGCGCCATTCTTGTAGCTGATGATCGTGCCCTTGTATTCCGCGGCATCGGACAGCTGGTCGTTGGTGCCGATGCTGTAGGACTGGGTCTTGCCGTTGAGCGTGCCCTTGGGCGCGTTGACGTTGGCCTGCGTGAGCGAGCTGCGCACGTCTTCCATGGTCAGGCCGAGGTTGGCCAGCTGCGCGGGATTGACCTGGATGCGCACGGCGGGGCGCACGTTGCCGGCGATCGAGACCAGGCCGACGCCCTGCACCTGCGCCAGCTTCTGGGCGATGATCGAATCGGCGTAGTTGTTCACGTCACGCAGCGGCAGGCTGTCGGAGGTGAGCATCAGGGTCATGATCGGCGCGTCGGCCGGGTTCACCCGGTTGTACACGGGCGGGTAAGGCAGGTTGTTGGGCAGCGTGCCGCGCGCCTGGTTGATCGCCGCCTGCACGTCCTGCGCGGCGATGTCGATGTCCCGGTCCATGTTGAACTGCAGGACGATCGTGGACAGGCCCGCCGAGGAATCCGAACTCATCGAGCCCAGGCCGGAAATCTGCCCGAAATTGCGTTCCAGGGGCGTGGTGACCAGGGCCGCCATGGTGGAGGCGCTGGCACCGGGATACTGCGTGGTGACGACCAGGCTGGGGGCATCGATTTCCGGCAGGGCCGACACCGGCAGCTGGCGGTAGCCGAGGATGCCGAGCAACAGCACCGCCACCATCAGCAGCGAGGTCGCGATCGGTCGGCGAATGAAGAGTGTCGAAAAACCCACGGGTAAGTCCTGGTGTCGGGACCTTGCGGTCCGGTGGCGGCGCGCCCGTCGTGGGCGCGCCACGCCTTGTCAGCCGCGGCGACCGCCGCCCTGGCGACCCTGCTGACCGGTCTTGGATTTCTGCAGTTCGTCCGCCGTGGGCGCGGCGGGCACCTGGCCCGGGGCCAGCGGCTGCACCTTGGAGCCGGGCTTGAGACGGAACTGGCCCTCGGTGACGATCTTGTCGCCCAGCTTCACGCCCTTGCTCAGCAGCACGTGGCTGTCGCCTACCTCGCTGGCGGTTTCCACCGCCTGCATCCGCACCGTGTTGTCACCCTGCACCAGGTAGACATAGTCGCCGTCCGGCCCGCGCTGCACGGCCTGCGACGGCACCACGAGACCGTCCTTCACCGTGCGCACCTTCAGCTGCACGTTGACGAACTGGCCGGGCCACAGCTGGGTCTTCTCGTTGTCGAACAGCGAGCGCAGGCGGAAGGTGCCCGTGGTCGTGTCGATGGTGTTGTCGATGACGTCCAGGTGGCCGGTGGCGATGGGATGGGCATCGACGCGATCCAGCGCGGAGACCTCAAGCTGCGACAGACCCTCGCCACCGACGGAGCTGCGCACCATGTCGAGGTTTTTCTCGGGCAGGTAGAACATCACGTAGATGGGATGCAGCTCGGTCAGGGTGACGATGGCGTCCGTGGTGGACACGATGTTGCCCGCATCCACCGAGCGGATGCCCGCCAGGCCGTCGATCGGCGCGATGACCTTGGTAAAGCCCAACTGCACCTGGGCGGCACGAATGGCGGCCTGGTCGGCGTTGGCGGTGGCCGCGGCCTGGTCGAGGCTGTTCTTCAGGTTGTCCAGGTCCTGCTTGGACACGTATTGCTGGCCGCCCTTGCTGACCAGGTTCTGCGAACGGTCGAGGTTGTTCTTCGCCGTGGCCGCGAGGGCCTGGTCCTGCTTGAGCCTCGCCACCGCCTGGTCGTAGTTCGACTGGATGGTGCGGGGATCGATCTCGGCGATCACGTCGCCCTTCTTCACTTCCTGGCCTTCCTGGAAGTTCAGCTTCATCAGCTGGCCGCCGACCTGCGGGCGCACCGTCACCGTGTTGCGCGCCTGGACGGTGCCCAGCGCGGTCAGGTAGACCGGTACATCCTGGCTGGCCACGGGAACGACCGTGACCGGCACCGGCGGCTGGTCCTTGCCCTGCCCCTCGCCGTTGGCCTGTGCACTGGCGGTGGCCGAGGAATCGCTCCCCTTGGCCCGGTGGTGGCGAGCGATGAAGAAGCCCGCGATCAGCACGACGACAACGACGGCCAGCGCGATTTTCCAGAAACGCGACATGAAACACTCCCAGGTGGATAACCGGACGACGGGTCGTTGCCGTCCGTTCGCGCGAAGATAAAGGTTCGACGACGACAATATAGGGTTACGGGAACGGCATTGAACAATGCCGGTTGACAGGGGTACAGCATGACTGACGGCACGGTTTGCCCCTCGGGGCCGTGGCCGTCGGCCCGTGAAAGGGCGTATCCGGGACCGCTGACACGTGCGGAGGTTCCGTTATACTCGCCCGGTTAGCGCCGCAACGCGGCTTGCAGGCACGCCGGAGCCCGGGGAGGGGGACGGCACACCCAAATCCAGTGGAGTGAATGCGTGAGCGGTTCTCCAAGCAAGTCCGACCAGAACTTCATGCGTCAGTTTTCGCTGCTGACGGCCGGCCTGAGCGTCCTGGCCCTCGTCCTGATGGTGGTGGCCTATATCATCTATAGCCACATCCCCAAGGACCAGGACCCGGCGGTCGCCAAGCGCACCGAAGCACGCATCGCGCCCATCGGCGCGGTCTACGCGGGCGATACCGGTCGTGCCGCCATGCAGGCCGCGCAGGATGCCGCCGCCAAGGCCGCCGCCGCACAGGTGGCCTACGGCGGCAGCACCGACGGCAAGACCATCTACGACAACCTCTGCCACAGCTGCCACACCGCCGGTGTGGCCGGCGCGCCGAAGCTGGGCGACAAGGCCGCGTGGTCGGCCCGCCTGGCCGAAGGCATCGCCACGCTGACCAAGCACGCGATCGAGGGCTACACCGGCCCCGACGGCAACCACATGCCCGCCAAGGGCGGCAATCCGTCGCTGACGGACGAGCAGGTCACCAACACCGTCAAGTGGATGGCCGACCAGGCCAAGTAAGGGCGTCCGCCGGTGGCCCCGCCATGCGCTCGGCCACCCAGTGCGCGGCAAAGGCCTGCAACTGCGGGAAGAACCGATCAAAGGTGGCCTTCAGGGCGTCGTCCTCGGCCAGCATCAGCGGCATCGCCTCGGCCAGGGGGTTGGCCCGGGACAGCCGCTGCGAGATACCACGCAGCGCCTTGCCGATGGCGGCCGCATCCCGGTAGCCCGCCGGCAGGTCGTTGGCGTCCATGTATCCCAGGAAACGCTTAAGGGCGTCAGGCAGCATCGGTGCCGCGTCGTGAAGCTCCTTGCGCAGGCCCACGGCATATCGGTCCAGCGGCTGGTCGGACCAGCGGTCGAAATCGCGTGCAAGGCAGTGATCGAACCACATGTCCAGCAGGATGCCGGCATAGCGCCGGAACGGCGGCGGCATGCGCTCACGGGCAGCGCGCACCTCGGCGTGCGAGTCGGTGAAGCTGTCGATGGCCCGGTGCAGGTAGATGCCCTGCCGCACTCGCGGCGGCAGGTGGTCGCCCGGCATACCGTGCACGAAGTCGCCCATGGCGCCGCCCAGGCGCAGCGAGGCGTCGTTCCCCGCCAGCAGCGCGTGCGCAAGCACGTTCACGGGCGTGCCCCGCCGCGTCGTGAACGGTCACCGGTTATCATGGAGGGCATGAGCGCACATCTACCTACAGCGCCGGAGCATTTTCCGGACGAGACCCTGAGCTTCGCGCTGGCCGGCCCCGCAGGCAAGCTCGAATGCGAGGCCAAACCCAGCGACGCGGAGCACCGCCGCCAGGCCGTCGCCGTCATCTGCCACCCGCTGTCCACCGACGGGGGCAGCATGCACAACAAGGTGGTGACCATGATCGAACGGTCGCTGCGTGAGTCGGGCGTGGATACGGTGATCTTCAATTTCCGCAGCGTCGGTGCCTCCGAAGGCCTGTTCGACCAAGGCATCGGTGAAAGCGAGGATCTCGCGGCGGTCGTCGGCTGGGTACGCCGGGCGCGTCCGGACGCCACGCTGTGGCTGGCGGGGTTTTCCTTCGGCAGCTACGTCACCCTGCGCAACGCGGTTCGTCTGCAGGCCGGCGCGCTGATCAGCGTGGCCCCACCCGCCGCGGGCCGCGGCTGGGACTTCTCGCAGGTGGAACTGCCGGCCTGCCCGTGGCTGGTGGTGATGGGCGACGCGGACGAGATCGTCGAGCCGCAGGCCGTCTTCGACTGGATCGAGACCTTGCCCGAAAGCCGGCGGCCGCACCTCGTGCGGATGGAAGACACCAGCCACTTCTTCCATCGGCGCCTGATGGACCTGCGCGGCGCGATCAAGAATGCGGTGAAACAGTGGCCACCGGAGCCCGACGCCGCATGAACTGTACGGAACCGACACCCGGCGAACGATACCGGGACGGCATCGCGGGCCATCGCTGGGAATCGGACCCTGCCCAGTTGCCGGTGATTGCCCAGTTCGATCGCCTGCATGCCGCCCTGTGCACGCCAGCGCCCTCTACCGGCGGCGGTCTGTTCGGTCGCCTGCGCACCCTGCTGGCCAGCGAACCGCGGCAGGCGGTGCCGGGGCTGTACCTGTGGGGCAGCGTGGGCCGTGGCAAGACCTTCCTGATGGACCTGTTCGTTTCCAGCCTCGCACCCGGCCTGGCGCTTCGTCGCCACTTCCACCGTTTCATGCTGGAAGTGCACGGCATGCTGCGCGACCTGGGCGAGCGCCAGAATCCGCTGGACGAAGTGGCCGAACGGATCGCGCTGAAGTGCCGTGTGCTTTGCCTCGACGAGTTCCTCGTCTCGGATATCGGCGACGCGATGATCCTCGCCGGCCTGCTCGACGGCCTGTTCGCGCGCGGGGTCGCCCTGGTCACCACCTCCAACACGCCGCCGCCCGGCCTGTACCGCGACGGCTTGCAACGCGCCCGCTTCCTGCCCGCCATCGCGGCGATCGAGGCGCACTGCGTCGTGCACGAAATGGTCTCCCCGCGCGACTGGCGCCTGCGCGCGCTCAGCCAGGCCTCGGTCTACCTGGTGCCCCCGGGCGTCGAGGCCGAGCTTTCGCTGGCGCGGATCTTTTCCACGCAGGCGCAAGGCGACACGGTGGACGGAGGCGCTATCGCCATCAACGGACGCGACATTCCCGTACGCAAGCGCGCCGATACCGTCGTCTGGTTCGATTTTGCCGCCTTGTGCGAGGGCCCTCGCGCCGTCGCCGACTACATCGAACTGGCGAAGGCGTACCCCACCGTCATCCTGTCCGGTGTGCCGCAATTCACCATGTTCACCGAAAACGAGGCCAAGCGTTTCGTGCTGCTGGTCGACGAGTTCTACGACCGCCACGTCAAGCTGGTGATCTCGGCCGCCGCGCCGATCACCGATATCTACGACGGCACGAAGCTGCGCGCGGAATTCGGGCGCACCGAGTCACGGCTGATCGAGATGCAGAGCGAGGACTACCTCGGGCGTGACCATAAGCCCTGATATGTCGTGGACAGTGACGGCTGGAAGGCCGCATGCTTGCAGCTTCATGCTTTACGGGCGGGCATCCCGCGCCACCTGACGAGGAACGCCATGGACCATTGCGAACTGATTCCGGGTCGCGGCATTCGCCGCGGCAACATCGATATCTTCTTCGGCATGCCACGCAAGAAGCTCCGCGAGGCCCTCGGCTGGAAGGCCGGCGGCGAGTCCCTCTGGGACGACGAAGACGAATACACCGATACCGGCGGCACCGAATGGGTCCGCCTCCGGTTCCTCGACGACAAACTCTGCGACATCGAGGTCATCGGCGGCACGCTCATCCACGAAGGCATCACTCTTTTTCCCACCGACATGCCCACGCTTCGCACCGCCTTGAAAGAAGCGCACATGGACCTGGAAAAAACAGAATGGCTTTCCGAAGGTCATGACTGCGTCGACCTGCACATCGTCGTCGCCTCGAAGAACGACGTGGGCGATGTGGGCGACGAGATCGAATGGGTCATCACCAGCAGCGATTTCCGTACCGAATGATCCAGGGCAGCCGCCTCGCGAGGCACGCCCGCACTCTAGCGGGCGTTTCGCTTGCCCTGCTGCTCACCGCCTGTGCCGGTGCACCGACCGTCGCGCCGCAACGCAGTGCGCTTGCCCACTGGACACCTTCTCCGAACTTCAACGTGCGCAAGGCGCAGCTGATCGTCCTTCACCACACGTCCATCGGTGATGCCGGTGCGGCGTTGCGTGTGTTGCGCACCCGCAACAGCGAAGGTCCGGTCAGCGCCCACTACCTGGTGGAGATGGACGGGCGTATCGACCAGCTCGTCGACGAGAGCCGGCGTGCCTGGCATGCGGGGGCGGCCCGCTGGGGCGACATGACGGATATCAACTCGTCGTCCATCGGTATCGAGATCGACAACGACGGCGTATCCCCCTTCACACCGGCCCAGATCCAGGCACTGATCGCCCTGCTCGGCGACATCACCTCACGACTGGGCATTCCCCGCCAGGCCGTGGTCGGCCATGGCGATATTGCGCCCGGTCGCAAGAACGATCCCAGCGCGCTGTTCCCCTGGGCCACGCTGGCACGCTACGGGTTCGGCCTGTGGCCCGATGCCACCCTCCTGCCGGCGCCCCCGGGCTTCGACAGCCTCGCCGCCATCCGGCTCGTGGGCTACGACGTGTCCAATCCCCGCAACGCCATCATCGCCTTCCATCGCCACTACCGCGGCATGGAGTCGCCCGCGCTTGACGCCACCGATGCGGCCATCCTCTACTCGCTGCAACGCAAGCTGATGGCTCCGCGTCAGTAGGCGAAGTCCGCGAACGCGCCAATGGCCCGCTCGACGCCTTCGTCGTCGACGTCCCGATGGGTCACCAGCCGGACCGAAGGCAGGTAACCGATGCTCAGCCGTATACCCGCTCTGGCCATGTGCGCGGCGAGATCCTTCAACCGATCCGCCGGAACGTCGACGAACACCATGTTGGTATGGCAGCCCGTGACGACAAGCCCGTCGACGGCACGCAGCCCATCGGCAAGACGGACGGCACGCGTGTGATCCTCCGCCAGGCGGGCCACGTGGTGGTCGAGCGCGTACATGCACGCGGCAGCCAGCATGCCGGCCTGGCGCCAGCCGCCGCCCGCGACCTTACGCCAGCGCCTGGCGCGCTCGATCAACGCGGCGTCGCCGAGCAACACCGAACCCACCGGCGCCCCCAGCCCCTTGGACAGGCAGACGGATACGCTGTCGAAGCCCGCCGTGACCTCGCGGGCCGGCCGACCATAGGCGATCGCCGCGTTGTAGAGGCGTGCACCGTCGAGGTGCAGGCCGAGGTTTCGGCGAGTGGCCACCTCACGCGCCTGCGCCAGGTAGTCGAAGGGCAAGGCGCGACCATGCCAGGTGTTTTCCAGCGCCAGCAGGCGTGAACGGGCGAAGTGCGGGTCCACTGGCTTGATCGCGGCCTCGACCCGGTCCAGCGGCAGCGTGCCGTCGTCGGCCTGGGGAATGGGCTGCGGCTGGATCGACCCCAGCACGGCCGCGCCGCCACCTTCGAAACGATAGGTGTGGGCGTCGGCGCCGACGATGTACTCGTCGCCGCGCTCGCAGTGGCTCATCAGCGCGAGCAGGTTGCTCTGCGTTCCGGTCGGCACGAACAGCGCGGCGGCAAAACCCAACTCGCCGGCGAGGCGTTCCTGCAGCGCATTCACGGTGGGGTCTTCGCCGTAGACGTCGTCGCCGACCGGTGCGCGCCACATGGCCTCGCGCATGGCCTCGGAGGGCTGGGTAACGGTATCGCTGCGCAGGTCGACGGTTTTCATGAGCAAGGCACGCAAGGAGATATCGGTCTCCCGATGGTACGCGAGCCGTTCACGAATCCGTAGCCGGGGCCGCGGCATCATGGAGGCATGATCACCATCGTCATGGGCGTCTCCGGCAGCGGCAAGAGCACGATCGGCGAGGGCCTGGCCATGCGGCTGGGCCAACCGTTCGTCGATGCCGATGCGCTTCACCCGCAGGCCAATCGCGGCAAGATGGCACGCGGCATTCCCCTCGACGATGCCGACCGAAAACCGTGGCTGGAAGCGATCGTCGCCGTGATGGACCGGCACCGGGCCAGCGGCGAGTCGATGGTGCTGGCGTGCTCGGCCCTGAAGCATCGCTATCGGGACGTCCTTCGCGGTGAGCATGGCGATGTGCGCTTCGTGTATCTGCATGCATCGCGCGCCCTGCTGGCCGAGCGCCTCGGCCACCGCAGTGGCCACTTCTTCGATCCGACCCTGCTGGACAGCCAGCTGGCGACGCTGGAAGAACCATCGCAGGAAGAAGCCCTGTGGGTCGACGTGGGCCTGCCGCCCGCCGAAGCCATCGAAGGCGTGATCCGGTCGGGATGCGACAGCGGCGCGGGCGTCATCGGCCGATGAGCCGGCCCGGCCTTCAGGCGCGGTAGAAGGTCGGCGGCCTGCCGAGCGCACGGCGGAACATCGTCGAGAAACTCGCCGGACTTTCGTAGCCCAGGTCCAGCGCCACCGCGGTAACGGCCTCGCCTGCGCCGAGCCGGGGCAGCGCGGCCAGCAGGCACGCCTGCTGTCGCCACTGCGCGAAACTCATCCCCGTCTCGCGACGGAACAGCCGGGTGAAGCTGCGCCGATGCATGCCGAGCCCGGCGGCCCAGTGGTCGATGCTCTCCGTCATGCGCGGCTGCTCCAGGAAGTGCGCGCAACGTGCGGCGAGTCGCCGATCGGTCGGCAAGGGCAGCGCCAGCGGGATGGTAGCGGCGCGCGCCACTTCGGCCACCAGCAGTGCCATCAGCATGCCATCCCGACCGTCGAAGTCGTACGCCGGGGGAACGTCCACCGCGGCGACCAGCAGCGCGCGCAACAACGGCGATACGGCAATCACGCGGCACGTATCACCCAGCGGCTCGGCGACCACGCGGTCGACATACACGCTGCGCGTGCTGACCGTACCGATCATCCGGACGGCATGGGGCGTGGTCGCCGGAATCCACACGGCACGCTCCGAGGGGGCCAGCCACGACCCCTGCGGCGTGGTGACAGCCAGCGTGCCCGTGGAGGCATACAGCATCTGGCCGCGCCGATGGCGATGCGCCTGCAGCTCGTACGACGACGGGTAGTCGTGGCCCCGGGACAGGACGGGGCGCGATGCCTCGTCGTGGAAGTCCCGATAGGGAATGTGCGGATTGTCCCGATCTCCACTATCCATGACCCATATCCTAGCGCGGGCCACCGGGATGGCGTGTTCTCATGGCGCTTCCCCGTTCCCAGGACCGCCCATGCAAGCGCCTGCCCGTGCCGCGTCGACCTTGCCGCGCACCGATCCGACCGTCTACGGCGTGATCTTCGCCATAAGCTTCTGCCACCTGCTCAACGACATGATGCAGTCGCTGCTGCCCGCCATCTATCCGGGCCTGAAGGCCGGCTTCCACCTGGACTTCGGCCAGATCGGCCTGATCACCCTCACCTACCAGATCACCGCCTCGATCCTGCAGCCGCTGGTGGGCCTCTATGCCGACCGCAGGCCGACACCCATGGCACTGCCCGGCGGCACGCTGTTCTCCCTCGCCGGGCTGCTGGTGTTGTCCGCGGCGCACACGTACCCGATGCTGCTCGTCGGTGCCGGGTTGCTCGGCATGGGCTCGTCGGTGTTCCATCCGGAGTCGTCGCGGGTGGCCCGGATGGCCTCGGGCGGACGCCACGGGCTGGCGCAATCGCTGTTTCAGGTGGGCGGCAACGCGGGACAGGCGCTCGGGCCTCTGGCGGCCGCGATCGTCGTGGTGCGCTGGGGTCAGTCGAGCCTAGCCTTCTTCGCGTTGCTGGCGCTGCTTTCCGGTGTCGTATTGTGGAATGTCGGGCAGTGGTACCGGCACCACGGACTGTCGCGTCTGACGGCCGGCGGGAGCAAGCCCACATCGATCGCCTCGAGCAGCGCGGATGCACGGCGGGGTATCGCCGTGCTGCTGGCGCTGATCTTTTCCAAATACGTTTACCTGGCCAGCCTGACCAGCTACTTCACCTTCTACCTGATCCACCGTTTCAACGTGTCGGTGCAGAACGCGCAGCTGCACCTGTTCGTGTTCCTGGCCGCGGTGGCGGCGGGCACGTTGCTGGGCGGACCGCTGGGCGATCGCTTCGGGCGCAAGCGGGTCATCTGGTTCTCCATCCTGGGCACACTGCCGTTCACGCTGCTGCTGCCGCACGCCAGCCTGTTCTGGACCGCGCCGCTCACCGTGGCGATCGGGCTGATCCTGGCGTCGGCGTTTCCGGCGATCGTGGTGTTCGCGCAGGAACTGGTACCGGGCAAGGTCGGCATGATCTCCGGCCTGTTCTTCGGTTTTTCGTTCGGGATGGGTGGCCTCGGCGCGGCCGGGCTGGGCGAACTGGCCGACCATGTCGGCATCGAGGCGGTCTACCGGATCTGCGCTTTCCTGCCGCTGATCGGCCTGCTGGCGGCCTTCCTGCCGGACCCGCGGAAAGCGAGCGCCGCCAGGGCGTGAATCGATGCATGGGCCGCCACCTGCACGATGGCGGCCCATGCATCCAGGCGAGCTTACTTGGGCAACGCGTAGGCGATGACCCAATCGCCCTGTTTCGTACCGAGCGAGCCGTGACCGCCGGCGACCACCAGCAGGTACTGGCGACCGCTGCTGTCGGCATAGGTCATGGGTGTGGCCTGACCACCGGCGGGCAGGCGCGACTCCCACAGCTTCTTGCCGGTGCGCACGTCGTAGCCGCGCACGTAGTAATCCAGCGTGCCGCTGAGGAAGGTGACGCCACCGGCGGTGGTCACCATGCCGCCCAGGCTGGGCACGCCCAGCGGCATGGGGATCGGCAGCGGCGCGCTGTCGACGATGGTGCCGTTCTTGTGTCGCCACATCATCTTGCCGCTGCGCAGGTCCACACCCGCGACATAGCCCCACGGCGGTGCCTGGCAGGGGATGCCCAGCGGCGAGAGGAACGGCGACAGTTCGATGCCGTAAGGAATGCCCTTGGCCTGCTTGACGCCCTCGGTCTCGCTCTTGGCCGGCCCGACTTCCATCTTGGCCAGTTCTTCCTTGGGGATCAGCTTGGACTGGAACGCCATGTAGCTGGGATTGATCAGCATCAGCTGTCGGGTCGGGTCGACGGACACGCCGCCCCAGTCGAACACGCCGAAGTTACCCGGGAACACCAGCGAGCCCTGCAACGACGGCGGGGTGAACATGCCGTCGTAGCGCAGCGAGCGGAAGCGCACGCGGCACCAGAGCTGGTCCAGGGGCGTAGTGCCCCACATGTCCTGCTCGCGCACCTGCGGCGGGGCGAAGTTGAGGTCGGACAGCGGCTGGGTCGGCGCGGTGTGATCGCCCGGCACCGCACCCTGCGGACGCGGTACTTCCTGGATCGGCACGATCGGCGTGCCGTCGCGGCGGTCGAGCACGTAGATGCTGCCCTGCTTGGTCGAGGCGACCACGGCCGGCTTCATGCCATCGGCGGTCTGCAGGTCGACCAGGGTCGGCTGGCCGCCGACGTCCATGTCCCAGAGGTCGTGGTGGGTGAACTGGTAGTTCCACTTCACCTTGCCGGTGGCGACATCGAGGGCGACAAGCCCCGCACCGTACTTTTCCGACGTGGGCGTACGACCACCACCGAACTGGTCCGGCGTCTGGTTGCCCATCGGCAGGTACACGATGCCCAGGGCTTCATCGACGCTGAAGAGCGACCAGACGTTGGGCGAGTTGCGCGTGTAGACACCATCCGGACCGATCGGTGCGGTGTCGTCCGGCTTGCCCGGGTCCCAGTTCCAGACCAGGTGGCCGTCGTGCACATCGAACGCGCGAATCACGCCGGACGGCTCGTTGGTCGACTCGTTGTCGGTGACATGGCCGCCGATGATGACCAGGTCCTTCGTGACCGCCGGCGGCGACGTGGAGTAATAGCCACCCGGGGTGAACGGGCCGACGTTGGCGCGCAGGTTCACCGTACCGTCCTGGCCGAAATCGCCGCAGGGCTGGCCATTGTCCGCGTTCAGCGCGATAAGGCGGGCGTCGGCGGTGGGCAGGAACAGCCGGCGGGGGCACGCCGCGGTGGCGATGGCCGACGGGGGCAGCGGCGCCGTCGAGGCGACCGCCGGGACGCCGGCCGCGGTGGTGGCGGGTGCCGGAATCACGGCCGCCGCATAGCGGGCGTCGTCGTGATACGACACGCCACGGCAGGTCATGTGTTCCCAATGCTTGAAGCCGACCGGGCTCTGTATCTTCGGGTCGAATTCCCAGCGTTTTTCACCGGTGGCGGCGTTCACCGCGATCACCTTGCTGTGCGGCGTGCACAGGTACACGGTGTCGCCGATCTTCAGCGGGGTGTTCTCGGAGGTCGTCTCGGTCGGATCGTCCGGACCCGGGCGATCGCCGGTCTGGATCTTCCAGGCGACCTGCAGCTGGCCGACGTTGTCCGGGGTGATCTGGGTCAGTGGCGAGTAGCGCTGGCCGTAGGGCGAGCCGCCGTAATCGGTCCAGTCGCCATCCGGTCGCGCGGCACGGTCGCCCTGCGGTCCGGACACATCGGCCATGGGCAGTTCGCCCGGCATGTCGTTCGATACATGCACCGCGCCGACGATACCGACGACGGTCGCGATGAGCAGGGATACGAAGAGGAAGCCGCCGCCGGTGCCGCGCGAACGGCCGTCGAAGCGCTCACGGCCCAGCCCACGACGGGGCCAGGGCAGCAGCAGCCAAAGGCCGAGCGCGAACCAGACATCCAGGCGGGGCAGCAGCTGCCAGAAGTCCCAGCGCACTTCCCACACGGCCCAGCCCGTGGTCGCGATCAGCAACAGCGCGTAGATCGGCACGGCGAGGCGCACGCGGAACAGCAGCAGGGCCGCCACGAGCAGAGTGACCGCACCGGATGCCAGGTAATAGACAGAGCCGCCCTCACCGAAGAGTCGGATGCCGCCCAACAGCATGACGGTGCCCCAGAGGGCAAAAACCAGCGCGCTGAACAGCGTCGCCGGGTGGTATCTCCTGACTCGATTCATCCGAACTCACTCAATTGGCGTGGGTCCTCCCCCAATCGCTAGGGTCGTGCAGCGGCCGTGAATCCAAGGTGCAGGTGAGCCAGGCCACCGGCTGCCCGGCCTAGGTGCCCGCCGCCAGTTCGGCGATCATGGCTTCACGCATGAGGTATTTCTGAACCTTGCCGGTGACCGTCATGGGGAAGGCATCGACGAAGCGCACGTGGTGCGGCACCTTGAAGTACGCCAGGTGCTTGCGGCAGAAGTCCTGCACCGAGGCCGCCGTGGCCGGCGAGCCGTCGCGCAGGCGAATCCAGGCGCACACCTGTTCGCCCAGCCGCGCGTCGGGCACGCCGAACACCTGCACGTCCTGGATGTCGGGGTGGCCGTAGAGGAATTCCTCGATCTCGCGCGGATAGATGTTCTCGCCACCGCGGATGATCATGTCCTTCAAACGGCCGACGATGGTGCAGTAGCCCTCCTCGTCCAGCATCGCCAGATCACCGGTATGCATCCAGCGCGCGTCGTCGAGGGCCGCCCGGCTGGCGCCGTCGTCGCCCCAGTAGCCCCGCATCACCGAATAGCCGCGCGTCAGCAGCTCGCCGGTGGTGCCACGGGGCACCACCCCGCCCTGCTCGTCGACGATCTTCACTTCCACATGCGGATGCACACGGCCCACGGTTGCCACACGCACGTCCAGCGGGTCGTCGGGTGTGGTCTGGAAGCTGACCGGGCTGGTCTCGGTCATGCCATAAGCGATGGTCACCTCGTTCATGTGCATCTCGCGCACCACGCGGCGCATCACCTCGATGGGACACGGCGAACCGGCCATGATGCCGGTGCGCAGCGTGCCCAGGTCGAACTCGTGGAAACGCGGGTGTTCCAGTTCGGCGATGAACATCGTGGGCACGCCGTGCAGGCCCGTGCAGCGTTCCTCGGACACCGTCTGCAAGGTGGCCAGCGCATCGAAGCCCTCCCCCGGTATGACCATGCAGGCACCGTGGGTCACGCAGGCCAGGTTGCCCAGCACCATGCCGAAGCAGTGGTAGAAGGGCACCGGGATACACAGGCGGTCCTCTTCGGTAAGACGCATGGCCTCACCGATGAAGAAGCCGTTGTTGACGATGTTGTGGTGGGTCAGCGTGGCGCCCTTGGGCGCACCCGTGGTGCCCGAGGTGAACTGGATGTTCACCGGATCGTCGAAGCCGAGTGCCGGCTCGATCGCCGCCAGCCGTGCGCGCGCCGCGTTGTCGGCGCGCAGGTCCGCCCAGCACAGGGCACCGGGCGCGGCTTCGTCGTCCAGCAGGATCACGTGGCGCAGGTCGGGCAGTGCCGCGGCACGCAGCCCGCCGGGTATCGCCGTGGCCATCTCCGGCGCCAGCCCGGAAAGGATCTCCAGGTAATGCGAACTACGGAACGCCCGGGGTAGGATCAGCGCGCGGCAGCCCACCTTGTTGAGGGAATAGGCCAGTTCGTGCGAACGGTAGGCGGGGTTGATGTTGACCAGCACCAGGCCCGCCTTGGGCGCGGCGAACTGGGCGACCACCCACTCCGCGCGGTTGGGCGCCCAGATACCGACGCGCTCGCCCGGCTCCAGGCCCAGCGCCAACAGGCCGGCGGCCACACGGGTTACCTCGTCATGGAACTCGCGGTAGCTCCAGCGCACGCCTTGCTGGCGGACCACCAGCGCGGGTCGCTCCGGCCAGCGCGTGGCCACGCGGTCGAGCAGCGCGCCGACCGTTTCGCCCAGCAGGGGCGTAGCGCTGGCACCGTGGACGTAGCTGGGGATGGATGCCATGGAAGTCTCCGGGTCGATACGTCGGCCACCAGCATAAGCGACACCATCGCACGTCGGGACGATCGGCAAGGCCACCACGGCCTCTGTCGCAACGAACGGGCGTATCGCGGAAACGGAAACGCGAACTGACACCCCGTGGACGGCACATGGACGTTTGGTTCGTAAACCTCGTGATCTCCCTGCACCCCACGAGGACACCACCATGGCCGATGCCGTGAATGACCCGTATGCCATGCGCGACCCGCGTACGCAGTATCCACAGCCGGAATTCGCCCGGCAGCCGCAGCCGGCACCGGGCCTGGCCGCCGAGATGTCACCGAAGCCGGACCACGGCGAAACCAGCTACCGCGGCAACGGTCGCCTGAAGGGCCGCAAGGCGCTGGTGACCGGCGGCGACTCGGGGATCGGCCGCGCCGCCGCCATCGCCTTCGCGCGCGAAGGCGCCAGCGTGGTCATCAACTACCTGCCGTCCGAGCAGAAGGATGCGGATGAAGTGGTCGCCCTGCTCACGGGCGAGGGCCACACGGTGATCGCGGTACCGGGCGACCTCGCCGACGAAGCGTTCTGCAAGGAGCTGGTGCAGCGAAGCGTGAAGGAACTGGGTGGCCTGGATATCCTGGCCAACGTCGCGGGACGCCAGCAGTTCAGCCCCTCCATCGACGAACTGGACAGCGCCTCGTTCGAAGCCACCTTCCGTACCAACGTGTTCGCCTTGTTCTGGCTGACCAAGGCCGCGGTGCCGCACATGCCGCCGGGCGCCGCCATCGTCAACACGGCCTCGATCCAGGCCTACCAGCCCTCCGACATCCTGCTCGACTATGCCTCCACCAAGGCGGCCATCGTCGCCTTCACCAAGGCCCTGGCGAAGCAGCTGGCCGAGAAGGGCATCCGCGTGAACGCGGTGGCGCCCGGCCCGGTCTGGACGCCGCTGCAACCCAGTGGCGGCCAGCCGCAGGAGAAGGTGGTGGAGTTCGGCAAGAGCGTTCCGTTGGGCCGCCCGGGCCAACCGGTGGAATGCGCGCCGTTGTACGTGCTGCTCGCCAGCCAGGAAGCCAGCTTCATCACCGGGGAAACCTACGGCGTTACCGGCGGCAACATGCTGCCCTGAGGCCGGAGGCGCGCGTGACCACCGCCGACAGGGGCGTGCAACGCGCTCCTGTCGGCGGGACAGGACTCACGTGCGCACGATGCGCCCCAGCGCGTCCATCAGGTCGGCCACGCCATACGGCTTGATGATGATCGTGGTGCGATCGTCACGCGTGACGCCGTTGGCCATGTGGTCGCCGGTGGCGTAGATCACGGGAAGGTCGGGCTGCGTCTCGCGCAGGCGCTCGGCCACGTCCACGCCGCTCATGCCGGGCAGGCCCACATCGGCCAGCAGCACGTCGATGGCTTCGGCCCCATGCACGCGCAGGGCTTCGTTGCCGTCGCCCGCCTCGAAGGCGGTGTGCCCACGGCTTTCCAGCATCTCGCTGATGGACATGCGAATAAGGGCATCGTCTTCCAGCACCAGTACACGCAGCGGTTCCGGCGCGCTGGCGACCGGGGCCGGCGCCAGCGGGGCCGTGACCACCTCGGCGAGGGTGCGCGGCATGCGTGTGCCCAGCACCTGCCGGACGCGACGGGCCAGTTGCTCGCGCGTGTACGGCTTGCTGAGCAGTTCGACGCCTTCGTCCAGGCGACCGCCATGCACGATGGCGTTTTCCGTATATCCGGAGGTGAACAGCACGGCGATGCCGGGCTGGCGCTCGACCGCCTTGCGTGCCAGTGCGGGACTGCGCAACGGGCCCGGCATCACCACGTCGGTGAACAGCAGGTCGATGGCGATACCGCTTTCGATGATCGACAGCGCGCTTTCAGCGTCGCGTGCCTTGAGCACGCGATAGCCGAGTTCGGCGAGCATGCCCACCACCGTTTCGCGCACGGCTTCATCGTCCTCGGCCACGAGGATGGTCTCGTCACCGCCACGGATGGCTTCTTCTTCAATCGCCACGATACGATCCTCGCTCTGCGTCGACCGGGGCAGGTAGATTTTCACCGTGGTGCCCTCGCCCGGTTCGCTGTACACCTTGATATGGCCACCGGATTGCTTGACGAAGCCGTAGACCATCGACAGTCCCAGTCCCGTGCCGCGACCTTCCGGCTTGGTGGTGAAGAAGGGGTCGAACACCTTGTCGAGGATGTCGGCGGGAATGCCACTGCCGGTATCGGTCACGGCAAGCATCACGTATTGCCCCGGACGCAGGTCGCCGTGGGTCTTGGCATAACTGTCGTCCAGCAACGCGTTGCCGGCCTCGACCGTGAGCTTGCCCTGGCCACTCATCGCGTCGCGCGCGTTGATCGCCAGGTTGAGCAGCGCGTTCTCGACGTTGGACGGATCGATCAGCGTGTTCCACAGGCCGCCGGCAATCACGGTCTCCACCTCGATCGCCTCGCCCAGCGCCCGGCGCAGCAGTTCGTCCATATCGCGCACGAAGCGGCCGATGTTGACCACCTTGGGCGCCAGCGGCTGGCGACGACCGAAGGCGAGCAGCTGGGCGGCCAGCTTGGAGCCACGGGTGACGCCCGCCATGGCGTTGGCCACGCGACGCTCCGCACGCTCGTTGCCGGACACGTCGGTGCCGAGCAACTGCAGGTTACCGCTGATCACCTGTAGCAGGTTGTTGAAATCGTGGGCCACACCCCCGGTGAGGTTGCCGATCGCATCCATCTTCTGCGCCTGGCGTAGTTGCTCCTGGGCGGCATCCAGTTCCGCGTCGCGCGCACGCTCGGTCGTGACGTCTCGGGCCACGGCGAAGATCATGCCGTCGCTGGGAACCGCCCGCCATGACAACTGGCGAAAACCGCCGTCGGCCGTGCGATAGCGGTTCTCGAAGCGCAGCGTGGCCACGCCGTCGGCCAATTGCCCGGTTTCCTCGCCCGTGCGGTCGGTGTCCTCCGGATGCACGAAATCCAGGTACGAGCGCCCCAGGGTCTCGCGCTCGCTCCAGCCGAGGATCGCGGTCCATGCCGGGTTGACCGACAGCAGGCGCGTGTCCGCATCGGCGACGAGCAGGATGTCGCTGGACAGGCGCCAGATACGGTCGCGCTCGAAGGTGCGTTCCGTCACCTGCCGCTCCAGGCTCTGGGCCAGTTGTTGCAGCTCCGCCTCGGCCCGACGCCGCTCGACGGCGACGCGGGTGCGGTTGCCCACCTCGCGGACGAAGGCAATCTCTTCCTCCGGCCACTCGCGCGGGCCTTCATGGTTGAGATAAAGCAAGGCCACCACGCCGCCGCGCTCGGTCACCGGCATGTTGATGAAGGACACCGCGCTGATGGCGGCCAGGGCATCCGCCGTGCGCAGGGTGCGCGGGTCCTGGTAGGCGTCGGTGACCACGGCGGTGCGACCGGCCTTGATATCGTCGATGTACGAGCCGTAATCGCGGAAGTTCAGGATGCCGGCGAGCGTGCGGATTCCCGGGGCGTTCCAGTCGCGATCGACCGTGATGGTTTCCGCCACCGTGTCCACCGTGCCGTAACCGGCGCGGCTGACCCGAAGCGTGCGACCCAACACCTCGGCCACCCGATAGGCGATGTCGGCCGGGTCTTCCAGGTCGCGAAGCAGGTTACCGACCTCGATCAGGGCCAGTCGGCGTTCTTCGGCGCCGCCAGCGTCACCGGGCATATCGCCGGTCGGGTAGACACCGACCATGAACACCGGCTCGCCCTCCAGGGGGCGTCGCCAGGGCTCGACCGACACCCGCCACGCGGCGCCGTCGACCGCGGTCAGTGCGATGTCGCGAACGCCCTCGATGCGGCCAGCGGCCAGCAGGGAGGTCAGGCGTGCCCGGCTGTTTTCCGCCCACCAGTCCAGGAAACCCTGGCCCATGCCGTCGCGAAGCCGCGCGGTCATCCAGGCATTGGCGTACAGGAGCTCCCCTGTCGCCGAAACAGCCGTGAAGCCGAACGGCAGTGCGTCGAACGCATGGGTGACCAGGGCGTGTTCCTGCAACGCGAACGTAGATGGCATCGAGCGAGCGGTCATAGGGCGGATCGCAGATGTTAAAGGTTCGGAGCCATGCACTTTGTGTAGGCCGTCTTCACGGAACGGTCATGCCGTCATCGGGAAATCGGCCTGTGGGGGGTTGCAAAAAAATGACTCCCGGCGGATCAAGCACATAGCTCGCTTACCCTATATCTTGTGTTGACGGTACCGGGAACCAGCTATATGGTGTGTCCCGTTGGTGTCCGAAGAGGCGCGACTGCCCGTCGGACTTAATAGGGAATCCGGTGTAAATCCGGGACTGCCCCGCAGCGGTAAGTGGAAACGAACCCGTCACACGCACTGGTCCCCCCGTGGGATTGGGAAGCGACGGCTAGGCCGGACCCGAAAGGTGTCCCCGTCCACGAAGTCCGAAGACCTGCCAACAGCTGTCGCCCCGCCAGGCGTCGGTTTTTGTGGTGACGGCTTCCGCGGGGAGGCGCGTCGCGGTCCGGAGCCCCTGATGGCGTGCTCCGACGCGACCCTTTTCCGCCGGCCCACCGCTTCGAGCCCCGTCCGAGGGAACGGGAGTTTGAACCGAGCCCTGGGGCACGCCTTACATGACCACGATGGAATCCGCCGCGCGCGAGCGCACCGAAGCAGCCGATACGGCCGTCACCTCCTCCGCCCCGGCGGACAAGGCACCCGCTGCCGGCTACCGCAACGAGCCGCCGCCGGCGTTCGCCCTGACCCCGCCGCACAACCCCGGCCAGATGCGCGTCACCAAGCGCAACGGCGGCCAGGAAGCCGTCGACGTGAACAAGATCGTGCGCGCGGTGACCCGCAGCGCCGATGGCCTGTTCGCGGTAGACCCGATGCGCGTGGCGCTGAAGACCATCGGCGGCCTGTACGACGGCGCCACCACCCAGGAGCTGGACCAGCTGTCGATCCGCACCTCCGCGGCGCTCACCGCCGAGGAACCGGAGTACGGCCAGCTGGCCGCGCGCCTGCTGGCCGCCTTCGTCGACAAGGAAGTGTCCGGCCAGGACATCCAGTCGTTCTCGCAGTCGATCAGCACCGGCTTCGAGCTGGGCATCCTCAACGAGCGCCTGCGCGACTTCGTGCTGGTCAACGCACGCAAGCTCAACGATGCCATCGACACCACCGGCTCGCGCCGCTTCGAATACTTCGGCCTGCGCACGGTCTACGACCGCTACCTGCTGCGCCACCCGACCCGGCGCTTCGTCATCGAGACGCCGCAGTACTTCTTCATGCGCATCGCTTGCGCGCTCGGCGGCAACGACGTGGCCGAGACGCTCGAGCTGTATCGCATGCTGTCGTCGCTGGAATACCTGGCCAGCTCGCCCACCCTGTTCAACGCCGGCACGGCGCACGAGCAGCTGTCATCGTGCTTCCTGCTGGACTCGCCGCAGGATGCGCTGGAGTCGATCTACGCCAAGTACGGCGACGTGGCCCAGCTGTCCAAGTTCGCCGGCGGCATCGGCCTGGCCTATTCGCGTATCCGCTCGCGCGGCTCGCTGATCAAGGGCACCAACGGTCATTCCAACGGCCTGGTGCCGTGGCTGAAGACCCTGGATGCGTCGGTGGCCGCGGTGAACCAGGGCGGCAAGCGCAAGGGCGCCGCCTGCGTGTACCTGGAAAGCTGGCATGCGGATATCGAGGAATTCCTCGAGCTGCGTGAGAACACCGGCGACGACGCGCGCCGCACGCACAACCTCAACCTGGCCAACTGGGTGCCGGATCTGTTCATGCGCCGCGTCGAGACCGACGGCGACTGGTCGCTGTTCGACCCGAAGATCGTGCCGCACTTCGTCGACACCTGGGGCGCCACCTTCGACGCCGCCTACGAGAAGGCCGAGGCCGAGGGCCTGGCCGTCAAGTCGATCAAGGCGCGCGAGCTGTATGCCCGCATGCTGCGTTCGCTGGCGCAGACCGGCAACGGCTGGATGACGTTCAAGGATCGTTCCAACGCCACCAGCAACCAGACCGCGCGTCCGGAAAACGTCATCCACCTGTCCAACCTGTGCACCGAGATCCTCGAAGTCACCTCCGAGGGCGAAACCGCCGTGTGCAACCTGGGTTCGGTGAACCTGGCACGCCACGTGGTGGACGGCCAGTTCGATTACGACAAGCTCGCCACCACGGTGCGTACCGCCGTTCGCCAGCTGAACCGCGTGATCGACCTCAACTTCTATCCGATCGCCACGGCGAAGACGGCGAACATGAAGTGGCGTCCGGTTGGGCTTGGCGTCATGGGCCTGCAGGACGTCTTCTTCAAGCTCCGCCTGCCCTTCGACTCCGTGGAAGCGCTGAAGCTGTCGTCGCGCATCCAGGAAGAGATCTACTTCCACGCGCTGTCGATGTCCAACGAGATCGCCGAGCGCGACGGTGCCCACCCGGGCTTCGAGGAAACCCGCGCCGCCAACGGCGAGCTGCAGTTCGACTACTGGCCTGCCGCCACGCCGACCGACGTCGACGGCCGCTGGGCCGAACTGCGCGAGAAGATCAAGGCGAAGGGCCTGCGCAATTCGCTGGTCATCGCCATCGCGCCGACCGCCACCATCGCCTCGATCGCCGGCTGCTACGAGTGCATCGAGCCGCAGGTGTCCAACCTGTTCAAGCGCGAGACGCTCTCGGGCGATTTCCTGGTGGTGAACCGTTACCTGGTGGACGAGCTGAAGACGCTGGGCCTGTGGACCGCCGAAGTGCGCGACCAGATCAAGCTCGCCGAAGGCTCCGTCCAGGGCATCACGTCCATCCCGGCCGCGCTGCGCGAGGTGTATCGCACCACGTGGGAACTGCCGCAGAAGGCCCTGATCGACCTGGCCGCCTCCCGCGGCGCCTACATCGACCAGAGCCAGTCGCTGAACCTGTTCATGGAAAACCCGAACATCGGCCAGCTGTCGTCCATGTACATGTACGCCTGGAAGTCCGGCATCAAGACGACGTACTACCTGCGTTCGCGTCCCGCCACCCGCATCACCAAGACCACGGTCAGCTCGTCGTCGGCCGCGCTGCCCACGGCCGGTGCGCCGGCGGTAGCCGATGCGCAGGAACAGGCCGAAGCCGCGGTGTTCTGCTCGCTCGAGAACCCTGAATACTGCGAAGCCTGCCAGTAACCAGACAACCCATGTAGGAGCGCACGCTGTGCGCGAAAAACCAACAAAGCGATAAAGCGGTAACGCTGCTCTGGATCAGGCGGCAACACCGCCTTGTTGGCTTTTCGCGCACAGCGTGCGCTCCTACCCGCCCTGGCACGAGCGTGCCGGGGGCGATCATCTTCTGAGGTACACCCGATGTCCGCTTTGCCCGTCGCTCGCGACACCCACATCCTCGATCCCGGTTTCGAGCTCACCCTGCGGCCGATGAAGTACCCGCAGTTCTACGAGATGTACCGCTCGGCCATCCGCAACACGTGGACGGTGGAAGAAGTCGACTTCTCGCTCGATACCAGCGACCTGAAGTCGAAGATGTCGGACGCCGATCGGCACCTGATCCATCGCCTGGTGGCCTTCTTCGCCACGGGCGACACCATCGTGTCGAACAACCTGGTGCTGAACCTGTACCAGCACGTGAATTCGCCCGAGGCGCGCATGTACCTCTCACGCCAGCTGTACGAGGAAGCGCTGCACGTGCAGTTCTACCTCACGCTGCTGGACACGTACATTCCGGAGCCGAACGAGCGCAACAAGGCCTTCGACGCGATCCAGAGCATTCCCTCGATCCGCCAGAAGGGCGAGTTCTGCTTCAAGTGGATCGACTCGATCCAGAACTTGAACCGCCTGGAAACGCGCGAGCATCGCCGCCAGTTCCTGCTCAACCTGATCTGCTTCGCGGCCTGCATCGAGGGACTGTTCTTCTTCGCCGCCTTCGCCTACGTGTACTACCTGCGCTCGCGTGGCCTGCTGCACGGCCTGGCCTCGGGTACCAACTGGGTGTTCCGCGACGAGTCGGGCCACATGGCCTTCGCGTTCGAGGTGGTGCGCACCGTGCGCGAGCAGGAGCCCGACCTCTTCGACGACCAGATGCGCCAGGAAGTGGAAGCCATGCTGGAAGACGCCATTGCCTGCGAGACACAGTTCGCGGCGGATGTGCTCTCCGGCGGCGTGGCCGGCCTGTCCGTCACCGACATGCGCCAGTACCTCGAGTATTGCGCCGACCAGCGCCTGGTCCAGCTCGACATGCCGAAGAAATACGGCGCGAAGAACCCGTTCGACTTCATGGACCTGCAGGACGTCCAGGAACTGACCAACTTCTTCGAGCGCCGCGTGTCGTCGTACCAGGTAGGCGTGCAGGGCGAGGTCGCCTTCGACCAGTCGTTCTGAACCAACGACCGGGGCGGCTCTAAAGCAACGACACGGGTGCGCGTGTAGGAGCGCACGCACGTGCGCGAACCCTCTCCACGGCAAGGGCGACCGATGCCATACCGCACCAGGCGAGCGAGCGTTTCCGTGAGCCTGGTAAGCGAATACCGGATGCACGGAAACGCTCGCTGGTTCAGGCGGTCGGCTTCTTTCGCCTCAGTTAGAGGCTGAGGGTTCGCACACGTGCGTGCGCTCCTGCGCCCCCTCAACGATCCGGTAAGTGCGGCACCCGGGTCGTGTACGTGCGGGCGTCCTGTAAGATGCATGTTGCATTGCAACAGGAGCCGTCCCCCCATGACCGAGATCGACCGTCCCATCGAGGCCCGCGTCCTCGAAATCGTCTTCCCCGACCATACCAACCACCTGGGCACGCTGTTCGGCGGGCAGGCGCTGGCCTGGATGGACAAGGCGGCCTTCCTCGCCGCCTCGCGCTATTCCCGGCAGATCGTGGTCACCGCCCGCTCGGAACAGGTGGATTTCCACGTGCCGGTGCGCAAGGGCCAGATGGTGGAGTTGATCGCCACCGTCGTTTCGGTCGGGCGCACCTCGATGAAGATCGACGTGACCATGTACACCGAGGACCTGATCACGGGCGCGCGCGAACTGTGCACCCGCGGCACGTTCACCATGATCGCGCTGGATGCCGATCACAAGCCGACCCCGGTGGCGCCGCTGCCGATCGCCACCGCCGATCCCTGAAGACACGGAAAGCCGCCAGCACCGCTGGCGGCTTCCTGGGCAGACGTGCAGTTTTCAGTCCAGCTTGTAATCGAACGTCAGGAACACTTCGCGCCCGTTGTACTCGGACGCCGTCTGCCCCGTGGTGACGAACTCGAAGCCGCCGGCGTAGTAGGGAATCGCGCCGACCTTGTTGAAGATATTCGAGACCGTCAGCTTCAGGCGCGTGTCGGGATTGATCTGCACGGCGGCCGAGCCGTTCCAGGTGATCCACACGGGCGTCCTGCCCTTGTAGGTCGTGTCGGCCACGGTGACCTGGTTGCCGTCCTGGGTGACCTGGCACACGCCGGTGGCCAGCTGCTGCCCCCCGTTGGGCACGGTGACCATGCCCGGCTGGATGCCGTTGGGCAGCGTGTCGCACCCGTCGTAGTTCGGCGCGCGCATGCTGCCGGCACGCGTGCCGGAGATCGACACGTTCCATGCGCCCCTGTTCCATTCACCGATCCACGTGACCCGGCTGGCGACGTTCTGGTAACGGGTGTTCTGCAACTCGTCGGAGGCCAGCACGCGCTGTTTGTACGACAGGTTGTCGGTGTAATTGATGCCCGCGCGGAAGTCGCCGTAGCCGTCCGTATGGAACTTGTAATCCATCGACGCGTCGATGCCGCCGACGTAGAGCGAGGCCTCGTTGATCGGGCCGGACTGCACGGTGAGGATCTGCCCGGTGGCATCGCGCTTCACCATCTGCGTGACCATCTGGCAATACGCCGAACCCGCCACGTGCGCCGTATACGGTGAGAGCCCCGACGTGCCGTTGGGCTTGGTGCCGGTCAGGCAGCCGGCCTCGTCGTTGAGCACGGTGCCCTGGTCGAGGTACTGGATGGCGTTGTCCACGCCCATGTGCCAGTAGTCCGCCGACACGGACAGGCCCTGAACGCCCGGCACCTGCCACACGAAACCGTAGGTCCACGAGTGGCCGGTTTGCGGCAGCAGCAGGCGGCTGCCGTTGGTGAACAACGTGTAGTACTGCGAGGTGGGCCGCTGGACCTGGTTGCACCACGTGCTGTTGTTCTGTCCCGCCTTGATGGCGTTTACGCACTGCAGCGGATCGATGTAGTCACCCACCGGCGAGGTGGAGCCGGTCAGGTAGATGGCCTGCATGTCCGGCGCCTTGAAATTGGTGCCGTAGCTGCCGCGCAGCAGGAGCCCGTCGTACGGGCGCCATTCGATACCTGAGCCCCAGGTGCGGGCGACATCGGCGCTGCTGGCGTCGTTGTACTTGTCCAGGCGGCCGGAGAGCGTCCAGGTCACCGAATCCAGCAACGGCACGCGGAACTCCGTGCCCAGCGAATACCGCTGGCGGGTGCCGCCACCGGTGAGGTAGGCGCCGAACGGGTTCTGGAACGTGGCCGGGTCCTGGGCACGCGCATCGGGCGAGAGCTTGAAGGTGTTGTGCGCCGCTTCCAGCACCGCCGCCCAGCCCACCGCCTCGTCCACCCACGGAAACTTGAACAGGTCGCCGTTGAGGCGCAACTGCGCCTGGTCGAGCGACGACGACGAGGTGTTCTCGCCGTTCACCGCGAACTGGCTGTACTGCTGCGGCGTGATGGGATTCCAGAACTGCTGCCAGTTCATCGCGTAGATGGGCAGCCCGTCGGCCGTGGTGCCTTGCTGCTGGCCGAGGAAGAAGCGGCTCATGGCCTGCGCGTTATAGCCGGTGAAGTCTTCGCGCACGATGTACTTCTGGCTATTGAGATTCAGGTCCCAGTTGAACCTGCCGTCGAACACGGTGCCGCGCACGCCGGTCTGCAGGTTCCAGTTCTGCTCGCGGTCGTGCGTGTTCGCCGAGGTGCCGATTTCCTGCGCGGTCAACTGGCGGATGGCCTGGTTGATCACCTGCCCTGTCGTCTGGTCGTAGAACGGTCCGGAGCCGAACACGTTCAACTGCGTATTGGAGATGCCGACGGTTCGGTACAGGGCCGCGGAGCCGTACAGCTGCATGCCGTTGCTGAAATCGTATTCGCCCGACACGTAGCCGTTGTTGCTGCGGCTACCCGGCGTCAGTACCCAGTTCTGGAACAGCGCCGGCTGCGCGCAGTACGAACCGTTGTCCGTCACGCCGGTGATCTGCGTGCCGTTCGTGGACACGGTATGCGACTGGGCCAGGCGCGAGTTGGTGAACTTCTCGCACGTGCCCGCGGGCGGCGCGATGTACTGGCCGTTGCCGTTCATGACGGACAGGGCGACGGACCCGGCAGCGTCGTACTGGTAGCCGAACATGCGCGACGCCGGGCTCCATGAGCCGTAGCCCGCATCGGCGACGGAATCCTGGTACGGCCGATCCATGCCCCACAGGGCCGTGCGGTTCGACTTCTCCAGGTTGTAGACGACGCGCCAGTTTTCGCCCGAACGGCCGCCGAAGAAATTGATGTCGCCGTAGGCGCGTCCGCCCCGCGTGGCGCCACCGCCGGTCACCTGCAGTTCGTCGCCCTTGTAGTTTTTCTTCAGGATCACGTTGACCACCCCCGCCACCGCGTCCGAGCCGTAGATCGACGAGGCACCCGAGGCGAGCACCTCAACATGGTCGATCATGCCGGTGGGGAGGTTGTTGTAGTTCTGGAAGTTGCTTTGCTTGTTCAACGGCTGCGGGTAATCGACGATACGGTGGCCGTCGATCAACAGCAGGCTGAAGCCCGGGCCGAGGCCGCGAAGATTCACCGAGCGCGCATTCACCGAGCTGGAACCCCAGGCCGCGGAGTCGGATATCTGCTGGCCGACCTGCGGCAACGAGTCGAGGAATTCCCACAGCGTGGTGTAGCCCTGCTGCTTGATCTGCTCGCCGGTGATGGTGACCACCGGCGCGGGCCCTTCCACCTCCACGCGGGGAATCATCGAGCCGGTCACCGTGACGGCCTTCAGTTCGACGGCCTTGTCGGACGTATCGGTGGTGCCGGGTGGCGGCGTAGCCGACTGCGCAAAAACGGCTGGCGCCCAAAGCGCGAGCGCGATGGAACTGGCGACGATTCTGCGCCGCAAACCGACTGTGTTCATTCCTTGTTTTCCCCGTGCGAGCGTTTGGTCAGGTGGATACCGACCGGCGCCAACCCCCATGGGCGCGAGACGGTTTATATACGGATTGGTGATTCATATATGCCCGAATAGCCTTATAAGCCGAAATTCCCTCGATGCAAGTTGCGGCGCAGCAAGACGGACCACGGGCTTCGTCGTGGTCGCCAGAACGCTTGACCTCGAGTGCACTCGAAGGCGTAGGCTTTCGGCATGACCACTCCCCTGACCATCGCCGAGGCAGCCCTCGCCACCGGCCTGACCGTGCACACGCTCCGCTACTACGAGCAGATTGGCCTGATCGATCCCGTACCGCGGCGCAGCGGCCAGCGGATCTACGGCGAGAACGAACTGGCCATGCTGCGTTTCGTCGTCCACATGCGCGCCACCGGCATGTCGATGCGGACGCTGCAGGAGTATTCCGAACTGCGCCGCGAAGGCGAGACCCCGGAAAGCATCCGCCGCCGCGGCGACCTGCTCGCCCGCCACGCCGCGTTCCTGCGCGGCGAACTGGTCACCCTGACCGAGACGATCGCGCGGCTGGACATCAAGATCGCCATGTATCGCTCGGCCTATGGCGAATCCGGCGCCGCGTTCCCCGAAGACATTCCCTCCCCCTCCGCAAGGAAACACGCATGAAGACACGCAAGCTTGGCAAACACGGTCCCGACGTTTCGGCCCAGGGCCTGGGCTGCATGGGCATGAGCGAGTTCTACGGCCAGGGCGACGAGAAGGAATCCGTGGCCACCCTGGGGCGTGCGCTGGACCTGGGCATCACCTTCTGGGATACCTCCGACGCCTATGGCCCGCACACCAACGAGGAACTGATCGGCCGCTTCCTCACGGGGCGCCGCGATGACGTGTTCCTGGCGACCAAGTTCGGCATCGTGCGCGACCCGAACGACCCCGCCAAGCGCGGCATCAGCGGCCGGCCTGAGTACGTGCGCGACTCGGTGGAAGGCAGCCTGCGCCGCCTGAACACCGATCACATCGACCTCTACTACCAGCACCGCGTGGACGCCAGCGTCCCCATCGAGGAGACGGTTGGCGCCATGGCGCGGCTGGTCGAGGACGGCAAGGTGCGTTACCTGGGCCTGTCGGAGGCCTCGGCCGAGTCGATCCGCAAGGCTGCCGCCGTGCACCCGATCGCCGCGTTGCAGAGCGAATACTCGCTGTGGACGCGTGACCCGGAAACCACCGGCACCCTGGCCGCCTGCCGTGAGCACGGCATCGCACTGGTGGCCTATAGCCCGCTGGGCCGGGGCTTCCTCACCGGTGCGATCACCCGCCCCGACGACTTCGCCCAGGACGACTACCGGCGCCAGAGTCCGCGGTTCATGGGCGAGAACTTCGACAGGAACCTCGCCATCGTCGAGAAAGTGCGCCGTTTCGCCGCCGACAAGGGCTGCACGCCAGGCCAGCTGGCCCTGGCGTGGGTGCTGGCCAAGGGCGAGGACATCGTGCCGATCCCCGGCACCAAGCGCGTGAAGTACCTCGAGGAAAACGCCGCCGCCGACGCGGTGGTCCTGTCCGCGGACGAGGTGGCCGAGATCGATGCGGTGTTCCCGGCCGACGCAGCGGTGGGCGACCGCTACCAGACCAGCATGATGGCGTTCGTCAACGCCTGAATGGCGGGACAGCCGCTCCGCGGGCCGGCACGGGCCAGGGGCGGCTGTCCTTTATAATGGCGGCCTGTTTCCTGCCGTGGTCGCCATGTCGTCCCCCGAACACTCGCCCCTGGGCAAGTCCACCGTCTACGCCGACCGCTACGACGCCGGCCTGCTCTTTCCCATTCCCCGCCAGGGCAAGCGCGACGAGATCGGCATCGCCGCCGGCGCGTTGCCCTTCCACGGGGTGGATGTATGGAACGGCTACGAGCTGTCCTGGCTGGATACGCGGGGCAAGCCGGTGGTGGCCGTTGCGGAATTTCGCTTCCCGGCAAGCACGCCCCACATCGTCGAGTCCAAGTCGTTCAAGCTGTACCTCAACAGCTTCGCCCAGGAGCGCATGGCCGACGCGCACGCCGTACAGGGCATCCTGCAGCGCGACCTGTCGACGGCGTCCGGTGGCGTGGCCGAGGTGATCCTGCGCGCCCCCGGCGACCTGGACGGCACCGCGCTGGCCGAGCCCGAGGGCACCCTGCTGGATAGCCTGGACATCGACATCGACTGCTATGGCCCGCCGCGCGCGGATTTCCTCGCCACCACCGGCGAGGGCGACGTGGACGAGGTGCTCGTCTCCCACCTGCTGCGTTCCAATTGCCCGGTCACGGGCCAGCCGGACTGGGGCAGCGTGCAGATCGCCTACCGCGGCCCTCGCATCGACCAGGCCGGCCTGCTGCGCTACCTCGTGTCGTTCCGCAATCACACGGAATTCCACGAACAATGCGTCGAGCGCATCTTCATGGACATGACGGCGCGTTGCGGCCCGCACGCCTTGTCCGTGTACGCGCGGTACACCCGCCGCGGCGGCCTGGACATCAACCCCTTCCGCAGCACCGATCGAAACGCCGTGCCCGGCAACCCGCGCGGCGCGCGGCAATAATGAATGCATCATTCATGCATTCTTCATTGGTCTTGCCTTTAGTTGTGTAGCCTGTACTCTGCGGCGGCCATGGGGATCGGCCCCGACGCCGCCTCCGTTCGAACCTGACTCGTCATTCTCGGAATCCATACATGAAGCTTTCCTTCCGTTCGTCCGCCCTCTGCACGGCTACCGTTGCCGGCCTGCTGATCCTCACCGCCTGCGGCAAGAAGGAAGACCAGCAGAACGCTCCGGCCGCTGCCGCCACCGCACCGGCCCCGGCCGCCACCGCGCCGGCAACGGCTCCGGCCGCGTCGACCACCGCCGCTGCCGCTCCGGCCGCCGCGCCCGCCTCCCAGCCGGCCGCCGCCCCGGCCGCTCCCGCCGC
The DNA here is from genome assembly GCF_041228075.2 of Xanthomonas sp. NCPPB 2632. NCBI lineage: Bacteria > Pseudomonadati > Pseudomonadota > Gammaproteobacteria > Lysobacterales > Lysobacteraceae > Xanthomonas > Xanthomonas sp. NCPPB 2632. Next base: position 4,511,549 of record NZ_CM192979.1, read on the forward strand.
CGCCAGCGAATCGCTGAAGGTCGGCACGGTCACCCTGGGTAGCGCCGTCGGCGCCGACAAGAAGGTCGCCAAGGCGAAGACGGCCTTCGCGCCGAACGACAAGACGATCTACGCCTCGGTCGCCACCGAAGGCACCACCGCCGGCGCCACGCTGAACGCCAAGTGGACCTTCCAGGACGGCGAGACCGCCACCACGGTGAGCGACATCAGCCAGTCGATCAGCACCGATGGTCCGGCCGTCACCACGTTCAAGATCCAGAATCCGAACGAGTGGCCGGAAGGCAAGTACAAGGTCACCATCTCGCTCAACGGCCAGGCCGTGGGCAACGAGGCGTTCGAGGTCAAGAAGAAGTAATTCTTCCTTTCCCGAGCACCTTCGAAAAAGAGAGCCGCGCAAGCGGCTCTCTTTTTTCTTGCGTGTACGCCGCGCATAGACGCGGTGAGCCCCCGACTCACCTGTCGCAGACATCGGTTTCAGGAACGCGGTGGTCGAATGGCCCCCGACTCGACGCGGCGATGGACGCCCGGCGGGGCGCCTTATCGAAACCCGCATCCCAGGAGAACCATCATGCTGCATTGGGCCGTCATCTTCTTCGTCGTCGCGATCATCGCCGCGATCTTCGGTTTCACCGGTATCGCCGCGGGCGCTGCCAGCATCGCGAAGATCCTGTTCGTGGTGTTCCTGATCCTGTTCATCCTGTCGCTGCTGTTCGGCGGCCTGCGTCGCGGGCCGCGCATATAAGCCGCGACACATCCAGGCAAGAGGAACGACGCCCCGGCCCCAAACCGGGGCGTCGTTCTTTGTAAGGTCGACAAAGCATCGGTCTTTCCTTCAGAGGCAACCGCTCATGACCCGAATCCTCACGGCACTGCTGACGCTGGTCCTCGCGGGTACCGCCGCCGCCCAGGCGGTAAAGACAACGACCGCGGACACCGATTTCGTGCGGCGCGCCAGCAGCGCCAGCCTCACGCAGATCGCGCTCGGCAAGTTGGCGGCGGAGCAGGCGTCTTCCAAGGACGTGAAAACCTATGCGGCGAGCATGGTTGCCGACCACACCCGGGCCAACGAGGCACTGGCCAGGCTGGCCGGCAGCAAGGGCGTGCAGATCGCCGTCGCCCCGGAACCAGCGCAGCAGCAGGAGATCGACCGGATCAAGGCGCTGGACGGTGCCGCGTTCGACCGTGCCTACTCCGATGCGGTGGTACGCGACCACAAACAGACCACCGGGCTTTACCAGCTGGAAGCCGAAAAGGGCGATGACGTGGAGATCCGCGACTATGCGCGCGCGCAGCTTCCGCTGCTGAAGGAACACGAGAAGTCAGCGGGAAGCTTGCCGCCGTTCTGAGCGAAGATGGTGCGCCTGGAGGGATTCGAACCCCCGACCAATGGCTTCGGAAGCCACTACTCTATCCGGCTGAGCTACAGGCGCTGATGCTGCGGTCGGGCATTGTAGCGGGAATCGCCGGAGTGGCCTAGCCTGGCGATGCGGCCCGCGCTGCCAGCGGTTCGCTGCCGCCGGCAGCAGCCCGCACGCCTTCCCGATACCGACGGCTGCACGGCAACACGGTGCCGTCGGCCATGTGCAACCGGGCTTCGCCGGCCTCCAGCGGTTCGATCGAGGTCACCTGCCCCAACTGCACGACATAGCTGCGGTGCGCGCGGATGAACACGGCCGGATCCAGCTTCGCCTCCAGCGCAGCCAGCGTGGACCGCAGCGGGTAGTCGCGACCGCGCACGCGCAGGTTGACGTAATTGCCCGATGCCTGCGCCCACTCGATATCCGCCGTGGCAACCAGGAAGTCGCGGCCCAGCTTGCGGACCAGGAAACGCTCCGGCCGGTCCACCGGCTCCACCGCCGGCCCTTCGTCGGGGGCATCCAGCAGGCTGGCCTCGCCCTTGAGGTGCCGGCCGAACCACTCCACCAGGTGACATACCGCCACGATCAGGAAGAACGTGCGCACATCCTTGAGGTATTCGTAGATCGCCTGTGTCCACAAGGAGCCCGGGCTGTAGTCCGCCCCGCCCAGGGCATACCCGAGCCAGCGCAGCAGGTCCATGCCGGTGATGTGCCCCGCACACCACACGAAGCTCCCCGCCACATACAGCGGCAGGTAGCGGCGCCAGGTGTCGGCGTGCAGGGGCCAGCGATCGCAAGCACGCAGCAGCAGGGGCAGCATGGCCAGCGAGACGAGCATGCTGCTGAACTCGTTGACCGCGATCTGCCAGGTGACAACGGGGACGCCGTAGCGTTCCGCGTCGATCCGGCCGGTCAGGAGATTGCCAACAGCGCCGCTGCCGAACGCCAGCAGCCAGAAGGCGGTCATGAAGGCGCGACGGCGGCGGTGAGCGAGGTCGAGTGCCTGGCCGGGCGGTGAGGGGCCTGTATCCATCGGACGGATGATAGCGTCCGCGAAGGCCGAAGGAGCTCGCCAGGGACGGTCCGTTCGTCCCCCGGGGCCCACCGTTCGTCCCTCATCGCCCCTGCTACGACCCATCATGCTGGCCCCGCGGTGCCCCGCGCCCCAATCTGGCTGCACATCGCCACGGACGCCATGCCATGACCACCCGCCGCCACGACATCGACGCCCTGCGCGTCATCGCCTTCGGGCTCCTGATCCTCTATCACACCGGCATGGCCTACGTGGCCGACTGGGGTTTCCACATCAAGAGCGCCCACACCGCCGAGTGGCTGCAGTGGCCGATGATCTTCATGAATCGCTGGCGGATGTGCCTGCTGTTCATGATCTCGGGCATGGCCATTGCGCTGGCCGCACCGGACGGCCGCCTGTGGCGCTTCGCCCGCGACCGCAGCTGGCGGCTGATGCTGCCGCTTCTGTTTGGCATGTTCGTCGTCGTGCCCATCCAGCCGTATTGCGAGGGCGTGGCCAGCGGCCACCTGACCCCGGGCTTCGGCAGCTTCCTGCTCAGCTACTGGCATGTGCATCCCTGGCCGCGCGACAGCTTCACCGGCTGGCAGTACGGCATTACCTGGAACCACCTGTGGTACCTGCCCTACCTGTGGGCCTACACGCTGCTGCTGACGGTGGCCATGCCCCTCCTCGGTCATCCCGGCGTCCGCCGCTCAGTGGCCGCGTACTGTGCAGCCCGCCCGGTGGTCGTACTGGGCGCACCGGCAGCGGTGCTGCTCGCCTTCCTGCTCTGGTTGTCGCCGCACTTCCCGGATACCAATGCCTTCTTCGGCGACTGGTACCAGCACGCCAAGTACGGCTCGGTGTTCCTGGCCGGCTACCTGCTCGGCCGCGAGCCGACCTTCTGGACCCGCGTGGTGTCGATGCGCCGGACGACGACCGTCGTGGCGCTGACCTCCATCGGGATCTACATGGCCATGCGCCTCGCCGGGCAAGTCGCCAGCGCCGATTCGTGGGTCTACCGCGTACCCGACCTGTGCTGGCACCTGGTGTCGGAGGGCTCGCAAAGCCTGTACCTGTGGACGGCGCTGCTGGCGATCATGGGGTGGGGCAAAGTGCTGCTGGACCGCCCGTTCCGCTGGCTGCCCTACGCCACCGAAGCGGTGTACCCGTGGTACATGCTGCACCAGAGCTTCATCGTCTTGCTGGTGTTCGTGCTGAAGCCGATGGATCTGGGCGCCTGGCTAGAACCGATACTGGTGATCGGCGGCACGGTGGTGGGCTGCGCGCTGCTGCACGAGTTGGTGATCCGTCGTGCAGCGTTCATCCGACCGTTGTTTGGATTGAAGAAGCCGCCCCGGCCGACGTTATCCTGGAACGTCGTGCGGCATCATTTTCGATAGCGCACGGGTTGCATTTCCTTACCGGCTTTCTCGTTGTACTGGTCGGTTTCCTGAAGACTGAATCCCTGCTGTTGTGTGGGACCGAGCAGCGTCATCACCGTCTTCATCGTAGACGCTTTGAATTCGACGCGGACCCAGCAGGCTCCATTCTGCACGATGCCTTCGCCGTCAACATACGTGCGCTCGAACAGGCCGTCGATGGACCGCGTATGCGTCTCGGACCCCGCACGTGCCCAGGCGTCCCACTCAACGCCCAGGATTTTGTACCATGCCGGTGAAGGATCACCTGCAAAGGTATCGAAGCGCCATAACTGCTGCCATTCAAATGTGGCGAATTCGCCGAAATGCCGCTTGCCGTCGCGTAGCGCATCGTCCATGGCAGAAGTGACAACACCCATCGAGGTGTTCCTCGCATTCGCGCGGAATAGCGGATGACTCGCCCAGCCCATGGCCTCGGACCGATCCTGGGCGCGCGTTCGCGCAAAGTGAACCTGCCAACGATACAGCGGCCGATAGGCTTCGACACGCTCGGAAACGAATTTAAGCGTCTCCTCTTCCGGTTTATAAACGGGAAGCTCGATACCTCTCGGATCGTCGGAGCACCATTCATTTCTATCGCGGTCGATTTGACTTGCCAATGCGAAGAACGTATCGAAAGCACTGTCAAACATAATGCTCAGTGCTTCCGGCGATTCTTCGGCACGAGCAGGAATGCTCGCGCATGCAGCGATAACTTCTGGCTCCTCGTCGAAACCCATCAATTCACTGTAGTATCGCGCCGCCTCAAGGCATTCGGCACGCAGCTCGTCGTAAGCCTTCGACAGCTTGGCGAGCTGATCTGCTAGATCCTTATTCGACATATCCGTGATCTCATTTTCTTCCCTTGAAGAAAGATATAGCACCGCCAGCCAACGAAAGCTCGGACGAATCTGGATTTTCCACAAGCCGTTGCGGCATGCGCCTCCCTAAAGCACTGATCATCGAAGAAATAGACTCCTTGTCCCGCCTTAGGCAAAAGAATGTCGCGCACATCGTGCGCTCCTACGCCTAAGGGGTTCGTAATCGTGTGTGACGGCCAAAGGGGTGAGGAATCGTGGGTGGTCGCCGAAGGGGTGCGGATTCATGGGCCGCGAAGGAGAAGGGCCCCTTGCGGGGCCCTTCGGTGGTTCACTTGGTCTTGTAGAGTTCGCCCAGCCAGTCGGGCTTGCTCTTGTCGCGCTCCAGGTGCGGATACATCAGGCCACCGTGGTAGTCGATCTTGATCGTCTTGTATGTGTCGAAGTTCTTCACCAGCAGCTCGATCGGGGCGGACGTACCCTTGGCGGCGGTAACGGCATCCTTCAGCGCATCGCCGTCGAATTCCTTGTCGTTGACGGCCACGATGTGCATGCCCGGCGACAGGCCGGCATTGAACGCGGGACCGTCCCAGCGCACGTCGGAGATATCGCCCTTGGACGACACGGCGAAGCCGGCCGAGTAGGTCATGTCGGTGAAATGGCGACGCGACTCGTACGCCTTGACCGCTTCGGAGGGCTTGTCGTTGTAGACCAGCTTCCAGCCGCCGCGCTCGATGCCTTCCAGGTCGTTGCGGTTGCCGTCGATGCGCTCGTGCAGGTAGCTGGCCCAGTCCATCGGCGCGATGCCGTTGAGGGTGGAGACCACATCCTCGAAGGTGTACGGGTTGACCTTCCAGTCGCCGTCCTTCATGCCGAAGAACGCCTTGGCGAAATCGTCGAGGTTGCGCTTGTTCTTGGTCAGCTCACGCAGCTTGGTGTCCACGTCCAGCCACACCATCTGGCCACCCGAGTAATAGTCTTCGCTCATCTGGTAGTTGCGGTACGAGAGCGGACGACGCTGGGCGATGGTCGGATCGTTGGTGGTGTCGCCGATGCTGCGCCAGGACAGGCCCGGACGGTTCTTGTCGTAGGTGGCCGCGACCATGGCGAGCAGGTCGCGCGCCTGGTCCTGCGAGACCAGGCCGGAACGGGCGGCCACGACATTGCCCCAGAACTGGGTCTGGCCTTCATAGACCCACAGCAGGCTGTCGCCCATGGGCACGTTGAAGCTGGCGGTGGACAGATCGGCACCGCGACGGTACTTGCCGTCCCACGAGTGGTTGTACTCGTGCGAAAGCAGGTCGCGGCCAAGCCAGCTCTTGTCCCACTCGGTGAAGTAGTTGGGATCGGCGCTGTTCTCGGAGGAGCGGTGATGTTCCAGGCCGATGCCGCCCAGCTTGTCGCTCAGCGCCAGAAGGAAGTCGTAGTGGTTGTAGTGGCGCGCGCCGTACAGCTTGTCCATCTGCTGGACGAGCTTGCGGTGCGCCTCGAGCCCCTGGGGCGTGATTTCCAGCGCCTTGGCGCTGTCGGCCACGATGTTCAGGTGCACCGGCGAGCGACCGTTGGGATCCAGGTCCACGCGCTTGAAGTAGCGGCCCGCGAACACCGGCGAATCGACCAGGTCGTCGTAGTCGATCGTCTTGAAGGTGACCGTGTCGCCGCTCTTGCTCGCCTGCTCCAGTGCGGAACCGTACTGGAAGCCGGCGGGGAGCTTCACCGAGGCATCGACCGGGATGCGATCCGCGCGATAGCCCGCCGGATACAGCGACACCTGGTTCCACTGCACGTTGACGATGTCGGGGGTCATGACGATCCGACCCTGGCGCGTGTCCTGCGGGGTGAGCGTCTGGAACTCGACATCCACCGACGACGCACCGGCCGGCACATCCACGCGGAACGCGTAGACGTTGAATTCGTCGCGCTTCCACGCCAGGCGCTTGCCGCCGGCGGTGACGACGAGACCGGCGAACTGGTCGATCGGGCCCGTGGGCGAGTGATGGCCCGGGATCCACTCGGGGAACAGCAGGGTCAGCGGACCGGCCTTGGCCGGAATCGATTCCTTGACCCGGAAGATACGGTGGTCGGTGTCGGTGGCGTCGACGACAAGCTTGAGCGTGCCGTCGAACGCAACGTCGGCCGGCGGCGGCACATCGTCTGCGCGGACGGCGGTGGCGCCGACGCTGGCCAGGGCGGCCAGCAGCGCGGAGGCGAGGATCGTGGATTTCAATGCATTCTCCCGTGGAGCGTGTGGGTCGCCCTGCCATCCCTGCGAGCGGGTCGGCGCGGTCCCCTGGGGTCCGCGCAAGCCCTCGATGCTAAACGGCATCCCCGGGAGCGCCCTATGCCAGAGGTCACGGTTGCCGGGCGGGAATCTTCAGCCCACGCTCCACGCCGGGACGGGACATGCCCCGTTCCAGCCAGTCGGCGACGTTGGCGAAGTCGTCGAAACCGACCAGCTCACGGGCGCCGTAGAAGGTCAGCAGCGTGTTCACCCAGCCGAGCGTGGCGATATCGGCGATGGTGTATTCGTCGCCGACGATCCATGCCTTGCCGTCGAGCTGGCGATCGAGCACGCCGAGCAGGCGCTTCGCTTCGGCGACATAGCGCTCCAGCGGGCGCTTGTCCTCGTACTCGCGGCCGGCGAACTTATGGAAGAAGCCCACCTGGCCGAACATCGGGCCGATGCCGCCCATCTGGAAGAACAACCACTGGATCGTCTCCCAGCGCTTCGCAGGATCCTGCGGCAGGAAGCGGCCGGTCTTCTCCGCGAGGTAAAGCAGCATGGCGCCGGACTCGGACAGGGCCAGCGGCCTGCCGCCGGGGCCGTCCGGGTCGATCATGGCGGGGATCTTGCCGTTCGGGTTGAGCGACTCGAACTCGGGCAGCTTGCTCTCGTTCTTCATGATGTCGACGAGATGCACTTCGTACGGCAGGCCCAGCTCCTCCAGCATGATCGACACCTTGACGCCGTTGGGCGTGGGCAGCGAATACAGCTGGATGCGGTCGGGATGCTGCGCCGGCCAACGGGTGGTGATCGGAAACGCGGACAGATCGGACATGGGGCTTCCTCCAGGCGGGATGCCCTGAAGGTAGGGGGTGGCGACAGCCGATTTCAATGCCGGCCGCGCCACCCCCTGTCGATCAGAACGTGTAGCGGGCCGTCAGTTGCAGCGACCAGCGCGACTGCGCGCGATCGTCCTCGCGGACGAAGGCGCCGGGGTTGTAATTACCCCTGGCATCGACCGGCAGCGCGTAGACGTACTTGCCGCTCACCGGATCGACACCCGCGAAATTGGCCAGGCTGCGGTTGTACGGGTAGGCGATGTCACGCACCTGGCCCCAACGCTTGTTGATCATGTTGGTGAGATTGAACACGTCCAGCCGCAGCTCGCCCTTGTTGCCCTTGAACAGGCCCGGGATCTCCTGCCGGATGGCCAGGTCCACCTCGTTGACCCACGGCGAATGCGCGCCGTTGCGCTCGGCCACGCTGCCCTCGCGTCCCTTCAGGTAGCTGTTGTTGCCCATGTACGCATAGAACTGGTCGATCGTGGCCTGGCGGGTGCCGGCCTGGAACAGCACGTCGCCGGGCTTGGGAATGTAGGCCAGGCCCAGCGGCGCCGACGTGCCCGTGGCGGCGATGCCGCTGACGTCGTTGCCGAACACCCAGCTGTACGGCTGCCCGGTGTGTCCGTCATAGAACGCCGAGACGGAGGTGGTGTAATCGCCGAAGAAGCGATGCTGCCAGCTCAGCGACGCGATGATGCGGCGGCTGACCTCGAAGTTACTGTGGCCCGTGGCGTCGGCGTTGGGGTTGAACACGGCGTCGTTGGCCCAGGTGCTGGCCGCCACTTTCTCGTTACCCGAACTGACGTCCTTCGAACTGCCGAAGACGAAGCCCACCGAACCCGACCAGTCGGAGTCGGCGGTGAACGGCTTGGACAACTGCAGTGTGCCGTAGCTGGCCTGGCCCTTGCTGGTGTTGCTGAGGTAGATGACGTTGCCGAAGCGCGGATCGCGGTTGGCGCGCGGCGCCGCACACACGCCGTTGGCGGTGGCACAGATGTTCTGGCCGCTCGCCGTCTTGCCGACGCTGCGGAACGCACGCGGGTCGGTGGTGGTCCAGTAGCTGGCGCGCCCATCCGGAAGCTGGCCGGTCACGGCACCGAGGTTCAGGTCCTGGAAGCGCACCGCATCCTTGGTTTCCAGGTGCTCGACCTCAGCCGTCAACACCAGGTTGGACCAGGGCAACTGGTGGTCGAAGCCCAGGCTGGCCTTCCACACCGTGGGCATCCTGAAGCCGCCATCGGTGACATCCACCTCCGGTGAGCCGCCACGGCGCGCACCAGCGGGAATCAGCGGGTTGTTGGGGTCGGCGGTGAAGCCCGTACCGTTGGACGCCGAGTAACTGGTCAGCGAGCGGCCGTTGTTGGTGTACGGATTGGACAGCCACACGCCCGGCGGTGCGCCTTCCGAGAGGCCGATGCCGCCGCGAAGCTGCGTGGCCCGCTCGGTATCGAAGGCGTAGTTGAACGACGCGCGCGGCTCGAGCACGCCATTGCCGTCGATGGTCGCGTTGTTGGGATAGCCCGGATACGCCGCGTTGAACGTGGGGTTGGCCAGCGGCGCGCTGCTGACCTTGGGCAGGTCGTAGCGCAGGCCGTACTGCAGCGACAGGTTACCGAGCTGCCAGGTGTCCTGGGCGAAGAAACCCCACTGCGTGAGATCCCACTTCGCGGCGATACTGTCGAGGTTGCCGTCGGTGGGACGGTAGACCGAGTAGCTGAAGTAGTTGCGGTTGGCGAACGCGTCGATGCTGGGGAACACGTAAGCACCGAACTCGGTACGACCGAACAGGTTGTAGAACTCGTCGCGCTGGTAATCCACGCCGGCCTTCACCGAATGATCGCCGACGTTCCACGTGCCGGCGAAGAAGCCGTTGTACGAGCGGATACCGAGGATGTTGTAGTGGCGGAATTCCTCTTCGCCCAGGTTGACGAACGGGCCCGTGATCGTGCTGCCGGTGACCACACCGTTGGTGTACACCTTCACCTGCGGTTGCTGCGTCTGCACCGAGGGCGTGGCGTCGTACTTGGAATACGAGAACGACGCCTCGGTGGAGAACGAGTCGGTCCAGTCGTCGTACCCGTTGAGCACCCACTGCGAGTTCTCGCGGTGCTTGTCGAACCAGTAGCTCGACAGACTGAGGCTGGGCGAGGTGGACGACGTGCTGTAGCCGTTGAGGTTGGGCTGTTCGCTCTTGGTCTTGTCGTAGCGCAGGCTGACGCGGTGGCCGTCGGCGATGTTCCAGTCCAGCTTGAACAGGCCGCGCTTCTCCTGCTGGTCCGCGCCGGCGGCGGTGGTGCTGCCGGGGGTCATGCCCAGGCCCGACGCGATGCTGGTGATGCGATCCAGGTCGGCCTGGCTGATCGGGATGATGTTGCCCTTGCCCGAGCCGATGGCACCGAAGTCGGGGGCCGGCGCCACGGTCTTCGATTTTTCCAGGCTGACGAAGAAGAACAGCTTGTCCTTGACGATCGGGCCGCTGAAGGTCGCGCCGCCCGTCCACTGGCGGGTGTAACCCTTGAACGCGTTGCCTGCGCGATCATCGCCCACCATGTCGGAGGCGTTGCGATAGACGTAGTACGTGGAACCGTGGAAGTCGTTGGTGCCGCTCTTGGTAACGATGTTGATATTGGCGCCGACCGCGCGCTTGTTGGCCACATCGTAGTTGGCGGTCGAGATGTTGTACGCCTCGATGGCATCCAGCGACACCGGCTGGTTCAGCGCGGGCAGGCCGTTGTCTTCCAGCCCGAACGAGTCGTTGGTGGGCACGGAGTCGATCGTGATGTTGTTGTAGCGGCTGTTCTGGCCCAGCGCCGAGATCTCGCCCTTGCTCTTGTTGGTGATGGTGATCGCGGGATTGAGGCGGGCGATGTCCTGGATGGACCGGTTCGGCACCGGCAGCATCTTCAGCTGCTGCTGCGACACCTGCGTGCCCATGCCCTTGTTGTCCGGCTGGAAGATCTGCGCCATGGCCACGTCGGAGGCGTTGGCATGCACCTGCACGCCTTCCATCTGCGTGGCGGCGGCACCGGTCGATGCGGCCACCGCCAGGTCCAGGCTGGTGTCCTGCGCCAGCTGCAGGAACACCCCGTCACGTTCTGCCGAGCCCGCCGCAGTGGTAGCGGTGACATCGAACGGACCACCGACGCGCAGGCCCTGCGCCTTGTAACGGCCGTCCGCATCGGTGGTGACCACGCGCGTGGTGCCCGAGGGCACGTGCACGATCTGCACCGTGACGCCCGCGGCGGGTGCGCCGTCGGCGGTCAGTACCCTGCCACTCATGGACGACGACGTGTTCTGCGCGTGCGCCGTGCTGGCCGCGAGCAGCGAAGCGATGGCGACGCACAGCCAGCGCCGTGCGATAGGTCCCTGCATGTCTTTCCCCTTGATCTGGCATCAATGCCGTGTTCCGGTCCCGGAACGGACTGCGCACCTTAGCGAGCGAGCATGACGGAAAAACGACAGGGGAACTGTGCGCTGGCGAGCAGTCCGGACCGCTGCGATGCGTCGATCGCGAGCGTTTCGTGGGAGCCAGACCGACCCGCGGCGTAAGTCATCTCCTGCAACGGATCAGGTGGACGCCAAGGCGTCATGCAGGCGTTCTCCCGCGACAGATCGTTCGCGCCTTGCAAGTGCCCGCCACCACATGATTTCCCTTGCCGTGCAGTCGCACGGCAGGCCCGCCCCGCCACGCCGCAAGCCGTGCAAGGCACACGCGATTGCCTAGACTTTCTACCGCCGGAGACGACCGCTCCGGCGCTTAACCCGCAGTCAAAAAAGGATGTTCCATGCAAAAGGCCTTGCTCAAGGCGGCCACGGCCGCTTCGTTTCTTTTCGCCTCGACGGCCGCCGTGGCCGTCGCACCCTCCCCATCGACGTCCTCCGGCCCCTTCCTCGAACTCGGCGCAGGCAAGGCCGTTTATGGCTTATCAGCGCGCGCATACGACGGCAAGTCGGCCATGTCGTATTCACTCACGGGGGGCTATCGCTGGCCGATCAGCGACAACACCGCGGCGGGCGTGGAATTCGGCTACGTGGACCTCGGCACCGTACGCCATCGCAAGCGCGGCACGTTCGTCTACGCTCCCGGCAAACCACAGGCCTACACCCACCGCAGCTCTCTCGAAGGCCATGCGTGGACACTGGGCGGCACTATCCGATGGCAATGGACGCCGGAGTGGTCGCTTACCGGCCGCGCGGGCCTGGCGCGCACCGATACGGTGTATCGATCGCAGATCCTCGCCAGTCAGGGTAGCAGCCGGTACTGGAGCCATACCTCGCGTGGCTCGCTCTACCTCGGGGTGGGCGTCGGCTACGCCATCAGCCCGCATATCAACGTATCGGTGAACGTCACGCACTACGCGCTGACCGGACTGGGCCTGGCGCCTCGGACTAGCGACATCGGCGTCAACACCTACGGAACCGCCGCTTCCCTGAGCTTATGACCGGCGCCCCGACCGACCCGAGATGCCAGAGAATTCCTGGGAATGCACGGCGATTCCTAGGAATTCTCCTCGTAAATAAATGGCGAAGCGGACGTCTAAACCTCTATACATCGGCTTGTTTTTTCCGTATAACCGATAGCAAGTGCTGCGCCGCAGCACCCTGTTTCGACAGAACGGAAGCACCGCGCCCGCGCGCGGTCCATAGCGGATCGTCATGTCCCCCGGCACCTGCAGATGTCGGCCGGCACGGCGTTATCCAGGGGTTTTGCCTTCATCACCGAATCCCGGTTTCGCCTTCGCGAAGCCCGTGCATGCCTGTGGCTCGAACCACGGCCGAGGAGACGCTCCAACATGCCCAGCAATACGCCGTTGATCCGTACCGCCCTTGCGCTCGCCCTCGCCCTCGCCGTGTGTCCCGCAGCGTTTGCCCAGTCGACCACCGGCGGCGTCTTCGGCCAGGCGCCGGCCGCACCCGGTCAGACCGTGGCGATCACCAGCGACACCGGCCTCAGCCGCGAGGTACCGGTAGACGATCGCGGTCGTTATGCCGCCGGGCAGCTGCCCCTGGGCATCTATACGGTGACCCTGAAGGCCAATGGGCAGGCCGTGGATACCCGTCGAAACGTCGTGCTGAAGGTGGGCGCCGGCACCGAAGTGTCGTTCGCGGCGGCGGCAACGGCCGCGCAGGACATGAGTGGCGTGTCCGTTTCCGCATCGGCGCTGCCGAAGATCGACGTCTCCACCATCGACTCGCGAACCGTGGTCACCTCCGAACAACTGGCCCGCTTGCCCCTGGGCCGCAACGCCGAAGCCATCGCGCTGCTGGCCCCCGGCGTGGTGAGCAACGGCGGCAGCTTCAAGGGGCCCACCGGTAAATCGCTGGTGAGCTTCGGCGGCTCGGCGGCCAGCGAGAATGCCTACTACGTCAACGGATTCTCCACCACGGACGCCTTGCTCGGCTTCGGCGGCCTGTCGCTACCTTACGGCGCGATCGACCAGCAGGAGGTCTATACCGGCGGTTACAGCGCGCAATACGGCCGCTCCGACGGCGGCGTCATCAACGTCGTGGGCAAGCGCGGTACCAACGAATGGCACTTCGGCACGCAGGTGCTGTGGGAGCCGGCATTCGCGCGGGCCAACCAGCGCAACCGTTACTACGAGAACGGCCTGCCGTCGTCGCCGCGTGCCGGCAACCTCTACGCGCCGGACGGGCAGAACGGCACCGACAGCACCACGGTCAGCGCGTATGCCGGCGGCCCGCTGATCAAGGACAAGCTGTTCATCTTCATCGCCGGTGAGTACCAGCGACAGCAAGGCAACACGGTCAATCCGGTAAGCGGCTACACCAGCACCAAACCTTATGTGGATTACACGTACAACTCGCCGCGCTGGTACGGCAAGGTGGACTGGAACATCACCGACTCCAACATCATCGAGCTGACCGGCGCCTCCGACAAATACGAGACATCGGGCAGCATCTACAACTACGACTACGTGAGCCGCACCCGTCAGGCGCGCATCGGCCAGGATGACGACATCAAGACCGGCGGCGACCTCTGGTCGGCCAAGTACACCGGCTACATCACCGACAACCTGACCATCAGCGCCCTGTACGGCAAGCAGCACACCACGGCCTACGACGCACCGGGCGGCTACGATCCGACCCTGACGTACGTCAACAACCAGGTGAACCAGAATCCCGCCCTCAACGGCGGCGCCGCACGCGGCAACAGCCAGACCGTGGCCAGCCTGACACCCTCCGGCCGCGGCGGTCGCACCACCAATACGCGTTTCGACATCACCTACAAGATCGGCGACCACACGATCACCGCCGGCATCGACAACCAGACCGGCACGGCGATCGACCAGGGCAGCGTCACCTCCGGGCCCGGCTACTCCTGGGAATACGGTGTGGCCGATCCGAACACCCCCATCTCCACCGGCCTGGGCGTGCCTGCCACCGCCGGCTTTCCCAATGGCGCCGGCGGCTACTACGTGATCCGGAACATCAGCAGCAGCCTGGCCACCGTGCGCTCCACGCAGCGCGCGCAATACATCGAGGACAAATGGCAGGTCAACGACCAGTGGCTGCTGTCCGCGGGTATCCGTAACGACCAGTTCCAGAATTTCAACGCCAACGGCGATGCCTTCATCACCCAGCACAAGCCGCAATGGGCGCCGCGCCTGGGTGCCAGCTGGGATGTATTCGGCGACGCGACGTTCAAGGTCTACGCGAACGCGGGGCGCTACTACCTCGGCCTGCCGCTGAACCCGGCGTTGAATGCGGCCGGCGGAGCGCTGGGCACATCGCAGTACTTCACCTACGGCGGCATCGCCGCGGACGGCACACCGACCGGCCTCACCGCGCTTTCGCCCCCCGTATCGGCCAACAACACCTTCGGCCAGTTGCCCGATCCGAAAACGGTGAGCACGCAGGGACTGAAATCGGAATACCAGGACGAATTCATCCTCGGCTTCACCAAGACGCTGGGCACGAACTGGGTCTACGGCGCCAAGGCCACGCAGCGTATCCTGCGCAACGCGATCGACGACTACTGCGACATCGACGTGGTATTGGCCAAGGCCACCTCGCTGGGCTACGACGTGACCGACCAGAGCAACCCGGTCAGCTGCTGGTTGTTCAACCCCGGCAAGGCCAACACGTTCAACCTGGTGGACACCGGCGGCAACTACGTGCAGGTGCCGCTCTCCAACGCGGAGTTCGGTTTCGATCGCCTCAAGCGGCGCTATTACGCACTGGAAACCTTCCTGGAGCATCCGTTCGCCGATGGCTGGTACGGCAAGCTCAGCTATACGTTCTCACGCAGCTACGGCAACACCGAGGGCCAGCTGCGTTCCGATCTCTACCGGGAATCGCGCGGCACCGGGCAGACCGCGGTGTCGACCACCCAGGACTGGGACAACGCGTACATCATGGTCAACACCAACGGCGTGCAGAACAACGACCACAAGCACCAGCTGAAGCTGTTCGGGTATTACCAGTTCAGTCCCGAGTGGCTGGTCAGCGGCAACCTGAGCATGATCTCCGGCGCGCCAAAACCCTGCCTGGGCTACTTCGGCCCGGATCGTACCGACCCGGCCGGCTACGGCAACAGCTACCACTTCTGCAACGGGCTGCCGTCGCCTCCGGGAAGCCACGGGCGCCTGCCGTGGGTGCGCCAGGTGGACCTGGGCGTGACTTACCGGCCGGCCTTCGCCGATGCGAAGCTGGCGTTCAACGCCAACGTGTTCAACGCGCTGAACGAGCAGCACACGATCGGCATCTTCCCCAACTCGGAGCAGAGCCCGAACCTGGGCAATCCGCTGTACGGCACGCCGACCTCGGTGCAGCAGCCGCGGTATGTGCGGCTCAGCGTCAATTACGACTATTGACGCTACCCCGACTCCGTCAGGAGGGCGCTCGACCAGCGTAACGATGGTGTCGATGCGCCTCACTCCTGACGGGGAAAGGATGCCCCAGAGGCTCAGTCGCGATTGAGCTTGCTGTGCTTCATGCCATAGGTGAAGTAGACGATCAGGCCCAGCGCCATCCAGATCGCGAAGCGCTCGAACGTGATAGCCGGCAGGCCCCAGATCAGCGCGAGCGAGAACAGGATGCCCAGCGGCGCGACGAACCACACCGCCGGCGTACGGAACTTGCGCTCCAGATCCGGCTTGCGCACGCGCAGCACCAGCACCGATGCGCAGATCAGGATGAAGGCGCTGAGCGTGCCGATGTTGACCAGCTCGGCCACCTCGCCGATGGGCAGCAAGCCGGCGACCACGGCGGTGAAGATGCCCAGGATCATGGTCGGGCGGGCCGGCGTGCCGTAGCGCGGGTGCACGCGGGCGAACCAGGCCGGCAGCAGGCCATCGCGTGCCAGCGCGAACCAGATGCGCGCGGCACCGAGCATGAAGGCGAACAGCACGCTGATCACGCCGATGACGGCCGCCACGGCGATGACGTTGCTGAGCCAGGGCAGGCCGATGGCGTTGAACGCGTCCGACACCGAGGCCTCGCCGTCGAGCGTGCCGTAGGGCACGATGCCGGTGAGCACCAGCGATACCGCGATATACAGCACCATGGCCACGGCGAGCGACAACAACACCGCGCGCGGCAGGTCGCGCTGCGGGTCGCGCGCTTCCTCGGCCGCGGTGGTCAGGGTGTCGTAGCCGAACACGGCGAAGAACACCACGCTGGCACCGGTGAGCACGCCCTGCCAGCCGAAGTGGCCGATGCCCTTGGCATCGACGATGCGCTCGGGGATGAACGGCTGCCAGTTCGCCGTGTTGATGAAGAACGCACCCACGCCGATGACCAGCGCCACGCCGATCACCTTGATGCCGACGATGAACGTGTTCAGGCGCGCACCCCACTCGGTCTTGACCGAGAGCAGGACGGCGACGAACAACGAGATGCCGGCGGCGATGAGGTTGAAGCGATGCCCGTCCGTCGGACCCGGCAGGGGCTGGCTGACGGACAGGCCCATGCCCAGCTTGGCCTGCTGCCAGTAGTAGGCCATGGTGTCGGCGCTCATGCTCTTCTGCGCCCACTCCGGCAGGTGCACGCCGGCCGAGGCCAGCAACACCTGCACGTAGCCGGACCAGCCGATGGCGACCACCGCCACCACCAGGGCGTATTCCAGCAGCAGGTCCCAGCCGATGATCCAGGCCGCGCCCTCGCCGAGCACGGCGTAGCCATAGGTATAGGCGCTGCCGGTGACCGGTATCAGGCCGGCGAACTCCGCGTAGCACAGCGCCGCGCACGCGCTGCCGAAGCCCGCGATGATGAAGCTCAGGGCCACGGCCGGGCCCGCGTTGAGCGCCGCCTGCTGGCCGGCCAGTACGAAAATGCCCACGCCGATGATGCCGCCGATACCGATGGCGGTGAGCTGCCACAACCCCAGCACGCGCCTGAAGTCCTTGCGCTGGCCCACTTCGGCCTGCAATTGCTCAACGGACTTGTGCCGGAGGAACCTGGCTAATGACATCGGATAATCCCTTATGACTGGCTGAGCCGGGATCATAGCGGGGCAATCCACCGATGTCTGTCAGGCAAACGGCCTCAGTGAGCGTCCACTGCCTTGCGCCCCAGCGCCGGATCGTCGGTGAAGAACGCATCGATGCCGGTGGCCAGGTAGGCGCGGATTTCCGCCACCGAGCCAGCCTCGTTGCGCGCCGCGTCGGCGCCAGCGTCGCGGAAATCGGCCGCCAGGAAGTGGTTTTCCGGCCGGAAGGTGTACGGGTGCACTTCCAGTCCGGCCGCGTGGGCGTCGTGCACCAGCGGCGCCACCGGCGCCAGTCGGCCGTCCTTCGTCAGCGGAATGATGCTGCGCGTGGACGGCCCGATGGCATCCGCGTACCCGGCCACCGTCTTCAGCCCCGCCGGCGTCATCATGGCGCCGTAGGTCAGCGAGGCATCGTCGGCCGGGTGCTTGTCCGGCGCGTCCATGAGTTGGAGGAGGCGGATGTTCGGATGGCGCTTGCCCAGCTTGCCGCGCAGGTAGCGGAGGTTGCCCACCTCGAACGACTGGATTTCCACGGGCGCCGTGCGTGTATAGGCATGGGCGGCCAGCATCGCCAGCAGCTTGTCCTCCATCGGCAGGCCGATGCCGTGGAAATAGGTGGCGTGCTTGATCTCGGGAATCAGGCCGATCACGCGGTGCCGGGCCGAGGCTTCGGCAGCGACGAACTCGATCATCTCCTCGAAGGTGGGCACGGTGAACTGGCCGTCGTAGGCCGTATTCGCCTTGCGGATCTCCGCCAGGCGTTCGCGTGCCCGCAGCGTCTTCAGCTCGGCAAGGGTGAAGTCCTCCGTGAACCAGCCGGTGATCGTCTCGCCGTCCACCACCTTGGTGGTGCGGCGCGCCGCGAACTCCGGATGGGACGCCACGTCGGTGGTGCCGCCGATCTCGTTCTCGTGCCGGACCACCAGCACACCGTCCTTCGTGGAGACCAGGTCGGGCTCGACGAAGTCGGCGCCATCCGCGATGGCCACGGCATAGGAGGCCAGCGTGTGCTCGGGGCGCAGCGCGCTGGCTCCACGATGGCCGATGACGAGCACCCTGGCGGCGATCGGCGCGGCCGGGGCGACGGCAGGGACCGGGGCGGCGGGCGTGGACATCGGCAGCGCTCCAAGCAACAGGACCAGGGCGCACGAGGATAGAACAAGCGCCTTCATCAGAAATCCGCCGAGAGGGTGACGAAGGTCTGCCGCGGTGCACTGGCGTGGAAGGCGAGCGAGCGGCCCTGCGCGTCGGTCGCCCCGAACGCGGAAAGGTTGCTGGCGTAGCGATGGTCGGTGAGGTTGGTGACGTTGAGCGCCAGGGTCAGCGCCTTCAGGCTGCCCATCGCGCCGAACGCATAGGCCGCGCCGAAGTCGAACGCCGTGGCGCCGGCCACGCTCTGGTCGTTGGTATACGTGTAGTAGCGCTTGCCGGTGTACTTGCCACGCAGGCTGGCCGACCACGGGCCATAGGTGTAGCTGACTTCGCTGGCGAACATGCGCTTGGGCGTATCCACCGTGGTCTTGTCCTTCACCGGCACGACCACGCCGTTGGCTACGTAGTTGTCGTCGTATTTCGAGGTGTTGAACGAGGCCGAGTTGTACCACTCGAAACCGCGGATCGGCTTCCAGATGAACGTGAACTCCGCGCCGCGGCTGGACACCGAACCCACGTTGACGAACGCGGTGTTGCAGCCCGGCCGCGTGCCCTGCTCGATGCTCGAGCACGGGTTGAGCGACAGCAGGCGGTTGTCGAACTTCACGTCGTACAGCGCCACGGACGCCTCGTACGCCTGGCCGACACTGCGGAAGCCGCCGTCGATCGAGCGCGACTGCTCGGGCTTGAGGTCGGACTTCGAGCCGTCGAACGCGGCCTGCCCCACCGCCAGCGGACCACCGGCACCGCCGCCCTGGAACGCGGCGATGTTCTTCGCGTACGACAGGAACAGCTCCTGGCCCGGCGCCAGCTGGAAGGCCAGGCCCGCCTGCGGCAGCAGCGCCTTGTCCGCCTTCAGGGTGCCATTGGCATAGGGACTTTCCACGCCCGGGCCTTCCACCGCCTTCATCGTGGTGTGCGGGCTCTTGACGCCGAAGTCGACGGTGAGCCGATCGTCCATGGCCTTGAAGCTGTCCTGCAGGTAGGCCTGCCGGGTGGTGATCGTATAGTCCTGGGAGAACAGGCGGCGATCCGGGCCCGACAGGTAATAGTTGTCGCTGACCGGCCCGTCGATGTAATAGAAATTGCGCTCGACATGGTGGTCGTTCTTCTCGTACCACACGCCGCCTTCGACATGGTGGCCACCCAGGTCCCACGCCAGCGACGCAATGGCGCCGTTGCGGTTGATCGTGTAGTTGGTGCTGCGGATGGAGATCGGCAGTTCCTCGGCCGTGCCGGGGTTGGAGCGCTGGCCCGGCGACCACCAGTGGCCCTGGCCGGCATTCTCGTGGTGATACACCTGCGTGTGCAGCGTGGCACCGTCGGCCACGGCGAAATCGCCGGCCAGGTAGTACAGGTCGTCACGGCGCAGGGCGCGGCTCTGGTAGTAGGCATCGTCGATGTTGTCCACGCCACCGGAAAAACCGCAGCGCGGATCCTTCACGCCGCCTTTGGTGTAGACCGGTGCGCAGTACGCCGCGGCCAGCGCGCGGTTCCAGTCCGGCGCGTACAGGTTCCAGTCCCAGCCCAGGCCACGCTGCAACCCGCTCTTGGACAGGTAGGCGTAATCGGCCTGCGAGGTGCGCGAGGTATCGGCGAAGCCGGTGATGCGATTGCCGTCGCCGAACTCGTACACGGCCTTGCCGTTGAACTGCTTGGTGTCCGTCTTCGAACCGGGCTGCGCCCACATGTCCGCATCGGCCCTCGCGCCGGACAGGTACATGGAGAAACCCTTGTAGTCACCGGAATCCAGGCGGACATACGTGCGGCGGTTATGGTCGCTGCCGAAGGTCTGCGCCACCTTGCCGCCAAAGGTCTTCGACGGGTCGGCCGAGAAATACTGGATGGCGCCGCCCAGGTTGCTAGTGGACGCGGTGCCCAGCGCGCCGATGCCCTCGGACAATTCCACCGTGGCCATGTTCTCGGCGATCAGGGCGCGCGCGATGTTCAGGCCGTTGTAGTTGCCGTAGGCGTTGTCGCCCAAGGGCAGGCCGTCCAGCGTGTAGCCCAGGCGCGTGGCGTTGAAACCGCGCAGGGTGATCGTCTGCGACTCCTCGTTGGCACCGAACGCGTCGTTGGACTGCACGGACACACCGGGGAGGCGATTGAGGATCTTCTGCGGGCTGGTGCCGGGCGGCAGCACTTTCTGGTCGTCGGGCACGATGCGCTGCACCTGACGCGTCTCGCCCTGGCCGATCACGGATACCGCGTCCAGGTCCTGGGTTTTCGGCGGCGGCGTGTCGTCCGCATGGGCCTGCATGGCAAAGGCGGAAGCAAGGGCGAGGAACAGGGCGCTGCGGCAGGGCTTCATCGATGGTGGCTCGTCGAACGGAGGAAGCCGCCAAGCGTGACCGCGCACTGTGTACATTTTCTTACGAAACCAAGACGGTGCCGCGCACGGTGACGATCGTCACGCCGCGGCGCGGTACCGATATTGCAACACGCACGCCTCACCATGGCCCGTTTTACCCTCACGCGGAACCGATCCATGCATCCACTCGCCCGACTCGTCGCCCTTCCCCTGGCCGTGCTGGCCATGCAGGCCCACGCGGCGCATCGCGTCATCGTGTTCGTCTGGGACGGCATGCGGCCGGATGCCATCAGCGAGGACGACACGCCGCACCTTGCGGCACTGGCGAGGCAAGGCACGTTCTTCGCGGACAACCACTCCACGTACCCGACCTTCACCATGGTCAACGCGTCCAGCTTCGCGACCGGCTCGTTCCCCGGCACCATCGGCTTCTTCGGCAACCGCTTCTGGGCGTCCGGCGCCAGCGGCGCCGATGCCAAGGGGGTGCCGGTGGACTTCGCGGCGCCGGTCTTCACCGAGGACTACGCGATCCTGCGCGACCTGGACGACCACTGGCATCACGACCTGCTGCAGGCACCGACCCTGCTGGAACGGGCGCGCAAGGCCGGGCTGAAAACGGCCGTGGTCGGCAAATCGGGCCCGGCCTTCCTCCAGGACATCCACGAGGGCGGCCTGATCCTCGACGAGAACGTGGCACTGCCGCTGGCCTTCGCGCAGAAGCTGCAGCGCGCCGGGTTCGCGTTGCCGGCCAACACGGTGCATGCGTACGATCCCGACCACTTCCACCTGGAGCCGGACAACGGCACGCCCACCGCGCAGCTGCCGTTGGTAACGCTGAAGGACGGCTTCACCTCGGATGCGTCCGATGGTGCCGGTGCGCCGCCGACGCCCTCCAACGCGTTCCTGATGAAGGCCTTCCTTGACTACGTGCTGCCGGTCGAGAAGCCCGACGTGAGCTTCGTGTGGCTACGCAACCCGGATGCCACGCAGCATGCCTACGGCGTCGGCTCACCGAACTTCCACCTGGCGCTGCGAGCGCAGGACGAGCTGCTGGGGCAGCTGCAGGATCGGCTGCAAACCCTCGGCATGGCGGCCGACACCGACCTGGTGATCGTCTCCGATCACGCCCACAGCAACGTCGCCGGCCCGGCGGATCTTTTCCCGCTGCGGCAGATCGCCGATGGGCGGGTCGGACGCATCGATCCGGAATGGGGTTTCTCCAGCGCGGGCGCGATTCGCCTGGCTGACGAAATGACTCGTGCCGGGCTGCCCGCCTTCGACGGCATGGGCTGCATCTATGCGCCGGTGATGGCCGGTGTGAAGGCCGACGGCACGCAGCTGCGACCCACCCGCTTCGACGACGACGGTCGCGTCTGCGGCAAGCCGGGCCCGTACACCACGCCGTCGTACAAGCTGCCCGCCGACGGCGCGGGGAAGGCGTTCGTCCTCGCACCCAACGGCGGCAGCGAATACCTCTACCTGCCCTCGCACGATCGCAACCGCATCGTGGACGCCGTGCGCTTCCTGCAGGGCCACGAGATGTTCGGTGCCATCTTCGTCGACGCGCGCTACGGGAAGATTCCCGGCACGCTGCCGCTGGCTACCGTGCACCTGGAAAACACCCGCTCGCCCGACATCGTGGTCAGCTACGACTTCGATCCGGAAGCGACGGTGCAGGGCTTCAAGGGCACCGAATACACCAGCATGTCCAACGAGCGCGGCATGCACGGCAGCTTCAGCCCCATCGACGTGCACAACCTGCTGCTGGCCAGCGGGCCGGATTTCCACAAGGGCCTGCGCAGCGAACTGCCCAGCGGCAACGTCGACCTCGCACCCACGCTGGCCGCCGTGCTGGGCGTGAAACTGGGCAGTCCGGACGGGCGCGTCCTGCGCGAGGCACTCGAAGGGCATGAGGCCGGCCGGCTGAGTGTCCGCCCGGTGGATGTCACCACCGACACCGCGCACGGGCTGGACGTGCGCCGCGTGGACGGCAGCGCGATGCAGCGCTCGGCCTATCGCTTCGTGCTGAAGACCAAGCAGCTGGACGATAACGGCAAGGTCTACACGTATTTCGACCAGGCCAGGGCCGAGCACCTGCCCTGACCGCCCGCGTTTCTGCTAGCGTGCCGACCGCACTCCCGATTCCACACGGACCTTTCCGATGCTCAAGTCCCTCGCACTGGCCACGCTCTCGGCCGCCCTGCTCGCCGGCTGCACCACGGCGCAGAAAGCCGATACCGTCACGCCCCGTTCCGGCAGCGTCGCGAACGGTTCGACGCTGGATCTGGCGATCCTCGAAACCACCGATATCCATTCGAACATCCTTTCGTACGACTACTACAAGCAGAAAAACGACCCCAGCTTCGGCTACGAGCGCCTGGCCACGTTGATCCGGCAGGCACGCAAGGAGTTTCCCAACACCGTGTTGTTCGACAGCGGCGATACCATCCAGGGTTCGGTGCTGGCCGACTACCAGGCGATGGTCAAGCCGGTGGGCTGCGACACGGAACTGGGCATCTACGCGGCCATGGACGCGATCGGCTACGACGGCGGCACCGCTGGCAACCACGAATTCAACTACGGCCTGCCCTTCCTCGCGCAGGTGACCAACACGCCGATGAACGTGGACGGGGTGAAGCCCGCGGCGTGCGCCGGTCCGAAGTTTCCGCTGGTGCTGTCCAACGTCTACAGCGCTCGCGACAAGCAGCCGATCTTCAAGCCGTGGACGATCGTGAGCAAGACGGTCGAGGTGAAAACCGCCGACGGCAAGACCGTGCCAACCACGTTGCGCATCGGCATCATCGGTTTCACCCCGCCGCCCATCCTCGACTGGGACAAGCGCAACCTGCAGGGCAAGGTCACCGTCGACGGCGTGGTGGAAGCCGCGCAGCGCTACATGCCGGAGGTGCTGGCGCAGAAGCCCGACCTGGTCGTCGCCATCCTGCATGGCGGCCTCAACACCGCGCCGTACACGCCGCAGATGGAGAACGGCGGCTGGTACCTCGCCGGCGTTCCCGGCATCGACGCATTGCTGCTCGGCCATTCGCATACCGAATTCCCGGGGCCGCGTTACATGGGCATGAAGGACGTGGACGCGAAGCGCGGCATCGTGCGCGGTGTGCCCGCCGTCATGGGCGGCTTCTTCGGCAAGGACCTGGGCGTCATCAACATGACGCTGACACGCGAGAACGGCCGCTGGGTGGTGCAGAAGGACAAGAGCCACAGCCAGGTCCGGCCGATCTGCCCGAAGAAGAACGAGTGCGTGCCCGTCGATCCCACCATCGCACCCATCGTGATGCCGGCCCACGAGGCCGCGGTGGCTTACGTCAACACGCCGATCGGCGCCACCGACCACGACCTGACCAGCTACTTCGCCGACGAAGGCAACATGAGCGCACTGGCGGTGGTCAACGCCGCCCAGGCCGACTACGCACGCGACGAGATCGCCCGCGCGCATCCGGAACTGAAGGACATACCTGTGATCTCGGCGGCCTCCGCCTTCCGTACCGGCTTCGGCGGCCCCGACGACTACACGGACGTGCCGAAGGGCCCCATGACGATCCGCAACGCGGCCGATCTGTACTTCTATCCGAACACGCTGGCGGCGGTGAAGATCGACGGTGCGGCGGTGAAGGCGTGGCTCGAAAAATCGGCCACGCGTTTCAACCGCATCGATCCGACGAAGGAGGAGGAGCAGACGCTCACGGGCAAGCTGGTGCCGTACAACTTCGACCAGATGCAGGGTGGCATCACCTACACCATCGACGTCACCCAGCCGGAAGGGCAACGCATCGGCGACCTGCGTTACAAGGGCAAGCCGATCCGCGCCGACCAGTCCTTCATCGTGGTGACCAACAGCTATCGCGCCAACGGTGGCGGCGAGTTCCCGGGCATGAATGGCGAGTCCGTGGTACTGAACGCACCCGACGGCAACCGCGAGGTGGTGATCCGCTGGATCCAGGCGAAGAAGATGATCACCGGCAAGGAAGTCGACCCGCGCTCGTGGCACTTCGTGCGCGTCAAGACGAAGGGCCCGGTGACCTTTACCGCCGCATCCGGCAAGCAGGACGTGGCGACAGCCCAGGGCCTGGCGATCACGCAGGTGCACGACAACGGCGACGGCACGGCGGTGTACGCGCTGGATCTGTCGAAGCGCTGAAGGTGCGTGCCCCGGTTTCCACCCGCCACGATGGCGGGTGGAAACCCGATTCAAACCGCTTGACAGCCGCTATCACGCGGGCATAACGTCGGGCTCATGTCTTCCCTCGCGCCCGCGCTGCGTTTCCTTACGGCCTCCACGGCCGGCACGCGTGCGTCCGTGACTACCACCGCGACTACAACGACGACGACCATTACCATGGTCGGAGGATCGGAGTTCGCGCGCGCCTAGTTCTTGTCGCTGCCGGCCCCGACCTCCCGCAGGACGGGACCGGCGCCGGAACTTCCAGCCGACACCCTCCCTCCTGATGTGACCAAGGGCCTCTTACCGGAGGCTTCGATCGTGTCCATCGCTGTCGCTTTACCCCGCTCGCCCTTACGTGCCGCGCCCGTACGCGCCGCCGTCCAGCCCCTCGTCGTGCATGTGGGCGTCGTCGGACCCGGCAAGGTCGGCAGCGCACTGCTGAACCAGCTACGCGCCGCCGCACCGCGCCTGCGTCGCGACTTCAACCTGGAACTCAGCCTGCGCGGCGTCAGCGACAGCCGCCACATGTGGCTGGACTGCGACGATGACGCCCTCAACGCGCGGCAGCACGGCGCCCAGACCTGGCGCCCGGTGGAACTGGACGAATTCGCGGCCTATGTCGCCGGCGACGGCAGCCATGTGGCCATCCTGGCGGACTGTAGTGCCAGCGACCGGGTAGCGGATCACTACGCCGGCTGGCTGGGCGCCGGCATCCATGTGGTCACGCCCAACAAGCGCGCGGCCAGTGGCCCGCTGGAACGCTGGCGACGGATCGGCGCCGCGGCCGAGGCCAGTGGCGCCCACCTGTATTACGAGGGCACGGTGGGCGCCGGCCTGCCGGTGGTGCAGACGCTACGCGACATGATCGACACGGGCGACGAGCTGACCGCCGTCGAGGGCATGCTATCCGGCACCCTGGCCTGGCTGTTCAACCGGTTCGACGGCTCCGTGCCGTTCTCGGCGCTGGTGCGCGAGGCGCACGCCATGGGCTATACGGAGCCCGATCCGCGCGACGACCTGTCCGGCATGGACGTGGCACGCAAGGTGGTCATCCTCGCCCGCGAGGCCGGCCTGGCGCTGTCGCTGGAGGATGTGGCCGTGCGCAGCCTGATTCCCGCGGAGCTGGCCGAGGCCTCCCGCGAGGCCTTCATGGACCAGCTCGCGCTGATGGATGCCCCGATGGCCACGCTGCTGGCCGATGCCCGGTCGGCAGGCGGTGTGCTGCGCCATGTCGCCCGGCTGGACGGCGGTCGCGCCACCGTCGGCGTGCAGGTGGTCGAGGCGGACCACGCCTTCGCCCATTCGAAACTGACCGACAACGTGCTGCGTTTCGCCACGCGCCGTTACTGCGACAATGCGCTGGTCGTCCAGGGGCCGGGTGCCGGCCCCGAAGTCACGGCCGCCGCGGTGTTCACGGACCTGCTGCGCGTGGCCGGCGCCATGGGAGTAAAACGGTGCGCATGCTGAACGAAGATTCCTCGCCTCTGGCCCGCGCGGATGTCGCGGTGGCGGAGGCCTATGCCAGTGTCGGCAATGTCGGCATCGGCTTCGATATCCTGGGCCACAGCGTGGCCGGCGCGGGCGATCGCGCCGAGGTGCGCCGCATCGCCGAGCGTGAGGTGCGCATCGCCGCCATCCATGGCGTGGTCACCGACCTGCCGTTGGCCGCCGCGGACAACACCGCCGGCGCCGCGCTGCTGTCGATGATGCATGCCCTGTGCCTGCCCTTCGGTTTCGAGCTCACGCTGCACAAGGGCATCGCACTCGGCTCGGGCATGGGCGGCTCGGCCGCGTCGTGTGTCGCCGCGCTGGTGGCCGCGAACGCCCTGCTGGACGAGCCGCTGCCCCACGAGGCGCTCTATCCGTTCGCGCTGGACGGCGAGGTGGTGGCCAGCGGCAGCCGACACGGCGACAACCTGGGGCCGATGCTGTTGGGCGGTCTGGTGCTGTCCACCCACACACGCCTGGTGCGCATTCCCGTGCCGGCGGCATGGCACTGCGCGCTGGTGCATCCGCATGTGGTGCTGGAAACGCGCCGGGCGCGCGCCGCACTGGCCGGGCACTACGCCCTGGGCGAATTCGTCGCGCAGAGCGCCCATCTGGCCCTGGTGCTGGCAGGCTGCTATCGCGGCGATGCCGCCCTCGTTCGTGAAGGCCTGTCCGATGTGCTGGTCGAGCCGCGCCGCGCTCCGCTGATCCCCGGCTTTGCGCAGGTCAAGCAGGCCGCCCTGGACCACGGCGCCCTCGGGGCCAGCATCTCCGGCGCGGGACCCAGCGTGTTCGGCTGGTTCGAGGATCGCGCCTCCGCACAGGCCGCGGCACAGTCCATGCGCGCGGCGTTCGCCGCCACCGGCCACGACAGCGACGTGCTGGTGGCACCGGTGGATGGCCCCGCGGCGAGGGTGTTGTGACCATGCGCTACGTCAGCACGCGCGACGGTGCCGCGCCCGTTCGCCTGAGCGATGCGATCGCTGCAGGCATCGCACCCGACGGCGGTCTGTATGTCCCGGACGCCATGCCCTCGGTGTCGCCGCCACCGCGCGATGGCACGCTGGCCGATACCGCGTCGTGGATGCTGCGGCCCTTTTTCGCGGGCGATCCGCTGGAAGCGGCGCTACCGGCCATTTGCGCCGATGCCTTCGCGTCTCCGGCGCCACGCCGGGCCTTGCCGATCGACGGCGCGCACGTGCTGGAGCTGTTCCACGGGCCGACGGCCGCCTTCAAGGATTTCGGCGCGCGGTTTCTCGCCGCCTGCCTCAGCCGCCTGCGTCGCGAAGGCGACCGCCCGCTGACCATCCTGGTCGCCACCTCGGGCGATACCGGCGCGGCCGTGGGCGCGGCATTCCACAACCTGCCGGGCGTGCGCGTCGCCATCCTCTATCCGGACAACCGTGTCTCGCCGCGCCAGGCCCACCAGCTGGGCAGCTTCGGCGGCAACGTGCGCGCGCTGCGCGTCGAGGGCAGTTTCGACGATTGCCAGCGACTGGTGAAAGCCGCGCTGGGCGATCCCGCCCTGCAGGCGGACGTGCCGATGTCCTCCGCCAACAGCATCAGCCTGGGCCGCCTGCTGCCGCAGATGGCGTACTTCGGCCATGCGGCCATCCATGCGGACGAACCGATGAACACCATCGTGCCCACCGGCAACCTCGGCAACGCCGTGGCCGCGTTGTGGGCTCGGCAGATCGGGCTGCCCCTGGGCGAGGTGGTTTTCGCCTGCAATGCCAACGACACCCTGCCGGCCTTCTTCGGCGGCCAGCCGTATCACCCTCGCGATGCGGTACCCACCATCGCCAATGCCATGGACGTGGGCGCGCCGAGCAACTTCGAGCGCCTGGTCCACCTGTTCGGTAGCGAAGACGCGGCGCGGGTCCACGGCCATGCCGAGGGCGTCGACGATGCCCAGATCCGCGACGTGATCCGCCGGCATGCCGCCAACGACGGCGAGGTGTTCTGCCCGCACACGGCCACCGCCATGCGCGTGTTCGAGCGCCTGCGCCTGGCGGGCGATCGTCGCGCGTGGACCCTGGCGGCCACGGCGCACCCCACCAAATTCGAGAGCGTGGTCGAACCCCTGATCGGTCGTCTCGTCGCCGTGCCCGAAGCACTGGACGCGATGCTCGCGCGCGAAGCCCACGCCGAACCGCTGGCCGCCGACAGCCGCCTGTTCGCCGACTGGCTACGCCAGTGGGCGCATGGCTAACGCAGGGCACACCCGCAACCCGGGCACCGCGAATACCCGCTGCCGGGGGGGTGGGGTGGGTAGGAGCGCACGCCCGTGCGCGAACCCTCAGCCTTAAACCGAGGCGAATGAAGCCACCCGCTCGAACGGGCGAGCGCTTCCGTGCATCCGGTATTCGCTTTTCGGGCGCACGGAAACGCTCGCATGGCTGTGGGGGAGGGCATCGATCGCCTTTGCTACGGTGAGGGTTCGCGCACGGGCGTGCGCTCCTACGCCCTTATTGTGCGGATCCGTCACCCGTACGGATCCGCACCGTCGATATCCGCCCACCCGTACGTGTCAGGGCGCGGGGTTGTCCAGCAGCGCCCTGATCGCTTCGCTGGCGCGGTTCACGGCGCCCAGGGCGCCGGTGGACGACGACGCCGGCAGGGTAAGGATCGCGCGACGAAGAAGCGAATCCAGCCGCCCCTCGGGGTCGTAGCGACCCTGGCGGTCGATCGAGGTGCCATCCGCACCACGCGCCGCCTCGAGCGTGCCGTCCGCGGCGTAGACCAGCGTCACCGCATCGTCGACGACGACGACCCGGTCGTCGCTGACCAGGAAACTGGACGTACCGAAGGTGGACATCGCCTGTACACGCCGGCCATCGGTGTCCGGGGTGACCGTCCAGCGCACCGTCCGCTCGCCCTCGGTCACCTCGCGGACGGTCAGTTCGCCCTTGTCGAAGGTATCGACGATGGCCATCCGGGGCGCGCGCGCGGACGGATGCCCGTCCGCCTGGCAATACACCGGAAACGGGCCGCCCAGATCGATACTGCGGTTGGCATAGGGCCCCAGCGGCATGCCGAAAGCGATCTGATAGAGGGAAAAGCCCACCGGGCAGGAATACACGCCGGGGCCGCCGTCTTCGAAGCGCATCCACTCGGCGTCACCCCCGGGGCGATCGTGCAGGTACTGGTAGATGTAGTCGTAGCCCGAGTCGGTGGTACGAACCACCAGCAACTGGCATTGCAGGTAGCCGTTGTTGTCGCAGTCCTGCCACATGGCGCGCATCGAGGCCTCGGCTGGATCGCGATAATACTGTCCGGCGGCGCGGTACTCGGCGAAAGGTGGCGGTGCGTCGTCCGCCTGGGCCAGCGGAGACATGGCGAGGAAGGTGCATGCCGTGAGCCGCGCCATGCTGCGCGCTCCGACCGTCCGTTGCTTGGTCATGGAATCATCCTTTGGGAGACATCGTAGGAACGTGGCCATTCTGGTAGGCGGAAATCCGCACGGTCAATGCGGCCCGTGCGATGCCCGTCACACTCCGAAAAGTTGTCCGTTTTTCTCATTTTCGAGGGCATACCACTTCGTCGCAGGCCGCATTCCCACGGGCCTGGACGCAACGGACCACAGCCACGGGCGTCTAGCCGTCCAAACATCCGCGCAAGAATGTTTCATCCGAAAGTGTTGACACGACGATCCGAACTGGCATACGTTCGATCGCATGACGCAGCGCACCACCCATGGCCGCTTTGACCTGTCCCGCCTCCCGGCGGTAGACGGCAAGCTGCGTCTCGGTGGCGGCCTCCTTCTCCTTAGCCTTGTACTTATTACCTGCGGAGGTGCGGGCTGAGGGCAAGTGTCCAGGTGAAATAAGCAAAACCTGAAGACTCCTGAAGAACCCCGCACCCGGCAACGGATGCGGGGTTTTTTATTGCCCCCGACCCGCCTCTTCCACGAGCGGAGCCAGACATGAATCCAGCAACCCAGGGCAGCAACGACACCATCGAGAGCGACGTAGGCGACCGCGTGCGTATCTTCGACACCACCTTGCGCGACGGCGAGCAAGCCCCCGGCTTCTCGATGGATCGGCGCGCGAAACTGCGCATGGCGCATGCCCTGGAAGAGCTTGGCGTGGACATCATCGAGGCCGGCTTCCCCCAGGCCTCGCCCGACGATTTTGCCGCTGTGGCCGAGATCGCCCGCGCCTTGAAGGCACCCACGGTGGCCGCGCTGGCGCGGTGCCAGGCAGGTGACATCGACAGCGCGGGCCGCGCGCTGGAAGGCGCGAACCATGCCCGCATCCACCTGTTCCTGTCGACCAGCCCGTTGCACCGCGAATACAAGCTGGGCAAGAGCAAGCAGGAAGTGATCGATATCGCCGCCGCGGCGATCCATAGGGCAAAGGCACTCGCCCACGAGGTGGAGTTTTCCGCCGAAGACGCCCTGCGCACCGAGCCGGAGTACCTGGCCGAGATCTTTTCGGTGGCTGCCGAGGCAGGTGCCACCATCCTCAACGCACCGGACACCGTGGGCTATGTTACGCCGGACGAGATCACGCGCATGTTCACCTACCTGCGCCAGAACGTGAGAAACGCAGACAGAGTGGTGTTCTCGACGCACTGCCACGACGACCTCGGCCTGGCCGTCGCCAACTCGCTGGCCGCCGTCGCCGCGGGTGCCCGGCAGGTGGAATGCACCATCAACGGCATCGGCGAGCGTGCGGGCAATGCGGCCATGGAAGAGATCGTCATGGCGTTGCACACGCGCCGGCCGCTGTTCCAGGTCGACACGGGCATCGTCACCCGCCATTTCTATCCCACCTCGCGCCTGTTGGCAGAAGTCACCGGGCAGACCGTGCCGCGCAACAAGGCCATCGTCGGCGACAACGCCTTCGCGCATGAGTCCGGCATCCACCAGCACGGCATGATCCGGCATCGCGGCACCTACGAAATCATGCGGCCGCAGGATGTGGGCGCGAAGACCTCGCTGGTGCTGGGCAAGCATTCCGGCCGCCATGCGCTGCGCCAGCGCCTGGAAGAACTGGATTACGACCTGGACGAAGCGACGCTCGATGCCGTCTTCGACCGGTTCAAGGTGCTGGCGGATCGCCAGCGCTCCGTCACCAACGACGACCTGACCACCCTGATGACCACTCCCCCCAACCCCACCCCCACCCAGGCCGCGTGCGTCGCGGTCGAGTCCTGAGGAGGAACCATGGAAGCCCCGAAACATCTCTGGCACAACGGCCGTATCGCATCCTGGCAGGACGCCACGGTGCACGTCGGTGCCCACGCACTGCATTACGGCTCCTCCGTGTTCGAAGGTATCCGTGTGTATGCCACGCCAGAGGGTCCACGCTACTTCCGTCTGGAAGAACACACCGAGCGCCTGTTCCACTCGGCACGCGTGTACGACCTGATCATTCCTTATGACGCCGCCACCATCAATCAGGCCTGTCGCGAGGTGATTACCGCCAACGGGCTGGAATCGGCCTATGTGCGCCCCATCGTGTTCCGTAGCGGATTCACCTTCAGCCTGGCACCGTCGCTGGATACCAAGGTGGACGTCTCGATCATCGCGCTGCCATGGGGCGCCTACCATGGCACCGATGCCCTGGAAAAAGGGGTGGATGTCTGCGTTTCCTCGTGGAACCGCGCGGCGCCGAACACCTACCCCAGCGGCGCCAAGGCCGGTGGCAATTACCTCAACAGCCAGCTGATCGCGCGCGAGGCCATCAACGGCGGCTTCGCCGAAGGCATCGCCCTGGGCACGGACGGCTTGCTGAGCGAAGGCGCCGGGGAAAACCTGTTCATCGTGCGCAAGGGCACGATCTATACCCCGCCGGCTGCGTCCTCCATCCTGTGCGGGATCACGCGCGATTCCGTCCTGACGCTGGCCCGCGAGCGCGGATTCGACGTGGTCGAGCAGCCGCTGCCACGCGAGATGCTGTACTTCGCCGACGAAGTGTTCATGACCGGCACCGCCGCGGAAATCACCGCCGTGCGATCCGTCGATCGCAAACCGGTCGGCAGCGGCCATCCCGGTCCGGTCACCCGCCAGTTGCAGGCCGATTTCTTCGGCCTGTTCGACGGCCGCACCGACGATCGCTGGGGTTGGTTGTCAGCCGTGGCCGAAGCCGAGCACGGGAGGGTCGCCGCATGAGCGCCCGCACCCTGTTCGACAAATTGTGGGACAGCCATCAGGTAAAGGCCGAGACGGCCAGCACACCCGGCGTGCTCTACATCGACCTGCACCTGGTGCACGAGGTGACCTCGCCACAGGCCTTCGACGAACTGCGCTCCCGCGGCCTGAAGGTACGCCGCCCGGATCGCACGCTGGCCACGCTGGATCATTCCACGCCGACGCTGCCGGCCGATGCCGATGGCAAACGTCCTTACTACACCAAGGAAGCCGAAGCGCAGGTCGTCAAGCTGGAGTCCAACGTACGCGAGTTCGGTATCGACCTGATGGGTTGGGACAGTCCCCAGCGCGGTATCGTCCACGTAGCTGGGCCAGAGGTGGGAGCGACCCAGCCGGGCATGACCATCGTCTGCGGCGACAGCCACACCGCCACGCACGGTGCCTTCGGCGCGCTGGCCTTCGGCATCGGTACCACCGAGGTGGGCCATGTGCTGGCCACCCAGTGCCTGCTGCAGCGCAAGCCGAAGTCGTTCGCCATCCGTGTGGACGGCGCCCTGCAGCGCGGCGTCACCGCGAAGGACCTGATCCTGCACGTGATCGGCACGATCGGCATCGGCGGCGGCACCGGCTACGTGCTGGAGTACACCGGCGAGGCGATCCGCGCCCTGTCGATGGAAGAGCGCATGACGGTGTGCAACATGTCGATCGAGGCAGGCGCCCGCGCCGGCCTGATCGCCCCTGACGAGACCACGTTCGCCTGGCTGAAGGGCCGCGAGCGCGTGCCGAAGGGCGACGCCTGGGACCGCGCCGTCGCCGCATGGCGTGACCTGCCCACCGACGAAGGCGCCACCTACGATCGCGAAGTGCGTATCGACGCCTCGGCGATCCAGCCGTCGGTCACTTACGGTACGCACCCGGGCATGGTGGTGCCGATCCACGGCAATGTTCCCGCCGCCGCGGATGCGATGGAACAGCGCGCGCTCGACTACATGCAGGTCACCGCCGGCAAGCCGATGTGGGGCGAGAAGGTCGACGTGGTGTTCGTGGGCAGCTGCACCAACGGTCGCCTGTCCGACCTGCGCGCGGCAGCGGGACTGCTGCGCGGTCGCAAGGTCGCGGAAGGCGTGCGCATGCTGGTGGTGCCCGGTTCCGAGCAGGTACGTCGGGATGCCGAGCGCGAGGGCCTGGACGAGGTGTTCCGTGCCGCCGGCGCCGAGTGGCGCGAATCTGGCTGCTCGATGTGCATCGCCATGAACGGCGACCTCGCCCAGCCGGGCCAGCTCGTCGTCGCCACCAGCAACCGTAACTTCGAGGGACGCCAGGGCAAGGGCGCCCGCACTGTCCTCGCCAGCCCCCTGGTCGCGGCCGCCTCCGCCATCGCCGGCCATGTGGCCGATCCCCGCGATTACATGACCCAGGAAGTTGCCGCATGAGCCAGACCAGCCGACCGCTCGCTTACGTGCATTCGCGCACGGCGGTGTTGCGCAACGAAAACATCGATACGGACCGGATCATTCCGGCGCGCTTCCTCACCACCACCGAACGCACCGGCCTGGGCAAGCACTGCTTCCAGGACTGGCGTTACGCCGCCGACGGCAGCGACGACCCGGCGTTCCCCCTGAACCAGCCGGAAGCACGCGGCTGCGCCATCCTGGTCGCCGGCCACAATTTCGGCTGCGGCTCGTCGCGTGAGCACGCCCCCTGGGCACTGCTGGACTACGGCATCCAGGCGGTGATCTCCAGCGAGATCGCGGACATCTTCCGTGGCAACTCGCTGAAGAACGGCCTGCTGGCCATCGTCGTCGGCACCGCCGAGCACCGCTGGCTGCTGGACAACCCCGGCGTCGAACTGCGGATCGATATCGCCGAGGGCACCATCGCGCTGCCCGACGGCGACATCACCCGTTTCGACCTGGATGCCTTCTCGCGTCACTGCCTGCTCAACGGCGTTGACCAGATGGGCTTCCTGCTGCAGCACGAGGCGGATATCGCCACCTTCGAAACCCACCGGGAGAAAGCGGCATGAAGGCGTCCATCGTCGTATTGCCGGGCGACGGCATCGGCCCGGAAGTGGCCGCCGCCGGCGTGGCCGTGCTGACCGCCATCGCCGATCGTTTCGGCCATGCATTCACCTTTACCGAGCATGCCATCGGCGGCGATGCGATCGATCGCTTCGGCGATCCGCTGCCGCCCGCCACGCGCGAGGCACTGCTCGCCGCCGACGCCATCCTGCTGGGCGCCGTGGGCGGCCCGAAGTGGTCGGACCCGAACGCGGCCGTGCGCCCGGAACAGGGCCTGCTGGCCATGCGCAAGCTGCTGGGTGTGTTCGCCAACGTGCGTCCGCTGAAACTGCATCCGCGCACCGCCGCGCTGTCGCCGCTGAAACCCGAGCGCACCAAGGGCGTAGACCTGGTGTTCATCCGCGAACTCACCGGCGGCATCTATTTCGGTGCGAAGACGCGCAGCGAGACGGACGCCACGGACGAATGCCGCTACAGCGTGGTGGAGATCGAGCGCGTGGTGCGCCATGCGTTCGAGCTGGCCCGCACGCGGCGGCGCAAGGTCACCTCGGTGGACAAGGCCAACGTGCTGGAAACCTCGCGCCTGTGGCGTTCGGTGACCACCCGTGTGGCCGCCGAGTATCCCGACGTGGCGCTGGAACACCAGCTGGTGGATTCGATGGCCATGCACCTGCTGACCCGACCCGCCGACTACGACGTGATCGTGACCGAGAACATGTTCGGCGACATCCTGACCGACGAAGCCTCGGTGCTGGCCGGCTCGCTGGGCCTGTCGCCGTCGGCGTCGCTGGGTGGCCCGGGCGCCGGCGTCTATGAGCCGATCCACGGTTCCGCGCCCGACATCGCCGGGCAGTCGCTGGCCAATCCCCTGGGCACCATCCTCTCCACCGCGATGCTGTTGCGTCACTCGCTCGGCCTGGCCGCCGAGGCCGCCGTGGTGGAAGCCGCGGTGGACCACGTGCTCGAACACGCCAACCTCACCCGCGACCTGGGCGGCAGCGCAAGCACGCATGACGTGACCCGCGCTGTCCTGGAAGCCTGTCATACCGAAGCGGAGGCCCTGTGAACACCAAGAAGATCCCCATCCGCACGCTGCGCAGCGACGCGATCAAGACCGGTCCGGACCGGGCCCCGGCACGCGCCATGCTGCGCGCCACCGGCCTGGACGACGAGGCCATCGCACGGCCGATGGTGGCCATCGTGCACA
The DNA here is from genome assembly GCF_041228075.2 of Xanthomonas sp. NCPPB 2632. Lineage (NCBI taxonomy): Bacteria > Pseudomonadati > Pseudomonadota > Gammaproteobacteria > Lysobacterales > Lysobacteraceae > Xanthomonas > Xanthomonas sp. NCPPB 2632. The sequence goes on from NZ_CM192979.1 coordinate 4,547,134, forward strand.
GCTGGTCCAACGTCTCCCCGTGCAACCTCAACCTGCGCGACCTGGCCGAGGCGGCCGCGGACGGCGTACGCGCCGCTGGCGGCACGCCGGTGGAGTTCAACACCATCGCGGTCACCGACGGCATCGCCATGGGCACGAGCGGCATGCGCTCGTCGCTGGTCAGCCGCGAGATCATCACCGACTCCATCGAGCTTGCAGTGGACGGCCATTGCCTGGATGCCATGGTGGTGCTGTGCGGCTGCGACAAGACGATCCCCGCCGCGGCCATGGCCCTGGCACGGCTGAACATACCCGGCGTGGCGCTGTACGGCGGCAGCATCGACCACGGCACGCACAACGGCTGCCCGATCACCGTGCAGCAGGTGTTCGAGGCGGTGGGCGCGCACGGCGCGGGCAAGATCGACGACGCGGAACTGGATGAGGTGGAACGCCACGCCTGCCCCGGTGCCGGTGCGTGCGGTGGCCAGTACACCGCCAACACGATGGCGATGGTGCTGACCACGCTCGGGCTGTCCCCGGTGGGACTGAACGACATTCCGGCGACACACCCGGCCAAGCGCGACGCCGCTTTCCGTTGCGGCGAATTGGCCATGGCCTGCCTGGAAGCCGACCGCAAGCCGCGCGACATCATGACCCGCGCCGCCTTCGACAACGCCGCACGCATGGTCGCCGGCACGGCGGGCTCCACCAATGCCGTGCTGCACCTGCTGGCCATGGCCAACGAAGCGCGCGTGCCGCTGTCCATCGAGGACTTCGAGCCGGCATCGGTGCACACCCCGGTGATCGCCGACCTCATGCCCGGCGGCCGGTTCAGCGCCGTGGAACTGACCGCAGCCGGCGGCACCACCATCGTCGCCCGCGAGTTGCGCAAGGGCGGCATGCTGGTCGATACGCCCACTGTCACCGGACGCAGCCTGTTCGCCGAACTGGATGCCGCACCTGCGGCGACGGAAGGACAGCAGGTAGTGCGCCCCGTCGACGCGCCGTTCAAGCCGCGCGGCGGCTACAGCATCCTCTACGGCAACCTGTCGCCGGAGGGCTGCATCCTCAAGCTGGCCGGCCACGGCCGCACCAGCCATGCCGGGCCGGCGCGCGTGTTCGAAAGCGAGGAAGACGCCTTCGCCGCGGTCAAGGGCGGCCGTATCCGTGCCGGCGATGTCCTGGTCATCCGCAACGAAGGCCCGGCCGGCGGACCGGGCATGCGCGAGATGCTGGCGGTCACCGCCGCGCTGATCGGTCGCGGTCTGGGCAACGACGTGGCGCTGATCACCGACGGCCGTTTCAGCGGCGCCACCCACGGTTTCATGGTCGGTCACATCGCGCCCGAAGCCGCACGCGGCGGCCCCATCGGCCTGATCCGCGAGGGCGACGCCATCTTCATCGATGCCGCCAGCCGCGAACTGCGTACGGACGCGGACCTGGCCTCCCGCCGCGCCGCGTGGCGACCGGGACCGCCGAAGGTGGCGCGCGGGGTGCTCGCCAAATACGCGCGACTGGTCGGCTCCGCCGCCGAGGGCGCCGTGACGCAGGCCTTCGACGATGCGCCCGCCACCGCCGCCGAATCCACGCGCCGCGAATTCGCCGAAGCGGACTGCACGCAGGAACTGATCGGCAACTGATCCACCTTTTCCCCTTTCTTTCGAACATCCACCTGGAGACACCCCGTGACCGACAAGCAAGCCACCACCGCCCCGCTGCAGAACGCCCGTATCGCCGTGCTCGGCTACGGTAGCCAGGGCCGTGCGCACGCGCTCAACCTGAAGGACTCCGGCCTCGATGTCGTGGTCGGCCTGCGTCCGGGTGGCCCGTCGTGGAACCGCGCGTATACCGATGGCTTTGCCGTCGCCGAACCCGCCGAGGCCGTGCGCGACGCCGACCTGGTCGCCGTGCTCACCCCGGACATGACCCAGCCGGGGATCTACAAGGACGCGATCGAGGCCAACATGAAACCCGGCGCGGCGCTGCTGTTCGCCCACGGCTTCAACATCCACTTCGGCCAGATCACGCCGCGCAAGGATATCGACGTGGTGCTGGTGGCGCCGAAGGGCCCCGGCGCGCTGGTGCGTCGCGAGTACGAGATCGGCCGCGGCGTGCCCTGCCTGTACGCCGTGCACCAGGATGCCACCGGCCACGCCACGGAGCGTGCCACGGCCTACGCCGCCGGTATCGGCGGTGCACGCGCCATGCTGATCGAAACCGACTTCAAGGAAGAGACCGAAACCGACCTGTTCGGCGAGCAGGCGGTGCTGTGCGGCGGCGCCTCCGAACTGGTGCTCAAGGGCTTCGAAACGCTGACCGAGGCGGGCTATCGCCCCGAGATCGCCTACTACGAGGTGATGCACGAGCTGAAGCTGATCGTCGACCTCTTCTACGAGGGTGGCATCGCCCGCATGCTCGAATTCGTTTCCGAGACCGCGCAGTACGGCGACTACACGCGTGGCCCGCGCGTGATCGACGACAGCACCAAGGAACGCATGAAGGCTGTGCTGAAGGATATCCAGGACGGCACGTTCGCCCGCGAATGGACGGCCGAATACCAGGCCGGCCTGCCCAACTACAAGGCATTCAAGCAGCGCGACCTCGACCATCCGATCGAAAAGGTCGGCGCCCAGCTGCGCGCCCGCATGCCCTGGCTGCAAGCCAACCAGCCGCAGCCCGCCAAGGCCGCGGAATGATCCCCATCCCCCACATGATCCCTGTCCCCCACACGTAGGAGCGCACGATGTGCGCGAACCCTCAGACGGTACTCGGCGAAGGATGCATGGCGCTTGCACTGGGCCGGCCGTCCGGCCTTACGGAGCGGCGGTTGGCTCCAAGGGAGTCTAAAACCGCTCCTGACGATGCCGTGCATGGCGTCGTTCGCTGCTGGCCAGCCTGAGGGTTCGCGCACGACGTGCGCTCCTACACAGTCATTTCATCAAAGGAATCTCCGACACCGTGAACGCGCAACTGGACACCGTCGGCGCACCGCGCCGCGTCACCTCGAACCATCCGCTGGCCGGCCAGACCATGACCGGCGCCGATATCGTCGTGCAGGTCCTTGCCGACGAGGGTCTCGACGTACTCTTCGGTTACTCCGGCGGCGCCATCCTTCCCGTTTACGACGCCGTGTTCCGCTACAACGCGCTGCATACCCGCGACGACGGCAACGAACCGATGCCGCTGATCGTTCCCGCCAACGAGCAGGGTGCGTGCTTCATGGCCGCCGGCTACGCAAGGGCCTCCGGCCGTGTCGGTGTTGCGCTGGTGACCTCCGGTCCCGGCGCCACCAACGCGGTGACGCCCGTGCGTGACTGCATGGCCGATTCCGTTCCCGTGGTGGTCGTCTGCGGCCAGGTACCCACCGCGGCCATCGGCACCGATGCCTTCCAGGAAGCCCCCATCAGCACCATCATGGGTGCCTGCGCCAAACACGTGTTTCTCGTGACCGACCCCTCCACGCTGGAAGCGACGCTGCGCACGGCGTTTCACATCGCCCGCAGCGGCCGCCCCGGCCCCGTGGTGGTCGATATCCCCAAGGATGTCCAGAACGCACCATTGACGTTCGAGGGCAGCCGCGAACTGGCTGTGCGCGGTTACCGGTCGCGCCTGCACGCCGTGGAATCCGCGACCATCGACGACGCCCACTGCGCCGCCTTCTTCGATCGCCTGGCCCGTGCGAAGCGTCCCTTGATCTACGCCGGTGGCGGTGTCGTCGCCGCTGGCGCCTCGGCGGTGCTCCGCGAGTTCGCACACGCCTTCGGCATCCCCGTCGTGACAACGCTGATGGGTATCGGCGGTTTCGACACCACCGATCCGCTGGCGCTGCACATGCTGGGCATGCACGGCACGGCCTATGCCAACTATGCGATGGACGACAGCGACTTCGTCTTCGCGTTGGGCGCACGCTTCGACGACCGCGTGGTCGGCGTGCCGGCCCGCTTCGCGCCGAGTGCACGCACCATCGCGCAGATCGACATCGACCCGGCCGAGATCGGCAAGGTGAAAGCCGTGGACTGGCACCACGTCGGTACGCTGGATGCATCACTGCAACGCTTGTTGGATTACGGCAAACGCATTGGCTTCACGCCGGACCTCACCGACTGGCACGCCCATGTGGCGGCACTGAAGACCACCCACGCCATGGACTTCTGCCGCGACAGCGACAGCATCCAGCCGTGTGCGGTCATCCAGGCGATCAACCGCATCACCGATGGCCGCGCGATCATCAGCACCGGCGTGGGACAACACCAGATGTGGGCCGCGCAGTATTTCGATTTCCGCGAGCCGCGCCGCTGGCTGACCTCCGGCTCCATGGGCACGATGGGCTTCGGCCTGCCCGCCGCCATCGGCGCCCAGTTCGCACGACGCGATCTCACCGTGATCGACATCGACGGCGATGCCAGCATCCGCATGAACATCGGCGAGATGGAAACCGTCACCACGTATGGCCTGCCGGTGAAGGTGGTGGTGCTGAACAACAGCGGCGATGGCATGGTGCGCCAGTGGCAGAAACTGTTCTTCAAGGGTCGCTTCTCCGCGTCGGACAAGAGCCTGCACAAGAAGGATTTCGTACGCGCCGCCCAGGCCGACGGTTTCGAATGGGCGCAGCGCCTCGACGATCCCGCCGCCATCGAGGCGACGATTGCCGATTTCCTGGCTTTCGACGGCCCAGCCTTCCTCGAGGTGGTGATCGATGCGGATGCGGGTGTCTACCCGATGGTCGGCCCAGGAGCCACCTATGCCGAGATGATCACCGGCGACTGGATCGCCAGCCGTACGGCACCGACGAGCACCACCGCCGAACCCACAGGAATGTTCTGACCATGCGCCACCTGATCTCCATGCTGCTGCAGAACGAAGCCGGCGCCCTGGCGCGCGTGGCCGGGCTGTTCGCGTCGCGTGGTTACAACATCGAATCGCTCACCGTTGCCGCGACACACGATGTCGACGCATCACGGCTCACGCTCGTGCTGTTCGCGGACGACCTCGTTGTCGAGCAGATCATCAAGCAGTCCGCCAAGCTGGTCGACGTGATCGAGATCACCGAGCTCACGCGTCGCGATCACGTTGAGCGAGAGCTGCTACTCGCCCGCATCGAAGGCGATTTCGGTGCGATCGACAGTTGCCTGACGCAGTTCGGCGGCCGCCTCATACAGCGAACCGGTGCGCAGTCCGTCGTGGAGTTCACGGGGAGCGCCGACGAGGTGGATGCATTCATTGAAGCGCTGCGGCTGCATGGCGATATAGGCGACCATGCACGCAGCGGCATTGCGGCGCTTGAGCGCCTGATGGCGCCCGCATGACGGTCGTTAGCCGCGCCTACGACTTAAGACCTATGTACCTCTGCCACCGCCAAGCGTAGCGTTTCCCTGGGGCACGCACGCCTCAGCCGTCCAAGGAGAGGATGATGAGCACCAGGAACCTGGCAGGCACACGGGTCGCATCGCGTTCCGAACTATTATCCCTTTCCGTTTCGTTACCGGCGGACGACGACCCGAGGCTCCCTCGGCCGTACGTGCCCGAAGCAAACACCAACGACGAGCTACGGCTGGATGATTTCGAAGGCAGTCCTGGCGTCGTCCTGGTCGCCTGGCCGCTCATGGCGGCCGGGCAACTTCTATGGATCGACCTCAGTTGGAACGGCGGAGAGCTTCGGGTAGTCCAGGCACATCCCGTCACTACCAGTGAGGTCGGAGCGACTTTGAGCTACCGTGTGCCGCGGTCGGAGCTTCTTCGGCTTTCCGATGGCACGGCGCTCACCTTGAGGGCAACGGTCGCCTTCAATGGTTCGGCCGATGAACGGAGGCGGGTCGCGTTCCCCACAACGAAGCTGACCCTGCGCGCCGCTGGACCGGCGTTCTGGATAGACCCATCCGAAGTGAGGATGAAGGTCGGCGATAGCCGGACCCGACGGGCCACGGGTGGCACGCAACCCTACGTTTACGCCTCGACGAATGCCGGTGTTGCGGTCGTGGATACGATCGGACAGGTCACTGCCGTGGCAGCTGGCTCCGCGGGTATCACTGCTAGCGATGCGAGGCAGGGCAAAGGCTCATACCCGGTGATCGTGGAACGAGAGGCCATCGACTTCGGTGGTCCAAATACGCTGAATTGCACTGGGTACGTCGTTGCCGAAGGTCGGCCACCACGCAATCCTCCGGCCATGGCAAGGTATACCCGCGTTCCCGTTGGGGGGACGCCTCCGTATACCTATTCGTCGAGCAATCCCACCGTCGCATCCGTGGATAGTTCGGGAACTGTCACTGCGTCAGCGAATGGCACGTCCACGATCACAGCGCGAGACAGCCGCGGCATCACCGCAGCGCATTCACTGACCGTGTATGGCGCAAAGGTCTGGAGGCATCGTCGTACCTGGGGGTTCATTACTTACGCCGCACAAACCGGAATCTTTGCTCAGGAGGGCGACCTTGTACGGTGTCCAGCGGACCGTGCCGAAATTGCCGCGCTGCGGCAGGTCTATCTTCCTGAGGGAAACCCCGCACAATTGCTCGGCTGGTTGGACAACTATTACTGGACCAGCGAATTCCACCCGAACAACAACCATTACTGGGTGCGAGGCTTGGGTAGTGATGCGCAGGACGGCGCACGTTACGATTCAGTTCAGGCTCTTATGGCCCTCGTGAAGGGATGACGTGGTCACCAGACCTTGTATACCTTGCCGGTCTCGCGGCCTTCGACCGATCGGGAAAAGGCCAACGCCGCACGCGCGGCACTGACCGGCTCGAACCCGCGGAAGAAGGTACCGTAGGCGTTCATGGCCTCGGTCAGCAACGACGGGCTGACCACGTTGATGCGGATGCCGCGCGGCAGTTCGATAGCGGCGCCGCGAACGTAACCCTCGACCGCGCCGTTGACCATGCTCGCGCAGGCGCCGGCAGCGATCGGCTGCTCGGTGAGGATGCCGGTGATCAGGCTGAAGGAGCCGCCGTCGTTGAGCGATGCGATGCCCGACTGGACCAGCCGCACCTGTCCGAGCAGCTTGTCGTGCAGACCTTCGAGGTACTTCGCCTCGGTCAGTTCTTCGAGCGGAGCGAAAGGCACCTTTCCGGCCGCGCAGACCACCGCGTCGAGCGGACCGGCCTCGCGGTACATCGCCTCCACGCTCGCGCCGTCGCGCAGGTCCACGCGCAGGTCGCCGCTGGTGCGGCCGGCCGTCACGATATCGTGGCGGGCGCCCAGCTCCGCCGCGACGGCCCGGCCCAGGGTGCCGCCGGCACCGACGATGAGGATCTTCATGGTTTGCTCCTTGGAGGTTGCGGACCGCGCAGGGTACTCTCGGCGCCATGAATCGTCGCGCCGCTCTTTCGCTGCCGCCGCCCATGGCCGATACGTCGGCGCTCGGCCGTGAGCAGGACCTGCTCGGCCTGTCCGACGAGCCGTCCATTCATTATCTGGAACACGGTTCGCGCAGCCGGCTGATCCGTTGGCATTACCACCCCGCGTACGAGCTGCACCTCATCGTCTCGACGGAGGGCACGGCCTATGTCGGCGATTACGAGGGCCGCTTCTCGCCCTACACCCTGATGCTCACCGGCCCCAACGTGCCGCACAACTGGGTGACTGACGCGCACTGCGAACCCACGGCCCTGCGCGACCGCGTGATCCTTTTCTCAGAAGCGTTCGTGCGCCGGTTCACCGATTTCTTCCCCTCGGCACGTCACGTGAAGTCGTTGCTGCTGGAAGAAGCGCGCTATGGCATACGTTTCTCGCCTGAACTGGGGCGGCAACTGGAACCGCTGTTCCGCCGCGTTTCCGATCATCCGGGCCTGCGCCGCGTGGCCAGCTTCTTCGAGATGGTGGAGGCGCTGTCCGAGGATGCCACGCGCTGCCCGCTGAGCAGTCGCCCGTTCCAGGCATCGGCGGACCCGGGGCAGTCGATGAAACTGCACCGCGCCGTCGCCTTCATCGACCGTCACTACGCCGGCGATGTATCGCTCAAGGCCGTGGCCGGCCGGCTGGACATGTCGGAGTCGGCGTTCTCGCGATTCTTCCACCAGCACACCGGGTACCGCTTCATCGACTACGTGAACCAGACGCGCGTGCAGCACGCGTGCGAGAAGTTGTCGGGCTCCGCAGTGTCGATCACCGACATCTGCTACGAGGTCGGTTTCAGCAATCTCTCCAATTTCAATCGCCGTTTCCTCGCCCTGACCGGCATGACGCCGCGTGACTATCGCATGCGACATCGTGAGGCGAGCGCGGAGGCGTGATGTGGCGGCGCATCATGAGCCGGCCCGGACACGTGCGCCCACACCCTACATTTGCGTACTTTATTGACGATGACGGCGCATGCTGCAACGCATCATTAATCCGCGTCTAGCCGGAAGTTTCGCCCGCTACGACTAGCGATATACGCAAGAAAGTATGTATTTTCACCGCAAACCGACACCTGACGTATTGGTGAGCCGCACGCCATAGAACCTATAAACGCACATCCGTTTCGAGCGCGCCGCCCTTCGACGCTGCGCCCGGACATGCCACCCAGGGAGGCACGATGAGCGATTACCGGAACCGGCTCGGCACCCTCGCCGTCTCGGCGATGTTCGCGGCGACGGCGGCACCTGTCGCCCTCGCGGACACCACGCTGACCATCGGCACCGTCAACAACGCCGACATGGTGCGCATGCAGGCGCTGTCGCCCGAGTACGAGCGGCAGCATCCGGGCGTGCATCTCAACTGGGTGGTGCTGGAAGAGAACACCCTGCGCCAGCGGCTGACCACCGACATCGCTACCCACGGTGGCCAGTTCGACGTGATCACCATCGGCGCGTACGAGGCGCCGCTGTGGGGCAAGCAGCAGTGGCTGAAGCCGCTGGACAACCTGCCCGCCGATTACGACGGCAACGACCTTATGAAGAACGTGCGCGAACAGCTGACGGTGGACAACCACCTGTACGCCGTGCCGTTCTACGCCGAGGCCAGCATCACCTACTTCCGCACCGACCTGTTCGCCAAGGCCCACCTGACCATGCCGGCCGAGCCGACCTGGGCGCAGGTGAAGGGCTTTGCGCAGAAGCTGCACGATCCGGCCAACGGCGTATACGGCATCTGCCTGCGCGGCAAGGCCGGCTGGGGCGAGAACATGGCGCTGCTGGGCACCATCGTCAACAGCTACGGCGGACGCTGGTTCGACGAGCAGTGGCACCCGCAGATCGATACGCCGGAATGGCACCAGGCCGTGAACTTCTACGTGGACCTGCTGAAGAACTACGGGCCGCCCGGCCCGTCCGACAACGGCTTCAACGAGAACCTGGCCCTGTTCGCTGCGGGCAAGTGCGCCATGTGGGTCGATGCCAGCGTCGGCGGCGGCACCGTTACCGATCCGAAGGAAAGCAAGGTGGTCGGCAAGGTCGGCTTCGCGCGCTCGCCGCACCAGCTCACCGATCGCGGTTCGTCGTGGTTGTGGGTGTGGTCGCTGGCCATCCCGGCCAGCTCGCGCCAGACCGACGCCGCGCGTGACTTCATCCTCTGGGCCACGTCCAGGCCCTACCTGAAGATGGTCGCCGACAAGTACGGCGAGCAGGCCACGCCACCCGGCACGCGTGAATCGACCTACGCCAACGCCGCCTACATCGCGGCGGCGCCCTTCGCAAAAGTGACCTACGACTCGCTCAAGGCCGTCGACCCGGCGCACCCGACGCTCAAGCCCGTGCCCTACAAGGGCATCCAGATCGTATCGATTCCCGAGTTCCAGGCGGTCGCCACGCTGGTCGGCCGGCAGATCGCCGGTGCACTGGCCGGCCGCGGGAACGTGGACGACCTGCTGCACACGGCGCAGGACGCGGTGAGCCGCACCATGAAGCGTGCCGGCTATTACGACAACAAGCCCGTCATCCAGAAGGAGTCGCCGTAATGAGCGCGCGTATCCGCAAACGTCCGGAGCGGCTGCTCGCGCAGCCCGCCATCATCATGCTGCTGGCCTGGATGATCGTGCCGCTGGCGATGACGCTGTACTTCTCCACGCAGTACTACAACCTGCTGTACCCGGGAAAGTCAGCCTTCGTGGGCCTGGAGAATTTCGCCTACTTCTTCGCCTATCCCAGCTTCTGGACGTCGATCCTCAACACGATCCTGCTGGTCGGCAGCGTGCTGGTGGTCACCGTGGTCGGCGGGGTGCTGATATCCGTACTGGTGGACGAGACGTTCCCCGGCCAGGGCATCGTGCGCATGCTGCTGATCTCGCCGTTCTTCATCATGCCGACCGTGGCCGCGCTGGTCTGGAAGAACCTGATGATGAACCCGGTGTCCGGCTTCCTCGCCTGGGTGTGGAAGCTGTTCGGTGCCACGCCGGTGAACTGGTTCGCGGACTGGCCGTTGCTGTCGGTCATCATCGTGGTGTCGTGGGAATGGCTGCCGTTCGCCATCCTGATCTTCGTCACCGCGCTGCAATCGCTGGACCGTGAACAGATGGAAGCGGCCCGGATGGACGGCGCACGCGGCCTGGCCATCTTCCGCTACCTCACCCTGCCCCATCTCGCCCGCCCCATCGCCGTGGTGGTGATGGTGGAGGCCATCTTCCTGCTCAACATCTTCGCCGAGATCTTCGTCACCACCAACGGTGGCCCGGGCGACGCCACCACCAACATCCCGTACCTGGTCTACACGCAGGCGTTGCTGGAGTTCGACGTGGGCGCGGCTTCCGCCGGCGGCCTGGTCGCGGTGGTGCTGGCCAACATCATGGCGGTGGTGCTGATCCGCCTGATCGGCAAATCGTTGACCGAGAAGGCGTGAGGAGACAACCATGGCCAAGACCCACCGTAACCCGCTCGCCCGCACGCTGCGCATCGTCGCCTCGTGGATCGTCGCCCTCGTCGTGTTCTTTCCCATCCTGTGGATGGTGCTGACCAGCTTCAAATCCGAGCTGGATGCTTTCAGCATGCCGCCGCATTTCCTGTTCGCGCCCACGCTGGAAAACTACGAGCAGATCCTCGCACGTGCCAACTACCTGCACTACGCGTGGAACTCCATCGTCACCGCCGGTGGTGCCACGATCCTGGGCATGCTGGTGGCCGTCCCGGCCGCCTATGCGTTCGCCTATCACCCGACCATGAAGACCAAAAGCGTGCTGCTGTGGATGCTCTCGACCAAGATGCTGCCGAGCGTGGGCGTACTGGTGCCGATCTACCTGATCTGCCGCGACCTGAACATGCTCGATTCCAAGGCCGCGCTGATCGTGATCTTCGCGCTGATCAACCTGCCGATCATGGTCTGGATGATCTACACCTACTTCCGCGACATTCCCTACGACATCCTGGAAGCCGCGCGCATGGACGGCGCCAGCACGACGCAGACGATGTTCCGGGTGCTGATTCCCGTGAGCCGCGGCGGCCTGGCCTCCACGGCGCTGCTGTGCCTGATCCTCTCGTGGAACGAGGCGTTCTGGTCGCTCAACCTCACTACCACCAGCGCCGCGCCACTGACCGCGCTGGTGGCCTCGTTCTCCAGTCCCGAGGGGCTGTTCTGGGCGAAGCTTTCCGCCGTGTCCACCCTGGCCTGCGCACCCATCCTGGTGCTGGGCTGGCTGTCGCAGCGCCAGCTCGTCCGTGGTCTCACCTTCGGCGCAGTCAAATAGGAGTCGCCCATGTCCCGTCTGGAAATCCGTCAGCTGCGCAAGTCGTTCGAAGGCGTCGATGTCATCAAGGGTATCGACCTGGTGGTGGAGGATCGCGAGTTCTGCGTGTTCCTCGGGCCGTCCGGTTGCGGCAAGTCCACCACGTTGCGCCTCATCGCCGGACTGGAAGAAGCCGACGACGGGCAGATCCTGCTCGACAGCGACGACATCACCGATAAGCCGGTGGACAAGCGCGACCTCGCCATGGTGTTCCAGAGTTACGCGCTGTATCCGCACATGAGTGTGCGCGAGAACATGTCGTTCGCGCTGAAGCTGGCGAAGATGGACCAGCGCGCCATCGACGAGAAAGTGGCAAGGGCGACGAAGATCCTTGCGTTGGAGCCTTATCTCGATCGCAAACCCTCCGCGTTGTCGGGCGGGCAGCGCCAGCGAGTGGCCATCGGCCGGGCGATTACCCGTGAGCCCCGCGTATTCCTGTTCGACGAGCCGTTGTCCAATCTCGATGCGGCCCTGCGCGCGGCGACGCGCCTGGAAATCGCACGCCTGCATACCGAGCTCAACGCGACCATGGTCTACGTCACCCACGACCAGGTGGAAGCGATGACGCTGGCCGATCGCATCGCGATCTTCAACGAAGGCCGTATCGAACAGATCGGCAAGCCGATGGCGCTCTACCACAAGCCCGTGAATCTCTTCGTCGCCGGCTTCCTCGGCATGCCGCAGATGAACTTCTTCCGCGCCACCGCGCAGGGCGGCACGTTCCGCCTGCCCGGCGGCAACGCGCTGACTGTGCCCGGCGCCGAGGCGACCGGCGAGGTCACCCTCGGCATTCGCCCGGAACACCTGCGCGTGTGCGACGACGACGGCGCTGGCGACACCGTGAAAGGCATCGTGTCGGTGGTCGAACGGCTGGGCAGCGAGACCTACGCCTATGTCGATGTGCCGAACGTCGGTTCGGTCACGGTGCGCGCCGAGGGCGATTTCGAGCGCCGTGCGGGACGCGAGATCTGCATCCGGCTGGACCCGACCCACGCGCATGTGTTCGACGCCACCGGCGTCGCCATCCATCATCCGGCAAGAAACTGACCATGGCCGTCTCCCTCCATGCCACCTCGCTCGACAGCCTTCCCCAGGGCGTCGATGCACCGTCTTACGATCGCGCGGGGATCACCGCCGGCATCGCGCACATCGGCGTCGGCGCGTTTCACCGCGCGCACCTGGCAATGTATACCCATCACACGCTGTCCGATCCGGCCATGCATGCGTGGGGCATCCTCGGCATCAACCTGCTGGAACACGATCGTCCGCTCGCCGAGGCATTCAAGGCGCAGCAGGGCCTCTACTCCGTCAGTGAGTTCGATCCGCGCGGCGAACGCCGCACCCACGTGGTCGGCGCCATGGTCGAGTACCTCTATGCGCCCGACGACGGCGCCCGCGTACTCGAACGCCTGGCCGATCCGGCCATCCGTATCGTCTCCCTGACCATTACCGAAGGCGGTTACCTGATCGACGAGCACGGCACGTTCCGCCTCGACGACGACACGGTGGCCCACGATCTCGCCCACCCCGACACGCCCCGCGGCGTGTTCGGCTTCCTTGTCGGCTCCCTGGAAAAGCGCCGCGCGGCCGGCGTGCCCGCCTTCACCGTCATGTCCTGCGACAACCTTCGCCACAACGGCGCACAGGCGAAGAAAGCCGTGCTCGCCTTCGCGCGTGCCCGCTCGCCGGAACTGGCGGCATGGATCGACCGCGAGGTGGATTTCCCCAACGGCATGGTGGATCGCATCACCCCCGCCACCACCCCGTCGGTGCGTGACGAACTCAACGCCGCTACCGGCCTGGACGACCGCGCGCCGGTGGTCTGCGAGGATTTCATCCAGTGGGTGCTGGAAGACCGCTTCCGCCACGGACGCCCGGCGTGGGAAAACCACGGTGTGCAGATCGTGGATGACGTTTCCCCTTACGAAGACGCGAAGATCCGCCTGCTCAATGGCTCGCACCAGATGCTGTCGTACCCGGCCTTCCTCTCGGGACATCGACAGGTGGATATGGCCGTCAGGGACCCGCTGTTCAACGCCTATCTCACCGATTTCCTCGACGAGGACGCCGGCACCTGGCTGACATCGCTGCCCGGCATGGACCTGGGGCCCTACAAGAAGAAACTGCTGGACCGTTTCAGCAACGCGTCCATCGCCGACCAGCTCGACCGTCTGTGCCTGGACGGCGGGTCGAAGATTCCCGGCTTCCTCGGCCCCACGATCACGGCCTGCCTGGAGAACGGCAAGGACGCGCGCCGCCTGGCCTTCGCACTGGCGGCGTTCGATCGGTATGTCCGGGTCGGCAAGGACGATAACGGCGAGGGCTATCCCCTGCGCGAGCCCAACGCCATGCGCCTGGTGCAGCCGATGATCGACAGCGGCTCGAAGGACACCCTGATCGAGAGCGTCGAACTGGTCGGGCCGCTACCCGCGCGGGATGAGCGTTTCCGTCGCCAATACGACATCTACGTGGACGCGCTGGAGCGGCAGGGGGTACGCCGCACCCTGGAGCAGCTGGACGCCCTCGTCGACTGAGGGTTCATGGCGCACTCTCGGTGGCTTCACTTCGCCGAACCTACGGTGGCCAGTCTTATCCGTCGCGAAGTGGAGTCCACCATGCCCTACACCCCGACCAACCCGCAGCCGCCATTCGCCGAGCCGGGCAAGAACCGTCCCGAGGACGAGATCCGCCAGCCGGGCAGCTACAAGCCCGAGCGCGATGCGGACCCGGAGCCGCCGGTGAACGACGATCCGATCGAACCGCTGGAACGTTGAAGTTACAAAGGCGCCGCCAGGCGCCTTTTTTTGTCCGCGGTGGCTAGACTTCCCGCATGAGCCCTTCCCCCAAGAAACCCAACGCGCGACGTAAGGCATCGCCTGGCGGGCGGCCCACGGCCAGCCCCACGCTCACGCCCGCCGCGCGCCCCGCGGATGCCTCCACCACGGCCGAACGCGTGCTGGCGTTCCTGCTCAAGGGCCTGCCCCCCGCACGCCGCGAAAAAATGCACGCCTATCTCGTGCTTACCCGCATGGATCGGCCCATCGGCGCGTTGCTGCTGCTGTGGCCGACCTGGTGGGCACTGTGGCTGGCGGCGCGTGACTTCCCGCCGATCGGCACGCTGGTGATCTTCACGCTGGGCGTGTTCGCCATGCGTTCCGCTGGCTGCGCCATCAACGACTACGCGGATCGCAAGCTCGATCCGCAGGTGGCTCGCACCGCCGGGCGGCCCATCGCGAGCGGACGCGTGACGCCTCGCGAGGCGCTTTACGTGTTCGCCGGGCTGCTGGTGTTCTCGTTCGTGCTGGTGCTGTTCACCAATACGCTGACGATCCTGCTGTCATTCGGCGGTGCCGCCCTCGCGGCGCTCTATCCGTTCACCAAGCGCTACACCAACCTGCCGCAGGTGGTGCTCGGCGCGGCGTTCGGCTGGTCGATCCCGATGGCGTTCGCCGCCGTGACGCACAGTGTGCCGCCGGTGGCCTGGTTGCTGTTCATCGGCAACATCCTCTGGTCTGTGATCTACGACACCGAGTACGCCATGGTGGACCGCGAGGACGACATCAAGGCGGGGGCCAAGTCCACGGCGATCCTGTTCGCCGACGCGGACCTCGTCATCATCGGCATCCTGATGGGCACGTTCCTGCTGGCCATGCTGCTGGTCGGCACGCGCTCGGGGCTGGGATGGCCGTACTGGCTGGGTCTGGCGGTGACCGCCGGCCTGTTCGCCTGGCAGCAGTGGACCATGCGCCACCGCGAGCGGCAGGCCTGCCTTACCGCGTTCCGCCAGAACAACTGGGTCGGCCTCGCGCTGTGGGTGGGCATCGTGCTGGCGCTGGCCCTACGCGGGTAAGGGCGTCCGCGCCAGCGCCCAGACATCCACCCGGGCCACACCGGCATCAGTCAGCGTGCGCGCGCATTCGCCGAGGGTGGCGCCGGTGGTCATGACGTCGTCGACCAGCGCGACATGGCGCTGGGACGGCACGCGCCTTACCTGGAACGCACCGCGTATGTTCGCCGCGCGCGCGGCCGCATCGAGGTCGGTCTGCGGCCGGGTGCGCTTCACCCGCTGCACGACATCGTGCCTTACGGGTATGGCGAGCCGGCGGCCCAGGTGCCGGGCCAGCTCCATCGCCTGGTTGTAGCCGCGCGAGCGGAGGCGGGAACGGTGCAGCGGCATGGGCAGCAGCAGGTCGGGCATCGTGGGCGGGCAGCCTGTGTCGAGCCAGCATTCCGACAGCACACGTCCGGCGACGAGGCTGCCTGCGAACTTGAAGCGCCGCTCCAGTTCGTCCAACGGCCAGGTGTAGACGAAGGGCACCCACAGGTCCGCCCACGGGCGGTCGCCCTGAAGGCACGCAGTGCAGGCCGGCACGGAGATGGCGAGGGGTTGTGCACAGCGTCCACAGCCGCTGTCGTTGCGCACCAGGCCCGCATGACAGGCCCGGCAGAGCGCGCGCCCGGTCTCGCTGGGCGCCTCGCAGACCAGGCAGCGCGGCGCCAGCAGGAAGCGGGCAGCCGCGCTCAGCCAGGGGCGGAACCGGGACGCGTCCATGCGTCGGGGGCGTGTCAGTCGCGACGGCGGAACATGGCCGCGTCGACGATGGACCACAGGTGGATGATCCAGCCGAGCCAGATGATCCAGAGGACCGCGGCCAGCACGAACATGATCAGCGCCTTGAAGATGCGACCCTGGACGAGCTGGCCCAGGCCGGGAATGAAGAAACTGCAGATAGCGGCAAGGACGTTGCCGCCACTGCCTTGACCGGTGCTCATGGGAAGGCCTCCTGTAGGAATGACGCCATGGTAGGCGGGTTGCGTGAGGATGGGTTGAAGGCGCCGCCCCGCCGTTAAGCTGCGGCTTGGCCCCGGTCACCGTCAACTTTACACAGGCCACCATGGTTGACAGTAGGGACAGGCCTTTCCACACTGCGCGCCTTCGCCCCTGGAAGCCCCGCCATGACCGCAGCCCTTCGCCACAACTGGTCCCGCGACGAGGTCGAGCACCTCTTCGCCCTGCCCTTCAACGACCTGTTGTTCCAGGCCCAGGGCGTACACCGCCAGTACCACGATCCCAACGCGGTGCAGGTGTCCACCCTGCTGTCGATCAAGACCGGCGGCTGCCCCGAGGATTGCGCCTATTGTCCGCAGGCGGCCCGCTACGCCACGGGCGTGAAGGCGGAGAAGCTGATGAGCGTCGAGGCCGTGGTTGCCCGGGCGCAGGCCGCCAAGGATGCCGGCGCCAGCCGCTTCTGCATGGGCGCCGCCTGGCGCTCACCGAAAGACCGCGACGTGGCCAAGGTGGCCGAGATCGTCGGCGCGGTGAAGGCATTGGGACTGCAGACCTGCGCCACGCTGGGCATGCTCAGCCAGCCGCAGGCGCAGACACTGAAGGCCGCCGGGCTGGATTTCTACAACCACAACCTGGACACCTCCCCGGATTACTACGGCGAGATCATCCATACGCGCGAGTACCAGGATCGCCTGGACACCCTTGAAAACGTGCGCCATGCCGGCATGAAGACCTGCTGCGGCGGCATCGTGGGCATGGGCGAATCGCGTGCGCAGCGGGCGGGCCTGCTGATGACGCTGGCCAACCTGCCCGAGCACCCGGAATCGGTGCCCATCAACCGCCTGGTCCAGGTCCCCGGCACGCCGCTGGCCGGCACCGAAGCCCTGGACCCGTTCGAGTTCGTGCGCAGCATCGGCGTGGCGCGCATCCTCATGCCCGCCTCGGTGGTGCGCCTGTCCGCGGGCCGCGAGTCGATGGACGACGCGCTGCAGGCCCTGTGCTTCGCCGCCGGCGCCAACTCGATCTTCTACGGCGAAAAATTGCTGACCACGGGCAATCCGGACGTGGAACACGACCGCCGCCTGTTCGAGCGCCTCGGCCTGAAGCCGATGGAGGTGGACATCGAGCCCGGCACGGTACACGCGGACATCGTCGAACGCGCCGACGCGGCGTGAGCCAGCCGCGGCTCCTCGTTCGCCTGGAAGCCGCCCGCGCGGCGCGCGAGCAGGCGGGCCTGCTGCGACGCACGCGCGCCTGCGAGGTGCGCGGCGGCTCGCGACGGCTCGTCGACGGGCGCGTGCTGGACGACTTCTGCGGCAACGATTACCTCGGCCTGGCCGGGCACCGCGACCTGGTCACCGCCATGCACCGCAGCGCCCTCGCCGAGGGCGTCGGCACCGGGGCCGCGCATCTGGTCTCGGGCCATCGGGGTGAGCACGCGGCGCTGGAGGAAGAGCTGGCCGACTGGACCGGCCGCGAGCGTGCCGCCCTGTTTTCCACCGGGGTCATGGCCAACCTGGGCGCGTTACAGGCGCTGCTCGGCGCGGGAGCGATGCCTTCGCCCGGCAAGCCCACCGCCCTCTGCGTGCAGGACCGGCTCAACCACGCCAGCCTCCTGGATGGCGCCCTCCTCGCCGGAGCGGACCTGCGGCGATACGCGCACGGCGATGCCGCCTCCGCTGGACGTCAGCTCGACGCCTGTCCCGGGCTGCCGGCGTTGCTGGCCACCGATGGCGTCTTCAGCATGGACGGAGACGTGGCGCCCCTTGCCGACCTGGCGCAGGCCTGCCGGGAGCGTGGCGCCACGCTGTATGTCGACGACGCGCACGGCCTGGGCGTACTCGGTCCCGAGGGTGCCGGCTCCGTCGCCGCTGCGGGCCTGGACGCCAACGACGTGCCGGTGCTGATGGGCACGCTGGGCAAGGCCCTGGGCAGCGCCGGAGCGTTCGTGGCCGGCAAGGCCGAGATCGTCGAGGGCATCGTGCAGTTCGCCCGGTCCTACATCTATACGACGGCCATGCCGGCCGCGTTGGCGGCGTCCACGCGCGCCGCCCTGCGCCTGGTACGGCAGGATCCCGAAGGTCGGCGAGCACGACTGGAAGACAACGTCGCACGGTTTCGTGAGGGCGTCCGGCAGCTGGGCTTGCCGGTGATGCCGTCCCGCACCGCGATCCAACCCCTGCTGATCGGCGGCGCCGGCGATGCCATGGCCGCCGCGGCCGCGCTGGAAGCCGCGGGCTTCCTGGTCGTGGCGATCCGCCCGCCGACCGTGGCCGCGGGTGCCGCCCGCCTGCGCATCACGTTGTCGGCAACCCATGCGCCTTCCCGCATCGACGCCCTGCTGGATGCCTTGGCGGCGCTGCCCCGCGCGCGGGAAGACGTGGCCGTATAATGGACGGCCGCACGTCCCCTGCCATGCCCATGTCGATCCTCAATATCTCCGCCTACAAGTTCGTCGCCCTCGACGATACGGCGGCGTTGCGCGCGCGCTTCATCGAACGCTGCGACGCGCTCGCGCTGAAGGGAACGATCCTGCTGGCGCCGGAAGGTATCAACCTGTTCCTGGCCGCACCGCGCGACGCCATCGACCGCTTCCTCGCGTGGTTGCGCGAAGACACCCGCTTCGCGGACATCGTGCCGAAGGAAAGCCTTTCCGACGCCCTGCCTTTCAGCCGCATGCGCGTGCGCCTGAAGAAGGAAATCATCACCATGCGCACGCCGGCCATCCGTCCCGAAGCCGGGCGGGCGCCGCACGTCATGCCCGCCGACCTGCGCCGCTGGCTCGACCAGGGCCATGACGACGATGGACGCGACGTGCTGCTGCTGGATACGCGCAACGACTACGAAGTGGCGGCGGGCACGTTCGAGAACACGATCGACTACGGTATCGCCAGCTTTACCGCCTTCCCCGAGGCCGTGGCCGCGGATCGCGCCCGCTTCGAAGGCAAGACGGTGGTGTCCTTCTGCACCGGCGGCATCCGCTGCGAGAAAGCCGCGATCCACATGGCCGGCATCGGCATCGAGCATGTGTACCAGCTGGAAGGCGGCATCCTGAATTATTTCGAGAAGGTCGGTGGCGCCCACTGGCGTGGCGACTGCTTCGTGTTCGACGACCGCGGCGCGGTGGACCCGACCCTGGCACCGAGCACCCCGGCGTGACCGGCCTGCATATCGAGACCCGCGGCAGCGGCCCCACGCCCCTGGTGATGATCCACGGCTGGGCCATGCACGGCGGCATCATGGCCCCCCTTGCCGAGGCACTGGAAGATCGCTTCACGATGTATATCGTGGACCTTCCCGGCCACGGCTACTCCCGCGACGCCGACATCCCACTGCAACCGCTGGCGTGCGCACGTGCCATCGCCGAGGCCACGCCGCCGGCCACCTGGCTGGGCTGGTCGCTGGGCGGCCTGGTCGCCGTCACCGCGGCCCTGGAGTTGCCTGAACAGGTGAGCGCCGTGGTGCCGATGTGCTCGGCACCGTGTTTCGTGCGCGCGGACGACTGGCCGTACGGCAACGATGCCGGCATGGTCCGGAAACTCGCCACGGACCTGGATGCCGATTACCGCGCGACGGTCGAACGCTTCATCGCCCTGGAAGCCATGGGTAGTCCGGACCCGAAGGCGGAAGCTCGGCGCCTCAAGGACGAAGCCTTCTCGCGGGGGGAACCCGACCCACGCGTCCTTGGCGAAGGCCTGCGCGTGCTCGAGGCCACCGACCTGCGAGCACGCTTGCCCGACATGGTGCCGCCCAGCCTGTGGATCGCCGGCCGCCGCGACCGCATCGTGCACCCCGAGGCCATGCGCTGGTGCGCGGAAGTCGCCGGTGGCCAGTTCATCGAGATCGCCCACGCGGGGCATGCCCCCTTCATCGGTCATGCCGCCGCCGTGGCGGATGCCCTCACGCACTTCACCGACGCGAATCCATGAGCGACTTCCATTTCGATCGACGCCAGGTGCGCCGCAACTTCGGCCGTGCTGCCGGCACCTACGAAAAACACGATGCCCTGCAGCGCGAAGTGCAGGCCACCCTGGTCGACCGGTTGGAGATGTACGAAGCAACGCCGAACATCGTGCTCGATGTCGGCGCGGGCACCGGCCGCGGCAGCGCCGCCCTGAAGAAGCGCTATCCGAAGGCGCAGGTGATTGCCATCGACCTGGCGCTGCCGATGCTGAAACAGGCGCGCCAGCACACGGGCTGGTTGAAGCCCTTCGGCCGCGTGGTCGCCGATGCGTATACCCTGCCCGTGCCGGACCACAGCGTCGACATCCTGTTTTCCAACCTCTGTTTCCAGTGGTGCGAGGACCTGTCGCGGCTGTTCGCCGAGTGCGCGCGCGTGTTGAAGCCCGGCGGCCTGCTTACGTTCTCCACCTTCGGGCCCGATACCCTGAGCGAACTGCGCGCCGCCTGGGCGGCGGCGGACCAGCATGCCCACGTCGCCCGCTTCCTCGACATGCACGATGTCGGCGACGCGATGCTCGCGCAGGGCCTGAAAGACCCGGTGCTGTTCGCCGAGCGCTACACGCTGACCTATCCGACGCCGCGTGCGGTCCTCGACGAACTCAAGGGCCTGGGCGCGAACAACGCCGACGCCGATCGCGTGCGCGGCCTCACCGGCAAGCAGCATTACCGGCGCATGATCGATGCCTACGAGGGCATGCGCAGCGACGGCGTCATTCCGTCCACCTGGGAAGTGGTGACCGCCCATGCGTGGGGCCCACCCGCCGGCCAGTCGCGGCGCGAAGGCAGTGGCGAGATCGCCAGCTTCCCCATCGACAACCTGCGTGGCTCCCGCCGAAAGACGCCGTTCTGAACGAAAAGGGCGTCGAACACGGCGCCATGGGACGGAATCAGCGATAGCGCGGGCAGTGGACCAGATGATCGTTGACCAGTCCGGCGGACTGCATGAGCGAGTAGCAGATCGCCGTGCCCGCAAAACGGAAGCCGCGTTCGCGCAACGCGGCGCTCATCCGGTCCGAGGCCTCGCTGCGTACCGGCACGTCGTGAAAGCGATGCCACGCATTGACGCTGGGCACGCCGCCGACGAAGGCCCATAGGTAGGCGCACAGCGAACCACTTTCCTCGATGATCCGCACGCTGGCCCGTGCGTTGCCGCGAACCGAGGCCAGCTTGAGGCGGTGCCGGATGACACCGCGGTCCGCCACGACGGCAGCCATCTCGGTGTCGTTCATCGCGGCGACGCGGGCAATGTCGAAGCCATGGAACACGCGCCGGTAATGTTCGCGCTTGCTCAGTACCAGTCGAAGACCCAACCCTGCCTGCGCGCCATGCAGGGTCAACCGCTCGAAAAGGCGACTGTCGTCATGCAAGGGGATGCCCCACTCGGTGTCGTGATACTCCCGCTCGACATCGCTTCGCTCGGCCCAGTCGCACCGCATGGCCCCACCTCACGCTTCTCCGGACGAAGCGCCAGCATACGAAGACGAACGGGCCGGCCGATGTCCGCCCCGCCTGTCACCCGCTGTGCGAAAGACAGCGGCGTAGCTTCCGTCGGCTGCCTAGGAGGACACGGGGCGTTTCCGTCAGCGTGTCGGCGTCACGGGCGGATACGCGGGTTTACCAGGGCAACGCATCCAGATCGACGTTGCCGCCACTGAGCACCGCGCCGATGTGGCGCCCGGCAAAACGCTTCCGATGGCGTAGCATCGCGGCGAACACCGTCGCGCTGGACACTTCGACCACCAGGCGCAGCTCCGCCCACAGCAGCTTCATCGCAGCCACGGCCTCGGCATCGCTGACGCGAAGCACATTGACCCCGTGGGCGCGCAACACCTCCAGATTGGGCTCACCGACGAGCGTGCGCAGTCCATCACACACGGTGTCCGCCGTGAACGGATCGGCCCGGCATCCTGTTTCCAGCGAACGTGCCGTGTCGTCCGCGCCTTCGGGCTCGGCACCGAAGAGCACGATGCGTGGGTCGATCGCATGCGCGGCGACGGAACACCCGGCGGCAAGCCCACCGCCACCGACAGGGAAGATCACGGTATCCACACCCGGCGCCTGGCGAAGCAGCTCGGGCACGAGCGTGCCCTGCCCCGCCATCACGCGCGTATCGGCATAGGGATGCACGAGGGTTGCGCCGGTCTCCGCCTGCAGGTCGGCCGTCATCCGTTCCCGCGCCGCGGTGCCGGGTGCGCATCGATGGAGGGTGGCGCCGGCCATGCGGATGGCCTCGACCTTTGCCCGCACGGCGCCCTCGGGCACCACGACGTGGGCCGCGATGCCGCGCGTGCGCGCCGCCATGGCCAACGCGTTGCCGTGGTTGCCCGACGAGTGCGTCACCACGCCTCGCGCCGCTTCCTCGTCGGTCAGGGACCACACGGCGTTGGTCGCACCACGAAACTTGAACGCACCGCCGCGTTGCAGGTTCTCGCACTTGAAGACCACCGACGCACCGAGCAAGGCGTCCAGCCGGTCGCTGCGCAGCACGGGGGTGACCAGCGCATGCGGCGCGATGCGTGCGGCCGCGTCGCGCACGTCGGCGAACGATGGCGGTCTCACGCCACGAACTCCACGCCACAGGCGAAGCGGCGTTCTTCGCCCGGCGCCAGCGTGATCAGTGGCGTGCAATCGTCACGGTTGAACGCGTTGGGCATGCACTCCATCGGCTCGAGCGCCACGGACTTGCGCGCATCGCGTTCGGCCGTATCGGCGGTGAAGACCAACATGACGCCACGCTCCTGCCATACCGCGATGCACGCGCCCGTCGCGGGGTCGCGCAGGCGTGTGCGCGAACGGCCATCGGTATCCCGTTGCAGGTCGGCATACGTGTGGTTCAACTCGGCGTGGCCGATCGGGCGCGCCTGACGGAAATCCAGGCTGCGATCGGCCTTGTCCATCGCCTGCCAGGCTCGTGTCCCCGGAAGGGGGATGAAACCCTCATCGGTGGCGATGATCTGCTCGGCCGGGACATGCAACTCCCAGGTCTCGATGGGGTTATCCGACAGCCGGAAGTACGGATGCCAGCCGAAGAAGGTGGGTGCGGTGGCGTCGCCGACGTTCCGCGTGTGCGCTTCGACGCCGAGGCCATGCTCGTCGAGCGTGAAGGTGACGGTGAAATCCAGCGAGAACGGATAACCGGGTTGCAGGCCCGGGCGAATGACCTGCGTGCCCAGGGTGACCGAGGCGCGGTCGTCATCGCCACCCTCCCGCTGCACGTCGAACAGTACGCCGCGAAGGAAGCCGTGGCGGGCAGCGCGGTCCGCACCCGTCACGCCCGGCTGCAGATCGTAGGGGGTGCCTTCGAACGTGTAACGCGAGTCGTCGATGCGGTTGGCGAACGGCGTCATGATCGCGAAGCGCGAGCCCTTGTGTCCGACCAGTTCGGCTTCGTCACGGAAGCCGTCGGCGATGTTGCGATGCGCGTTGCCGGCACGCGTGTCGATCGAGAGCACGGTCGCGCCCCGACGCGCGATGCGGATCTCGCGATCCGCGTCGGCATCGACCAGCACGATCAGCTCCTGGGCGCCGAGGGTGGAGCGCGTCACGGTGAAACGGGGCATGGCAGGCTTCCTTTTGGGGGATCTGGCCGCATGTTAGCCTGCCTGTCTGACCAGAATATGTGTGTGCCCTGCCATGAGCGATCGCCTGGACGCCCCCACCACCCCCATCCGCCTCGCCGATTACCGGCCCCCTGCCTGGTCGGTCGAACACACCGCACTTTGTTTCGACCTGGGTATCGACCGCAGCGAAGTGACGGCCACGCTCGTGCTGCGCCGCCGCGCCGCCGAGCCCGTGCGGCTGGATGGCGAGGGCGTGGAACTCCTGGAAGTGTCGGTGGACGGCCGTGTACTCCACGAGGGTGAGTACACGCTGGCCCACGGCGTGCTGGAGGTGCCCGTCCAGGCAGACCATTGCACGATCGGCACGCGCGTGGCCGTGCGCCCGGCGGAGAACACGGCGTTCGAAGGGTTGTACCTTTCGGGCAGCCGCGAGAAGGGCTTCCTGCTGACCCAGTGCGAGGCGGAAGGGTTCCGGCATATCACCTTCTTCCCCGATCGTCCCGATGTCCTTTCCACCTTCACGGTGGAATTGCGTGCCGACAAGGCGCGTTTCCCGGTTCTGCTCGCCGGCGGCAATCCCGACGGGTCGGGCGACCTGCCCGATGGCCGCCACTGGGCGCGCTTCGTCGATCCGCACCCGAAGCCCAGCTACCTGTTCGCCCTGGTCGCGGGCCACCTGGAACGCATCAGCCACGACTACACCACGGCGGAAGGCCGTGCGGTGGCGCTGCACATCTGGGCGGAGGCCGATGTCATCGATCGCTGCGACTACGCCATGGATTCTTTGATCCGCTGCATGCAGTGGGACGAGCGCACCTACGGGCGCAACTACGACCTTGACGTCTTCCACGTCGTCGCCACGCACGATTTCAACATGGGTGCGATGGAGAACAAGGGCCTCAACATCTTCAACGCGAAATACCTGCTGGCCGACGCCGACTCGAGCACGGACGACGAATATCGCCATGTCGAGGCCGTGGTGGCCCACGAGTATTTCCACAACTGGAGCGGCAACCGGGTCACCTGCCGCGACTGGTTCCAGCTCAGCCTCAAGGAAGGCCTGACCGTCTTCCGCGAGCAGGGTTTCTCGGCCGACATGAACTCCGCGCCGCTCAAGCGCATCGAGGACGTGTCGCTGCTGCGCCGGGCCCAGTTCCCGGAAGATGCCGGCCCGTTGTCGCACCCGGTGCGGCCCTCGCAGTACAGCGAAATCAATAATTTCTACACCGCCACGGTGTACGAGAAAGGCTCGGAGCTGGTCCGCATGCTGGCCGGCCACCTCGGCGCCGACGGCTTCCGTCGCGGCATGGACCTCTACTTCGACCGCCACGACGGTCAGGCCGCCACGATCGAGGATTTCCTCACGGCGCTGGGCGAAGCCAACCACACGGACCTTTCGCCCTACCTGGCCTGGTACGGCCAGGCGGGCACGCCACGCCTGACCGCCGAAGGGCAGCACGACGCGGCACGGCGGCGCTACCAGTTGACCCTGCGCCAGCGCACACCGGCAGGCCCCGGCCAGCCGACCAAGCAGCCGCTCCCCATACCGGTGCGGCTGTCGCTGTTCGCCCGGGACGGCACGGCGCTGCCGTTGCGCCTCGACGGCGAGCCGGCGGCGGCCGGCATCGAGCGCACGATGGTGCTGGCCGGTCCGGAACAGGTGTTCATCTTCGAGGACATCGACGCGCCTCCCGTGCCCTCGCTGCTGCGTGGTTTCTCGGCGCCGGTGATCCTGGAATGCGACTACGCGCCCGACGAGCTGGCGCTGCTGCTGCGCCACGATGCCGACGGCTTCAATCGGTGGGAAGCCGGCCAGCAGCTTGCAGGGCTGGCGTATGACGACGTCCGCGACAGCCGGCCAGGCGCCGCGGCGCTCGACGCCTGGACGGCGGCGCTTGCCGACCTGTTCCACGACGCGTCGGTGGATGACGCCCTGCTCGCCGAACTGCTGACGCCGCCGGGCGAGATCGAACTGGTGGAGCGCCAGCCCGAACGCGATCCCGACCGTATCCGCGCGGTGCGCCAGGCCATGTTGCACGCGCTGGCTACCCGCATCGGACGCGACGCACTGCACGATCGCTACCGATCGCTGCATGCCGCCACCACGGCGGCGCTGGATGCACCCGCCCAGGCCGGCAGGCAGCTGAAGCGTCGCATGCTCGATCTGTTGGGGCTGGTCGATCCAGCCACCGCCACCGGCCTGGCCCGCGCGCAATACGACGAGGCACCGGGCATGACCGATCGCCTGGCCGCACTGACCACGCTGGCGACGCTCGACCCTGTCGCGGCGGAGCCCGCCCTTGCCCACTTCCGTCAGCGCTACGCGGGCAATGCGCTGGCACTGGACAAGTGGTTCGCGGCGCAGGCCCAGCTGCCGGGGGACGGCGCATTCGCGCGCGTGCAGTCCGTCGAGCACGATGCGGCGTTCACGCTGAAGAACCCGAACCGGGTGCAGTCGCTGATCGGAACGTTTGCGCGGGCCAACTCCTCGGGCTTCCATCGTGCCGACGGCGCGGCCTACCGTTGGCTGGGTGACCGGCTGGTAGCGATCGATGCCCTGAACCCGCAGGTAGCAGCACGGGTGGCCACGGCATTCAACGGCTGGAAGCGACTGGAGCCGGTGCGGCGGGAGGCCGCCCATGCGGTGATTGCCGACCTGGCGGCGCGCAAGGACCTGTCCAGGGATCTGACGGATATCCTCGCCCGCATTGCGATGGGCTAGGCGACGGCGAAAGCGTGATCTGCGTCACAACCTGCGACAGTGAGGGTACAAGACTGACGCACTGCGTCACTCACTGCCGAATTAGAGCGCAACTTTGACAAAAAAATCACACCCGGGGCATGTTAACGGTGTAGATTCGCCTACAACGAAGAAAGCCGCAGCGGTCAGCTACGGCCTTCGTGCCAGTCATAAGGTTTCTGGCGCCCGGCAGCACGGTCATCCTGGATTCCCCCTGTTCCTGAGACCGCCGGGCGCCAGATCTCATTCGAACCGAATGAGGCATCCTTGCCCACATCCCGCTTCCTTCTACCAGCACGCGACCAAACCCCTGCGTTCGGTCTCGGCGCGCGTCTGATCGCGCAGCGTCTGCCTGGTTGAAGTGCAAAAGTGAGGAAGCACGAGGCGTGCCAAACCCACCGAGCGAAGCTGACGTGCCGGCCGGCGCGGCGGCTCCACTCGGCGTAAAATCACGGCACGTCCCGCCCGAAACCTTCCCATGCTGCATTCAGAAACCTATGACGTCATCGTGGTCGGTGGCGGACACGCCGGTACCGAAGCCGCGCTGGCCGCCGCGCGCGCCGGCGCTCGCACGCTCCTGCTCAGCCACTCGATCGAAACCATCGGCCAGATGAGCTGCAACCCGGCGATCGGCGGCATCGGCAAGGGCCATCTGGTCAAGGAGATCGACGCCCTGGGTGGCGCCATGGGCCGCGCCGCGGATCGCGCCGGCATCCAGTGGCGCACCCTCAACGCGTCGAAAGGCCCGGCGGTGCGTGCCACGCGCTGCCAGGCCGATCGCACGCTTTACCGCGCCGCGATCCGCTCGATGGTGGAGACGCAGCCCAACCTGTCGCTGTTCCAGCAGGCGGTGGACGACCTGATTCTCGTCGACGGTCGCGTGGCCGGTGTGCGCACGCAGATGGGGCTGGACTTCCATGCGCCCGCCGTCGTGCTCACGGCAGGCACCTTCCTCGCCGGCAAGATCCACATCGGCAGCGCGCAGTACGCGGGCGGGCGCGCAGGCGATCCGCCGGCCTCCACGCTGGCCGCGAAACTACGCGAACTGCCCGTCGCCGCCGACCGCCTGAAGACCGGCACGCCGCCGCGCATCGACAGCCGAAGCATCGATTTCTCGCTGCTGGCGGAGCAGCCGGGCGACCAGCCCATGCCGCACTTCTCCTACATGGGCTCGGCCGCGGAGCATCCGCGGCAGGTCAGCTGCTGGATCACGCATACCACCGAAGCGACACACGAACTGATTCGCGGGTCACTGGATCGCTCGCCGCTGTACAGCGGGCAGATCGAAGGCGTCGGTCCACGCTATTGCCCTTCGATCGAGGACAAGGTGGTTCGCTTCGCCGACAAGACCTCCCACCAGATCTTCGTCGAGCCGGAAGGACTGGATACCTGCGAGATCTATCCCAACGGCATTTCCACCTCGCTGCCGTTCGACGTGCAGTACGCCCTGGTGCGTTCGATCCCCGGCTTCGCCAACGCGCATATCACGCGCCCCGGCTACGCCATCGAATACGACTATTTCGATCCGCGAGGCCTGCATCCCTGGCTGGAAACCAAGGCCATTCCGGGCCTGTGGTTCGCCGGCCAGATCAACGGCACCACCGGTTACGAGGAAGCGGGCGCCCAGGGCCTGATCGCCGGCATGAACGCCGCGCTGATCGTGCGCGGCGAGGCTCCCTGGTACCCGCGTCGCGACGAAGCCTACATGGGCGTGCTGATCGACGACCTGACCACCAACGGCACCATCGAGCCCTATCGCATGTTCACGTCGCGGGCCGAGTACCGCCTGCACCTGCGCGAGGACAACGCCGACCTTCGCCTCACCGCCCATGGTTACGCCAAGGGCGTGGTGCCGGAGGATCGGTTCCGCCGCTTCGAGGCCAAACGCGATGCGGCCGAGCGCGAGACCGCTCGCCTGCGCGGCCTGTGGGCGGCGCCCGCCAACGCGCTCGGTGCCGCCGTGCAGCGTTCGCTGGGCATTGCCGTCAGCCGCGAGACACATGCCCTGGATCTGCTGCGCCGCCCCGAACTGAACTACGCATTGCTGACCGGCGTGCCCGAACTGGGTCCGCCCGTGGACGATGCCGAAGTGGCGCTGCAAGTCGAGGTGCAGGCGAAATACGCCGGCTATCTGGAGCGCCAGCGCGAGGACATCGAACGCCAGCGCCGGCAGGAATCCACGAGCATCCCCGAGAGCTTCGACTACGATCGCGTCCGGGGCCTGTCGGCCGAGGTGCTGCTCAAGCTGAAGCGTGCGCTTCCCGCCACCATCGGCCAGGCCTCACGCATCAGCGGCGTGACGCCCGCGGCCATTTCGCTGCTGCTGGTTCACCTCAAACGCCGCGCGGCCTGACCTGCCGGGGCATCCATCTGGCATCATCGTCCCGACAGCAAAGGCGGGATGAGCACAGCATGCAAGTGTGGATCGGACGTAACGGCGAGCGGTTCGGACCTTACACGGACGACGAAGTCCGTCAGTGGCTGAGGGATGGCACCTGCCGCCCTGACGAACTCGGCTGGCACGAAGGCATGACCGACTGGCGCCCCCTCGGCGAGCTCTTCCCCGATGAGCGCCCCGCCGTCGCGCCGGGCGCGGTGCTGCCTCCGCCGCCGCCCTTCCTCGGCATCAACGATGCCGCCGTGGAGCCCGAGCACACCGGTTTCTGGCTGCGGCTGGGCGCGTGGGTGATCGACTACATCGTGCTGATGGTGCCGTTCACCTTCATCAGCATCATGATGGGCATGAGCGACGTCATCACCAGCACGTTCGCCCGGATGGAGCACGACCAGGCGGCGGCCATTACCGCCTATGTCGAAGCCATGCGGCCGATCTCCTACGTGCTGCTGGTGGTGGGTTTCGCCTACTACGTGCTGTTCGAGAGCTCGAAATGGCAGGCCACGCCCGGCAAGCTGGCCTGCGGCATCCACGTCACCGATACCACCGGCCAACGGCTGACCCTGGGCCGCGCCGCCGCGCGCAACGCCGTGCGTTTGTTGAACGCGGTGACCCTGCTGGTGCCGATGGTGTTCTACGTCACAGTGGCCTTTACCCAGCGCAAGCAGGGTGTGCACGACCTGCTCGCCAGCACCTACGTGGTCATGGGCCGCGTGGGCAGGCAGCAGCGCCCGGCCCCGCGCGGCGGTGTCGGCGGCAGCTTCGACGCCTGACCCGGCTGCCCCGCCCGGCCCCACGGCCGGGTGGCTCCCCGTGCTTGCTATCATCGGCGGCCCGGTCCGACGTTCCGGCCGGCTGAGCAAAGCACAGGAAAGCCATGCAGAGCATCGAACAACGTATTGCCCAGGACATCGCCGCGAAGCCCGAACAGGTGCGCGCGGCGGTGGAGCTCCTCGACGGCGGCGCCACGGTGCCGTTCATCGCCCGCTACCGCAAGGAAGTCACCGGCGGGCTCGACGACATCCAGCTGCGCCTCCTCGAAGAGCGCCTGCGCTACCTGCGTGAGCTGGAAGACCGCCGCGCGGCGATCCTGGACAGCATCGTCGAGCAGGGCAAAATGACCGACGCCCTGAAGGCCGACATCCTGGGCGCCGATACCAAGGCGCGCCTGGAGGATCTCTACCTTCCGTACAAGCCCAAGCGACGCACCAAGGCCCAGATCGCACGCGAAGCCGGCCTGGAACCGCTGGCGCTCGGCCTGCGCGACGATCCCACGCAGCAGCCCGAAACCGTCGCCGCCGGCTTCGTCGATGCCGACAAGGGCATCGCCGACGTCAAGGCCGCGCTCGACGGCGCGCGGGCCATCCTGATGGAAAGCATCGCCGAGGACGCCACACTGGTCGGCGAACTCCGCGACTGGCTGTGGGAAAAAGGCCAGATCCGTGCCGTCGTGGTGGCCGGCAAGGAAAACGAGGGCGCCAAGTTCCGCGACTACTTCGACCATACCGAAGCCGTCTCGCGCATTCCGTCGCACCGCCTGCTCGCGCTGATGCGCGCACGCAATGAAGGGGTGCTGGAAATAGACCTCCAGCCGGGAGTGGACGCCGACCAGGGCCATGCCGAGGGCGAAGGCCGCGTGGCGGCACGCGCGGGCATCGTCAACAAGGGCCGCGCCGCCGATGCCTGGCTGCGCGAGACCGTGCGCCTCACCTGGCGCGTGAAGCTGCACCTGCACCTGACGCTGGACCTGTTCGGCCGCGTGCGCGAAGGCGCCGAGGACGAAGCGATCCGCGTGTTCGGCGACAACCTGAAAGACCTGCTGCTTGCGGCCCCGGCCGGCGCGAAGACGGTCATGGGCCTGGATCCGGGCATCCGCACCGGCTGCAAGTTGGCCATCGTGGACGCCACGGGCAAGCTGGTGGCCTACGACACCATCTACCCGCACGAGCCGCGCAACCAGTGGGACCAGTCCATCGCCCGCATCGCGCAGCTGAGCAAGCAGCACGGCGTCAACCTGATCGCCATCGGCAACGGCACCGCCTCACGCGAGACCGACAAGCTGGCCGCCGAAGTGATGCGCAAGCATGCCGACCTCAACCTGTCCAAGGTGGTGGTCAGCGAAGCGGGGGCCTCGGTGTATTCGGCATCCGAGCTCGCGTCGAAGGAATTCCCGGACGTGGATGTCTCCATCCGCGGCGCCGTGTCCATCGCCCGCCGCCTGCAGGATCCCCTGGCCGAGCTGGTGAAGATCGAGCCCAAGGCCATCGGCGTGGGCCAGTACCAGCACGATGTGAACCAGGTGAAGCTGGCCCGTGCCCTGGACGCGCGCGTGGAGGACTGCGTGAACGCCGTGGGCGTGGACGTGAACACGGCTTCCGCGCCGCTGCTGGCGCGCGTGGCGGGCCTGTCCGGCAGCGTGGCCGAGAACGTGGTGAAGCACCGCGACGCGAACGGCCCGTTCCCCAGCCGCAAGGACCTGCTCAAGGTGCCGCGCCTGGGCGACAAGGCATTCGAGCAGTGTGCCGGCTTCCTGCGTATCAGTGGCGGCAGCAACCCGCTGGACGCCAGCTCGGTGCATCCCGAGGCCTACCCGGTCGTCGAGCGCATCCTCAAGCAGTGCGGCCGCGAAGTGAAGCAGGTCATCGGTGACACGTCATTCCTGCGCAACCTCAAGGCGGAAGATTTCACGGATGCGACGTTCGGCGTGCCGACCGTGCGTGACATCCTGAAAGAGCTGGAAAAACCCGGCCGCGATCCGCGCCCCGAGTTCGTCGCGCCCAGCTTCGCCGAAGGCGTCGAAGACCTGAAAGACCTGGCCGTCGGCATGGTGCTCGAGGGGCGCGTCACCAACGTGGCGGCCTTCGGTGCGTTCGTGGACATCGGCGTGCACCAGGACGGCCTGGTCCATGTGTCCGCCCTGTCGCACACCTTCGTCAAGGACCCGCGCGATGCCGTGAAAGCCGGCGACGTGGTGAAGGTGAAGGTGATGGAAGTGGACCTGCCGCGTAAACGTATCGCCCTGAGCATGCGCCTGGACGACGTACCGGGCGAAGCCCGCGGCGGCCGCCCGGGGGCACGTGACGACACGGCCGGCACCGGCGGTAACCGCCGTGGCGGACAGGGCGGCGGCAACCGCAACGCGGCACCGCCCAAGCCCTCCGCCGCGCCCGCCAACAGCATTTTTGCCGATGCGCTGTCGCGCGCCCTTAAGAAATAACGCAACATACGCGCGCGCCTCTTCGGAGGCGCGCGACTCAGGGACAACCCATACGCAAGCCCCTACCGCGGCGCAGCATGCGCTCGCGTATGGCTTCGATTACCGTAACGTTTCTCTAACGCCCCACACACGGAGTGATTCCACATGCGTATTCGTCATCTCGCCGGCGCCATCGGCGCTGCCCTCCTCGCCAGTGCCGGGGCACACGCCGACGGTTTTACGCAGGTGGTGTCCTTCGGCGACTCGCTCAGCGACAGCGGTAACGTCTCCACGCTGCTTCGCTCGCCGGTCGCGCTGCGCTTCACCACCAACCCGGGCACCGTCGCCGTGGAGAACATCGCGGCCAACTACGGCCTGACGCTCACCCCGTCGCTCAAGGGCGGCACCGACTACGCCTACGGCAATGCGCGCGCCGCCACGGTGAACCCCGTCACGGGCACGCCGCTGACCGTGCCGCCGACCTCGACGCAGATCCAGACCTACCTCGCCTCCACCGGTGGCAAGGCCGACCCGAACGCGCTCTACACGATGTGGATCGGCGCGAACGACCTGCTCGCCGCCACGGCCAACCCGGCCACGGCCCAGGTCGTCGTCGCCACCGCGGCCACCAACGAAGTCGGCCAGATCAAGGCCCTGCAGGCCGCCGGCGCGAAGACCATCGTCGTCTTCAACCTGCCCGATGTGGGCAAGACCCCGGCCGCCCTCTCCCAGGGTGCCACGGCAGCCGGCCAGATCTCGCAGCTGGCCCAGGTCTACAACGGCGTCCTGTCCGGTGGCCTTACCCAGGCCGGTCGCGGTATCGTGCCGGTCAACGCCTACGCGATCCTCAACGAGGTCATCGCCAACCCCAGCGCCTACGGCTTCACCAACGTCACCGTGCCGGCCTGCACCACGGCCTCGTCGCTGACCTGCACGCCCGCCACGCTGCGCGACCCGAATGCGGCGTCCACGTACCTGTTCGCCGACGGCATCCATCCGACCACGGCCGCCCACGCGATCCTCGGCCAGTACGCCGTGTCGATCATCAGCGCGCCGCAGAAGATCTCGCTGCTCGGTGAAGCCGGTCTCGCGTCCAACGCGGCCCATGTCCGCGCCCTGCGTGGCCAGATGATGGCCGACAACTTCGGCGCGGAATCGCGCGTGTTCGCCGCGGTGGATTACGGCCAGCAGAAGTTCAAGTCGACCGACACCTCGCCCAAGACCGACAGCGACAACGTCAACCTGACCGTGGGCGCGGATGCCCGCGTCAACGACAACGTGTCGGTCGGTGTCGCGCTGGGCCTGTCGCAGAACAACGCCGACTTCCAGGGTGGCGGCGGCTACAAGATGCAGGACGTGGCCGGTTCCGGCTACGCGTTCTACCACCAGGGCGGCGGCTACGGCGGCGCGTTCGTCAGCTTCGGCCAGCTGAGCTTCACCGATATCGATCGTCGCATCGACCTCGGCGCAGCTCGTCGCACCGAGACCGGCAAGACCGACGGCTCCCACGTGGGCGCAGGCCTGCAGGGCGGTTGGTGGTTCGGCAGCGACACGCTGAAGACCGGTCCGTTCGTGAGCGTGGAATGGGAGCAGCTGCGCGTGTTCGGTTACACCGAGCGCAGCGACAGCAGCACGGCGATGACCTTCGGCCGCCAGACCCGCAACGCCCGCATCGAAACCGCCGGCTGGCGCCTGCAGGGCTCCTGGCAGGCCGGTGCCACCCTGCTGCATCCGTTCGCCGAAGTGGCCTACAACCACGACGGCCGCGCCGACGCTCGCTTCGTGTCGGCCGGACTCAACAGCATGGCCGGCCGGTTCGACGTCCAGGGCTTCACCCCGGACAAGACCTGGGCAACCGCCGATCTGGGCGTCAGCGCCGACTTCAGCCAGCGCTGGAGCGGCTGGGCCAGCTACAGCGGCCGCTTCGCCGACGATACGCAGCGTTACAACAGCCTTAACCTTGGGCTGAAGATGGCGTTCTGAGCGGCCTCATATAAAAAACGCCGGCTAATTCGAGCCGGCGTTTTTTTATAAATGCGTCAATTACCAAAAGCTATTCAGGGATTGACCCATGTCCAGCCCTTGTCGTTAAGCATGTCGGGCTCAGCAGCCCCCGCAGAACTGCATTCTGCAATGCCACAGGCTGCACTTATGGAAAGAAATCCTGGCAATGTATAGTGGGTGATGATGGTCCCCGGAACGATGTAACGCAGGCCTGGGTTGCTCCCACAATTTACTTCTTCGGTGATCAAATAAGCAGTGTGGGTGTTGCCCGCGTGATACGTCAGGGCGTTACAAAGACGGATGTCCTGGCCTACCAGTGCGCCATTTTCGTCGAAGTATTTGCGGGACGTAGCGTTAGGCGAAAGTGCGTTCGCCGAGCCTGCGAAGCCCAACAAAAGTGCAGCTGTCAAAGCCATTTTTGACCATGTATACATCATGTGTTCTTCCTATAGACAAAAGATTTGATAGGGGAGAGAGGCGACGCAGGCCTGGCAATCAATTCAGCACCAAGTAGTGCCGTCAAAAGCGGACTATTGATCATTACCACTGACCTATGCCGCTGCCTGCCCTGCACTTTCAACTTTCCTACCTTATTGCCCTAATGTCTGTCAGGGAAACCTTACACAGCACATTTTTCTGCGCGTGAGAAAGTGGTGGCGGGGTGACGTGTACACATATCGCTGCTATAGCGACAGCTATGGATGCAATCACGCGCAAATGAAGAAGGTCCAAAGAAAAACGCCGGCCCACGGCCGGCGTTCTCTTCGAGGCGTAAGAAAGCCTTACTTCTTGCCGCCAGCCTTCGAATACATCGCTTCAGCCTGCTTCTTCAGGTCGTTAGCAGCGTCGTCGCTGAGCACATCGACCTTGCCGCCGGCCTCGTTCTGCTTGAGCACCAGTTCGCCGGCATCGTTCCAGCCCGCGCGCTCGGTGGAGGTCGGCTTGCCATCCTTGCTGGGCTTCTTCTCCTGGACGATCACCCACGGCTTGCCATCCTTGTAGGCATAGTTGGTCGAGGTAAAGCCCTTGTCGCCGTAGTCGACCAGTTCGATGACGAACTGCACGTCGCTGCCCTTCTTGAAGATCTGCCAGCCGCGCGACTCGCCTTCCTTCAGCGCGGTGCCCTGGGTCATCTTCAGGCCGCCGATGTTCTTCTTCAGGCTGTTGAAGCCGTTCAGCTCCTTCTCGCCCGGGGTGGCTTCACCCACCATCTGGATGTTGGCGACGTTCTTGGCACCCTTGGTCAGCACCGGGGTCTTCAACGGCGACGAATAGTGACGCTCACCGTCCTGAAGCGACGCTTCGACGATGTAGATGTCGTTCGGGTTGAGATCAGACGCGTTGAAATCGAGCTGGAACGACTGCGGCAGCGTCACCGGCTGGATAGTCTTGGTGGCCAGGGGCTGCGAGCCCTCGGCGCTGACGTCCACCAGCTTCAGATCGAGCTTGGCATCCGGCGACAGCTGCGCGCCCGCGTCACGCAGCGTGACGCTACCCGTGACGGCATTGGCGGGAGCGGCATTGTCGCTGCCACCGGCGGCGGCCTGCTGGCCGTTGTTGTCGGAGCCGCCACCGCAGCCGGCAAGCGCCAGGGCAGTCACGGAAGCGAGCGACAAGAAGATCCTGCGCATGGTCGAACCTCATAGGAAACGAAACGGATTTGGGTCGCGGACGATACGCGCGCGCATGGCGCGGCAACACGTCCCGGGGGAACCTTGGAGCATACCGGCAAAATCTCTCCTGTAAAAGTCAAGGGAGGAATTACCTGAGTTTTCGTAAAAGGAGACCCTGTTGGCATGTTGAAAGGCAGGTTTGCCGGAAACGGCCAGGCGCCAGCACGATTGCGACCTGGTCACCCGCTCCCATGCAAAAAAAACGCCACCCGGATGGGTGGCGTTTCTCGAGTGGATAGCCGCCATGGAACGGCTATCCACGTTCGACGGCACGACGATCAATAATCGTACGTGACGCCGAAGCGGAAGTAACGCGGGATCTGGAACGCGATCGGCACGTTGTAGGTCGGCTCCGGCGCATCCGTGGTTGCATAGTACGGATTGGACTGGGTCTTCTTCTGCTCGTTGAGCAGGTTGAAGACTTCCGCCGTGAACGCCAGCTTGCCTTCGGCAAACGAGGGACGGTAAGCAAGCGCCGCCGAGACGGTGTGCGTCACCGGGTTGCGACCCACCGCGCCCGGGGGCGACGGCTGGCCACCGCACCAGTGGTACGACTCGGTGCCGTAACCGGCGTCGATCTGGCCGGGGCCGAAACCGCCGTAGCAGTTACGCGGCGCACCGGAGATGATCGCGATGTTGCCCGAGAGCTGCAATTCCGGCGTGATCTCGTAGGCGCCATATATCTTGAACGCATGGGTGTGATCGTTGGCGAGCTTGCCATTCGAATACACCATCAGCGGGGCGTTGTCCCATGCCTGGGTGACCGACGGATCGCTGCGCGTACCGGCATCAGAATCGGTCTGACCTTCGCTGTTGCCGTAAAGCTTCGAGTAGACATAGCTCACGTTGCCCCACCACTTGCCATCACCCTTCTCGTGCTGCAGATGCAGTTCGAGCGCGTAGTAATGACGCTTCAGGTGCGGGAACCCGAGATCGGCGTTGGTCGCATCGACGCTGTCGAAGCCGCCGGTGGCATTGGGCGCCAGGAACGTGTTGGCACGACCCGGATTGAACAGATAGCAGCTGACGCCGGCCTGCTTGAGGTCGACCGCGGAACCGCTTGCCGTGAACAGCTGCTGCAGGCGACCCGCCGGATCGTCATTCGTGTCGCAATAATCGTCGATCGCGTTGCCGAGCTTGCGGTAGGTCGCCTTGGCGCCGTAGACCCAGTTGTCGCCGAGGGTCTTGTCGAAACCGAGGATGAATTCATCCTGGTATTCGGACTTAAGGCCCTTCGCTGTGACGATGCGGGGGTCCTTCGCCTGACCGTACTCGTTGTTCAACGAATACGGCTGGCCCGGGCCATTGACTGTATTGAGCGGCGTGAGCCCCGTCGGATAACCGGTGGTCGGATCGATGCCGGTGTAGGAGTAATAGACATTGGTCTGCGTGGAGCCCGACGCACCACGAAGTGCCGGTGCGAGCGGCAGGGCGAGGTAGTAACGACCCGCGTTGCCGTAGACCTTGAAGGTGCTATCGCCGAACACGTCCCACGTACCACCAAGACGCGGAGCCCACTGCGGCTTCGTCTGGGTGATGTACGGCTCGTTGCTACCGTTGTAGTTGGTGAATTGGTCGTTGCGCAGGCCGAGCGACAGCTTCACGGTATCCGTGACCTGCCATTCGTCCTGGACGTACTGCGCGCGCTGGCGTACACGCACCGAAGCGGCCGTCTGCTGGCGGTACTGGCTCACGTAGTAAGGCGTGCCAACCGGGGAGTCGACGGCGCCGTTGGCGATGCCGCTACCCGCTGCCACCGTACCGTAGCTCCACATGTAACCGGCATCGGCATACACCGATGCGCCATCGTTCAAGTCCTGCGAGTTCTGATTGTCGATACCGGCGGAAATGGTGTGATCTCCCAGCACATAGGCCAGGTCGACGCGGTAGTTCGACACCTTGCTCTCGTGCCTCGAATCGGGCACCGTCGTCAGGTTCTGGGCATTGGTGATGCCCTGCGGGAAGCCAGCGGTATAAGCCGGATTCTGCTGCTGCGGCGAGATGATGTGGATGAGCGACGGATCAGCGCTACCCGGCTTCGTGTAGAGCTTGGTGTCCTGCTTGCCATACTGTGCGGTAAGGGTCAGGGCATCGGTGATGTAGCTCGTGTACTTCGCGATCCACATCCGCTGCTTGGTATTCTGAGTCGTATCCTGCGACTGGAACGCGCCCGTGCGACGGGTATCGTTGTCGAAAGCGTAGACGTCGCCGCTGTAATTGTTCTGATAGCTGGCGCCCGTCAGCTCGAGCAGGTTGTTGTCATTGATGTTCCAATCGAACTTGGCATACAGCTTCGGGCTTTTATACGTGTACTGCGTGTTCTGGTTCTTCGAGCTGAGGTCAACGTTGTCGCCCTGGCGCTTTTCACCCTCAACCGCGATAAAACCGAACAGGGTGTCCTTGATCAGGGGACCGCCGGCGTACGCCGAATAGACCGCATCCCAATCCTTGTTGAGGTTACG
The DNA here is from genome assembly GCF_041228075.2 of Xanthomonas sp. NCPPB 2632. Classification (NCBI taxonomy): domain Bacteria; kingdom Pseudomonadati; phylum Pseudomonadota; class Gammaproteobacteria; order Lysobacterales; family Lysobacteraceae; genus Xanthomonas; species Xanthomonas sp. NCPPB 2632. The sequence goes on from NZ_CM192979.1 coordinate 4,585,530, forward strand.
GTAGCGATAGGTCTGACCATCGTTGGCCGAGCTACCCGGGTACTTGGCATTGATCGGATCGGCCTTGGCGAACGCCGGAGTCCAGAGGATCTGGCCGCCCGCATGGAAGTCGTTGGTACCGCGGCGGCCGACGATGCTGATCACACCGCCATCGGAACGACCGTATTGCGCACCGTAACCGCCGGTCAGGATTTCCTGCTGGTCGATGGCGCCATAGGGCAGCGCCATGCCGCCGTAGCCGGCCACCGGGTCGGTGGTATTCATACCATTGATGTAATACGCGTTCTCGGTAACGGCAGAGCCACCGAACGAGACAAGCGTCTGGCCGGTGGGGCTGGCGAATCCGGTACCCGATGCACCCGGCGAGACGCCCGGAGCCAGCAGCGCGATCGCTTCGGCCGAACGGCCGAGCGGCAGCTGCTTGAGCTGGGTCTGGGTGATGACGGTGCGCGAGTCGACCGACGAGACGTCGATCGGCGGCGTGGATGTGCCAACCACAGTGACGCCTTCGAGGTTCGAGGCATTCGCGGCAGTGGCTGCTGCGCCGGCATTGAAGGACACATCGGTGCCAGCGTTGACGCGGAGTTCCACGTTGTCGCGCGAATCGACCGTCGCGCCACCCTTCATCAGGCTGACCTTGTAGGTGCCCAGCGGAAGGTTGCTGAAGCCGTAACGCCCGTTCTGCCCGACCGTGGTGGTACGGGTCACGCCGGAGCCGCTGGTGATCTGAACGGTGTCGCCGGCTTCGGCCGAACCGAAGAGGCTACCGGTGGTGGACTGGGCGAACGCGCTGCCCGTGAGGCCCATGCCCATGGCCAGCGCAAGCGCCAGCGACGAACGACGCAGGACGGAAGCCTGCCGGATGCTGCGAGAACTCATTGCAAATCTCCCCAGATCGACCCTAACAGGGCCCAAAAAAACGAGCAAAACCGACCAAAGGCCGGAAAAAAATGGCCTTGTCCGTCGCTCGGATCCGAGGGGTGATACCAGCGCCCTACTCCTCCCAGAGAGGACGCCAACCCCTGACCAGCTTCTGACAAGCCCTGACGAGGAACCCACCCTTCGCCTTTCGTGGTTCACGAAAGGGTCAGTCAGGTATCGCCGATGCCGAACATAGGCGTGACCCGACTGCCGTGTCAACAAATTATTTACACGGGCTAGGGGTTTTTCCTAGTGCGGAACTCGTTCAGGTATGGCTGCCAACTCGCGGAAATCAGGGCATTTTTGCTTGAGAAATAAACAGTTCCGAAAAAAAAGCCCTCGTCCGGGAGGCGGAAGAAGGCGATCTGGGGAGCACGTTTCCTTACCGTCGGGGGGCAAAGCCTTGCCCCCCGCGGTCTTTTTCTTGTTGTGCGATACGCGGCGCGTTATCAGAAGTCGTAGCTGATGCCGAAGCGAGCGTAACGCGGCGTGGTCTGGTAGATGGGAACGCCGTACCGCGGGTTCAGCTGCTGCGTGGTGCCGTGCAGCGGGTACACCTGCGTTTCCTTACGCTGGTTCAGCAGGTTGAACACCGTGACGTTGAAGGCCAGCTTCTTGTCGGCCCATTCCGGACGGTATTCCAGGCTGCCCGTGACGATGTAGGTCCAGGGATTGTGGCCCGCTTCACCCGGGGGCGACGGCTGACCGTCGCACCAGTGGTAGTAGGAGCCGTAGCCGAGGTTCGGGTTCGTCTGGTTCGGGCCGTAGAAGCCGAGGCAGCTCTTCGGTGCGCCCGAGGCGATGTTGATGTTTGCGGCAACCAGCCATTCCGGCGCCAGCTGGTACGAACCGTAGGCCTTGAACTGGTGCTTGCGGCTGTTGGCCAGTTCGCCGTTGGCGTACTGCATGACTTCGGCGTAGTCCCAATCGACCGTCGCCGAGACCGTGTCCTGACGGATGTCCGAACGGACCTGGCCTTCCGAGTTGCCGTAGCTCTTGGAGTAGACGTAGTCGAAGCGGACCTGGTACTTGCCGTCCCAGGCGTGGTCCAGGTACATCTCGAGACCGTAGTAGCTGCGCTTGTTGTGCGGGAAGCCGAAGTCCTGGTTGTTCATGTCGACGCTGTAGAAGCCGCCATTGGTGTTCGGCACGAGGAACGTGTTGGCACGGCCCGGGTTGAACAGGTAGCTGCCCTGGATGGCGCCGATGGTGTTCGGATCGATACCCGAACGGATCATCTTGGCCTCGATCGCGCCGCTGTCGCCGACATCGTCGATCGAGTTACGCAGCTTGCGCACGGTGGCCTTGGCACCGTAGGTCCACTTGTCCGTCAGCGCGGCGTCGAAGCCGAGGATGAACTCGTCCTGGTACTGCGACTTGATGTTGGTCGCGGCGGCGGTAGCCGGGTCACGCGGGATGCCGTACTCGCGGTTGGCCGAGATCGGGCCGCCCGTGCTGCTGGCGATCGGCGTCAGGCCCGACGGGATGCCGTTGGCGTCGATGGCGGTGTAGTTGAAATACTCGCGGGTGTAGAGCGAGGCACCGGCGGAACGCAGCGCGACGGTCGCCGGCAGCGCGAGGTAGTAGCGACCCGCGTTGGCGTAGATCTTCAGGCTGGAATCGCCATTGACGTCCCAGGTGGCGCCCAGACGCGGGGCCCACTGCGGCGTGGTCAGGCGCAGGTACGGCTGGCCGTCCTGGTTGTAGTTGGTGAACTGGTCGTTACGCAGGCCCAGCTTCAGCATCCAGCGGTCGTTGACCTGCCAGGTGTCCTCGATGTACTGCGCACGCTGCGTGGTGCGAACCGACGCGGCGGTGCTGTAGACATAACGCGCGACATAGTAACCACGGCCACCCGGGGGGGCGACATAGGCGGCGTCGGTCGGCAGCGTGCCGATGATGGGCGTGCCCGCGTCGGTGTTCAGGTACTCCCAGGCGTAACCCGGACCCGTCGTGCTCTGGCCGTCATCGTTATCGGCCACTTTCTGGTTATCGAGACCGGCCACGATGGTGTGGTCGCCGATGTGATAGCTCAGGTCGACACGGAAGTTCGTGTTGGTCGAGGTATGGTTCGGATTGTTGGTCTGCGCCGCCGGGTTGGCGTTGCTGATCGCGGCACCGCCGGTGATCAGCGGATCCTGGTTGGTCGCCGTAATGATCGACGGCAGGGACTGATCGCCACCCTCAGCGGTGTAGTACGTGCCCTTCATCTTGCCGTACAGCGCGGTCAGGGTCAGGTCGTCGGTGATGTAGCTGGTGAACTTGGCCGTGTACAGATTCGCACCCGACTTGTTCAGCGGCGCGCCGGCGGTGTCCTTGCCGGTGTATGCACCCTTCTGCTGGGTCGCGTAGCTGTAGCTGTAGATCGACGCGTCGTAATCCTGCTTGTTGGACGCACCGGTCACTTCGAGGATGTTGCTGTCGTTGATGTTCCAGTCGACCTTGCCGTAGATCTTCGGGTTACGGTAGGACTGCTGGTACACGAACGGGGAAGCGATGCTCGTGGTCTGGCTGCCCTGGCGACGCTCCTGCTCGGCGGCAAGGAAGATGTACAGCTTGTCCTTGATCAGCGGGCCACCGGCGTACGCGGAGTACGTCGTGCGCCAGTTCTTGTCGTTGCGGTTGTCGTCGTACAGCGCGCCGGCCTGCGCACCGACCTGGCGGTAGTAGTTGATCTGGTCGGCCTTGGTGCCCTTCGGCTCCCAGAGCACCTGGCCACCGAAGTGCCATTCGTTGGTGCCGCGCTTGCCGACCTGGCTGATCACGCCGCCGGACGAACGACCATACGCCGCGCCGTAACCGCCGGCGAGGATTTCCTGCTGGTCGATGGCGCCGTACGGCAGGGTGATACCGCCGAAGCCGCTGAGCGGGTCGGTGGTGTTGAAACCGTTGATGTAGTACGCGTTCTCGGTGACGGCACTGCCGGCGATCGAGACCAGCGGGTTACCGGTCGGGCCGACGAAGAACGAGCTGCCGCTCACGGCGCCCGGCGCCAGCAGCGCGATGGCTTCGGCGGTACGCGCCAGCGGCAGCTTGTTCAGCTGCTCGGAAGTGATGACGGTGCGCGAGTCGACCGCGCTGACGTCGATCGACGGCAGGGCGTTGGCCGAGACGGTCACGCCTTCCAGGCTGGTCGAAGCCGAGGTGCCGGAAGCGGCGGCGGCGTCGAAGGCCACTTCGGTACCGGCGCCGACGCGCAGGGAGACGTTGGAACGCGAATCGACGGCGGCACCGTCCTTGTTCAGCGTCACCTTGTAGCTACCCAGCGGCAGCGACGTGATGGTGTAGCGACCGGCGGCATCCACGGCGACGGTGCGGGTGACACCCGTCTCGTTGGTGGCGGTCACGGTCTGGCCCGCACCTGCCGGCACCTGGCCGAAGATGGAACCCGTGGTGGACTGTGCGAAAGCGGCACCGGACACGGTACCCAGGCCGATGGCGAGGGCCAGTGCGGTGCGACGTCCCATCATGGCGGCGCGGTTGTGGCGCGAATTCATCTTGCATCTCCCCGATTAAAAATTCCGTCAGCGCGATAGGTCGCGTCGAGCGGCAAGCCGACCCCGGCCCGGCTTGCGCCAGGCTTCTGAGAGATCGGAGGCTGAAAAAATCCCCTTTCAACAGCAGAGCCCCCTACTAAGGACCCTGCACCCCGAAGCGCCACTGTCGTGGCTTGGCATTAGGTATATCCAAAGCTGTCATCGCTACGCAATACGAAAATCTCACGGAAAATTTACGTAGCTAGACAGCTATTCCCATAGCAAGTGATAGGCAACGCAAAAAACTGCGCCGTTACAATCAGTTACATGTGTGACCTTTGGGCCTTGCAAGAAAACCCCACCTTTTTCCTAGGAATCATTCCTAGAGAAAAGTCCGGATTTGACGGGTGTCCACGCAGGGTTTTGCGCATTCGACACCCCCCGCGACGAGTCCGACTGAGCCGATTCGCCCTATAACGCATGAAATACCGATTGCAACGTTCCGGGGATCGACGCGCACTCACCCGTGCCCTCGTACCGGCAGGCAAACATCCCAAGAAGGAACAGACGGTTAGGCGCCGCAGCGATCGCACTGGCGAGTCCAGTGGCAGCGGATGGTGTTACCTAAGAAACTTCTCAGCAGAAAGGCTTTCGAAGGGAAGTTGCTGTACACCGAATACACGGTCCGCGCGTTGGATCGCGGAAGGCCGGGGGCCGATCCACTCAGACACGAGGTTCCAAGCGCATGAATTACAACTCAAGGGGCTCCGTCATGGCCGATGCGGCCGGTGAAAACGTAGAGTCCGCACGTATCGACGTCACGCCGGTCGCGTCGTCGTTCGCCACCCGCGTGCGGGCAGTGATCAAGATGTCCGGCAGCGTCAGCGAAATCGCCCGACGCTGCGGCTTTTCCGAAGGCGTCGTGCGCAGCTGGCGCGACGGCAACACCGATCCATCGCGCGGGCGCTGCGTCACGATGGCCAAGACACTGGGCCTTTCCCTCGTCTGGCTCGCCGCCGGCGAAGGCCCGATGATGCTGGACGGCTCGGGCGAGGATGCGCTGGTCCGTAGCGACACCACGGAAGCCATACGCGGCCGTGACGGGCGCGAAGCGTCGGGCCCGGTGCCCGCCACGCTGGATGCCTCCCGCCTCGCGGCGGCGATGAAGCTCCTGCAGTCCGATATCGAGATGACCGGCAGCCGGTTCTCCCCCGTGCGCCATGCCGACCTGGTGGCCGAGATGTATTCCATCCTCGGTCGGTCGGGCGAAGCGGATTATGCGGATCGCATGATTGCCTTCCGTCATACGCTGATGTCGCGCGTGGCGGACGACCAGGCCACGGCCGCCGCCTGATCGGCGATAAGCGATAAGTAGGGCCCCGCCGCCAGCGGCGACGGGGGCCTGTGCGGGCTGGTATGGCTTACAGCCGCGAGATGTCCGCGATGGCGCCGAAGGTGGCCTTGAGCTGCGCCAGCAGCGCGAGACGATTGCCGCGCACCGCGGCGTTGTCGGCATTGACCAGCACGTCGTCGAAGAAGGTATCCACCGGACCCTGCAACGCCGCCAGGCGCGCCAGCGTGCCCGTGTAATCGCCCGATGCCAGCATGCCCTTCGTCTCGGCGCGCGCCGCGTCCAGCGCGGCGTGCAGTGCGCGCTCGGCGTCGAGCTCGAAATGCGCCGGATCCACCGTAGCGGGCACAGGCGAGGCACCGGCCTCTTCCGCCTGCTTGCGCAGGATGTTGGCCACGCGCTTGTTGGCCGCTGCCAGGCTGGCCGCTTCGGGACGTCGCGCGAACGCGCCCACCGCGCGCAAGCGGCGATCGAAGTCCGGCAACGTGGCCGGGGACACCGCGATCACCGCTTCGAACTGGTCGGCCGAGAAGCCCTGGTCGGCGTAATAGCCACGCAGGCGCTCCAGCACGAAGGCCTGCACCTCGTCGCCCAGCTCGCGACGTCGGGCACCGATGTCGACAGCGGGCGGCTTGCCGTCCTTGCCGGGCTTCACGCCGGCCACCAGGGCCGCTTCGGGAACCAGCTCGAAGGCTTCGCTGAGGGCGGCGCGCAGATCGATGTCGAGGCCGGCCTCGATCAGCGTGCGTGCGAGCCCGAGCGCCGCGCGGCGCAGGGCGAAGGGGTCCTTGTTGCCGCTGGGCTTGAGACCCACGGCGAAGATACCGGCCAGGGTATCCAGGCGTTCGGCCACGGCCAGCACCTGGCCGACCTTGCCGGCGGCGATGGCATCGCCACCGAAGCGCGGCTGGTAGAAGCTGTCCAGCGCGTCGGCGACATCCGCCGGCAGGCCCTGGCGCGTGGCGTAGTAGCGGCCCATCACGCCCTGCAATTCGGGGAACTCGCCGACCATGCGGGTCAGCAGGTCGCACTTGGCCAGCGCGGCCGCCTGCGTGGCCTGCCCCGCGTCGACGCCGACGCGGTTGGCGATCACGCGGGCCAGTTCGGCCACGCGCACCGTCTTGTCCCACAGGCTACCCAGCGACTGCTGGTAGGTGACCGACTTGAGGCCTTCCTGGTGGTCGGCCAGCGGGGTTTTAAGATCGGCGTCCCAGAAGAACTTGGCGTCGGCGAAGCGCGGGCGGATGACGCGTTCGAAACCCTTGCGGATCTCCGAGGGATCGCGGCTTTCGATATTGGCGACACCGATGAAATGCTCGGTGAGGCGGCCGTCCTCGGCAAACACCGGCACGAACTTCTGGTTGGTCTCCATGGTGGTGACCAGCGCCTCGGGCGGCACGTCCAGGAACTCACGCTCGAACGTGCAGGCGATCGCTACCGGCCATTCGGTGAGGTTGGCGATCTCGGCCAGCAGGCCCTCGCCCAGTCGCGGCATGCCGCCGGTGGCCACCTGGGCCACCTCGTCGACCACGCGCTGGCGGCGCTCGGCCGGATCGGCGATCACGTGCGCCTGGCGCAACGTATCCAGCCAGCTGTCGGCATCGGCCACCGACACGGGTTCGGGATGGTGGAAGCGATGACCGCTGCTCAGCCGCCCGCTGGACAGCCCGAGGGCCTGGCCATCGACCACATCGGCGCCGTGCAGCATCAGCAACGTGTGGACCGGGCGGACGAAGCTGTCCTCGCGGTTACCCCAGCGCATGGCCTTGGGAATCGGCAGCGCCTTGAGCGATTCGGCGACCACTTCCGGCAGCAACGCGGCGGTGGGCTGGCCCGGCTTCACCGCGCGGAAGACGAACCAGGCGCCCTTGTCCGTTTCCAGCTTTTCCAGTGCCGCCACGTCCACACCGCAGGACTGCGCGAAACCGACCAGCGCCTTGCTCGGCGTACCGTCCGCAGCGAGACTGGCGGCCACGGCCGGCCCACGGCGTTCCACGGTCTGCTCCGGCTGGGCCACGGCCACATCGGGAAGGTAGACGGCAAGGCGGCGCGGCGAAGCGTAGGTTTTCGCGGCCTCGTAGCCGGCGGCTACGCCGCGCTTGCGCAGGCCTTCGACGATGCCCTGCGCAAAGGCGCCGGCAAGGTCGTCGAGGGCCTTGGGCGGCAGCTCTTCGGTGCCCAGTTCGATCAGGAGGGGCAGGCGCTTATCGGCCATGGACGGCCTCCTTGTCATTCTTCTTCAAGCCGGGAAACCCGAGTTTTTCGCGCTGGGCGACGTAGGCCTCGGCCACACTGCGGGCCAGCGTACGCACGCGCAGGATGTAGCGCTGGCGTTCGGTGACGCTGATGGCACGGCGCGCGTCGAGGAGGTTGAAGGCATGGCTGGCCTTGCAGACCTGCTCGTAGGCCGGCAACGGCAGGCCCGCCTCGATCAGCTTGGCGGCTTCGCCCTCGCACACGTCGAACCAATGGAACAGTTCCGCCACGTTGGCGTGCTCGAAGTTGTAGGTGCTCTGCTCCACCTCGTTCTGGTGGAACACATCGCCGTAGGTGACCACGCCGTGCGGGGCATTCGCCCAGACGATGTCGTAGATGCTGTCGACGTTCTGCAGGTACATCACCAGGCGCTCGAGCCCGTAGGTGATCTCGCCCGTGACGGGCCGGCATTCCAGGCCACCGGCCTGCTGGAAATAGGTGAACTGGGTGACTTCCATGCCATTGAGCCAGACCTCCCAGCCAAGACCCCAGGCACCCAGCGTCGGCGACTCCCAGTTGTCCTCGACGAAGCGCAGGTCGTGCACCAGCGGATCGATGCCCAGCGCCTTCAGCGAGCCGATGTACAGGTCGAGGATGTTGTCGGGGTTCGGCTTCAGCATTACCTGGTACTGGTAGTAATGCTGCAAGCGATTCGGGTTGTCGCCGTAGCGACCGTCCGTGGGCCGTCGGCAGGGCTGCACGTAGGCGGCGGCCCAGGGCTCCGGTCCGAGCGAGCGAAGGAAGGTCATCGGGTGGAAGGTGCCCGCGCCGACTTCGGTGTCGAGCGGCTGCACCAGCACACAGCCCTGGTCCGCCCAATAGCGGTTGAGGGTCTGGATCACGTCTTGGAAAGTGGGCGCGGACATGGTTCCCGAGTCCTTGAGAAAGCGGGCTAGTATAGCGGCGTAGTATTGAACACGGGGTTGGACCTGATGGCAGTCAATCCGCAGCACGCCGCCCTCCTGGGTCGCCGTGGCCGGCTGGAACTCGAAGAGGTGCTCGCCGCGCTCATGGTGGACGGCTATGTCGGCGCCGACGATGCCAAGCGCGTGCGCACCGGCTCCCGCAGCGGCCGGTCGGCCATCGAACTGCATCCCCTGGTCGTGGTCTCCAGCGCGAAGCTGGACAATGGTCGCGACCCCGGTCGTCCGTTGAGCCTGGAGGTCCTGGTCGAGTGGCTGGCCGGCAAGGCGGACCTGCCCTACCTGAAGATCGATCCGATGAAGGTCAACGTGGCGCAGGTCACGCAGGTGGTCAGCAACGCCTACGCGCAGCGCCACCGGATCCTGCCGGTAGCGGCCACCGCCAATGAAGTGACCTTCGCCACCGCAGAGCCCTTCGATACCAGCTGGGCCGACGATCTCGGCCAGATGCTCCGGCGCGACATCCGCCGCGTGGTCGCCAACCCGATCGACATCAACCGCTACCTGCTCGAGTTCTACGGCGTGCAACGCTCGATCCAGCTGGCGGTCGACGCGAAGGGCCAGGACTCCACCTCGAAGATCATCAACTTCGAGCAGTTGGTGGAACTGGGCAAGGGCGGCGAACTGGGCGCGGACGATCGCCACGTCGTGCATATCGTCGACTGGCTGCTGCAATACGCCTTCGAGCAACGCGCCTCCGACATCCACCTCGAGCCACGCCGCGAGGCCGGCCAGATGCGCTTCCGCATCGACGGCGTGATGCAGAAGGTGTTCGAGTTGCCGCCACCGGTCATGACGGCGGTCACCGCACGCGTCAAGATCCTCTCGCGCATGGACGTCGCCGAAAAGCGCCGCCCGCAGGACGGTCGCATCAAGACGCGTTCCGCCGGCGGCCGTGAGGTGGAACTGCGTATATCGACCATGCCGACGGCCTTCGGCGAAAAAGTCGTGATGCGTATCTTCGATCCCGACCTGGTCATGAAGGATTTCTCGCAGCTCGGCTTTTCGGCGGAGGAAGACCGGGTGTGGCGCGGCATGGTGGAGCGCCCTCACGGGATCGTGCTGGTCACCGGCCCTACGGGCTCGGGCAAGACCACCACCCTGTATTCCACGCTGAAGCACCTGGCCAAGCCGGAGCTCAACGTCTGTACGGTGGAAGACCCCATCGAAATGGTCTCGCCCGACCTCAACCAGATGCAGGTGCAGGCCTCGATCGACCTGGATTTCGCGGCGGGCGTGCGCACCTTGCTGCGCCAGGATCCGGACATCATCATGGTGGGCGAAATCCGCGACCTGGAAACCGCGCAGATGGCCGTCCAGGCCTCGCTGACCGGCCACCTGGTGCTGTCCACGCTGCACACCAACGACTCACCCAGCGCGGTCACCCGCCTGCTCGACCTGGGCGTGCCGCATTACCTGATCCAGTCCACGCTCAGCGGCGTAGTGGCACAGCGACTGGTCCGCACCCTGTGCCCGCATTGCAAGCAGCCGGCCGCCCAGGATCCGGACGAATGGCGCGTCGTCACGCGTGGCTGGGACATCCCGCTGCCGGAGCGCGTGTTCGCGCCCGTGGGTTGCCTGGAATGCCGCAAGACGGGGTTCCTGGGCCGCACCGGCGTCTACGAGATGATGCCGATGACGGGACGCCTTCGCAGCCTGATTTCCGCGGAGCTCGACCTGGGCCGGTTCGGCGCGGCCGCCTTGCGCGAGGGCATGAAGCCACTGCGCATCTCCGCCGCGGCACAGGTGGCCGCCGGCATCACGACCGTGCGGGAAGTGCTCAACGTCCTCCCCCCCAGCGACATCGAAGATACGTCCAACTCATGAAGCCCTTGATCATCGTCCGCACCGGCCGCGCGCCCGACGTCATCAGCGCGCGCCATGGTGATTTCCCCCGCTGGTTCCAGTTGGGGCTGCGCCTGCGCTCTCCCCATATCCGCATCGTCGATGCGGAAAACGGCGATGCCTTGCCGGACCCTCGCGACATCGCCGGTGCGGTGCTGACCGGTTCCGCATCGATGGTGACGGAGAAGCTGCCGTGGAGTGAGCGCACGGCCGGCTGGATTCGCAATGCCATGGACGTGGAATTGCCGCTGCTGGGTGTCTGTTACGGGCACCAGCTGATGTCGCATGCGCTGGGTGGGCGCGTCGACTACCTGCCCGGCGGGCGGGAGATGGGCACGATCCCCGTCACCCTGCGGGGCGAGGTGCAAGGCGACCCGCTCGCCGCGGCGCTGCCCCAGACCTTCGCGGCCCATGCAACCCACGAACAGAGCGTGCTGGAGCTGCCGCGCGGCGCCGTCTCGCTGGCGGGATCGCAACGCGATCCGCACCACCTCGTCCGCTATGGCAGGCACGCCACCAGCACGCAGTTCCACCCGGAGTTTTCCGCCGAAGTCATGCGCGCCTATATCCGGCGACGCCACGACGTGCTCGACCGGGAAGGCCTGGCACCGGTGCAGATGCTGGCGGCCGTGGTACCTACGCCGCATGCGACGCGACTGCTGCGCGGCTTCGTACGCGAACACCTGCATGCATCGCGACCGGAAGAGGCCCCCTCAGTTACGTAGGCGACGAACGATGGCGCCGCGCGAGACGAATGCGAACACGATGCCGAAGAGGAACCCACCGATGTGGGTCCACCAGACCACGGCGCCGTAGCTGGCGCCGGCATAGCTGAAAAGCAACTGCACCAGCGCCCAGATGCCGATCAGCAGGAAGGCGGGCACCCGGACGAACTCCAGGAACAGCCCCAGCGGCAGCACCAGCCCGAGCTTGGCGCGAGGGAACAGCGTGACGTAGGCGCCAACCACGGCCGACACCGCACCGCTGCAGCCGATGATCGCCACGCGTGCACCGGTGAGCGAGATGGCGCCGATCAGGTTCGCGACCACGCCCCCGAGCAGGAACAACAGCAGGAAGCGCGGCGAACCGAGGCTACGCTCGGCCGGCAGGCTGAAGATCACCAGGAACAGCAGGTTGCTGACCAGGTGCAGCCAGCCTCCGTGGATGAATGTGGCCGTGAACAACCGCAGCAGCGCGGGATCGCTGACCTGCTGCCACAGCGGCAAACCGGTCCCGAACAGGTGCGCCGGCACTGTCCCCCAGTGCCGCATGATCAGCGTGCGCTCGTCCCGACCGGCCAGTGCCAGGCCCACGAAGCTGACGACGCAGACCACCACGATCAGCATGGTCGCCCAGCACAGGCGCGACCGCCGACGTGTGTCCACGTGGACGAACATGGTCAAGGAATGCCGCGGGCGAGATGCGGACCTTCGGCTTCGAGCGACGACAGGGCGAACATGGTCTCCGGACCGACGACACCATCGGCGGCGATGCCGAAGCGCTGTTGCACGCCAAGCACCCGTGCCTGGACACCGCGATCGAATGTGGTGGGCGCCACCGCACCCGCCCCCTCCGCGGGCAGGTGGCTCAACAGCCAGCCGACGCCCGGCCCGGTGTCACCCCGAGCAAGCTTTGCCGGCATGGACGGATCCGTGCGGAACACGGCGTAGAAGCGACCGTTCCACACGCGTTCGAAGACGTCTCGCGTCAGTTCGACGTATTTGCCTCCAAGATACAGGCGTACGTCCTCATCGCCGGCGCCGACGAGAAGCACTTCCTGCCGCCCGTGTGCTTCGTCCAGCTCGAGCAGTAGCGGGCGATCGAAACGGCGAAGTTGATCCAGCGAACCACGCCCGCTGACACAGGCGAACCCAGGGAAGATCACGGCATCGCAGGCCATGGCCGTCGCGACCGACGTTTCTTTCGAGGTGACCTGCCAACGCGCAAGCAGCTCGCTCCATACACGCAGCTTTCCGACGTCCGCCGGAGGCAAGGCATCACGGAACTTCTCCAGCGCCTGTTCCGGCGTGGCGGTTACCAGGTTCTTCGGACGAGACGGGCTGCGGCCTGACAGGAACCAGGTAGCGACACCGCCCACGAACACGACGGCGAGGATCGCACCGGCCACGAGGATGGCTTTCCGGTAACGGCGCAGCCAGTAACGCGCGTGCTGTGGAAGGACCTCTCGCGAGACGAAACCGAGCGCTCGCTCGCCGATCGAACGTTCGCCACGCTCGGCAGCCCGCTCCAGAGCACGCTGAGCCAGGGCACTGAGCCGCCGGGGATTGCCTTTCCCGTCGTCGCGCAAGCTGCGCAGGCCCAGCCGGCTGAACGGCATGTTGGAAGCACCCGCTACGTGCAGGCGATGACGTACATACCGCTCGCTTTCCTCGGCCGTCAACGGCACCAGCGTCAGGCGGCTGGTCACCCGGGCCATGAGGGCGGCAACCTGCGGACCGGCACGCCGTTCGTCGGCGCCGGGCAGTCCCACCAACACCAGGTGGAAGGGCGTGCCAGCCTGTTCGCAAGCGGCATGCAGGTGCTCTACCGCGGCGAGCATGCCGTCCGGCATGCGATGGATGTCGTCCAGGATCAGCAGGAAGCGCCGGCTGACATGTTGCAGCAAGCGACCCAGGCCAGCGGCCAGTCCGTCGACCAGATGAGCTTCGGTGTTGGCCTCGGCGCTGAGCGGAAGCGGCAGCCCGAATCCCGCATACATGGAGCGAAGCCAGGCGATCGTGCCCAGCGCGTAGTCGTCGGCACCATGGCGAACGGCCTTCACGCCGTGGTTGGGCGCATCGGCTTCGATGAGCACGCAAAGAAGGCTCTTGCCGACGCCGGCGTCCCCGGTAATGAGGGTAATGCTGGTGTCCGTGGAAACCAGCTGGTATTCGACATGCGCGAGGGCATCGCGTTCGCGCGCAAACAGACACGCAAAACGCGCATCCGGTGCATCGCCGAACGGAGGCTCACGCAGCCCGAAGGTTTGTAGATACATGGTGCCTAATGTAGCCGATCGCCCGGCATGGGTGATCGGGTCATCAGACATGATTTCAAAGGAAATTAAGCAAGAAAAAACCCAGCCTCAAATGAGACTGGGTTTTTAGGATAAAGCCCCTGGCGGTGACCTGTTGCGGGTCGTGCCCCTTGGGCACACCAGCAACGGTTCGACAAAGACGAAGGCCTCCCCAATGGGGAGGCCTTCTAGATAAAGCCCCTGGCGGTGACCTGTTGCGGGTCGTGCCCCTTGGGCACACCAGCAGCGGTTCGACAAAGACGAAGGCCTCCCCAATGGGGAGGCCTTCTAGATAAAGCCCCTGGCGGTGACCTGTTGCGGGTCGTGCCCCTTGGGCACACCAGCAGCGGTTCGACAAAGACGAAGGCCTCCCCAATGGGGAGGCCTTCTAGATAAAGCCCCTGGCGGTGACCTGTTGCGGGTCGTGCCCCTTGGGCACACCAGCAACGGTTCGACAAAGACGAAGGCCTCCCCAATGGGGAGGCCTTCTAGATAAAGCCCCTGGCGGTGACCTGTTGCGGGTCGTGCCCCTTGGGCACACCAGCAACGGTTCGACAAAGACGAAGGCCTCCCCAATGGGGAGGCCTTCTAGATAAAGCCCCTGGCGGTGACCTACTCTTGCATGGCTTGAGCCACACTACCATCGGCGCATGCGCGTTTCACTTCTGAGTTCGGGAAGGGATCAGGTGGTACCACGCCGCTATGGCCGCCAGGGAAGGGGTGGGAGCAGCGCTTTTCGAGCGCCGGCTCCACAGAGGGTGTAAACGAGTGACAAGCGTCCGGGTTGTAATCGAACAGCGAGTTAAGAGATTAAGACGGTGAAGCGTCTTGGGGTTATATGGTCAAGCCTCACGGCTCATTAGTACACGTAAGCTCAATGCATTGCTGCACTTCCACACCGTGCCTATCAACCACCTAGTCTTGATGGTGCCTTAAGGAGAGTCTAGCTCTCGGGAGATCTCATCTTGGGGCGTGCTTCCCGCTTAGATGCTTTCAGCGGTTATCACTTCCGTTCGTAGCTACCGGGCAATGCCATGGGCATGACAACCCGAACACCAGCGGAACGTCCACTCCGGTCCTCTCGTACTAGGAGCAGCCCCCCTCAAATCTCCAACGCCCACGACAGATAGGGACCGAACTGTCTCACGACGTTCTGAACCCAGCTCGCGTACCACTTTAAATGGCGAACAGCCATACCCTTGGGACCGGCTACAGCCCCAGGATGTGATGAGCCGACATCGAGGTGCCAAACACCGCCGTCGATATGAACTCTTGGGCGGTATCAGCCTGTTATCCCCGGAGTACCTTTTATCCGTTGAGCGATGGCCCTTCCATACAGAACCACCGGATCACTAAGACCTACTTTCGTACCTGCTTGATCCGTCGATCTCGCAGTCAAGCACGCTTATGCCTTTGCACACAGTGCGCGATGTCCGACCGCGCTGAGCGTACCTTCGTGCTCCTCCGTTACTCTTTGGGAGGAGACCGCCCCAGTCAAACTACCCACCATACATGGTCCCCGATCCGGATTACGGACCTAGGTTAGAACGTCAAGCACTTCAGGGTGGTATTTCAAGGATGGCTCCACCGAAACTAGCGTCTCGGTTTCATAGCCTCCCACCTATCCTACACAGAAGAACTCAACGTTCAATGTAAAGCTATAGTAAAGGTTCACGGGGTCTTTCCGTCTTGCCGCGGGAACGCTGCATCTTCACAGCGATTTCAATTTCACTGAGTCTCGGGTGGAGACAGCGCCGCTGTCGTTACGCCATTCGTGCAGGTCGGAACTTACCCGACAAGGAATTTCGCTACCTTAGGACCGTTATAGTTACGGCCGCCGTTTACTGGGGCTTCGATCAAGAGCTTCGCCTTGCGGCTGACCCCATCAATTAACCTTCCAGCACCGGGCAGGCGTCACACCCTATACGTCCACTTTCGTGTTTGCAGAGTGCTGTGTTTTTGATAAACAGTCGCAGCGGCCAGGTTACTGCGACCCCTCGATGCTCAGTCACGCACGTGACCACACCAAGGGGCGCACCTTCTCCCGAAGTTACGGTGCCATTTTGCCTAGTTCCTTCACCCGAGTTCTCTCAAGCGCCTTGGGATTCTCACCCTGCCTACCTGTGTCGGTTTGCGGTACGGTTTTTCTACAGCTGAAGCTTAGTGGCTTTTCCTGGAAGCGTGGTGTCAGTCACTTCGTCCTCATAGGACTCGTCTCGGTGCTCGGCATAAAGATTCCCGGATTTGCCTAAGAATCATGCCTACCGCCTTTCCCCAGGACAACCAACGCCTGGTAGACCTAACCTTCTCCGTCCCCACATCGCACTGTAGAAAAGTGCAGGAATATTAACCTGCTTCCCATCGACTACGCATTTCTGCCTCGCCTTAGGGGCCGACTCACCCTGCGCCGATGAACGTTGCGCGAGGAAACCTTGGGCTTTCGGCGGGGAGGCTTTTCACCCCCCTTATCGTTACTCATGTCAGCATTCGCACTTCCGATACCTCCAGCAAGCCTTACGACTCACCTTCACAGGCCTACGGAACGCTCCTCTACCGCGTACAGATCAAAATCTGTACACCCCGAGCTTCGGTGCATAGCTTAGCCCCGTTAAATCTTCCGCGCAGACCGACTCGACCAGTGAGCTATTACGCTTTCTTTAAAGGATGGCTGCTTCTAAGCCAACCTCCTGGCTGTCTATGCCTTTCCACATCGTTTTCCACTTAGCTATGACTTTGGGACCTTAGCTGCGGGTCTGGGTTGTTTCCCTTTTCACGACGGACGTTAGCACCCGCCGTGTGTCTCCCGTGTATCACGTGTTGGTATTCGGAGTTTGCCATGGTTTGGTAAGTCTCAATGACCCCCTAGCCATAACAGTGCTCTACCCCCAACAGTGTTCGCACGAGGCGCTACCTAAATAGCTTTCGAGGAGAACCAGCTATCTCCGAGTTTGTTTAGCCTTTCACTCCGATCCTCAACTCATCCCCATCTATTGCAACAGATGTGGGTTCGGTCCTCCAGTGCGTGTTACCGCACCTTCAACCTGGTCAAGGATAGATCACTCGGTTTCGGGTCTACTGCCAGAGACTATTCGCCCTATTCAGACTCGGTTTCCCTTCGCCTCCCCTATACGGTTAAGCTTGCCACTGACAGTAAGTCGCTGACCCATTATACAAAAGGTACGC
>NZ_CM192979.1:4607500-4859276 GCF_041228075.2 Xanthomonas sp. NCPPB 2632
CGGCTCCCTGTTCGGCGCGGCCTCCCAGGCCGGCATGAGCAACGCGATGGTGCTGAAGCTGGCCGAGGTGTTCAAGTTCGACATCGACTTCGTGCAGGACCTGCGCGTCGGCGACAGCTTCACCGTCATCTACGACGATGTGTACAGCGACGGCTCGTTCCTGCGCGACGGCGACATCTCCGCCGCGGAGTTCGTGAACCAGGGCAAGCGCTATACCGCTTACCGCTACAAGAACGGCGACGGCAAATACAGCTACTATAGTGAGGAAGGGCGGCCGCTCACCGGTTCGTTCCTGCGTATCCCGGTCGACTTCACACGTATCTCCTCGCAGTTCAGCGCCGGACGCATGCATCCGATCCTGGGCAAGATGCGCGCGCACAAGGGCGTGGATTACGCGGCCCCCACCGGCACGCCGATCCATGCGGCGGGCGATGGCGTGGTCAAGTTCCGCGGCTGGATGAACGGCTACGGCAACTTCGTGGTGATCCAGCACAACGCCACCATCAGCACGGCCTACGGCCATATGTCGAAGTTCGCCAACCTGCGCGTGGGCCAGCGGGTCAGCCAGGGCAGCACCATCGGCTTCGTCGGCATGACCGGCCTGGCCACCGGTCCCCACCTGCACTACGAATTCCGCGTCAACAACGTGCAGCGCGATCCGCAGACGGTGACGCTGCCGAAGCCGGAGCCGTTGCCGGCCGCCCAGCTGGCGAAGTTCCGGAAGGACGTGGTCGGACCGCAGCTGGCCCGCCTGAAGCAGATCGACAACAGCACCAAGCTCGCCCGTGCCGACACCGGCGCGAACGGCGCCGACTGATCCATGGCGCGTGCGGACGGCCTGTACATCGGCCTCATTTCAGGGACCAGCGCCGACGGCATCGACGCCGCGCTGGTCCGCTTCGAGAACGAAAGCCCGGCCCTCGTCGCCGGGCTGACGCATCCCTGGGCCCCCTCCCTGCGCGAGCTGATCCTGGCCATGGCGCAGGATGAGGAACGCCTCGACCTGGACCGCTATGGCCGGCTCGACGTGGCCGTGGGCATGGCCTTCGCCGAAGCGGCGCAGGCCGTGCTCGCACACGCCGGCGTGGGTGCGTCCGACATCATCGCGATCGGCTCGCACGGCCAGACGATCCGCCACCGTCCCGGCGGTGATCACCCATTCACCCTGCAGATCGGCGACGCCTCGGTGATCGCGGAACGCACCGGCATCGACACCGTGGCCGATTTCCGCCGCGCGGACGTCGCCGCCGGTGGCCAGGGTGCTCCGCTCGTGCCGGCCTTCCACGCCACGGTGTTGCGCCCCGTGTCCGGCACGCGCGTGGTGCTCAACCTGGGTGGCATCGCCAACATCACCCTGCTGGACGCCGACGGCGGCGTGACGGGTTTCGATACTGGCCCCGCCAATGGCCTGATGGACGCCTGGTGCCTGCGCCATCGGGGGGAAGCCTTCGATCGCGACGGACGTTTCGCCGCGTCGGGCCAAGTGGATACGCCGCTGCTGGATGCACTCCTGGCAGATGCCTATTTCGCGCTCCCGCCCCCCAAGAGCACGGGACGCGAACACTTCCACCTTGCCTGGCTGGCGGCACACCAGCGTGTGGACGACCTGTCCCCCGAGGATGTGCAGGCCACCCTGCTGGCACTGAGCGCGGTAAGCGTGGTGGAAGCGATCGAACGGCATGCGCCCGACGCCATCGACGTCGTTGCCTGCGGCGGCGGTGTGCACAATGCGGGCCTGATGCAGGCCATTGCCGATCGACTCGGCGGGTCACGCCTACGGATGAGCACCGACTTCGGCATCGATCCCGACATGCTGGAAGCCATGGCCTTCGCCTGGCTGGCCTACCGCCGCCTTCGCGGCGAGCCGGGCAACCTGGCTGCCGTCACGGGAGCGCGCGGTCCGCGATTGCTGGGCGCACTGTATGCGGCGTCGCCGTCAGGACCGCTGGACGGCTAGACCCGCTCGGCGGGGCTGGCGTCGCTACGCGCTGCCGCGTCCGCCAGGGACGACGGCGAGGCCTGGGTCAACGCGGACAGTGCCTCCTGGAAAGCGGCCTGCTCCTGGGCATCCCAGGCACCGGTGAGGTGCGCGATGTCGCCGGGCTCGAGCAACAGTTCACTGAACACGTCGCCGGGACTGAGACCCAGCCCGTAGCGCAATGCGTGGAGGATCACTTCGTTGATCGACCAGCGGCGCTCGCGCGCGAGCGACTTGATCCGCTCGGCCATCTGCTCGTCGATGTGTCTCACGATAATATCTGGCACGTGCGTTTTACTCCTCGCGCATGCCCCCTGTGCCGGAAATCTTACACACATCCGGCCGGCGACAGAAACCGGTCGTCCGGCCTACGCCGCCTCGACAGCCATGGGGCGCGACATCCGGCGCCATAGCAGTGCCAGCAGGACGAGTGTGGGCACGATGGACACGGTGCTGACGATGAACAGCGCCGCGTAACCCGAGTCCTTGACCAGGAAGCCCGAAAGCCCGCCCAGCAGCTTGCCCGGCAGGTTGGCCAGCGCACTCAGCAGCGCGTACTGCGTGGCGGTGAAGCGGCGGTTGACCAGCCCCGACATGAAGGCCACCAGCACGGGCCCGGCAAAGCCCTGGGCAAAGTTGTCGCCGGACAGGGTGGCCACGAACGCCCAGGTCTGCCCCGGATTCATCGCCATCAGCAGATAGAGCAGGTTGGACACCGCGACGCCGATGGCTGAGATCGCCAGCAGGCGGCGCATGTCGAAGCGGGTCACCGCCCAGCCGCCCAGCAGCGCGCCGACGATGCCGACGATCACGCCGTACACCTTCGACACCTCGGCGATCTGGGTCTTGCTGAAACCGGCGTCCAGGTAGAAGGGGTACGCCATGACCCCGAGCATCTGGTCGGGCAGGCGGAACAGCGCGACGAACAAAAGCAGGCCCAGCGCCAGCCCCAGCCCGTAGCGCGACAGGAAATCGCGGAACGGCCCGACGAACCCCTCCTGGATCGCTACCCGCATGGGCACACGCTCGCGCACGCGATGTTCCGGCTCGCGGGCCAGCAGCACGGCTATGAGGGGGATGACCAGCAAGGCGCAGATGGCCACATAGCCGCGTTGCCAGCCGAACGCATCGGCCACGAGAAGGATGCCGGCCCCGCCGGCGATCAGGCCCAACCGGTAGCCGAGGGTGTAGGTGGCGGCCAGTGCGCCCTGGGCCTCGGGGGGCGCGATCTCCACGCGATAGGCATCCACCACGATATCGATGGTGGCGCCGGCGAAGGCGGCCACCAGGGTGACCGCCATGAAGCGCGCCAGCGAGAGCGTCGGCGGGAAAGAGGCCATGCCGAGCAGGCCGACACCCAGCAACAGCAGGGCGAACATCAGCCAGCCGCGACGCAGGCCCAGGCGACCGAACAGCGGCAGGCGCCACTTGTCGACCAGCGGCGCCCACAGGAACTTGAAGTTGTAGGCAAACGTGACGTAGCTGGCGACGCCGATCGCACCGTAATCGACACCCGATTCCTTGAGCCACGCCGACAGCGTGTTGCCCACCAGCAGGAACGGCAGCCCCGACGCCAGGCCGAAGAAAAGCATGGTGACGGCGCCCGGCTGGGCGAACGCGGCGGCGATACCGCGCAAGCCCTTGTAGCGCGGCGCCGCGGCGGTATCGGTCACTCGGCGTAGTCCACGATGAAGGGCGCGTGGTCGGAAAAGCGCTCGTCGCGGTAGATCGAGCAGTCGCGCAGGCGATCGCGCAGGCCGGGGGTCACGATCTGGTAGTCGATCCGCCAACCCACGTTGTTGGCGCGGGCCTGGCCGCGGTTGGACCACCAGGTGTACTCGACCGCCTCCGGCTTCAGCGCGCGGAAGCTGTCGACCCAGCCGATCTCCTTGAACAGGAGGTCGAGCCAGGCGCGTTCTTCGGGCAGGCAGCCGGAGTTCTTCTGGTTGGAGGTCCAGTTCTTGATGTCGTTCTTGGTGTGGACGATGTTCCAGTCGCCGCACAGCACGTAGTCGCGCCCGCTGGCCGCCCATTCGCGGAGGATCGGCGTCAGCCACTCCATCACGCGGAACTTGTACTGCTGGCGCTCGTCGCCCGAGGAACCCGACGGGATGTAGAACGACACCACACTGAGGTTGCCGTAGCGCGCCTCGATATAGCGACCTTCGCAGTCGAAATCCTCGCGGCCCAGCGACACGCGCACTTCGTCCGGCTCACGGCGCGAGTAGATCGCGACGCCGCTGTAGCCCTTCTTGCTGCGCGCGTCGTGGTAGAAGCAATGGTGCCCGTCGGGCCGGAACATCGGGTCGGTGAGCTGGTATTCCTGGGCCTTGGTTTCCTGCAGGCAGACCACGTCCGCCTCCTGCGTACGCAACCATTCGAAGACACCCTTGGTGGCGGCGGAACGGATACCGTTGGCGTTGAGCGAGATGATGCGCATGGGACCTTGATCGGGCATTCGATGACCCGCCCATCATACCTGCGCCTACAATGCGCGCATGAGCCCGCCTGTCCGCGTCACGCCCGTCACCGCCGAACTTCGCGCCGCCGTCCTCGCGGTGGCCGTGCATCCCGTGCAGTTGCCGTTTGCCGGGCGCACCGCCGATTCGCTGGCCGACGCCGCGGTGTGCCCGGGCAGCGAGGCGCTGGCGCTGCTGGTCGACGAGGCGGTGGTCGGCTACGTCCGGATCGACCGGCGCGCGACGGCCCTGGGCGACCACCCGCTGGCGGACGGCGCGGTGGCACTGCGCTCTTTCATGATCGACGCATGTCGGCAGGGACAGGGCCTCGGCCGTCGCGCCCTGGATGCCATCCAGGCCTATATCGAAGGCCGCCATCCCGACCGCGAGCGCATCGTGTTGACGGTGAACCTGCGCAACGAGGCCGCCGTGCACCTCTACCGCCGCGCGGGCTATCGCGAAGACGACGAGCTGTACCATGGCGGTCCGGCCGGCCCGCAATACGTGATGTGGCGCCCGTTGCACCCCTGGACCCACTGAGAGATCCCCCGTGTACGACTACCAGCGCGAATTCATCGAACTCACCCTGACCCGTGACGTGCTGCGCTTCGGCGACTTCACGCTGAAATCGGGGCGCAGCAGCCCGTATTTCTTCAATATGGGCCGGATCGATTCAGGCGCCGCCCTGGCCGGCCTCGGCCGGTCATATGCGGCCGCGGCCACCCGCTCGGGCGTACCGTTCGACATGCTGTTCGGGCCGGCCTACAAGGGCATCGCCCTGGCAGCCGCCACGGCCATCGCATTGGCCGACACCCAGGGGCGGGATGTGCCGTGGGCGTACAACCGCAAGGAAGCCAAGGATCACGGCGAAGGCGGCCACCTGGTCGGCGCGCCGCTTACCGGCCGCGTGCTCATCGTCGACGACGTGATGACGGCCGGCACGGCGGTACGCGAATCCCTCGAGCTGATCCGTGCCCAGGGCGCGGAACCCGCCGGCGTGCTGATCGCCCTCGACAGGCAGGAACGCGGGCAAGGCGAGCTGTCGGCGGCGCAGGAAGTGGCCGCCCAGTTCGGCATTCCGGTCATTGCCATCGCCACACTGGCCGACGTGCTGACCTATGCCGGCGAGCGGCCCGATCTGGCGACGGAACATCAGCGACTGCTGGCCTACCGCGAGCGATACGGCGTCCAGGCCTGAGCGTATCCGGCCAGGATGGCCGTCGGTGTCCAGCCTTGGGGGAGGCGGGCGTAGCCTGTCACTCCCGGCTGGCTATACTCCTTGCACAGGAGGGGACACCATGCGAGCAGTGCGTTACATGATGGCGGCGACGGCCCTGTGCTTCGGCACGATGGCGCTGGCCCAGGACAACACCACGAACAACAACAACTTCCGCTACAAGTGGAAGGACGCCGGTGGGCATTCGTTCTTCAGCGACAGCCTGACCCCCGATGCCATGAAGGCGGGCTACGACGTGGTCAATGCGCAGGGACTGACGGTGCGCCATGTGGATCGCCAGCTGACGGCCGACGAACGCGCGGCCGCACGCAAGGTGGCCGATCAGCAGGCCGCGGCGCAGGCGGCGGCCGACCAGCGCAAGCGTGACGATGCGCAGCTGCTCAATGCGTATCCCGATGAAGCGGCATTCTCGACCGCCAAGCAGGCCGAACTGGACAACGTCGAGCAAGCCGCCCGCACCACGCGCATGAACCTGCAGGGCCAGGAAAAGGCGCTGGCCGACCTGCTCAACCGCGCCGGCGATCTCGAGCGCGGCAAGCAACCGGTGCCGCCCTACCTGAACGACCGGATCACCGAGCAGCGCAACACGGTGGCCGGCCTGCGCGCGGCGCTACAGCGACAGCAGGCCGCCAAGGATGCCGCCCAGGTGAACATGGATGCGCAGCTGAAGCATTATCGCGAACTGAAGGCTGCGGACTCGTCCGGCCGCTGATCCCGCCCCGACCGGAACACACCGGTCAGAACGGCAGGGGCAGATCCGGGGCCAGCGCCAGCAGACGCTGCCGGAAAGCCTGCTTGATCCGCTCCAACGCCTTGCCACTGTCCGCGTCGAAACGGAAAATCAACGCGGGCGAGGTGTTGGATGCACGCACCAGGCCCCAGCCGTCGGGCCAGTCCACGCGGACACCGTCGATCGTCGTTACCCGGGCGTCGTCGAACGTGGCCCCGGCGCGGAACGCGTCCATGAAGCGGAATGCCTCGCCTTCCTCCGCCACCGGCATCTTCAGCTCGGGGGTGGACACGCTGCGGGGCAAGGTATCGAACAGCTCGGCGACGCTACGTTCTTCCAGGTCGCCGGCGACGATCTCCAGCAGGCGCGCCGCCGCGTAGATGCCGTCGTCGAAACCGTACCAGCGGTTGTTGTCGGCGAAGAAGAAATGGCCGCTCATCTCGCCCGCCAGGGCGGCGCCGGTCTCGCGCATCTTCGCCTTGATCAGCGAGTGCCCGGTACGCCACATCAGCGGCACCCCCGCGGCATCCTGGATCACCTTGCGCAGGTGGCCCGTGCATTTCACGTCGTAGATCACCGTGGCCCCGGGATTGCGCGCGAGCACGTCGCCCGCGAACAGCATCAGCAGCCGGTCCGCGTCGATGACCTCACCCTTGGCGGTGACCACGCCGAGGCGGTCACCGTCGCCATCGAAGGCGACGCCCAGATCCGCGCCCAGTGCGTGCACCGCCGCGATCAGGTCCGCCAGGTTGCGCGGATCGGACGGATCGGGGTGGTGGTTGGGGAAGGTGCCGTCGACGTCGCAATACAGCGGAATGACTTCACAGCCGATCCCTTCGAGGACGCGGGGGGCCGCCACGCCGGCCACGCCGTTGCCGGCATCCACGACGACCTTGAGTCGCCGCTCGGCGGACACGTCGCCCACGATGCGGGCCACGTAGGCATCGAGCACGGGTTGCTCGCGCCAGGTGCCGACGCCGTCGTCGCGCAGGCCGCCCTCGACGATCCGGCGGTGCAGGTCGGCAATGGCCGATTCGGCCAGGGTCTCGCCGCCGACCACGATCTTGAACCCGTTGTGGTCGGCCGCGTTGTGGCTTCCGGTGACCGCCACGCCACAGCCGGTGCCCAGGTGGAACGCCGCGAAATACACCAGCGGCGAAGGCGCCAGACCGATGTCGATCACGTCGATACCGGCGGCGCGCAGGCCCTCGGACAGGCCACGGGCCAGCGACTCCCCGGACAGCCGGCCGTCACGCCCGATCACCATCTCGTGCAGGCCACGCTCGGCCATCAGGCCGCCGATCGCCTGGCCGATGCGATGGGCCACATCCGGCGTGAGCGAGGTGCCGGCCACGCCGCGAATGTCGTAGGCGCGGAACATCGACGCGTCGAGCGCCGTCGCCACGGCGGGAGTGGTCTGCGGCGCCGGGGCCACCCGCTCACGTTCACCCGGGGCATCGCCCGGGTGGGCCGATGCGGGCGGCAGGCGAGGCTTGCGCGGCACCTCGGCCACCAGCAGTTCGGGCTCCGCCGGCGCATCGATCCGTACCGGCCGGCGCCGGCTGGACCAGAGCAGGAACCCACCCGCGCCCAGGCCGATCAGGCTGAGCAGCGCCGCCAGCGGCACCGAGTGCGGAATGACGATGAAGGCCTGCGGCATCGCCGCCACGACATACAGGGATGTTCCGGGGACGACCGTCTCCTGGCCGTCCGCATCGACCGAGGTCGAGCCCTTGGCCAGCAACGTGATGCCACTTTCCCCGCTGCCCTGCCGGAGCGAGAGCCGACCGCCGCCGGGCGAGGCGGCGTCGAAACGCGCCACGATGTCGTCGAACGGGTACTCCAGCCAGGCCCAGGCGCGCAGCGTGCCGCCGACGGCGATCGGCTCGGCCACGGAAAGGAAACGCCGATTGTCGCGTACGGCGGTGGCGGCGACGGGCGGTTCGGACGAGCCCAGCGCGGCCAGCAGCTGCGCCGCCTTGGCGTAACCGAACTCACGGAAATTGGCGCGAACGACCTCGTCCAGGCCGGCGCTGTACACCTCGACCACGGCGGCGGCCGGCAGCAACGCATGCAGTTGCGCGGCTGCGGCGGCGTGGTCGTCGATCGCCGCCTGGACGGCGGGGGCGGCGGTCGCCTGAAGGAATTGCTGGCGCTTGGCGTTATAGAGATGACCGAGATCGCGCACGACCTGGCGCTGCGCGTCGCGCGTGCGCTCCGCCGCGGCGCCCTCATCGGCGATCAGCCACGCCTGCCAGGCGCAGAACGCGCCCACCACGATGAACAGCGTCGCGCCGGCCAGCGGCAGCAAGCGTCGCAGATCGGCACGGGATGATGCCCGCCCTTCCCCGCCCTTTATCCCAGCCATGGTGCCCCTCGTTTCCCCTGGCGAATCAGCCGATACCGGTCGAACCGAACCCGCCCTCGCCCCGCTGCGACGGCGTGAACCCTTCCACCACGCGCAAACGTGGACGCCCCACCGGCACGAGCAGCAACTGTGCCACCCGATCGCCTGGGGCGATGGTGACATCGGCGTTACCGCGATTCCAGCAGGAAATCATCAGGGGGCCCTGGTAGTCGGCGTCGATCACGCCGACCAGGTTGCCCATGACCAGGCCCTGCTTATGGCCCAGGCCCGAACGCGGCACGATCAGCGCGCACCAGGCGGGGTCGCCGATGTGGATGGCCAGGCCAGTGGGCACCAGCCGGCTTTCGCCGGGAGCGAGCGTGACCGGGGCGTCCACCGCCGCGCGCAGGTCCATACCCGCGCTGCCTGCCGTGGCCGGCTCCGGCAGGGGAATGCTGGTGCCCAGGCGCGGGTCGAGGAGCTTCAGTTCGATGTCGATCAAGGGGTGCTTCCGTGTCCGGCGAGGAAATGTCGGGCGACATGCGCGATGAGATGACGGGCCAGTTCGGTCTTGGCCATGCGGGCCAGCGCGATGTCGCCATCGCGCCAGTAGAGGTGCAGGGCGTTGTCCGCCACCTCGAAACCCTTGCCCGCGCCCACGTCGTTGGCGGCGATCATGTCCAGGCCCTTGCGCCGCAGTTTGTCCTGCGCATACCCGGCCACATCGCGCGTTTCGGCGGCAAAACCGACCAGGAAGGGATGGACGGGACGCGCGGCCAGCGCGGCGATGATGTCGGGGTTTTCGGTCAGCTCGAGACGCAGCGGCGAGCCGGCGGTTTTCTTCAGCTTGTGCCCGGCCAGCTCCGCGGGACGGTAATCGCCCACGGCGGCGGCGCCGATGTAGATGTCCGCGCCGTCCGCCGCGTCCAGCACGGCATCGTGCATCTGCCGTGCGCTGCGCACGTCCACGCGGCGCACGCCGGCGGGCGTGGTCATCGCGACGGGGCCCGCCACCAGGGTGACGTCCGCACCGGCGTCCCGCGCGGCGGCGGCCACGGCGAAACCCATGCGCCCGGAGCTGCGGTTACCGATGAAGCGCACCGGGTCGATGTCTTCATACGTGGGGCCGGCACTGACCACGACACGCCGGCCGCGCAACGGCTGCTCGCCGAACGAGGCGACGAGGATGTCGCGCAGTTCGTGCGGCTCCAGCATGCGGCCCGAGCCGATATCGCCGCAGGCCTGGTCGCCATCGGCCGGCCCCAGCACCTCGACGCCGCGCACACGCAGCGTACCGATGTTGGCCTGGACGGCGAGATGGGCCCACATCTGCTGGTTCATGGCCGGCGCGACGTAGACAGGCGCCGCCGTGGCCAGCACCACCGTGGTGAGCAGGTCGTCGGCATGCCCATGGGCCAGCCGCGCCAGCGTGTCCGCACTGGCCGGCGCGATCAGCACGCGCTCGGCCCAGCGGGCGAGTTCGATATGGCCCATCGCGGCCTCGCCCTGTTCATCCCACAGGCTGACCCGCACGGGCTGGCCCGAGAGCGCCTGGAAGGTGGTCGGCGTGACGAAGTGCGTGGCGCCCTCGGTCATCACCACACGTACCTCGGCCTGCAGGTCGCGCAGGCGGCGAACGAGCTCGCAGATCTTGTAGGCGGCGATACCGCCGGTGACGCCGATCAGGATGCGACGCTGATGAAGACTCATGGCGGAACGGCGCAGTGGCGGGGGTCGGTCAGCTTAGCGGATTTCCGTGAAGCGGGCGCCGCGGGGCAAGCCGGGAGGTACCTCACCTCAGGGCTTCACCACGGGCTCGTCGCCGACATGGGGCGATACCGCGTTCCCTGCCGCCATGGCGGCCACCGCCGTGAACCGGCCCACGGGGCAGAGCGTCACGCCGCCACACGCCGGCTGTGCCAGCACCTGTCGCACCAGGGCACCGGCCGCCGTCATGTTTCCCGCTCGCAACGCATCCAGCGTCGGCATGACGACCGTGAGGCGAACGGCCTTGCCGGTGGGCGTCTGCACCAGGTCGTAGACCAGGGCACCGCCGGGCGGGTAGTCGTCACCCCGCGTGGCCGCGTGCCAGTCCAGCCCGAGCAGGCCCGCCTGCGCCGCCAGGTCGGTATCGTGACCGAGCAGCACCAGCACGCGCGTGCCCGGCGGGACGAGGGCCTTGGCCGAGGTCGGTTGGGCGGCCGCCTGCGCCAGCGTCGCCGTGACATGCGCCAGCATCGTGCCCCCACGCGTCCGTGAAGCGGCGGGCGTGGCGTGCGCCAGCCGGAACGACGCATTGTGCAGTCCGATGAGGCGCGCGACGCCCGCGGCGTCGATTCGACCCCAGCCGTACTGCGCCCCGGGCATGCCTTCCACGTAGCCGAGCATGATGTTCTCGGACAGCGAGCCCGCCGTCTTCAGGGCCTTCGCCGCGTCGCCTCCCAGCAGCACCTGCTTGCCCCCGGCCTTCGCCCGGGCGAGGCAGGCGTCGTCGTGGCAACCCAGCAGCACCTGCTGCAAGACGGCCAGAGTCTGCAGGATCGGCGCGTCGATGGCCGTGGCCTGGATGCCATCGCCATCGTCGTCATCGCCGGCGGCCACGCCGCGGAACAGCGGATCGTCCTGACCCACGGGAAACGCCTGGTAGACGGGCGCGCAGCCGGGCGACAGGCCCGCCAGCAGCGCCACGGCACTGGCCTGGTTACGCGCGGTGCTGTCCGCGATCACCCGTACTTCGCCCTTGCAGCTGTCGTGAGGCAACCCGGCGTCGCGCAGGTCCTGGCCCAGGCGTCCACCAAGCGAGCGCAAGGTGTCGCGGCCATGGTCCGTGAGTTGCCCGGGCGGCACCGGCCACGAGGGCCAGGGATCGCTGGCATACCGGGCCAGGTCCGCCGGTGCCTTGGTCGGCGAGCGGATGCCATGGCGCATCAGGACCACCCGGGCCAGCACGCGCGGTGACGTGCCGGCGTCCACGGCCCCGGCCGCCGGTGCGGCAAGGCCCAGCACCGCGACCATGGCCAGCAGGCGCCACACGATCGGCGCCCTCACAGCTTCAGCGACAGGTCGAGGAAGACGCCGCGCCCGGGCAGGCCCCAGTAGAGGGCGTCGCCGCTGACGCTCTGCGTACCCGCGTACCCGATGAACTTGTGGACGTTGAACAGGTTGTTGACGTCCATGCTGACGGACCAGCCCTTGCCGGTCGGACCGCCGTCGGCACTGCGGTAGCCTAGGGCGGCGTCGGTGGAGACGTATGCGGCCAGGCGGTGGTCGTCGACGAACACCGTGTTGCCGCTGCCGTCGGTCGCGTTGTCGCTGCCGTACTGGGTACCGATGAACTTGGCCATCACCGAACCGTAATAACCGAGCGGACTGCTGTACAGCACACCCAGCGCGGCGGTGAGCTTCGGCGTACCGGCCACGCGCGTGTCGGTGTGCTTGTAGGTCGCCTCGTTGTAGGTCGCATTGCCGTAGAGGCTAAGCGTCGGCGTCAACGCGAAGGTGCCCTCCACTTCGGCGCCCTTGTAGATGGCGCCGCCCGCATTCAGGTAGGTCGGCTGCTGACCCACATCCGTGTTGACGAGCGTGGAAGCGAGGTAGTTCCGGAAGTCGATGTAATAGACATCAGCCCCGAACGTGAGCCCGCGATCGGCATACGCCGTGCCGATCTGGTAGTTGGTGGTGGTTTCCGGATCGAGCTTGCGCGACCCCGACAGTTCGATCACGTCGATGGGTGGCGCAAGAAAGCCCTTCGCCACCTGGGCATAGCCGGCCCACCGGTCGCTGAAGCTGTCGTGCAGGCTGAGCGACGGCAGCAGGGCGTTGTAGTTGGCGGAGTCGTACTGCGACGCCCGCGCATTCTGCTTGCTGACGGGCGCGCTCATCTGCCGCGTAACGGTGCTGTAGCGCGCACCCGGGCTCAGGGTGAGGGCATCGGTGATCGACCAGTCGTACTGCACATAGGGCTGGAACGTGTCGGTGCGGTCGCGCAGGAGATAGTTATACGTCGAGCCGTACTTGGTACCCGTCGCCACGCCGGTAGTCAGGTCGAGCGGGTACTGGTAGCGGGCATCCTGGCTGCGTTCCAGCCATGCACCGGTCTGCAACTGCCCGGGGCCCAATTCGCGCTCGAACCGGAGCACGTCACCGAACGCATGGAAGCCGGAGTCGGACAGTTTGCCGGGCACGTCGTGCTTCAGCGTGGACACCTTCTTGCCCGCCGCGTTGTAGACGGTCACCCCGTTATCCGCCGGGTTGTCGTCGGTGGCGTCGGTGGTCTTGCGGGCCCAGTGATCGAACGTATTGAGATAGGCCTTGTTGTCCATGGTCCACGCGCCAAGCTGCGTCACGAGACCCACGTAGGTGAAGCTGGAGTAGTACGCGGCGTTGTTGTAGCCCTTGTAGCTTTGCAGCGACGGATCGTCGGTCAGGCCGCGACGCCAGCCGAACTGGTCGATCTGCTGCTTCGTGGCGCCCTGCACCGTGTTCTGGTGTTCGCGGTTGTAGCTGCTGACGAAGGTAAGCGTGGTACCCGGCGACAGCGTGGTGAGGGTTTTGATGAACGCATGCTCGCGCTCGTCGTCCACCCCTTTCAGGTAGGTATCACTCTTTTCCTTCGAGAGATCGGCAAAGATGCGCGTGTTGCCGATGGTCTCGTCGGCGCTCACGCCGCCGGCCAGCGTGTTCCAGCTGCCCGCGGTGGTGTAGAGCGTCACCCCGTCGACCTTGGCGGGATCGCGCGAACGCAGGCCCACCGTGCCGCCGAAGGTGGCGTTACCGAGGGTGGCGCCACCGCCCGGACCGCGATCGATCTCCGCCTGGCCCAGCACGTGGTTATTGAAGTAGGCCGAGGTGGTGTGATGCAGGTCACTCGCGTCGCCGAAAGGAATGCCGTCGAAGGTGATGTTGAACTGGCCGTCCTGGAAGCCGCGG
The DNA here is from genome assembly GCF_041228075.2 of Xanthomonas sp. NCPPB 2632. Taxonomy (NCBI): domain Bacteria; kingdom Pseudomonadati; phylum Pseudomonadota; class Gammaproteobacteria; order Lysobacterales; family Lysobacteraceae; genus Xanthomonas; species Xanthomonas sp. NCPPB 2632. The sequence continues at coordinate 4,621,181 of NZ_CM192979.1, forward strand.
ATGCTGATGCCTTCGTTCTTGCCCATGCCCGGGCCTTCCGGCGAGGTAACGGTGACACTGGGCGAGTACTTGATGATGTCGTCGAAGTTGGCGTTGAAGCGCAGGCCGTCGCGAATGAAGCGCTCGTCGATCACCGAGGTGGGCTGCGTGGCCTCCAGCGGCGGTGCGCTGGGCGCGAGCGTATCGACGGTGTTGGCCTGCACGCTTACCGGAGCGAGGTCGCGCGGCGCACTTTCGGCCCCGTCGATCGGGGGGAGCGTGTCGGCGCGGCGGGCGGCCGCGGCGCTTTTGTCGGGATGGCCTGCCGGCAGCAGTGTGACCGTGGAGGCGGTGACGAAGCGATAGTTCAGCCCCGTTCCCTCGAGCATCGTGTGCAGTTGCCCCCGTGGTTCCAGCCCCGCGGGAACCGCCGTGCTACGCAGGGCGTGCACGGCATCCGGGGTGTACACCACCTGCAGGCCGGTCTGGCGCGCGAACGTATCCAGGGCCTGATCGAGCGGCAAGGCCGCGATCGGCGCCTCGTTGGCGACCTGGGCCGCGAACACCGACAGCGGCAGCGTACCGAGCAGCACGGCGAGGGAGAAGGCGAGTGTGTTTCGCATGTGGTGGAACTCGTGAAGGGAGACAGGGCGCAACGTGGCGCATGTCACATACGAGTCAGGGGGAACCAGGTCGGGTACCGTTTTCTTCGTGAATCTTTTCTTACAGCCGCGCCGCGGCGCCGCCATGCCCGCGACGGGCAATATGGATACCCTCGCCGTCACGGTGCACCTGCACCCCGGGCAGCGTTTGCAGGTAGGCGATGAAACCGGACGGGTCACGCGCGTGGAAGCGCCCGCTGATCCGCGTGCCGGCCACCTGCGCATCGTCGATCAGCAGGGGCGGCTGGCCATAGTGGTTGAAGCGCCGGGCGACGTCCGCCACGGGCGCATCGTGGAAATCGATCTCCGCAGGCAACCAGGCGAGGTCGGTCGACAGGTCCGCGTGCGGCTCCAGATGGGTGAGGCTGCCGTCGCTGGCCAGGGTGGCGTGTTCGCCGGCTTTCAGGTGGGCGACGACCTGGGGTGCGCTTTTCGCCGTCCACGACCATGGCCGGTCGTCGTGCGGCGCCATCACATCGACCTGCCCGCTCAGCACGATGACCTCGCCCGCGCGGGGTGTGGCCGTGACCTGGAAAACGGTGCCGATGTCGCGGAGGGTGGTACGCCCCAAGGTCACCGTGAGCGGCGCGTCGGAACGGTGGCCCACGTCGAGCAGCATCGTTCCGTCGAGGACGGCAACGTCGCGGCGGGCGGCGTCCAGGCTCACGCGGATACGGCTGCCGCGATCGAGCTGGATGCGGCTGCCGTCGGCCAGGTCGATGCTGCGCACGGCATCGATCGGCGCGGTGTAGACGATGCCGGGTGGCGTGTCCTGCCGTGGCCATGCAGTAACCACGACCCACGCGACAGCGGCGGCCGCGGCTACCGCGCCAGCGATCCACGGCCAGCGCCGGGCACGCTTCGCGACGTGGCATGGCGGCGCGCGGCGGACAGGCTCCACGGCACCCGGACGCAGCGCGACCACCGCGGGTTCGCAGGCGGCCTGCGCGACCAGGACCGACGCGGCGACCGGATCGCGGGCGGCGGCCTCCTTCATGTCCTGGTCGAGCTGCACCGCGGCCATGTATTCGGCGACATGCGCCGGCGAGTGGCGCAGCCAGTTCACGAAGGCGACGCGCGAGGTTTCGTCCAGCCCCTCGCGACTGGCAAGCAGCCAGTGGCCGGCTTCCTCGGCGATACGCCGTGCCGCGAGCGTGGTCGGATCATGCATAACGCGCCATCCCTTGCCGGCACGCGGCCAGTCCCTTGACGATGTACTTCTTCACCATGTGCACCGACAGATCGAGCTGGTCGGCGATGTCGCGGTAACTCAGGTCATCGCGGTAGTGCAGCAGCATCACCGCGCGGCATTTCGGGGAAAGCTTCTCCATCAGCGCTAGCAGTCGCTTGCTGCGCACATCGCGATCCACTTCGGCCTCGGCATGGCACGGCGTCGCCAGGCGCTCCAGCAGGTCGTCGCGGCCGCCCTCCTCCCGCGCGCCCGGCTGCCGACCGCCCGCCCGCTGGCGAAGCAGGTTGGTGGCCACGGTGAACAGGTAGGCCTCCGGGTTGCGGATGCTCTCCGGATCGGCGGACAACAGGCGCAGGTAGGTCTCCTGGACCAGATCCTGCGCATCCCAGGCATGACCGGTGCGGCTCCGGACGTAGCGATGCAGCGGCCCGTCCTGTTCGAGCAGGACGTGGGCCAGGCCGGAGGGGGAATCGGACATCGGACTCACAGGGGCGGAGCGGCACGTGAGGCGGTTACGCCTCGGCAGAGCCTTGGGAGGCTGAGCGTAGGTAGGGTTGGTTACCGGGGTGTGACCGCAATGGCCGGCTCACTTTTTCAGAATCGTTCTATCGCCACCGGCACCCGACACGCCTACCGTGGAGATCACGCCAGCCGTCGGCCGGCCTTCGGAAACCAAGCCCATGAAACAGGGCCATCATCCTCACTCGGCAGTGCGCGACGGCGCACCGGCTTTTGTTACGCGGGCGCCGCCCGCCCTGACCATCCGGCAGTGGCCGGTGGGCGATCGGCCGCGCGAGCGCCTGCATGCCCACGGCGCGGCGGCGCTGTCCGACGCAGAGCTGCTGGCGGTCGTGCTGGGCAACGGCGTGCCCGGGCGCGATGCCGTAGCCACCGGCCGGGCGTTGCTGGCGCAGGCGGGCAGCCTGGGGCGACTGCTGGCAGACCCGGACCACCTGCCCAGGCTGGCCGGTGTCGGGCCGGCCAAACGCGCGCGGCTGGTCGCCACGATCGAACTGGCACGCCGGTCGCTGCGCGAGAAGCTGGCCGACCTCCCGGCGATCACCTCCCCCGAGGACAGCGCGGACTACCTCACAGCGCGGTTGAGGCACTTACCCTACGAAGTGTTCGCCTGCCTGTTCCTGGACAGTCGTCATCGGGTGCTCGGATACGAGGAACTGTTCCGTGGGACGCTGGACGGCGCCAGCGTCTATCCACGAGAGGTGGTGCGTGCGTGCCTGCGCTACCACGCCGGTGCCGTGATCCTCGCCCATAATCACCCCTCGGGCGCCGCCGAGCCCAGCCAGGCGGACTGCGAGATCACCCGCGTGCTGGTGGACGCCTTGGCGCTGATGGATATCCGGGTGCTGGATCACCTGGTTATCGGCCAGGGGGCACCGGTCTCGATGGCCGCTATCGGGCTGTTGTAGGCAGGATGACAGGCAAAAAAAACGGCGCGAGTGCCGCTCGCGCCGTTGGGGGTCACCACTTCGAGGGAGGGGCGCGGTGAGCCCATGTGCCCTTGGGCCGGGGAGACGCCGGGGCACGGAAAGAAGTGTGGCCAAGCGCGATGACAACGACATGACGCCCTGCATCACGGGCCATGACGACGCGCCGGGGCACTTGCGCGATTCGACTTATGCACATTCCCGCGATTTGCCACTTGGACGTCACACTTGCTGTCCTGGCACAGGAGAGTGACTCAACCAATTGTTTTGGATGGTCTTTTCTTGTTACGCAAACGTGTCAGACGGCCGTCGTGGCCTTGTGGCATGCCGGCAGCACTTATTGCCCACAGACTTATCCACAGGCTGGCGCAGGCCGATGGCGATACCCGCGACCGGGTTTCGTGCCCCTTCTGATAGGATTGCCGGTTCCATATCCGCGTCGCCCATCCCGTGAAAGCACAGCTTAAACAACTCGTCCTGCAGGCCATCGGGGCCATGCGGGAGTCCGGCAAGCTGCCGTCCGACTTCGTCGCGCCGACGTTCGTGATCGAACGCACGCGCAGCCGCGAGCACGGCGATTTTGCGACCAATGTCGCGATGATGATGGCGAAGGCCGCCGGCCGTAAGCCCCGCGACCTGGCAACCGACCTGGTCGAGTCGCTGCCGGCATCCCCGCTGGTCGGCAAGGTGGACATCGCCGGTCCCGGGTTCGTCAACTTCTTCCTGGCCCCGGCGGCCTTTCATGCCGAGATCGACAGGGCGCTGGCCGAAGGCGACCGCTACGGCCACAACCGCGATGGTGGCGGCCGCACGGCGGGCGTCGAGTTCGTCTCGGCCAATCCGACCGGTCCCCTGCATGTCGGCCACGGCCGCGCGGCGGCCATTGGCGACAGCCTCAGCCGCTTGCTGGCCGCCAGCGGCTGGAACGTGTTCCGCGAGTTCTACTACAACGACGCCGGCGTACAGATCGCCAACCTGGCGCTGTCCACGCAGGCGCGCGCCAAGGGCATCGCCCCGGATGAGGCAGGCTGGCCCGAGGCCGGCTATCGTGGCGACTACATCGCCGAAGTGGCGCGGGCCTTCCTGGCCCGCGAGTCGGTCGAGGCCGATGGCGAGACCGTCACCGCCAGCGGTGATGTGGACAGCCTGGACGATATCCGCCGTTTCGCCGTGGCCTGCCTGCGCCACGAGCAGGACCTGGACCTGAAGGCCTTCGGTGTCGAGTTCGACGTCTATTTCCTGGAGTCGTCGCTCTACAGCGAGGGCAAGGTCGCCGAGACCGTGAAGGAACTGGTCGCGCATGGCCATACCTACGAGGAAGGCGGCGCGCTCTGGCTGCGCTCGACTGACTTCGGTGACGACAAGGACCGCGTCATGCGCAAGTCCGATGGCACGTTCACCTACTTCCTGCCAGACGTGGCTTACCACCGCACCAAGTGGCAGCGCGGCTACGAACGCGCCATCACCGAGCTGGGCTCCGATCACCATGGCTCGCTGGCCCGCGTGAAGGCCGGCCTGCAGGCCCTCGACACGGGCATCCCGAAGCACTGGCCCGAATACGTGCTGCACCAGATGGTGACGGTGATGCGCGGCGGCGAGGAGGTGAAGATCTCCAAGCGAGCCGGCTCCTACGTCACCCTGCGCGACCTCATCGACGAGGCCGGACGCGACGCCACGCGTTACTTCCTGATCGCCCGCAAGGCCGACTCGCAGCTGGTCTTCGACATCGACCTGGCGCGCTCGCAGAGCAACGACAACCCGGTCTACTACATCCAGTACGCGCATGCCCGCGCCTGCCGCGTCTTCCGCGAACTGGCCGATCGTGGCCTGTCGACGGATCGGGGCAACGGGCTGGCGAAGCTCGACCTGCTCGCCACCGAGCACGAGTCGGCGCTGATGGTCGAGCTGTCGCGGTACCCGGAGATGGTCGAGTCCGCGGCGGCCAACCTGGAACCGCACCTGATCGCGCAATACCTGCGCGAGCTTGCCGGCGCGCTGCACAGCTACTATCACGAGCACAAGTGGATCGTGGACGACGCCGACCTGCGCGATGCCCGCCTCGCCCTGGTGGCGGCAACACAGCAGGTGCTGCGTAACGGCCTGGATCTGCTGGGCATTTCCGCCCCGGAGAGCATGTAATGGCGACACGCAAGAAGGCGACGAAGGGCCGTCAGGCCGTCCGCAACGGTTCCAGCGGCATGCCCGGCTGGGGCTGGGCGCTGATCGGCATCCTGGCCGGCGCGCTGCTGATGGCCTTCGCGATGCGCGGCACGTTGATCCCCATGATGCAGAAGCAGCAGGGGCCGGCGCCGAATCCCGAAGCCACCGCCCAGAAGGGCAGCGATCCGGGCGTGGTCGAGCAGACCGCGCCGGAGAAGCCCAAGAAACCCTCGTACGACTTCTACTCGGTGCTGTCGGAGAAGGAAGTCCGCATTCCGGATGCCGAGATCCGCGCCCAGGCCAGCGCCGAGGCGCAGCAGCAGAAACAACAGCAGCAGCTGCAGGCCACGCAGCAGGCGCAGGCCCAGCAGGCGGCCGCCGCGCAACAGCAGCAGGCACAGGCCCAGCAGGCCGCGGCCAACCTGCCGAAGGCCGCGACACAGACCGTCACCGCCGTGCCGGCCCAGCCGGCCGCTCCCGCTGCGACGGGCGGTTCAGGCTACCTGTTGCAGGTGGGCGCGTTCCCTAGCGCGGCCGATGCCGAAGCCCTGAAGGCCAAGCTGGCCCTGCAGGGGTTTGTCGCCAACGTGCAGTCGGTAAAGGTCGGCGCCCAGACCTACAACCGCGTACGCCTGGGGCCATTCAAGTCGGCGACCGACCTGGAAGGCACCAAGCAGCGGCTGCAGTCGGCGGGGATCAGCGCCATCGCCTTGAAGGAAGGCAGCTGACCCCCGCAAGCCGTAAACGGTAACGCCCCTTACTTCGGGGCGTCCTTGCCGACGGTCTCCGCCAGATAGGTGTAGCCGGTCAGGCCCTTGTCCAGCGATGCCGACAACACCTCCGCTTCCTCGCCGGTAATGCCGGCGGCGGCAAGACGATCGGCGTAGGACTGGCGCAGCTGTTTCACGTCGTAGCCGACGTAATCGAGCATGAGATCGGTGGTGTCGCCATGGCGGATGTGGGCGAACTCGTACCCGCTGGCCGTGGCACGAACATTCACCGCGTCGGTGTCGCCGAACAGGTTGTGGATGTCGCCCAGGGTCTCCTGGTATGCGCCCACCATGAAGATACCCAGGCGATACGACTGGTCGTCCCGCAGCGCATGCAGCGGCAGGCTGACGTCCACGCCTTCGGCATCCACGTAGTGGTCGATGCGACCATCCGAATCGCACGTCAGGTCGGCGATCACGCCGCGCCGCGTGGGCTCCTCGTCCAGCCGTGAGATCGGCACGATCGGGAAGATCTGGTCGATCGCCCAGATATCCGGCACCGACTCGAACACCGAGAAATTGACGAAGTACTTGTCGACCAGCTTCTCGTCCAGGTCGTCCAGCGCCTGGCGATGAGCGCGCTCCGCCGGCAGCAGGCGCGGGCGCACGGCATTGGCGATGGCGTAGAACAGGTCGTCCAGCTTCGCGCGGTCACGCAGGTCCAGCTGGCCCAGTGCGTACAGCGCCTGGCCCTCGGCGAAATGGTGCTGCGCCTCGTGGAAGAGCTCCAGCGGAGGACGGCTATCCAGTTCGGCGTGGGTCTCGCGCAGGTGGCGCAGCACCGTGGGCTCGTCCGCGCGCGGTTCGGGTATGGCGCCTTCCGGTACGGGCTCCACTTCCGACACGTTCACCACCATCACGGCGTGATGGGCGGTCATGGCTCGACCGGACTCGGTGAAGATGGTCGGCGCCGGCATGCCGTGTTCGGCCACGGCCTCGGCCAGCGGCTGGACGATGCTGGCGGCGTACTGGCCCAGGCTGTAATTGATCGAGTTGTAGCTGCGCGAGCGCGTGCCCTCGTAGTCCACGCCCAGGCCACCGCCGACATCGACCACGTCGATGGGCACGCCCAGCCGGTGCAGTTCGACGAAGTAACGCACCGCTTCGCGCATGCCAGCCGCGATATCGCGAACGTTGGAGATCTGCGAGCCCATGTGGAAATGCTGCAGCTTCAGCGTGTGCTTGAGGCCCGCGGCCTCCAGGCGCTCGATCAGCTCCAGCACCTGGCCGGGGCTGAGGCCGAACTTGCCCTTGTCGCCACCGGTGTTCTGCCACTTGCCGGCGCCGATCGAGGCCAGGCGCACGCGCACGCCGAGCAGCGGCTCGACATCCAGTGCCTTCGCCTCGGCGAACACGTGATCGAGCTCCGACAGCTTCTCGATCACGACGTGCACGCGCAGGCCTAGCTTGCGGCCGATCAGGGCGAGGCGGACGTATTCGCGATCCTTGTAGCCATTGCAGACCACCATGCTGCCGGGGCGGGCGTAGGCCAGCACCGCCATCAGCTCGGGCTTGGAACCGGCTTCGAGGCCGAAACCTTCTTCGCCCGCCGCGACCAGCTCGCTGACCACGCCGCGCTGCTGGTTGACCTTGATCGGGTAGATCGCCGTGTAGGAGCCGGCGTAGTCCACATCGTCGATCGCCTTGGCGAAGGCTTCCTGCAAGCGGGCGAGGCGGTCGGCGAGGATGTCCGGGAAACGGACGAGCAGCGGCAGCCGCAGTCCTTCGGCCGTGGCCTGTTCGACGATGGCGGGCAGATCGAGGGTCGGGCCCTCGTCGCCACGCGGGCGCATCTGCAGGTGGCCGTTGGCCGCGACATCGACATAGCCATTGCTCCAGTGCGGGATGGCGTAGGTCAGCTTCGCGCGTTCGGTGGTCCAGTTCGTCATGGTGGCGACGATCTCCAAGTGATTGTGTCGTGTCCCCGTGGGGGGCGCGGAACAGTCGCAGCGGCGAACCTTGACCTGAAGCGGGTCTGGCGACCGGGAGCCTCGCACGCCGCGGGGCCGACCAGACTGGGCCCGCCCCGCCGGATAGGGCGGGACAGACCTCCTAGTGTAACGGCGCCGGATGACATCCGTGTATCGCGCCTACCGGCCCGGCAGGGCGGCGACTTGGCCGATTTCGGGCCGGGAGCCGGTACAATCCCTGGTTTGGCCCCCTACCTCCTTTCAGGATTCGAGTCATGTCGCAACAGCAGCTCACCTGGTTCACCGAAGCCCATCAGGCATCGGGCTCTTCCATCGGTTTCCGCGTCGAGCGCCTGCTGCACGCCGAAAAGACCGAATTCCAGACCATCGAGATCTACCAGACGACCGACTGGGGCAACCTGATGGTGATCGATGGCTGCGTCATGCTGACCAGCCGCGACAACTTCCTGTACCACGAGATGATGACCCACCCGGCGCTGTTCACGCATGCGCGGGCCAAGCGCGTGGTGATCATCGGCGGCGGCGACTGCGGCACGCTGCGCGAGGTGCTCAAGCACGAGGAAGTGGAGAAGGCCACGCAGGTGGAGATCGACGAGCGCGTCACCCGCCTCGCCGAGGAGTATTTCCCCGAACTGTGCGAGTCCAACGGCGACCCGCGCGCCGAGCTGCTCTTCATCGACGGCATCAAGTACATGGCCGAGGCGGATCCGGAATCCATCGACCTGATCATCGTCGACTCCACCGATCCGGTCGGCCCGGCCGAGGGCCTGTTCAACGCCGCCTTCTACACCAGCTGCTACAAGGCGCTGCGTCATGGCGGCATCCTCGTGCAGCAGTCGGAGTCGCCGCTGGCGCACATCGAGCTGATCAAGGCCATGCGTTCGGCCATGCGTACGTCGGGCTTCAAGGCCGTGCGCACCCTGCCCTTCCCGCAGCCGTGCTACCCCACCGGCTGGTGGAGCTGCACCATGGCGCGCAAGGACGGCGACCTGTCCGGTTTCCGCGAGCGCGGCGCTATCAGCAAGGGCTTCCCCACGAAGTACTACAACGCCGACATCCACAAGGGCGCCCTGGCCCAGCCCGAGTTCATGCGCGAGCAGCTGGGCGACTGAGCGTCGCCGTACGATTAGCGGACTGGATGTCGATGTAGGAGCGCACGATGTGCGCGACATGTTTTCGCGAAACCTTGGGGCTGGCGCGCCAGCTCCGGGGTTTGGCCTCAACACATGTCGCGCACATCGTGCGCTCCTACAGCGTTTTGGAGGGTGTCGTCAGTGCTCGACCTTGGCCGGCTCCCAGCCGGCCGGTGCTTCCGCCGGCATGCCGTACGTGCGCAGCGCGGCCAGCACCACGCTCATTTCCGTGCCGCCGCTGCGGGCCAGCGAGAGCAGCTTCTGTGCCGTGGCCTTGTCACCCTGGGCCTGGATGTTGAGCTGGGCGAAGCGCTGCATCTGCCAGATCAGGTTCATACGCGCGGTTTTCGCGGACTGCTGGTCGGCGGTATCCGTCGACAGGGTCTCGCGCAGGTGCAGGCCGAGCGAGCGGCCCAGCGGGCTGCTACCCCATTCCAGCACCTTGGCCAGTTTCAGGCAGTCGCCCACGACACCGGCGTCGGCCTTGTTGTCTTCGCAATACTTGGCCGTGACCTGGAAACCGGGTAACGGCTGCGAGCTGGCCAGCCCGTAGACGATGACCATCTGCACGCCGGCCGCACCGGCGCCCTGCAACGGGTTGAACGTATCCGCGGGAGGCGGCAGCTGGCTGACCGAGTTGGCCAGCGCCTTGAGGCTGGAACCGAGGTAGTCGTCGTAGAGCTTGGCATTGGCGGCGCGGGTGAGATCGCTGCGCACGTCCTTGCTCGCGCCGTTGTGCTCGTCCACGCCGAGCTTGAGCAACCACACGGCGGCGTTGTCCGGCGCCTGCTTCTGCAGGGTGGCCAGGGCTTCCGTGTTCGGGCAGGCGCCGGCCTTCGCATCGCAGTCGGCCAGCAGGGCCCAGGTGACGGCCGGGCCGGCGTCCGCGTTACGCGACGCGCGCTCCAGCAGGGCGTGATAGCTGAGCACGGCGGGCGGGTTGGTCAGCGGACGCGCCAGCAGTGCCGCGCCCAGCAGGGGCTCGGCTTCGGTACGCAGTGCCAGCACGCTGGCCAGGTCTTTCTGGAACTGCAGCAAGGCCTTGGTCTGGTCTTTCTGCACCGCGGGCCCCTTGACGGGACCTTGCGCGGGGCCCTGGGCACCCGCCCACGGCGTTGCCGCGAAAGCCGGCAGCGAGAGCAGGCCCGCAAGGGCCAGGGTCAGCACGCGACATCCGCGCATCAGCCATCTCCATGAAATAAAACGACAAGAATACGGTTCGACCATGAACGCAGCCTGCGCCGTTTCGGCCCGGTCGACGACGGACATTGCTACCATCGGCCTCCGATGCGGGGGGACCGCCGATCTCATGTCAGCATGACCGCTGCACAATCCTGCGATAGAACAGGAGTTTACGATGGACCAATTCGCACTCTTCGCCAGCGAACGCGCTGGCTTCTTTGTCGGCTGGGGCACGCTTTCCCTTATCAACGCCGGCCTGGCCCAAGGCAAGAACCGCGGTGGCCTGGCCTGGTGGCTGCTGTCGCTGTTCCTCGGACCGATCGCCACGCTGATCCTCGTGGTCATGCCCAAGGTCCGCAATAAACTGTTCTGATCGCCCTTGCCTGTGGCCCACGGGTGTGTAGGCTAGGGGCCAGCCCAAAGCAGGTGCGCGCAAATGCTTACGACGCTCGTGGCAAGCAGCAAGGGGGGTTGCGGCAAGACCACACTGGTCACCCAGCTCGCCACCCATTGGGCCCAGTCCGGCAAGCAGACCGCCATCATCGATGCGGATCGACAGCAGTCCAGCCTGCGCTGGACCGCCCGGCGGCCGGAAAACGTACCGGCCGTCACCGCCCTGGAAGGCAGCCGCAAGGCCTTCGATCGCCTGCCCGAGACCATCCAGCGGGTGATCGTCGACACCCCCGCCGGGGTCACCGAGAAGGACCTCGAACCCTACCTGGACAAGGCCGACGTCATCCTGGTGCCGGTGCTGCCGTCGCATTTCGACCTCGATGCCACCCTGGACTTCCTGGCCGTGCTCCGCGCGATCCCGCGGGTGAAGCGCGGCAAGCTGCCGGTGGGCCTCGTGGGCAATCGCCTCAAGCCGTGGACCAACGCCAGCCAGGCCGCCATCGCCGAACTGGGCGAACGCGCGCCGTTTCCCGTCGTGGCGGAACTTCGCGACTCGCAGGCGTACGTCTTGCTCACGGCGCTCGGTAAGGGCATCTTCGATTACCACTCGGAAAACGTACGCGGACACCAGGACGACTGGGGAAAACTGCTTCGCTGGATCAAGCGGAGCACCTGAGCCGGCTGGGACGCGTCATGACCTGCCACACACGTGGCCTAGCGGAGGACGGTACCCATGCACGAACTCATCCTGTTGCGCCATGCCGAGGCGGAGCCCGGCACCGACGGCAAGGACGATCGCGAGCGAAAACTGACCGAGCACGGCCGCAACGAAGCGCGCGCCGCAGGCGAATGGCTGGCCAGCCACGGCGTGAAATACGACCGCATCCTCTGCTCCCCGGCGGAGCGCACCAAGGAAACCGCCGCCCTGGCGCTCGGCCAGGTCGAGCCCTCCTACGAGGCAGACATCTACGACGCGACACCGGGCGACCTCTACGACCTGCTGGACCAGCAAGCCGACGTGGAGCGCGTAGTCCTGGTCGGGCACAACCCCGGCATTGAACAACTGGTCGCCTTTCTTGTCGAAGGCAGGTCAGAGGATTATCGCGGCATGCCGCCGGGTGGCATGGCCCGACTGGTATTCAGTGATGGACTGGAACCGGGCAAGGCCAAACTCGAGACCTTCTGGTCCCCTCCCAACTGAGTCCCATGAATGCGCCACCTGCTCTGGGCTATCGCCTTGCTGCTGTCGACGATGCCGGTGTCGGCCGCCGACCTGCGGATCGACCCGACCCGTTCGCGGGCCGAGTTCAGCGTTCGCCTGCTCTGGGTAAGCACGGTCTCCGGCAGCTTCGAAAACATCCGGGGTGAGCTGGCCATCGACCATGAGGCGCGCACGGCCATCGTGCGCGCCGACCTGGCCACCGAAAGCATCACCATGGAATCGGCCCGCCTGCGGCGCTGGGTGCTGGCCCCCGAATTCTTCGACGCGGTGCATTACCCACAGATCCAGTTCGTATCCGAGCCGCTGCCGCTGGACCTCATCAGCCAGGGCGGCGACGTGAAGGGCCAGCTGACCATGCGCGGCATCACCCGTCCCGTAACCTTCCACCTCCAGGCCAACCGCTGCCCGCCGGATGCGCTGGCCGGCTGCGTGCTCCAGCTGCAAGGCATGATCGACCGCACCGACTTCGAGATGCGCGGGCGCCGGGGTGCGCTGTCCGACCGGGTGAACCTCGGCATGGCGATCGTCCTCAGCCCGCCCTGACAGACACTCACGTCGCGTTGTGACGGGTCACCTATGATCCCCGCCATGCGACGCCACCACCTCCTCCTTCTTCTTGTCGCCGTCCTGGCGATTTCGGGCTGTTCGCTGTCCGCTCAGCGCATCCGGAAGGCCGACGCCGTGGTCGCGCTGACCGTGGACCGGCAGAGCAGTTGCACCCAGGCGGACCACTGCGCCGCGCCGTCCACCCTGGTGGACGCGGCCCGGGAAGCGGACGCGGCGTCCACCGACACGCGGCCGGTGCACGTGGCCACCCTGCTGGAAGACGGCGAGACGGCCATGGCGGCGCGCATCAACCTGATCCGCGCGGCGACGCGGACGATCGACGTGCAGACGTATATCTGGGAACAGGACGACGCGGGCAAGCTGGTCCTCGACGAACTGGTGCGGGCGGCCCGCCGTGGCGTCCGCGTGCGCATCCTGGCCGACCAGCTGTTCTCCTTCCGCGATGCCGGCCTGCTGGCCGGGCTGGCGCGCGCCAGCGACCACCTGGAGATCCGCCTCTACAACCCCACCTTCCACAGCGCGCACACCACACCGATGGCCTTCGCGGCGGGCATCGTGTGCTGCTTCTTCAAGTTCAACCAGCGCATGCACAACAAGCTGATCGTGGTGGACGACGTCATCGGCATCACCGGCGGCCGCAACTACGAGGATCGCTATTTCGACTGGGACGGCACGTTCGACTACGTGGACCGCGACGTCATGATCGGCGGCCCGGCCGCCCGGGCCATGGGCGCCAGCTTCGCCCAGTTCTGGAACCACAAGCGCGCCGTGCAGCTCACGCACCTGCGCGACGTCAACAAGGAACTGGTGCGCGACACCGACGATCCACGCCATTGGGTCACGCCCACCTACGAGCATCCCGAGCGCGTGGTCGACATCGTCGCGGATGCGGAGGACCCCGAGTGGATCGCCGACCGTATCCAGCGCGACACGTTGCGCATGAACCGCGTCGAATACCTGTCCGACCTGCCTGGCAAGACCGACGAGCCGAAGCGGCGCGAGGCGCGTGCGCTCACCCGCCACATCATGGGCCTGGTGCGTAACGCGCATAGCGAGGTGCTCCTGCAGACGCCGTACCTGGTGATGAGCAAGCCGGCGAAGAAGATCTTCAGCACGCTGCAACGCAAGCCGTCACCGCCGCGCGTGGTGGTCTCGACCAATTCGCTGGCCTCCACCGATGCGTTCGCGGTGTATGCCATGTCATACAAGCATCGCAAGCGTTATCTGATCGACTACGGCTTCGAGATCTACGAGATGAAGCCGCACCCGGCCAATGGCGACCCCGACGCACGGGAATGGCAGACCGGCGAGGAACCCTCGCCACCGCTGCTGACCGCTAGCGGGAGCGGCAGCGGCGCCAGCAAGTCGGGACGCCGCGGCGGCCGCCGTGCCTTGCCCGCGGCGGCGCCCTCGGAATCCGCCAGCTTCATGGCCTTCGGCGGCCGCCGACCGCATCAGGGGCCGCGATCCCGCCCGGCACCGCTGCTGACCGAGGGCGTGCGCTTCGGCCTGCATGCCAAGTCGATCGTGGTGGACGACACCTTCGCCATGGTCGGCACGCACAACTTCGACCCGCGATCGGACCACTACAACACCGAATCAGGCGTGATCATCTACGACAAGCGTTTTTCCGACCGCTTGCGCAATTCGATCATGCAGGACATCCGCCCGGAGAACGCGTGGTCGATCGGGCCGCGACAGAAAACCATTCCCGTGCTGTCGTCGGTCAACGAATTCATCGGCGACGTGTCCGAGCGGCTGCCGTTCTTCGACCTGTGGCCGTTCCGCTACGCCACCAGCTACCAGCTCAAGCCAGGCTGCATCCCCATGCGCTGGAAAGACCCCCGCTTCTTCGACTGCTACGAGGCGGTGGGCGACTTTCCCGAGGTGGACGTGTCACTAAAGCTGATCTACACGCGCATGATCACGGCCTTCGGGTCGTCGGCCGCGGGCATCCTGTGACGGGCAGCCGCTGAGGATCAGTCGGGGCGGGTGAGCTCGAAGCGCACCGGCAGGTCGGCGGTGTAGCGGGGCGCGCGATCTTCCGCGCTGGCGAAGCGCCAGTTGCGCACGGCCTCCTCGGCGGCGCGATCCAGGTCGGTGTCGCCACTGGAACGACCCACGGCCACATCCGCCACGCCACCCTCCGGCGTCACCGTGACGCTGAGGACCACCTGGCCCTCGCGGTGCGCACGCAAGGCCGACATCGGATAGCGCGGCGACGGGGTATAGACAGGCACCAGGTCGTCCGGTGCCTGCCGGGGCGCCGTCGCGACGCGCGGGGCGGACGGCCGGGCCACCGGGGTGCCATCGCGAGCCACGCGGCTCCGCTCCCGCATCGACCGGTTTTCCGTGACGGCATCGGCAGCGTCGGCCGCATCGGTACGGGAGGGTCGGGCCGTCGGTCGCGGCGTGCTGCGGCCCGTGCCGGGCATCACCACCTCGGCGAACGGCCGCGTGGCCGGCGCCCGTTCGTAGGTCAGGGCGGTGAGCCAGCTGGTGCCGGCAATGCCGATGACGAGCCCGAGGGCACTGAGGGAGGTACTGGTACGAAGTGCGAGCATGCGGTCTCGGGAACGGACAGGATCAGGGACGTTCGAGGATCGCCGTGACGCCCATGCCGCCTGCGGTGCAGATGGAGATCAGGCCGCGGCCCGAACCCTTCTTTTCCAGCATCTTCGCCAGGGTGGCGACGATGCGTGCCCCCGTGGCCGCGAACGGGTGACCGGACGCGAGACTGGAGCCGTTGACGTTGAGCTTGGCCGGATCGATCGAACCCAGCGGACCGTCGAGGCCCAGCCGGGTACGGCAATAGTCCTCGTTCTCCCATGCACGCAATGTGCACAGCACCTGCGCAGCGAAGGCCTCGTGGATCTCGTAGAAGTCGAAATCCTGCAAGGTCAGGCCCGCCCGCTTGAGCATGCGTGGCACCGCCACGGTCGGGGCCATCAGCAGGCCCTCGCCATGGACGAAATCCACCGCCGACACTTCCGCATGCGTGAAATAGGCCTGGATGGACAGGCCGCGGGCCGCGGCCCACTCGTCGCTGGCCAGCAGCACCGCGGCGGCGCCATCGGACAAACCCGTGGCATTGCCGGCCGTCAGCGTGCCCTGCCCCGAGGTCTTGTCGAACGCGGGCTTGAGCGAGCCGAGTTTTTCCAGGGTGGAATCCGCACGCAGGAAGCCGTCGCGCTTGAGGCCACGGAACGGCACCACGAGGTCATCCAGCAGGCCGGAGTCATAGGCGGCCGCCAGGTTGCGGTGACTGGCCAGGGCCAGTTCGTCCTGCTCCACGCGGCCGATCTTCCAGGTTTTCGCCATCTGCTCGCAGTGGTCGCCCATGGACTTGCCGGTACGCGGCTCGGCCACCCCGGGGAACGAGGGCTTGAGTTCCTTGAGCGAAAAGCCGCGAGTGGCGACCTGCAGTTTTTCCTTCAACGATCGGGCACGGTTGAGCGCCAGCAGCCGCTTGCGCAGCTTCTGCCCGTAGACGATGGGAACGTCGCTCGTGGTGTCCGAGCCCCCGGCGATGCCGGCCTCGATCTGGCCCGTGGCGATCTTGTTGGCGATCGCGATGGCGTTGTCCAGCGAGGTGCCACAGGCGCGCGCCGAGGTGATGCCCGGGGTGGTCGGCGCCAGGCCGGACGAAAGCAGCGCTTCACGCGCCAGGTTCCAGTCCGACGAGTGACGGATGACCGCGCCCATGGCCACTTCGCCCAGTTCCACGCCATGCAGGCCGAATTTCTCGACCAGGGCGCCCAGCACCTTCACCGACATTCCAAAATTGCCGACATCGGCATAGGCGGTGTTGTTGCGACAGAAAGGAATGCGGACGCCGCCGACCACACCCACACGCTTTTGCGTCTTTTCCATGCTTTATAAAGGACCGGATCGAAGGCGAAGGGATCGCGGACGCCGACGATCGCCGACGAACGCGTATCGGCAAGGCTAACCCGCATCCCGTCCCGGGGAAACCCCGATAGACCCCGATGGTAGAATCGCATTCCTTTGCCGTTCGGAAATCCCCGCCGTGAACGAGTCGCTGATCGCCTGCCCCGCCGTCCTCGCCCTGGAGCTGGCCGACGGCGAGATGCCCGACCGGCTCGAGCTGACCCGCGACGAGGCGCAGGCCCTGGCCGGCCTGGTGGCCGACGACCTGCGCACCCTGCTGCCCGGCGTCGAAGCGTCACGTTTCGCGCTGGCCGGCGCGCTGTTCGATGGGGTGGAACTGCTCCGCCCGGGGTTCCCGGTGTTCGCCACGCTGGAGGAACTGGCCCGCCGCGTGCCGCGCGTGGTCACCGCCGGTGGCGTGGTGGCCTTCGGCTCGCACGAGGGGCACATGCCCGCCCAGCCGTTGGTGCCCGACCCGCATTACGCCGGCGGCCCGATGCGGCTGGTGCCGTGGATGCTGTTGGCGCCGGCCGATCAGGCGGAAGACCTGTCGCAGGCGATGGAGCGCGAACTGGCCGCCAAGGGCGAGGCCGGCGCGGCCACGGCCGACTTCCTGATGCGCACGCTGGGCATGCGGCTGGAACACGCGCGCTACCTCAGCCGCGACGACCTGCTGGCGCTCACCTGCGTGCAGTACGAGCACGTCAACCTCGCGCCCCTGTGGACGATGCTGGAAGCCGCGCTGCTCACGCCGTACAAGGAAGAGACCGCGCTGGGCTCACGGGGCCTGCCCCTGCGCTACGCCGAGGGGCGCGTCGGTATTCCCGGCCTCGCCGACTGGTTTGCCCGGGACGCGAGCAAGGGCGGCAACGCCGCGCACGAGTTTGCCGGCACCCTGTTCGAGCTGCGCCAGTACGCGGCGCTGCTCGCGGCCCATCACGTGCCCCTGGACATGGACGGTATGCCGCCCGGTCCTGCCGGTTACCTGGTCGAGGCGCTGGCCGAGGCCGACCCCGCGGCCGAGGCACCGCGTCTCTATGCCCACGAGGCACCCGGCCTGGGCATGGCCGCGATCACCGTGGCGCAACCGGTGCCGGGCAAGGCGCGCATCCTGGCCCACGGTTACCCGCTGGCACCCGACGCCCTCGTGCCGCTACTGGAAACGCTGGCCGAGCGTTACGGTGCCGCCAGCGAAGTGCAGACCCTGGGCCGGGTGATGCTGGATGGCGAAGGCACGCTGACGGCCCCGGCACCCGCGCTGCACTGACCCTGCCGGTACGGCCCCACGATTAGGACGTCTTCGCATAGTTAACCGTAGACGGACGGACTAGAGTGGGACGACGTGAACAACGATCATCCCACCGACTGGCCCGCCTACCTCCTGGATCGCTCATCGGCGATGCTGGCCTATGTGGATGCCGACGCGTGCTTTCGCTATGCCAGCCCGGCGTTTCTCGCCTGGATGGGACGGGACGGGGAATCCCTTGTCGGCTGCCGTGCGGAAGATGCCTTGCCCGCACCGATCGGCGTACTGATCGCCGACGGCATCCGCGACGCACTGGACTCCCGCCCGTTTTTCGACCAGGGCATGGCCGACGGCTCGGGGCGGTACGCCCAGGCCACCTTTACCCCCGACCACGACGACGCCGGACAGCCGATCGGTGTGTCCATCGTGCTCGCCGACATTTCCAGCCGACGGCTGCTCGAAGGACGGCTGCGCGAAAGCGAACGCCGCTTTTCGCTCGCATTCCGCCACGCCTCCATCGGCATGGCGCTGGTCTGGCCGGACGGCCGCTGGCTGCAGGTGAACGAGGCGCTGTGCGGCATGCTCGGCTATACCGAGAACGAACTGCTCAGCACCGCCTTCCAGGACGTGACCCACCCGGACGACCTGGCCGGCGACCTGGCGCTGGTCGACACCTTGATGACCGGCGATCGTCCGTCGTACCTGCTGGAAAAACGCTACGTGCATCGCGACGGGCACACGGTGCACGGCCTGCTCAGCGCTTCGCTGGTACGCGACGAGCACGGCGAGCCGCTTTACTTCATTTCGCAGGTGCAGGACATCACCGAGCGCAAGGCCTTCGAGGACGCGCTGTTCCGCGAGCGCGAGCTGGCCCAGGTGACGCTGAAATCCATCGGCGACGCCGTGATCACCACCGATACGAACCTGGTCGTCACCTCGCTCAATCCCATCGCCGAAGCCATGACCGGATGGTCCAGCCAGGAAGCGGTGGGCCGGCCGATGGACGAGGTGTTCCATCTGCGCGAGCCCCTGTCCGGGGTGCCGCTGGCCAATCCGCTGCGGGCCGCGGTGGAGAGGCACACCATCGTCGGCCTCACCACCGGCGCCATCCTCATCCACCGTAACGGCTTCGAAAGCCCCATCGAGGATTCGGCCGCGCCCATCCACGACCATGCCGGCAACGTCGTCGGCGGGGTGGTGGTGTTCCACGACGTGAGCGAGACGCGCGCGCTGGCGCTGAAGATGGCGCATCTGGCCCACCACGACACCCTGACCGGCCTGCCCAACCGCGCCCTGCTGCAATCGCGCATGGAGTTCGCCACCACGGTGGCCACACGACGCAACCAGCGCGCCGCCCTCCTCTTCGTCGACATCGACCACTTCAAGCAGATCAACGACAGCCTGGGCCACGCCGCCGGCGACGCGCTGCTGCAGGAGGTGGCGCGACGTATCCGCGCGGCCGTGCGCGCCGACGACACGGTGAGCCGGCTGGGCGGCGACGAGTTCGTGGTGTTGTTGCCGGTGATCGACGGCCCCGCAGACGCCAGCATCGTGGCTGAGAAGGTCCTGGCCGCCTGTAGCCGGGCGGTCAGCATCGATGCCGCCGCGCTGGCCATCAGTTTCAGTATCGGCATCAGCGTGTACCCCGACGACGCCGCAGATGCGGAGTCGCTGTTGCGCCACGCCGACGCCGCCATGTACGAGGCGAAGATGCAGGGCCGCAACGGCTACCGCTTCTTCAATCCCAGCATGAACGAGCGCAATGCCGCCCGTGTACGGATCGAGGTGGAGCTGCGCAAGGCGCTGGCGCGCGGCGAGCTGTGCCTGCATTACCAGCCCAAGGTGGATGTGGACCTGGGTGCCATCGTCGGTGCCGAGGCGCTGCTGCGCTGGCAGGTGGATGGCGTGGACGTCTATACGCCCGAGCAGTTCATCCCGGTGGCGGAAGACTGCGGACTGATCGTTCCGATCGGCGAATGGGCGCTGCGCGAAGCCTGCCGCCAGGCGGAATTATGGACGCGGCGCTATCGGCCGCTCTCGGTATCGGTCAACGTCTCCGCCTTGCAGTTCCAGCACACGCGGTTCTTCGAATCGCTCAGCGGCATCATCACCGACAGCGGCATCCATCCCACCCTGCTGGAGCTGGAGCTCACCGAGCGCACGGTGATGGAAGGCGGCGATCACATCGCCCGGCTGTTGCATCGCGTGAAGTCGCTGGGTGTGTCGCTGAGCCTGGACGATTTCGGTACGGGCTATTGCAGCCTGTCGTACCTCAAGCACTTCCCCGTCGATACGTTGAAGATCGATCGCGCCTTCATCCGCGACGTGGCCTGGGACAACGACAGTGCGGCCATCGTCAGCGCGATCATCGCGATGGGCCGTGGCATGAACAAGCGGGTGCTCGCCGAGGGCGTGGAAACCGGCGAGCAGGCGCGCTTCCTGCGCGATGCGGGCTGCCCGCAGATGCAGGGCTTCCTGTTCGGCAAGGCCATGTCGGCGCGCCAGTTCGAGGCCCGCATCGCCGCCGTGGATACGGGCGAAATGCGCCTGCTGGTGGACTGATCAGTCGCCCAGCGGCGTTTCGTACATGTGGTAATGGCAGCGCTGCATCCCCAGGCCGCTGTAGGTGCGCTGCGCGCGTTCGTTCTCATGCTCCACGTACAGGCGCAGCCCCACCGCGCCCGCGCCCTCGGCCATCGCCTTCACCTGCCGGTAGAGGGCACCGAACACGCCGGTGCCACGCGAATCGGCTTCCACGTAGACGCTCTGCACCCACCAGAAATCGCCGCAGCGCCAGTCGCTCCATTCGTAGGTGACCATCAGGCAGCCCACCGGCACGCGACCGCGTTCGGCCACGAGATAGAAACCACGGCGAGGCTCGTCGAGGACGGCGCGCACGCCGCGCGCCACCGTAGCGGGATCGAGCCGTTTTTGTTCGGTCTCCCAGGCCATGGCGATGTTCCAGCGGGCGAGGTTATCCGCGTCGGCGGGACCGGCGCGACGAATGTCGAGGCTCATGTGGGTTGTCCGTTGGACGGCCGCCGCTTGCGCGACGCACCGAGTTTGCGTGTGAGGGTGTTGCGGCCGACGCCCAGCGCCGCCGCGGCGTGCTGCCGATGGCCGTCGTTAGCCAGCAGGGCCGCCTGCAACAAGGTCTTGTCCAGCGCCTCGCGGGCACGCGCATGGATATCCGGCTCGCCCTGCGCCAGCGCATCCTGCGTCCAGATGCGCAGGGCATCCGTCCATTCCACGCCGCGTGTCTCCCGCGCCGGCAGGCTGCCCAGGTCGCTGGCCAGTATCTCCAGGCCCGGCGCAACCACGGCAAGCCGGCGGCAGAGGTTTTCAAGTTCTCGCACGTTGCCCGGGTAATCGCGCTGCTCCACCGCCTTCATCGCGCCGCGCGAGAACCGCTTGGGCGGCACGCCCAGTTCGGCGGCCGCCCGGGCGAGGAAGTGCCGGGCCAGCAAGGGGATGTCGCCACTGCGCTGGCGCAGCGACGGCAGCTGGATGCGCACCACGTCCAGACGATGCTTGAGGTCCGCGCGGAACAGGCCCTGCTCCACCCGCGCCTCCAGGTCCTGGTGCGTGGCGGCGACGATGCGCACGTTGCTGCGGATCGCCTCGCGCCCACCCACGCGGTAGAACTCGCCACCGGCCAGCACGCGCAGCAGGCGGGTTTGCAGTCCGATCGGCATGTCGCCGATTTCATCGAGGAACAGCGTGCCGCCTTCGGCTTGCTCGAAGCGGCCGGCGTGCCGCCGCGTGGCGCCGGTGAACGCGCCGGCCTCGTGGCCGAACAGCTCGCTTTCCAGCAGTTCCGACGGAATGGCCGCGGTATTGAGCGCGACATAGGGCTTGCCGTGCCGGGCACTTTCCTCGTGCAGCGCGCGCGCCACCAGTTCCTTGCCCGTGCCGGTCTCACCGGTGATCAGCACGTTGAGGTCGCTGGCCGCGACACGGCCGATGAGGCGGAACACTTCCCGCATGGCGGCGCTCTCGCCGAGCAGGGCGTGTTCGTCCTCCCGCGGCGCGGGTGCGATCACTTCTTCGTGCGCGGCCGCCAGCGCGCGGCCCACCGCCTCCACGGCCCGGTCAAGGTCGAACGGCTTGGCCAGGTAGTCGGCGGCACCGGCACGATACGCCGCCGCCGTGGTGGCGACATCGGTGAACGCGCTCATGACGATCACCGGGCCGATGTTGCGCCGGGTGAGGTCTTCGAGCAGTCTTAATCCATTCTCACCGGGCATGCGTACGTCGGTGACGAGCAAGGCCGGGCGGCTTTCGTGCAACGCCGCGCGCACCGCGTCGCCCGCGCTGAATTCGCGCACGCTGTGACCGGCATCGCGCAGGGCCTCGGCCAGCACGAAACGCACCCCGCGATCGTCGTCGGCGATCCATATCTCAGTCATGCGGACGCTCCATCGGGAGGTAGAGGGAAAAGACGGTCTCGCCGTGACGACTGGTGTAGCGAAGGTCGCCGCCGTGCTCGAGCGCGATCTCCCGCGACAGCGCCAGCCCCAGCCCGGTGCCGTCAGGGCGACCGGACACCAGCGGCTGGAACAAGGTGTCGCGCAGTTCGTCGGGCACGCCCGGGCCGTCGTCGATCACGTCCACGCGCAGGGCAGCGCGAACCGTGCGCTCGCCGACGCGCGCGCCGTGTTCTACCCGGGTGCGCAGGGTGAGCGTGGACGCCCCCGCTTCGCTGGCGTTACGGGTGAGGTTGAGCAACACCTGCAACAGGCGGTCGGCATCGCCCAGGGTATCCGGCAGGCTGGGATCGAAGTCGTGGCGGACGCGCGGCGCGGCGGCCTCGGCGACCACCAGGCTTTCCAGGCGCTCCAGCAATTCGTGGAGGTTGACCGGACCCAACCGCGGCGCACCGCCGTGGCGAAGCAGACCGTCGGCCAGGGCAGCAAGGCGGTCGGCCTCGGCGATAACCATGGCGGCGAGCTGGCGCAGGTCCTTGTCGACGACGCGGCGTTCCAGCAGTTGGGCGGCACCGCGCAGGCCGGCCAGGGGGTTCTTCACCTCGTGGGCAAAGCCGCGCAGGGTGGCGGAGAGCGGGGTGCCGGCGCTGGCCGCCGCGAGTTCGGGCGCCAGCGGATGGACCTCGACGAGGATGCTGCCGTCGTCCAGGGGCTGGAGGATCAGGTCGGCAGTGAGTTCACGGCCGCGGGCGACGCCGAAGGTGACGGCGCGGAGGTTGTAGGCGCGGCGTTCGAGGGCGACGCGGTCAAGCTGCGCCGCCAGGGCCGGGTTGCGCATCAGGGCGGTGAGGTCATGACCGGGGGCGGTGCGCGGGCCGACGTCGAGGAGTTCGCCGAGGGCTGGGTTGATCCAGGTGACGCGGCCGTCCGTGGAGACGACGGCTAGGCCGGTGCCCAGGAGCGTCAGGAGGTCGGCTTGGGTTGGTGCTTGCATTGCACCAATTTAGGGAAGGGGTTGGGTGGATGCAATGGCGTCCTTGACCCCTAGTCTTCTTCCGCCGCCTCACGTCCCTGCTGCCGGATAAGCATTTCTTCTCGCGCGTCATTGATGGACTGCCGGATGCTGTCCAGATCGACTTCGGATTCATCCGGCTCGAAATGACCGGTCAGTTCCGTATCGGCGCGGAGATCGCCGGCCTGCAGCAAGGACCACATCTCCTCGCCATACCACGTCTCCAGCAACTCGGGTGCCGAGCGCCCAAGATAAGCGGTGAGATTATTGACGTCACGCAGCAGCATGTTGCGCGCCGCATTGTTTCCCGTAGCACTGACGACCTGCGGAAAATCGATCACGACAGGGCCATCCGGACCGACAAGGACGTTATACGGGGAAAGATCGCCGTGGATCAGGCCGGCACACAACATCAGCACCACCTGCCGTACGAGGATCCGGTGGTATTCCCGAGCCTCATCAGCGCTGAGATCGACCTCGCCCAGGCGGGGTGCGGAGAGGCCATCGGCGTCCGTTACCAGCTCCATCACCAGCACGCCGTGGAAATAGCCGAACGGCTCGGGCACCCGAACACCGGCGTCGCGCAGTTGGTAAAGCGCATCGACCTCGGCGTTCTTCCAGGCGACTTCCTGCTGCTTGCGCCCGTACTTGCTGCCCTTGCCGATGGCGCGCGCCTCGCGGCTGCTGCTCACCTTGCGGCCTTCCTGGTACTGCACGCGCTGCTGAAAGCTTCGGTGCGCCATGTCCTTGTAGACCTTGGCGCAGCGGACATCGTTGCCGCTACGGACAACATAAACCGCCGCTTCCTTGCCGCTCTTGAGTGGCCGGAGCACGTCGTCAATGATGCCGTCATCGATCAACGGCTGCAGGCCTTGGGGGGTCTTCAATTTATTTCGGGGACCGGTGGCATGAAGGAGGCGTTCAACCCTTGATTTTTACATTTTCCTGAGCGTAGCGCCAACCCGCCAAGCGGTCGTTCAGAACCTGGCCAAGATCACGTAATGTCATCATCCAGACGGCGATACCCACATCGCCAGGGAGTATGGCGTCGTGACAAGATCGACCCGAACGCTATTGATTTGTATCTTTCCTCTCTCCTTCGCCATCCAAGGATGTAACGCCATGAGCGGAAACGATCCAAACGACACCTTTCAGCCGCGGCAATCAGCGCGCGAGGCGAAGGCTCAGGTTGAGCGATGGATTCCGAATGGCATCGCGCTTGCTGACGCAGTCGACGCATTAGAGCGACACGGCTTTTCGTGTCAGCCAGCGAAGCCAGCCGGATCAGAGACACGCGCCTCGATACTCTGCCGGTTCAAGCTGCAGCCGCCGCCTGCGCCAGCGCAGCGATTGACGGCGCCCGGCGCGCCAGTGAGTTGGTTTATCACACTCAATTCAAGCGACGGCACAAAGCTGAGCGAAGCACAGGTCGCGCGTTTGCCCGAGGATATCGGAGGCTGAAGTGGCGGATGGACAAGCGAAAATAATAGTTGGAGCCAGCGAGGTTGCGGGTGATCGGCGTCATACATACCTTCTGTTCGAACGCGCCGATGGCTCCCGCACGGTCGTCCGAGGCGGCCCCGACGGCCGGTCCGAAGGAAATGATTTGGCAAACTTCGCCGAAAGCACCGTCCTTGGATCAAACAAGTTCGGCAACATCCGTGTGGACTCAAGTCCCTATGAGCCTCCTTATGAGGCCGTCTATCGGCGCGAAAAGAATGGCTCGCTCACACCGCTTCATGCGGATCGTGCAGACATCAATGATCCTTCCTTGGTGCGCGACGCGAACGGACAGCCGATTACGCAGGAGCATGTCTCGCCCGACTGGCCCGGCCCCAACGAGCATCATGAGCGGCTGACGGTATGGAACGGGTCGGATGCCGAACTGGATGAAAAACTGCATGCGGCGCTCGAAGCCGCACAGCAAATCAACAATGCGAAGCTGGAGTACTCGCCGCTCAACAACAATAGTAACGGCGTGACCAGTAATCTACTGAAGACCGTCGACATCAAGCCTGACCTGCCGACAGACAAGAATGGCGAGAAAGTACGTGCACCGGACTTTGGTGAAGACCTATACAAGGACGTTGGCCTGGCTTCACACCGAAGCGGCAACCGCTTCGATGGCAAGCAGTGGTGCAACGACGATGGACAAAAGATCAAACCTCCGCAGGGGGATGGGCCCACGGTGCCCATCGAAGCGGGCAACAAACCATCTAAAGGATCGTTTGATAGCGGCTCTACCCCTGAGCACCACGATGCCGCAAATAGGCACGCTGGTTCAGATATGCGCGACCCAACCCATCGAGACCATGCGATGTATGTCCAGGCCTATCAGCACGTGACTCAGATTGATCGAGGCATGGGACGGACGCCCGACGAGCATAGTGAACGACTGGCCGCCGCCGTGACAGCTCAAAGTAAGGCAGATGGGCTCGATACCATCCATCACATCGTCATGAATGACGACCGGTCGCGTGCTTTTGCCGTAGACACGCAAGACATCAGCGCGCCTTGGAGCAGGCGATCCAGTGTGGATGTTGCAACGGCAGTGCAGCAAACCGTCGAAGTCAGTAATGGCAAGCTTCAGGAGACAAACACCCAGCTTGTCGCCGAGCAATCGAAGCAACATGACATGACGCCCGGCGAGACGGCTATCGCATCGCCTCGACTGGTGTAATAGGCCGACGGCACATACTCCTGTCACTCCTGGTCACGGCGGTCGAGGGCGACTAGCCGGCAAGGCTCGTATGCACATGACGTCACCCCGGATGGATATTCAAAAACCGGGTAAGCATGCGACCGTCAGAGATGACGGCATGGTGTGCGTCGGCGGTGCGCCCGAGCACACAACACCACCCCCGCCAGCAAACACACCATCGCCACGTATTCCATTCCCGTAGGCCACCGGCGCTGCCAGGCAAACGTATACACCAGCGCAAATAGCGTCTCGAAGACGATCATCTGCCCCGATAACGACAGCGGCAAGATGCGACTGGCGCGGTTCCAGCAGGCGCTGCCGAGGATGGAGGCAAGGACTGCGACGCCGGTGGACGTAAGCCAGAACACCGACCAGTCACCGCCGGTATGCGCGGTTCCCTGCCACACCCATGCCAACGGAGAGCACAGGAGCGCGATAAATCCGGTCATGAGTCCGGTAAGCAGCGACCAGTCGTGGCCCGTTACGTCAGGAAGGCGGGCCAGTGCCCGGCTGTTGCCGATGGAGTAGGCAGACCAGGACACCAGCGCGCAAGCAGCGCAGAACAGGCCCAGCCATCGCGCGGCCCATGGCGTGCTCATGGTCTCGCTGGACAGCGCCTGCCAGGCGATCAGGCAGACGCCTGTCACGCTCAACGACAGCGCGACGGCTAGCCGTCGCAAGGGAACCGCGCCAGGTGCGGACGATGCGGCCAGCGCGATGACGACCGGGACGAGGCCGACCACCAGCGACGTCGCTGCGCCGCCCGCGCTCTGCACGGCGAACGCCACCAGGGCGTAGTACACCAGGTTGCCGGTGAGGCTCAGCCACAAGAGGCTGAGCCAGTCGTGAGCGACGAGCCGCCGCGACAGGTGCCTGATCCGCGGCAGGAGCACGGCAAGGGAAAGGGCGCCATAGGCAAGGTAGCGCCCAAGCGCGAGCTGCAAGGGATTGAAGCCGTGGAGCACCGCTGGCACGAGGAAAATGATGCCCCAGAGGGCTCCGGCGGCGGCGCCGTTGGCGATGCCCCAGGGGATGGATCGGTTCATGACTGGCCTGTGTCCGTGACAGGCGAGCAGCGTAGCCAGACTCGACCCAGCGGTCTTGACCCAGCCTACTGCCGCAGCCTTCGCCACGCGCCAGGCGGCAGGCCCAGCTCCCGACGGAACGAGAAGACCCACTGAATCTCATCGTGTTTATCGAGGCCAGTGGATGCCTGGTAGCTGCGAAGATGGATGGCCGACGGCGACATGTGCAAATTTTGCGCTGCGTTAGGTCGTCAAACAAGGCGCGGCCAACTCGCCTGCCTCCGCGGCAAGACAAGCTCGTCCTGCTCGAGCAACGGGGCGTATACACGTACGCAACCCCAGCCCAGGCAAGAATAGCGTCATCGCTTCCGCACCCGTCACGGAGAAATACCCCCCATGAAAGCCGTCGGCTTCTTCAAGAACCTTCCCATCGACCAGCCCCAGGCGTTGCAGGACATCGACGTGCCCGAGCCCGAGCTGCGCGAGCACGACCTGCTGGTCGACGTGCGGGCCGTGTCGGTCAACCCGGTGGATACCAAGGTCCGTGCCCATGGCGATGTGCCGGCCGGGCAGCCGCGCATCCTGGGCTGGGACGCCGCCGGTATGGTCAGGGAAGTCGGCCCGGGCGTGACACGCTTCAAGGCCGGCGACCGCGTTTGGTATGCCGGCGATATCACGCGCCCGGGCAGTAATGCGGAGCGCCAGGCCGTGGACGAGCGCATCGTCGGTCCCATGCCTGCCTCGCTGGACTTTGCCGAGGCCGCGTCGCTGCCCTTGACGGCGATCACCGCCTGGGAACTCCTGTTTGACCGGCTGCGCGTGCACGAAGCGGACCCCACGGAGCACCGCGTCCTGCTGGTGGTGGGCGCAGCCGGAGGTGTCGGCTCGATCCTGACCCAGCTTGCCCGTCGGCTTACCGGCGTGACGATCGTCGGCACGGCGTCCCGCCCGGAAACGCGCGACTGGGTGATGAGTCACGGGGCCCATCACACGATCGACCACCACCAGCCATGGAAACCGCAGTTGCAGAAGCTGGGCATCGATGGCGTCGCCTACGTCGTCGGCCTCAACCACAGTGCGACCTATGTGCCGCAGATCGCCGACGTCCTGCTCCCGGAAGGGCAGTTCGCGTTGATCGACGATCCAGTCGGCCTCGATATCAGCCCCTTCAAGGGCAAGTCGATCGCGATCCACTGGGAGCTCATGTTTACCCGTGCCATGTTCGGCACGGCCACCATGGCGCGCCAGCACGCGTTGCTGCGGCGGGTGGCGGAGCTGGTCGACCGGGGCGACATCACGCATACGCTGACGCAGCGCATCGACGGTATCGATGCTGCACGTCTTATCGAGGCGCACCGGCAGCTCGAAGCCGGCAGCATGCTTGGAAAGCTGGTGCTCGTCAGGCCAGACAAGTGAGGACGGTACGCCACGAGCGCGTCGATCATTCGCGCCAGGATGCGTAGTAGACGACTGGTCTAATTCCATGTATCGTCTCTACCCATGAGCCCCGCCACCGCCATCCCCGAATCCTCCGACGTCCGCGAGAAGATCCTCGCCACCGGCCAGCGCATCATGGGCGGCAAGGGCTTCTCGGCGGTCGGCCTCAACGAGGTGCTCGCCTCCGCTGGCGTTCCGAAGGGCTCGTTCTACCACTACTTCGCGTCTAAGGAAGCCTTCGGCGAGGCCATGCTCGAGGCCTACTTCCGGGATTACCTCGCCGACATGGATCGCCTGCTCCGGCAGGCCGGTGGTACGGCGGCGCAGCGGCTGGAGCACTATTTCCAGGCCTGGGAGCACAACCAGTCGTTCGAGGATTGCCAGGGCAAGTGCCTGGCGGTGAAGCTCGGCGCCGAAGTGGCGGACCTGTCCGAGGCGATGCGTGCGTCGATGAAGCGCGGCACGGCGGGCATCGTGACGTATCTGTCCCAGGCGATCGAGGCGGGCGTGGCCGATGGGTCGCTGTCTGTGGACGACCCACCGCTGGACGTTGCGCAAAGCCTTTACCAGCTATGGCTAGGTGCCAGCGTCATGGTCAAGATCGTTCGCAACGTCGAGCCGTTCCACAAGGCCATGATCACCACGCGCCGGATCCTGCACTTTTCCACCTGAGCGGGCGAGGTCTTTGCACCGCACGCTTCCTACACGCCATGTGTTTTCTAATGGCCGGTAATTAGACGACTGGTCTACTTACGGCAATCCAAGGAGTCACCATGAAAGTCCTCATCGTTCTCACATCGCACGACCAGCTCGGTACCACGGGCAAAAAGACGGGCTTCTGGCTCGAAGAGCTCGCCGCACCCTATTACACCTTCAAGGATGCCGGTGCCGAAATCGTCCTGGCCTCGCCCAAGGGTGGCCAGCCGCCGCTCGATCCGAAGAGCAACGAGCCGTCTTCCCAGACCGATGCGACCCGCCGCTTCGAGGGCGATGCCACGGCGCAGGACCAGCTCGCCCACACCGTTCGCCTCGACACCGTATCGCAGGCCGACTTCGACACCGTGTTCTATCCGGGTGGCCACGGTCCGCTGTGGGATCTGGCGGAAGATGCGCACTCCATCGCGCTGATCGAGTCGTTCATCGAGGCGGGCAAGCCGGTCGCCCTGGTCTGTCATGCGCCGGGCGTGCTGCGCCACGTAAAGGCCTCCGACGGCAAGCCGCTGGTCGAAGGCAAGCAGGTCACCGGTTTCACCAACACCGAGGAAGACGGCGTCGGCCTCACGAAGGTGGTGCCCTTCCTCGTCGAGGACGAGCTCAAGGCCAAGGGCGGCGTTTATACGAAGGGTCCGGACTGGGGCTCGTACGTCGTGACCGACGGCCTGCTGATCACCGGGCAGAACCCCGCGTCCTCGTCGGAAGCGGCCACGGTACTGATGAAGCACCTCGCCGGCTGAGCACACGCCCGGAAGTACCTCGGGCAGTGAAAGCCCATCGTGGCGGCTCACGGAAACGTGAGCCGCCACGAATGCGTTCGGACGAAGTATCACGTCGCCGAATGGCCCGCCACATCGGCGGCAAACTCGCGATACGAGCGCAGCGGCCGGCCGAGCATGGCCGTCAGGCGTGCCACGTCACCCTGCTCCGGCTGCATGCCCTCGGTGACGAAACGCTCGGTCATCATGCGCATGTCGTACGCCATCCACGACGGCATGAACTGGCGAAGGTTGCCCTCGAAACCCGCGAAGTCCTCGCCCGGATAAGCGATGGGGCGGCCCAGCACGTCGGTCCAGATCTGCGCGATGGCGGCGCCGGTGAGGGTGTCCGGCCCCACCACGTTGATGTGCTCCAGCGGCAACGGTTGCGCGGCGTTATCGCGACGCAGCAGTTCGAGTGCGGCAACCTCGGCGAGGTCGCGCGTATCGATCATGGCCAGGCCCTTGCTACCGACCGGCATGGGATACACGCCGTAGCCAGTGATTACATCCTTGATGCTCAGGTCGTTACCGATGAAGTACGCCGGACGCAGGATGGTGGCGTGCATGCCCATCGTTTCGAGCATGCGCTCGACACCGAACTTGCCGGCGAAGTGCGGCACGTTGACGTAGCGGTCGCTGTGGATGACCGAGAGATACACGATGCGCTCGATGCCGGCTTCGCGGGCGACGTTGAGCGTCACGATGGCCTGGGTGTATTCGTCGGGGGTGACGGCGTTGAGCAGGAACAGCGTCGACACCCCCTGGAACGCTGCGCGCAGGGCATCGACATCGAGCAGATCGCCCTTGGCGACGTCCACGCCAGCGGGAAGCTCCGCCTTCGACGGATCGCGGACGAAGGCACGCACGTCGGCACCGCGACGGACGAGCTGGTTGACGACTTCGCGGCCGACCTGGCCGGTGGCACCGGTAACGAGAATGGTCATGACATGACTCCTTGAATGGCCGGGACGGCCGTGGGTGGTTGGGTGGAAAGAACAATAGGTGGTAGTGAATAAGAAACACAGACGCTAAGATCGAGACCATCCGTATCATTATTGAGACACCATGGACCTGAGCGCGCTCGAGGATTTTCAGCTGGTGGCGCGGCACGGCGGCTTCGGCAAGGCCAGCCGGGCCAGCGGTCGATCGAAAGCCACGCTGTCGCGACGCGTGGCGGACCTGGAGGAAGCCCTGGGGGTGCGGCTCATCGAGCGAGGCGGCCAGAGCCTGGCCCTGACCGCGGCGGGACGTGGCCTGCTTAGCCGCACGGAAGGCCCGATGCACGAGGTGGCCGAGGCCCTGGCGGCGGCGCGGGACGGGATGGACACACCCCGGGGCCTGCTGCGCGTGGCCGCACCGCAGTTGTTCGCGCAAGTGGCGCTGGCGAGGTTGGCGGCGGACTTCATCGCTCTTTACCCCGACGTGCAGATCGAGGCCGTTGCCGAAGATCGCATCGTCGATCTTGTCGAGGAACGCTTCGACGTCGCCATCCGGATCAACCCACGCAAGGACTCCGACCTCGTCGGTCGTTGCTTCGCGCACGACCGGTTGCTGCTGGTGGCCCCGCCGTCGATCGCGAGACCCAGTGACAGCGATGGCAATACCTTGCCGGTGCGCGCCGTCGTGATGTCCAGCCATCGCGACGGCGATATATGGAAGACACGCGACGGACGCGCCATCGTGCCGCAACCCGTGCTGCGCCTGTCTTCGCTGTTGATGGTGCGCGATGCCGTCGCGGCTGGCGCAGGTGCGGCGTTGCTGCCCCGATCGATCGTCGGCGGCATGCTGGACAGCGGACAGCTAGTGACATGGGGCATTGCCGGTGACGATGTCGAGCTTTGGGTACTGCACACGTCGCGGCGACTGGAAAGCCCCAAGGTAAGGGCTTTCGTGGACTTCATGGCAAGCCAGTATCCCAACGGCTCGTTCATCGCGCAGGCGTGACGCGCCTCTGGCAATGACGCAAAACGGCGCATCACGTTACGTTCGGCGGCACCACCGGACGACATGGCGATAACTGACGATGCCTGTTATGGCCTTCTATGTGGGACCGACGTCACAGCGTTACCTTTCGATGATCGCTTGAAAGCCGTTAGTGCTGGCACTCGCTGTGCGGCACAGGTAGAACCGCTGACGTTGCCATTTTACTGACACGGATAGCGGAGATGAAACGTATGAGCGCTTCACGTAACAGGATAGTCACCCAGGGGATCGCGCTGGCGATCGCGGCCTGCATCATGGCGCCGAGCCACGCCGGTGATACGGGATTGCCCACGGCGTTCTGGGCATCGCAGCCCGTGGTCGCCGGCGACACGATCGTCGTCAGTGCCGCGCACACCTCACCGAATACCGTGGTCAGGTACCAACGGCTAGCCGACGACGATGCAGGCAGTCCCCTGGCCCATGCTTCGATATCGGAGGCCCAGACCACCGATATCGTGCCGCTGCAGGCCAGCACGCACTCGGTCAAGTTCCTGCCCAACGACCCGGTATCCGGCGTCTACGCCTTCCGGCTGGTCGAACCGGGCTCGGGGGCCGTGGGGCCGATGAGCCTGGTGAACGTGCCGGATATCTGGTTCGTGCAGGGTGACCGGGGCTCGACGGCATCACCTGGCGGGTATCTTCGTTTGTATGGCACCGCGATGGGCGGCGTATCGGCCTCGGCACGGTCGCCGCTCCTTGCGCTGGTACAAAACGGGGCGGTCGTGAGGACGCTGACCGCGGATCGACCCGGGTCGGCCATCGACGGCAACTACAGCGCGAGCTTCGCGCTACCTGCCGACCTTCCTGCTGGCTCATATGAACTCTATTTCCATAACGGATCGGGAGGCCCGGCGGCGTGGAAGAAGTTCGATCACTTCGGCCTGGGCGCGGACCGCTCCATCGGACCCACCGCCGACAGCAAGGTCACGATCGCAGCGCCCGTCGCCTGGCCGGCACGGACATGCACCGTCGCCGGCCCCCACGGCGGCGGACTGCCCGACGACGACAGTTTCGACATCGCCTTCAACTGTGCGAGGGGCCTGGACGCCAAAGGGAACGGCACGCGCGCCACCTGGGAGAACGAGGGGGCGACCATCACGCTCGGCTATGGCGCGTATGTTCTTTCGGGGAAATACGCCCAGGGCTTTGAGCACGCCATACCCAACCACTCGATCATCGACGGCGGGAAGAGCTCGAATACCGAAGTGCGCTTCCCCGATGCCAATGGCGGCGAACTCTTCAGCGGCGAGGGAAACGTTGTTAGCCAGAACAATGTCGACAACAACTACGCCCAAGGCGTCTTCGGTATCAGGAACGTCAAGATAACCGCGCCCAACATGACGAGCGGCACCGGCATCGTGTTCGACCACATGGCGATAAACGATGTGCATTCGGTACCGTTCGTGGATAACGTCGTCATGAACCTCGGATCGTCCGGCACGACCGTTGCGACAGGCGTGCAGGCCAGCAACGTGTCCAACCTGCGCATTCGCGACAGCGAAGTGACGGCGGGCCAGCCGGTTTTCATGAATGGTCATGTGTATGGCGCGTCGGTTACCGGGTCTACGCTCACCTGGCGTCACATCGCCCTGTCGTTCCGCTTCTACTCGGAAAACGGCGTATTCACCGGCAACACGCTCATGCAGGCGGCGTCGCCGGAAGGGGGGCTCGATGTCGAAAGGGGATTTGCCATGCCCACGCGCGATGTCTACTACGCGGACAACCTCAGCCGCCGGGCTTCCAGCAGCAATCCGTCCGTATGGGGACTAACCTTCGACGAGAACAAGAACATCTATTCCGGCGGCGTAGCGGGGGTGAACGGGACGGCACTTACGCTCACCGGCAACATCACCGATGAAGCCGAGTTCCCCGCCACCGGCTTTTCGGCCATGGTGGTAGCCGGCACCGGTTCCGGCCAGATGCGCTTCGTCACCGCCAGCGACCAGCGTCGCCAGGTGACGGTCGATCGGCCCTGGGACGTCGATCCGGACGCCACGTCCGTCCTGACCTTGACGGGTACCCTCGGACGCATGTTGTTCGTCAACAACGACTACGGCGTGCCCGGTATCCAGAATGTCTTCTATCCATCCTCGGATGTGATCCAGGCGGGCAACCGGATCACGGCCGCTGGCGGCATCGTGCAGCAGGCCGGCGAGTACGTGACCGGCACCGGCTACACGCCGGGCTGGCACTTCCAGTTGCTCGGCAACACCGTCTCCCAGACTGCCGACGCCCAGACAGGACTGTCCGGGCAAGGGCCGACGCGGCGAGACGGCCAGCAGACAACTGGCACGGGTTACGACGGCACCGTGACCCAGACGAATATTATTCGGCACAACTTCTTCGCTGGGGATGGCGAGGTGGGCCTCTGGGATTCCGTGGGCAACTCGCTTATCGAAAACAACTACGTCCGCAGGGTGCGACTGCAGAACGCCTTGTCGATGAAGGACGTGCTGATCCGGCAGAACCAGACGCAGGGTGGGCCATCCCAGCCGGACGACAACCAGCCGTTGCCGCAGGATGTGTTGCGCCAGTAGGTAAGGTGAGGTGATGCCGGTTCACATCGGTGAGAGCCATGTCACGTGGAGGTTCGAACCGATTTCAACTGCGTGCATCGTCCTTAAATCGAAATGGTTGCCTCGTCGTCTGACGGGGTCGGTGCCCCGTATCTTCAGTCGGGCGCGATTCCCGTGCCGACGACCGGAGACCTCATGTCAGACCATGGCAAGCCCAATCCCATCAAGAATGCCCTAGCTGACGCGGTCGGCGCGATTCGCGCCGACCACGATATGCACGAAGTGGCGATCGCCTTCAACGAACTCGAACCGAAAGCCATCGAAAAACTCACGCCGGCGGAAGCGCGTACCCAGCCGACGATGAAGGACGCCGTGAACCACCTGCTGAAGAAGCAGAACCGTGACGCGACGCCGGAAGTGCTCGTGCCCGGCGTCACCCGTCGCACCATCGTGGTCGACACACCCGCCGGCGCGCTCAACGCGTTCGTGTTCACCCCGACCGGTATCGCCAACCCGCCGGTGATCCTCTATTTCCATGGCGGCGGCTGGGTCATCGCCAATGCCGATGTCTACGACGCGGGCGCACGTGGCCTGGCGAAGCAGGCCGGCGCCATCGTGGTGTCCGTGGATTATCGTCAGGCGCCGGAGCACAAGTTCCCTGCTGCGTGGGACGACGCCCTGGCCAGTTACAAGTGGGTCATCGCCAACGCCGCATCACTGGGCGGCGATCCCTCCCGCCTGGCCCTGGCCGGTGAAAGTGCCGGCGGCAACCTCGCCGTCGCCACGGCGGTCGCGGCACGGGATGCGGGTCTACAGGCGCCACTGCACGTCCTGGCCGTCTATCCGGTGGGACAGACCGGCTCGCTGCATACCGAGTCGTATATCGAAAACGCCATCGCCAAGCCGCTGAACAAGGCGATGATCGAATGGTTCGTCGGTCACCTGGTCCGCTCGGACGACGACAAGAAGGACGCGCGCCTGGACCTGGAGCACGCCAACCTGCGTGGCCTGCCGCCGGTGTCGATCGTCAACGCCAGCCTGGATCCGCTGCGCTCGGACGGTGGCATCCTCGAAGACAAGCTCAAGGAAGCCGGCGTGCCGGTCGAGCGGCGCACCTACACGGGTGTGACCCACGAGTTCTTCGGCGCCGCCGCGGTGGTGAAGAAAGCGGAAGAGGCGCAGGCCTGGTCGGGCGAGCGCCTGCGCCAGGCTTTCGGACGCGTGTGATCGCCTGACGTGAAGCGAAGCGGGACGACGAACCCGGGGATCCAGCGATCCCCGGGTTCCTCCGTTTAGCGGCCTGGCCGCCCCGATTCCGGACGTTTCAGGCGTAGGGCGTGCCGACCAGGGAGGCCTGGATGCCGCGGGTGCCCTGGTCGACCAGACGAAGGAAGGTGGCTGCGGCTTCTCCGGCGTCGGGATGCTGGCGATAACGCCGGTGGGCCTGCCACATCGCCACCGTGTATGTGGCCAGCAGCATATCGGCCGCAAGGTGGGCCTCGGCGTCGGCAGGGTCGCGACCGACCCGCTCGGCCAGCCCGACCGCGATCAGCTGGGCGATCTCGTCCCGGATGGCGCGAATGCGCGCCTTGAGGGTCTCGCTGGACTCGATGGTGTGGACATAGTTCTGCCGCGCCGACGTAAAGCGGATATACGGGCTGCCCTGCCCCACCAGTTCATGGGCGAACAGGCGCATCGTTTCCAGCGGCCCGATGGCCGGATCGTATCGGCGGATGGTCTCGCGGATCAGCTCCCTGCCCGGCTCGTCGTGTTCGAAGAACATGTCCTCCTTGCGGGGGAAATGATTGAACACCGTCATCCGCCCCACCTCGGCGGCCGCGGCGATTTCTTCGATCGTCACCTGGTCGAATCCCCGCTCGAGGAACAGCCGCCTCGCTTCACGGGCGATAGTGTCACGCGTGACGAGACGGCGCCGGGCGCGGAAATCGAGGGTCTGGGAGGAAACGGTCACTGTGTCGGGTAGCAAGGTGCGGGATTCAATGGCGCATTAGAGCGTGAAGTGCGTGGGGCGGCAACACTACCAACGGCTAGCGCACGCCTTCGTCCCGCTTGGATATCTCGTCCATCTTTCGCTCACCTTCCTCGATCGCCTTGTCGCGCTTGACCTGCTGGGGCTTGTCGTTGCGGGCGACATAGTCGTTGTTGCGATCGCCGGACTGCGGTTTATGTTCCTGATCGGCCATAGGGGCTACTCCCGGTTCAACCGTGGTCTTCGTTTTCGTGCTTCTGCTGGGGGGACTCCGACGTCTTGGGGTTCTTCTCAACCCTGTCGCTTGTGCCGGCGTCGTACTCGCGCGGGCTCTTCGGTTTCGTGGATTCGTTCGACTCGGCCATGGGAAGGCTCCGGTTCGGTGGGAAAGCCCAGCTTCCCCCCTTGCCCTGTAAGGCGGGGTCGAGTGCACGTGAAGACCGCGGCACGACAGGCGTTCAGAACAGCTGGCTCTGCTGCGACACCAGGGTATCGAACCGGCCGCCTACCAGGGGCAGGATCGCGTCGGCGATCGGGCGCAGCTGGTGTTCCACGTAATGGTCGTAGTCGATGGCCGCGCGCCGCGCTTCCATGGGTTCCGGCCCGTTGAGGGTCATGACGTAGCGAATCCAGCCGCCGCCCTGGTACTGCAAGGGGCGGCCGAGCCGTGCGTTGTGCTCGTCGGCCAGCCTGGCGGCCCGGACCTGGGGTGGCGTCATGCGGTCGTACGAGTCCAGCTTGCCGCGCAGGCGCTTGCGATAGACCAGACGCTCGTCGAGGCGGCCCTCCCGCAGGTCGCGCACATAAGCCTGGATGTACGCTTCGTAAGGCTGCCGCCGGAAGATGATGCCGAACAGCTCTTCCTGGAATTGCCTGGCCAGCGGTGTCCAATCACTGCGAACGGCTTCCAGCCCGCGGAACACGAGCTGCTCGTCGTCGCCGTCACGCACCAGCCCCGCATAGCGCTTCTTGCTGCCCGTCTCGCTGCCACGAATGGTCGGCATGAAGAAGCGACGGTAATGCGTGTCGAACTCGATCTCCAGGTAGGAGTCGATCGCCATCTCGTCGCGCAGCTTCGCGGCCCATGACGTGTTGATACGCGCCACCAGTGTATCGGCCACCGCCTGCGCTTCGGCTTCGTCGTGCGGACGCCCCAGGCCGATGAAGATCGAATCCGTATCGCCATAGATCGTCTCGTAGCCGTCGGCCTCGATCCACGCACGCGTCTGCTGCATGATCTCGTGGCCACGCAGGGTAATGGCGGAGATCAGCCGCGGATCGAAGAAGCGCGCATCCGGGGCACCCAGCACCCCGGTAAACGCGTTCATCAGCAGCTTGAATGCCTGTGCGAGCGGGGTGTTGCCCTGCGCCTTCGCGGCATCACGACCCGTCCACAACTGCGCGATGAGCGCAGGCAGGCAATGCGTCGTCCGCGAGAAGCGCGTATCCAGCGGACCGGGTATCCAGGCATCGCGATCGACCGCCCGCATGCCTTCCACGAGGCCGATCGGATCGACGAGGAAGGTGCGGATGATCGACGGGTAAAGGCTCTTGTAGTCCAGTACCAGGATCGAATCGTAGATACCGGGACGGCTCTCCATCACGAAGCCCCCGGGATAGGATTCGCCCGTGGCGCGGCCGGTGCGTGGCGCGACGTAGCCCTCCCGGTGCATGCGCGGCAGGTAGAGGTAGCTGAAGGCGGCAATCGAGCCGCCGGAGCGATCGGCCTG
This sequence comes from Xanthomonas sp. NCPPB 2632, assembly GCF_041228075.2. Classification (NCBI taxonomy): domain Bacteria; kingdom Pseudomonadati; phylum Pseudomonadota; class Gammaproteobacteria; order Lysobacterales; family Lysobacteraceae; genus Xanthomonas; species Xanthomonas sp. NCPPB 2632. Next base: position 4,659,250 of record NZ_CM192979.1, read on the forward strand.
CAGGCCGGTCACGTCGGCGCGCTCCAGCAGGAACTCGAGCAGGCGCGTCTTGTGGAATATCCGCGTCACCAGTTCGCAGTCGTGCAGGTTGTAACGCGCCAGGGCTGGCTTATCTTGATGGAAACGCCGCTCGATCTCGTCCATGCGGCTGTACGGATCGTCGATGTCCTTGCCTTCACCGAGCAGCTCGCGGGCGACGGCCTCCAGGCTGAAGGACGCGAAGCTCAGCGAGGCCGAACGCAACGCCTCGATGCCGTCGATCGGCAGGCGGCCGGGAATGGACGCGAACACGTAGTGCTCGCGATGCCGGTGCTCCCGCCAGTCGATGGGCGTGCCGCCCCGCCCGAGCGTGAGCACGCGGCCGCAGCGATCCGCGCACGCCTGCAACAGGCGCAGGTCGAACTGGATCAGGTTCCATCCGATGATGACGTCGGGATCGTGATGGCGGAACCAGTTGTTCAGCGCGACGATGAGCGCCGCGTGGTCGTCGACGTAGGCCAGGTCGAAATCGTGAGGCGTCTCGTCGCCCGCACCGGGCACCCCAAGCATGTAGACCTGACGCTGGCCACAACCTTCCAGGGCCACGGAATACAATTGGCCTTCCGCGCTGGTTTCGATATCCAGCGATACGGTGCGCAGCGTCGGCCGGTAGCGTTGACCGGGGCGCAGGCGCGGATTGACCAGGGTGGCGGCATCGGCCTCCGTGGCCTCGATCGTCACCGACGCCGTGATGAAGCGCTCCATGAGGTAGCGGTCGTCGGGACGGATGTCCGCCTCATGCAGCACGACGCCCCGCTCCGAGAGCTGCTTCTCCAGCGCCTGCATGACCCGATGCCCGCGCGTGTAGACGCCGAGCACCGGCTCCTGCGCGAAGGTCTTCAGCGGCAGGGGTGCCAGCTCGACGGCGGCATCGCGCCGGATCGCGGATTCCACGGTTTCCCGGGCGGAGGCGGCAACGAAGGCCACGCTGCGCTGCCCGGTAAGGACGACGCGGCGGGCGCCGCCTTCCATGGCCACCCAGAGCTCCACCTCGCTACCCTCCCGCGTGTCCCGCCACTGGCGCGTCAGGATGTAGCCGTTCTGGGTGGAGGTGGTCACCCCCTAAGTTTAACCGACCGGTGGGTCGTCCTACTCCCAGTGCACCGCCGCGCGGAAGTCCACCCGCCAGCTGTCCTGTCCGGGGATCACCTTGGTGAACGCGTGCGCCACGTCGCCGTTGAAGCTGAGCCAGCGACGGAAGTTCCACAGCACGCCGAGGCCGCCGCCGGTGATCTGGCGGTCGCGCGGGAAGGCGGCGAAGACCGCGCCGTGATCGGCGAAGGCGTAGAGATCCGCCGCGCCCACCTGGCGGTGCAGCTCCAGGTCCAGGAAATACCCGCGAGTGCCGGCCACGATGCCGCGGTCGTAGCCACGAACGCTGCCCACGCCACCCAGCTGGAACAGCGACGACGACGGCAGGGCGTCCTTGGAGGTGTACTGCCACCCGGCGCCGAGCCGCAGTGCCCAGGCGCCGCCCAGGCGCTGCACGCCGTCGAAGCTGCCGGTGGCGGTAAGGAACGAACCGGCATCGGCGATGGGCTGGTCGCTGTTGAGGTGCGTAACGGACTGGGTCAGCGTCCATTCGCGCCCCTCGACACGATGGTTGAGCAGGATGCCCACGCCGAGGCCGTTGGTGGTGATATCGGCCACCGACGTGCCGGCGATGTCCGTGGACGATTTGGCGTGCGAGTAGGATGCCGTGCCCTCGAACAGCCAGCGCTGGTTGGCAATGAACGGCTGGGTGAAGTTCAGCGCCGCCACCGACGAATGGCCGACGATGTCGAGGTCGCGGTAGGCGCCGTTGACGATATCGATCTGGCTACGTGAGTAGCTGGCGCCCAGCATGCCGTTGGATGGAGTGACGACGGCCGCGTACGACAGCGAGCCGTCAGTACCGCCCCGCGCCTTGGCGATGCTCAGGTCCAGGCGGTCGCTCACGCCCAGCAATCCGTCCGCATGGCCCTGTACGCCCACACGCGTCGTGCCACTGGTGTCGACACCGGCGTTATCGACGAAGGCGTCGAAGCTGCGCGGTGCCGGCTCGGTGACGTCGACCAGCAGGTCGGTCATGCCGCGAGTGGCACCCGGCTGGAGCAAGGCGGCGCCATGCAGCGACGTGGTGCGGTTGAGGTAGACCAGATCGTCGCGCAACGCGTTGGCATCGAACAACTCGCCTTCCTGCGCATGGATACGACGCCGGACGAATGCTTCCTTCGTCCGGTGATTGCCCTGGATACGTACCGCGCCCAGGTGACCTTCGACGAGGTCGACATGGACCACACCATCGACGACGCCCTGCTTGCCCAGGACGGCGCGTGCCGTGCTGATGCCCTTGGCCGTGTACAAAGCGTTGACACCGTCGACGATGGCGTTGAGTTCCGCCGCTCCGACTTCCTTGCCGGTGTACGGCTGGGCGACGGCGTGCACGGCTGCGTCATCGAGGAAGGCCGAGTGATCGAAGGTGACCGACGTGAGCACGAAACGCACGTCGCTTTGCACCGTGGCCTTGGCCGGTGCAGCAGAAGCCGGAAGCGGATCCGCCGTACTCCCCGGCACCGGCGGTGCCTGGCGCTGGTCGTAATAGCGGTCCGTGCGCTGCGCGGGCTGTTGCTGGGCCTGCGCGGGAAGGGTCTGTGCATCCACGTCCGCCTGTGTGCCCAACAGGAGCAGGCAGGCGCTTACCAGGGTACGGCGTTTCATCGTGCGATAGGTCCGAAGCATCAGTTGACCGACCCCAGGTTGACGGCACCCGCGGCATCCGGCGCGACGAGGTCGTCGTCATCGCGCTTGCGCTGGTCGTCATGGCGGACGGGCATGGGCACGTCCTCGTGGGCCGGTTCGTCATTGGTATGGAGCGTGAGCGTGGTGCCCAGGTAGCGCAGCACGCTGCCGCCGTAATAGTCGAGGTCGCCCGACTGGTGGCTCTGGATGTAGTTCGGCATGGTGACGTCGTAGCCCACCGTGTAGCGCGAGACATAGGCATCCGACATCGCCGCCTTCGCATCCATCGCGAAGGTGAAGCGGGTGTCCGGCTCGAAGTACTGGATGTCGGCCATGACTAGCTTGGGCGTCACGTTGTTCATGTAGACGCGGGCCTGCGGGGTCACCAGCAGCATGTCGCCCTGCACGACGCCATCGGCGATCGTCACCTTGGTGGCCGATGTATCGAGCACGGCCTGTACCGTAGCCAGCCGCTGGACCATCCAGCTGTCGGCGTTGCGCAGGTCGATGACAATCTTCTTCGCGACCGTGCCGTGATAGCCGGTGAGGGTCATCGTCATCGGCTTGCCGGCCGCCGTCTGCACCGTGTGCACGTCGATATCGCTGGCCGCCAGGTTCAGGCGGCTGCCGATGTGCGAGCTGTCCAGGACGATCGAGTCGCGGGCACCGAGCGTGGCCGTGTCGGTAACCAGGTCCCCGCCGTGGATGGTGCCAGCGGACGAGTCGATGGCGATCGGTCCACCCGACGACAGGCTGGCGAAGTCGAGGTTACGTCCCAGGCTCAGCGTGAGGTTGCCGCCGTTGCGACCGTTGCCCAGGCGCATGTCGCGTCCGGCAACGAGCGATACGTCGCCGGAGACATCGTAGGCCGAGAGGGCCAGATCGCGACCGGCCGTACCCTGCAGGTTGCCCTGGAGGACATTCAGCGTTCCCATGGCCATGTCGTTGCCGGCCGCCAGGCGGGTGCCCGCCTGCGAGGTGGCGTTGCCCAGCACGATGTCGTGCGTGGCGTCGATGCCGACGACGGTGCCGGCGGCCATCATCCCTACCCTCACATCGTTGCCGGACGCGAGCGTGACATCCTGGCCTGCCGTGAGCGTATCCGCGACGAGTGAACCCGCCGCCGTGACCTGCAGGCGTCCCGCGGCATGCGCCGTGCCGCCGAGCACCTGGCCGTGCAGCGAGCGCAGCGTGATGTCCCGACCGGCGTCGATGCCGGCGAACGAGAGATCGTTGTTGCTCGTGGCGACAGTGTCCCGGCCCGTCGACAGCATGCCGAGGGCGAGCTGATCGGCAGCCTCGAACAGGCCATCCCGGCCCACTGTGGTCGTGCCGAACGTCGCGTTGCCGGTAAGCATGGCGCTCAGGTCGTGGCCGACATCGAGGCGCGTGCTCGACGTGGTGCCACCGACCGACGCCGTCAGGTCGTGATTCACACTCATCTGAGCGCTGGTCAAGTCACTGCTGGCGGTGAGGGTCGCGTCATTCGCTACCGAGGAGGTGCCGAGCACCGCCGCACCCGTCACGGCCGCTGCCAGGTCGTGACCGATGGACAGGCTGCCGCTGTCGAGCGCACCGGACAACGCGAGCGAAGCATCGCCACCCACCGTGGTCGTCGCCAGCGTCGTCTTGCCACCGACCTTCGCCGTGAGGTTGCGAGTGACGTCGAGCTTGCCCGAGCCCAGCGTGCCAGCGACATTCACCGATGCATCGTTGTGGATCGCCGAGGTATCGAACGAGGCATTACCCTTGACTGTCGCACCGAGGTCGTTGCCTACATCGAGCTGATTGCTGGCCACGTTACCGCTGACAGCAGCCGTGAGATCATGTCCGACGCCCAGCTGCGTGCTGGTGAAGTCGCCGCCGAGCGTCAGCGTCGCGTCGTTGGCGACAGCCGTCGTGCCAAGCGTGACCGCACCGGTCACGGCTGCGATCAGATCGTGGCCTACGGTGAGGCTACCGCTGTCCAGTGCATCGGCCAGCGTGAGTGAAGCATCGCCACCCACCGTGGTCGTCGCCAGTGTCGTTTTGCCGCCAACCTTCGCCGTGAGGTTGTCGGTGACGTCGAGCTTGCCCGAGTCCAGCGTGCCGGCCACATCCACCGATGCAGCATGGTGAATCGTCGAGGTATCGAACGACGCATGACCCTTGACGGTCGCACCGAGGTCGTTGCCGATGTCGAGTTGCGCGCTCTGTACGTCACCCGTGACGCTGGCCATGAGGTCGTGGCCCACGCCCATCTGCGTGCTGGTGAAGTTACCACCCAGCACGAGCGTGGCGTCGTTGGCGACGGAGGTCGTATCGAGCGCCACCGCACCCGTCACCGCGGCCAGCAGATCGTGACCGACAGTGAGGCCGCCGCTGTTCAGTGCATCGGAGAGGGTCAGCGAGGCATCGTTGCCGACCGTCGTCGTCGCCAGCGTCGTCTTGCCACCGATCTTCGCCGTGAGATCGTCCGTGATGTCGAGCTTGCCCGAGTCCAGCGTGCCCGCCACGTCCACCGACGCATCGTTGTGTATCGCCGAAGTATCGAACGACGCGTTGCCTCCGATCGTTGCCGCGAGGTCGTTGCCGACATCGAGCTGCTTGCTCTGCACGTCACCCGTGACGGTAGCTGTGAGGTCATGCCCCACGCCCAGCTGCGTGCTGGCGAGATCACTACCGAGCGTCAGCGTCGCGTCGTTGGCGACAGCGGTCGTACCGAGTGCGACTGCACCCGTCGTCGCGGCCATCAGATCGTGACCGACAGACAAGCTGCCGCTATCGAGTGCATCGGAAAGCGTGAGCGACGCATCTCCACCGACCGTCGTTGCGGCCAGCGTCGTCTTGCCGCCGACCTTCGCCGTGAGGTTGCGGGTAACGTCGAGCTTGCCCGAGTCCAGCGTGCCCGCCACGTCCACCGATGCATCGTGGCGGATCGTCGAGGTATCGAGCGAAGCGTTGCCCTTGATCGTCGCTCCGAGGTCGTTTCCGACATCGAGCTGCTTGCTGGCCACGCTGCCCATGACCGTAGCCGTGAGGTCATGCCCCACGCCCAGCTGCGTGCTGGCGAAATCACTCCCAAGCGTCAGCGTCGCGTCGTTGGCGACCGAGGTCGTATCGAGCGTCACCGCCCCCGTCACCGCGGCAGCAAGGTCGTGACCGACCGTGAGCGTGCCGCTGTCCAGCGCGTCGGACAGCGTGAGCGTGGCATCGTTGCCCACCCCCGTCGTACCGAGGGTCGTCTTGCCGCCGGCGCCGACCGTCAGGTCGTGCCCGACCGTAAGGCTGGTGACGCCGAGCGTCGTGCCGCCGGTCAGCGATGCGTCGCCGGTCGCGGTCAGCGTGCCCACCGACGCATCCGCGCCGGCCTGCAACCGCGCCGCACCGTTGGCGGCCAGCGTGGTGACGCCCAGCGAGGTGCCGGCCCGCATCGACGTGTTTGCGCCGGACACGCTGCCGAACACCACGTCGCCCGTGCCCGTCACGGCGATATCGCCGCCGGCCTGGATGCTGCTGCCGTGCAACGAGTTGCCCGTGAGGGTGAACGCACCGCCAGCGGTGAACGTGCCGTCCTGCAGCCCGGAGACCATATCGAGGATCAGGGCACCCTGGTCGGCGCGCGCCTGGACCGCGACCGCGGAGACCCGCAGCGGCGAGCCGATGCTGCTGCCCGCGTGAAGCTGCAAGGTGGCGCCGCTCAGCACGGTGGCGTTGGCGACGCCGCTGCCCAGGTGGGTCGCGGTGATGTTGCTCCCGGCCTGTACCGCGAGCGTGGCACCCTTGGCCTTGCCCAGGGTGATGTCGTGCACGGCGGTCAGTGCCACGTCGCCCATACCGGTGACGGTGCCGAGCGTCGCATCGTCGCCGCTGGAGAGGTTCACGGCGCTGCCGGTCACCGCGGTGGCCGTCAGGTCACCGGTGGAAACCAGGTCGACCGTGCCGCCGGCCGTCAACTGGCCGATGTTCAATGCACCGGCGCCCGGGCTGGCGATGCGCACCTTGCCGCCCACGGTGCCGTCGAGGGTGCCCGTGCCTGTCGCCACCTGCAGGTAGCCGGTGCCGTCGTAATAGCCGACATCGCCGCCTGCGTTCAGCGTGATCGCACGACCGCTCAGCGCCAGGCCGGCCAGCTGCTGCACGATCGAGCCGCTGCCCGCATCCAGCGACACCAGGCCGTTGGTGCGGATGCGGTCGAAACGCAGATCGTGATCCTTCGCGCGCAGCACGATGTCCTGCGATGCGGTGGCGTCCACCAGCAGACCACCGATCGAGTAGACCAGCGCACGCTGCGGGATCTGGTTGGCCACGTCCAGCGCCTGGCCGATGCTGCTGCCGGAGCCGGTCAGCATGGTCAGGTTGCCGTTGGCGAGCACCTGCGCCTGGCCGTTGTCCGCACCGGCGGCGCGGATGTTGCCCACCGCCGCAAGGCGCACGTCGCGGTCGGCGTTGATCGTGCCGATATTCAGGTCGCCATTGGCCTGCAGGTAAACCGAACCGCCCTGCCCGGCCTGCGTGGTGGCCGATACCGTGCCGCCCGCCGTCAGGAACAACGGCTGCGTCTGCTTCACGTCCAGGCGAACGATGGTGCCGTTGGCATCCTTGACCACGGAGATGTCGCCCGCCGCGTTGGCGGTGGCCAGTGCGGCGGCCTGCGCATCGGTCACCGTACCGTCGATGAGCGACTGCCCGGTGATGCTCACGGCATCGCCCGGCGAGCCGATGTTGCCACGCGCGGAGAGCGTCACGTCGCGGCCCTGGATATTGGGCGCGGCGCTGCCGACGAACGAGAGCGGCGGCGGCGTGGCGCTACCGGCATCGACCAGCGCCGCGCTGTTCACCGAGCTGGTCAGCCAGCCGAGCTTCCAGTAGGCATCCTGGGTGATCGCCGCAAGCTGCGCGTCGGTCGCGTGATAGGCGAGATCGGCCACCGGGGTGACGAAGGCGGACGAGCTGGCGTAACCGTTACCCAGCAGGCCGGTGAAGTAACCGTCCAGCGTGGCGTAGCGCGCGGCGGCATACGTCAGCGTCTCGACATCCGACGCGGCGTGACCGAGCTCGGCACTGGCCAGCCCGCGGTAGAGCGCGATCTTGCCCGTATCGAGCACGAAGTTGCCGCCCACCACCGCGCCATTGGCCATCAGGCCCTGGTACTGCGTGTAGTTGCCATCGGCCGTCTGCTCGATGCGCTTGCGGTTGGCGGCAGCGATGGCACCGTTGGCATCGTCGTCCGTGGTGAGGTGCAGCGTATCGCGCACCTGGACCAGCTGGGCCTGCGACAGCGCCTGGCCCGAGGTGACACCGGCGGCATCGACGATCGCACCGTCCGGCACGTCGATGTTCACCGAGCCGCCGTCGGACTGGATCAGGCCGACCCGCAGGTCGCCGCCCTGCTGGCGCAGGTTGATGTCGTTGAGCGCATGCACGTCGACCACGCCGTGGTCGATGCCGTGCGAGGCATTGGTCACGCCATGCGCGGCGATGTTCAGCGACTGCCCGGTGTTGCCGACCGCACCGCCCGCGTTGACGGTGATATCCCGGCCGCTGATCGTCGTGCCTGTGCCGCCGGTCACGCTGCCGGCGGCGTTGAGGGTCACGTCACCCCAGCCGCTCGCATTACCCGCGTTGACATGATCGAGCTGCAGGGCGGTGGACGCCTTGATGTTCACGCCCTGCGCACCGGCATCGGCGGCCAGCGTGCCACCGGTCATCACCATTTGCAGCGGGTTTACCGCGTCACCGATGCCGCCGGTGGCCTTGAGTGTCACCCCGTTGCTGGTGATCGCGCCATGCACGCCGGCAACGATGGCGCCGCCCGCCCCCTGGGTAGCGTCGATCGTGGTGTTGCCACTCGGGTTGTAGATGTTGCCCGAGAGCAGCACGTTGGCATTGGAATTGACCAGCACCTGGCCCGACGCATTGCCCTGGAAGTTGATGCGGATGCGGTTGTCGGCCTTGACCGAGCTGGTCAGCAGCAGCTGCGCATCGGTGGGCAGCACGTACTGCCACACACCCGCGCCGTGACTGTCGTTGTGGATGTCGCCCGCCGCATCCGTCGTACGGCTGAAGCCGTAGTGGCAACCCGAGCCGTTGCTGCCGCCGCAGCCGTGGTAGTACACGTCCACGACACTGGCGGTGTTGGAGTTGCCGATCGCGCCATAGGTGGCGGTGGCGGCGATGGACTCGGTGAAGTTGGCGGAGATGCTGCTGTGCTCGATCACGCCAGAGGACACCAGCAGGTATTGCGGCGTGGCCACGGCCACGCCGCTGGCGTCCACATAGCCCCAGTTGGACACGCTCTGCAGCGTCGGGATGCTGCGCTTGAGGTTGACCTGCTGCTGCCACTGGTAACGCAGGCCGGCCTCGGGGTCGTAGTACAGGCCGCTGGCGTCGGTGGACGGCGCCACGGCCACGGCACCGGCGAGGTCGGTGGCCCGGTTGCTGTTGGTATATACCTTGGTGCCGGCACCGCGCGTGTCGACGTACCACTGCGTCTGGCTCCAGCTGCCGTCGGCATCGGTGTACTGCTTGAACGTATCCGTGATCTTCAGTTCGCCGACGGCATTGTTGCCGGTGTTGATGTCGGCCAGCTGCACGGGCAGGCCCAGCGCATTGTTCAGCGTGACATGGCCGTAACCGTCGTTGATGGTGATGTTGCCCAGCGCCTTGGTGCTGATGATGCCGCCATCGAGCGAGACGAAACCGCCACCGGATGCGTTGACGTTGGCGATGACGATCGTCTTCGTGCCCAGGTCGTACTTGACCAGGCCCGGCGTGCAGGTGGCACCGCCGGAGGCGCACCACAGGTTGGTCGGCAGGTCGACCTGGCCGCTGCTGCCGCTCTGGCCGTCGATGAAGGTCTTGGCCGCCGCGCTCAGCGTGATGGTGTAGTCGGTCGGGCGACCGGCGGTCATCGCGCTGTCGATGTCGATGAACTTGGCCTTCACCGCGATGGTCTGGGCGATCAGCCCGGACGCGCTGGCATTGGTCGGCGTCGGATCGGCGGCGATCGTCTTGGTCGTCGGCAGCACCCACAGCTTCGGCAACGCCTGTCCGTGGAAGTCGTAGGTACCGGCGGTACCGGGGTTGGTGCCGCAGGTGCTGTTGGCGTACGGCAGGCAGGTGCCGAGGAAGATCATCGATACGCCGCCCTCCTTGCCGTTGTTGAAGGCGAGGTTGCCGGTGCCCAGGGTGTTGTAGAGGCGGTTGGAGAGGTCGTCGTTGCTCGTGTACTGGCCGTTGGCGTTGTAGATCGCGTTCACCGCGTACATCACGGCGTTGGTCGCGTTGCCCAGGTCGATCTGGTACGGCAGGTACGACGCCACCGGATCGGAGCCGGAGTGGTACGCGCCGTTGGGCAGGTACACGGCCACCGCGCCGTTGGGCACGTATTCCTTGATCTGCTGCGCGGAGATGGGTGCGAACTGGCCGACCGAGCCGGTGGCGTTGCTGATGTCGACCAGACCGCCCAGGTTGGTGATGGTGCCGCCCAGCAGCATGGCCGGGCCCTGGGTCACCGAGGACGGCTGGTTCGGCATCGAGCCGGTGTAGCTGTTGTTCAACGTCACCGAGGGCGCGATGCCGCTGGTGTCGTTGCGCACGCCCATCGCCGCATCGCTGGCCGCGTTGGCCCCACCGGTGAAGGTGACCGCACCGCCCGCGTTGGCGGACACGTTGATGTCGTTGAGCACCAGGTACGCACTGCTGGCGTTGTTCACGGCGACGGACGGGCTGCCGTTGGCCGTAAGCACGCCGCTGCCGCTGATGTTGCCGGCGTGCACGGTGAGGTTGCCGCCCGAGGCGAACATCGAGCCGAGCGTGAAGGCGGAAGTGGTACCGGGCGTGGTCGTGCCCTTGAGGATCTCAGCCACCGACAGGTCGTCCGCGCTGGCCGAGCCCGGCGATACACCGGTGGTGCCGGAACTGGCTGCGGGTGCCACGTCCGAGTCGCCGTTGTTGTTGACCGGGGTCAGGCCGGTCGGCGCCTGCAACTGGCCCGCACCGGTCACGACCGGTACGCCCTTGTTGCCGCTGCTGTCGGTATTGGCACCCAGGCCGGCGGCATGCTGGTCGATGTACGACCAGGGGCTGAAGTTGTCGTCGCGGTTGTAGAGCAGCGGCGCACCGTGGGCATGCGTGAGCTGCATGCCGGCGTCGATGTTCACCTCGTTGTCGGCGTAGATGCCCGCGGTGACGGACCCGCGCAGGGCCAGGTTCTCGCTACCGTCGGCCGACGCGTTGCTGTCGGTCGTGGTGACCGGGATGAAGCCCAGCTCGTAACCATGGCCTGCGCCTTCCGCCGTGACATTGGCCGTGCCGCGATAGCTGCCGAGGTTGATGTCCGCACCGCCGAGCACGCGGGCACCGGTGCCGATGGTGGTGTTGGCCGTGCTGTGCACGGTGGTGTTCGCCGAGCCCGTGGCGATGGCGATGATGCCGCGCACATAGGCCTGGCCGACGCTGTCGGCGGAGAACACCGTGGGTGCGAAACCGGCGGGATCGATGCCCGCGGTCAGGTTGATCTGGCTGAAGGCGAGCAACATCGAATTGTCGCCGACCGTGACGTTCTGCGTCGCGGTGATCGACGTGGAGGCCGAAGCGGCACCCTGCGCGCCGCCGCCATAGGTATGCGTCAGCGCCGACTGCGAGGTCATCGACTGCACGTCGCTGCCCAGGCCGATGGCACCGTTGGTCAGCAGCTTGTCGTTGCTGCCGGTGCCCACGTCGTTGGTAACCGTCGCGGTCAGGCTGTTGCGCACGCCCGAGCCCGCCACCGCGCCGCCGGAATCCAGCGACACCGTCGCGTTGTCCACGATCTGGGTATCGGCGCCGATCAGGATGCGACCGGGGTTGGCGAAGGGATCCGCACCGCTGGTGTACACGTAGCCGTCGTACTGGTTGGCGAGCGCGTTGGCCATGCCCGCGTCCAGACCGGAGACGATCGTGCTGCTGTCGCCGACCCGTGCCGAGGCCGTGCCGCCCAGGCTGGTGCTGTTGGTCGCCGCCGCGCCCGAGAGCACGCCACCGCCGCCACCCTGCACCTGCGGTGCCGTGCCGACGTTCATGAAGTGGTTGCTCGAGCCGATGTCGATGAAGCCGGAGCCGTAGAGGGCGGCGCCGTTGCCGAGGCCCGCGCTCACGTTGGAGGTGACGTTGGTGGAAGCGAAGCCGCCGCTCATGTTGGCGATACCGGCGCCCGCCGCGTTCACGGCCACGGCGTAATCGGCCTGGTGCGACGCGGTGATCGCCATCGCGCCGCCGTGGATGCTGCTGCCGTCGCCCACCGTGGCGGAGGTGCTGCCCGTGTTGGACGTGCGTGCCACGGCCGCGTTGCCGGAGATCACGCCACCGCTGCCGGCGGTGGCATCGGCGAGGTTGGTGTCGCTGCCTTCGGCGTCCAGGTGCAGGGTGCCCGTGCGGGTGCCCCCGCTCAAGGTATTGGTACCCAGCGACGCCGTGGTCACGGTGTTCGCGTCGGCTTCGGCCACCGCGGCGCCCACGCCGATGAAACCCGCCGCGCCGGCCGTGGCCGACGCGGTCTGCGCCGTGGTGTTGATCGCCTGCAGGGTCAGGTTGGCGTCGGGCAGGCGCACGCTGTCGCCGGTCAGCGCCTGCACGCTGGCGTTGGATACCGCCGTGGCCGCGCTGGCATTGGCGCCCAGCAGCAAGCCGCCAGCACCACCGACGGCCGTGGCGCGTACACCGCTGCCGGCCGTCGTGCCGTTGGTGGCGAGGAGGCGGCTATCGCCGGTGGTGGTGAGGTAGGCGGAATCGTCCACTTTCGCCAGCACCTGCTGGTCGCCCTCCGCCGTGGCGACGGAGGCGCCCAGGGACACGCCACCCGACACGGCGACGCCGAACGCCTGCGCGTCCACCTGCGGCGTGGACACCGCCTGCACCGCAAGGGCGTAGGCCGAGACATGCGCTTCCTTGCCGACGATGGCCGTGATGCTTTCACGGTCGCGCGCGTTGGCATCGGCACCGTTGGCCGCCGCGAACAGGCCTGCCGCGACGGCTGTGGCCTTCGCGCTCACCGCGCCGGTGGAGGCGGCGTTGACACCGACCGTGCCGGCGCCGGAGACCGACGCGTTGTCGCCGATCGACGCCGTGGTATCCCCATGCTTGTCGGCCTGGCTGACCACCACGCCGCCTGCGAGACCGCCGGCGACCGCGCCGCCGCCACGCGCCGCAACAGCCGTCTGGTCCTGCGCAGTGATCGCCAACGCACTGCCGTTGCCGAGCCGGATCGTGCCGGCACCGATGGCGCTGACGTGGTTGGACAGCTCCGAGATGGCGATGGCACCGCCGAGGCCGACGAAGCCGGCCGCACCCTGGTAGGCGCTGGAGGCGACCGAATAAGTGCCGCTTTCCGATTGCAGGTTGGCGCCGTAAGCGTGCGCCGTGCCGTTCAGCGACTGCGCGGTGACGTTCATCGCCCCGCCGCTGGTGACGGTCGACTGCGCGTCCACCGTGGCACCGACGTTCTGGTCGACGAGGCTGAAAGCGATGGCGCCACCGGCGCCGAGGAACGCGCCGGCCGCCACGTTGCCGACCACGTTGGTCAGCGAGGTGGTGCCCGTGGCGGTGACATCGAGACTGCCGGTGACGAGGGTGCTGTTGCCGATCGTCGCCTGGATGCCGTCGCGCTGGCGCAGCAGCTGATGGTTGCCATCCAGCAGGCTGACCTTGGTCGCCGCGTTGACCGCATCCGCATCGGACTGCGAGAGATGGCCGCCCATCTGCGCGCCGCTGGCCAGCCCCTGGCCGCCCATGCCGTTCATCGAGCTGAGCGTGCCGTTGCCGCCCTTGTCCAGCTCACCGAGCGGGTTGCTGCCGGACGCGCTGTCGGTGAGCGAGCCGTTGCCGATGATCGCCAGGCCCAGCGCACCGCTGAGGCCCACGCCGGCACCGAGGCCGCCGGACAAGGTGGTGATGTCGAGGGTCTTGGTGCTGGTGGCCGCCACGTCGGTATGGCCGGCGACGCTGGCCGCGCTGTCCAGGATCGATGCGCCGACCGCGCCTTGCACGATCACCACATTGGCGGCGGCACCCACGCCGGCACTGCCGAAGGAGACGGCGGCGCTGGCGGCATCCGGCGTGACGCCGATGGTCTCGGCCGCATGCACTTCGAGGCTGCTGGCCGCGGTGTCGGACGCATCGCGATCGAGCTGCGCGCGTTCCAGCGTGGCCGTGGTGGTGTTGCCCACCACGGTGACGGACGCCATGCCCGCCACCGCCGTGCCGCCGGCACCCGCGCCGCTGACCATGGCGCTGCCGAGCGTGACATCGGAGCGGGCGTCCACGTCGACATCCCCGCCGACGTGCAGGGTCGTATCGGCAGCGGTATCGCCGATGCTGGCGGACGTGGTGTTGTGGCTGTCGGACAACAGGAACGCGCCGGCCACGGCCACGCCACCGAAGGCACCGGCGCCACCGATCATGTTGGCCTGGCTGAGCGAGTGCGCCGTGACATCGAGCGAACCGGCGCTCAGCGTGCCGTGGGTGACGGCGGCCGACGTACCGGCGTCGAACACGTTGACCACGCCGGTGCCCGCACCGCCGACCAGGCCGGCGGCGAGGCCGACGACGGCGGCGACGCTGCGCTGGCTGGACTCGGCGTCCACGTTGGCGAGACCGTTCGTGGTGACGGTGGCATCCTGGATGGACGCCTGCGTGCTGCGCTGGAACGCGTTGGCACCCAGCGCACCGCTGCCGGCCACGTTGGCACCGCCCGCGACGCCGGCCACGAAGGACGCATCGTAGGCATGGCTGCTGGCGCGCACGTCCACGACCTGTGCCGCGCCGGCACCCGTGTTCGCGTTGTCCTGGTTCACGCTGGCATCGGCGATATACGCGCTGGTGGTGCCACCCAGCACGTTGGCATTACCCATGACCGCGATGGCGGCGGAGCCGACCGGATCGAACGCCGCAGCGACGCTGGCACCGAGTGTGGCCACCGCCTGCGTCGAGCTGGCATTCACGGCCAGGCCGCTGATGGCGACGTTGCCCTCGGACAGGTCCGGGCTGACGTAGTCGCCGCTGCCATGGATCGTGCCGGTATCGAGGTTTTCCGGATGCGCCAGCTGGCCGCTGGCCACGCTGACGGTGTCGCTCGCGTCCTTGCCAAGCGCGTTGACGTGCGTGCCCGTGCCGTCGATGTACGCGGTGGTGGTGTCGTGCAGGTAGTTGACCACCGCACCGAGGCCGACGCCGACCGCACCCACACCGATGCCGGCGCTGCCGGCGAACACGTCTATGCCCTGGCGGTTCACGGCCGTCACGGCGATGTTGTTCTCGGCCGTGACCTGCGCGCCGCCGGTGATGGCGGCACTGACCTTGGCGCTGGACAGGTTGGTGGCCGCGGAGGCCGCACCGCCCACCGAGCCGCCGCCCACGCCGGCCGCTACCGTGCGGATGTTGGCGCCGGTACCCGGATTGCTGCTGTCGGCGGCCACGGTCACGTTCTTCGCATGCCACGTGGCGCCGTCGAGTTCGGCGGCGGTCGTCGTACGGATATCGTTGACCGCGATCGCCGCGCCCAGGCCGCCACCGGCGGACACGCCCAGCGAGCCGGCCATGGACAGGATGGACGCGTTGTCGGATGCGGTGACGCGCGTTGTATTGCCCGCGCTGTCCTGGCTGCCGCCGGAGATCGTCGCGGCGATGTCGTTGCCGATCGTGTTGACGGTGAGCGCACCGGCCAGGCCCAGGCCTTCGCCGCCGGCGGCCGCCGCGGCCAGCGAACGGATCGCCGCCGTCGAGGCCGCTTCCACCGTGGTGCTGTCACGCACGTCCAACACGCTGTTGGACAGCGTGGCATGGGTGAGGTTGGCGATGCCGTTGACCGACGAGGCGGCGCCCACGCCGCCGGCTTCGAGACCGACCGCGAGCGCGCCGGCCAGGGAGTCGATCGCTGCGCTGTCGGTGGCGCTGACGTCGAGGCTGGTCATGCTGGCGCGCGTGGCGCCGCCATAGCCGGACAGCCCGTCGACGGTGGCCGTGGTGTGGTTGCCGATCAGATTAGCCGTGACCGAGCCGCCCACCGCGACATCACCCGAGAGCGCACCGCCCACGGCGATGGCATCGATGCTGCCGGTGGAGGCGGCGCCGACATTCACCGCGCCGCTCGCCTTGACCTGGCTATTGGTGAAGCCGGCGCTGGTATTGGCACCGATGTTTTCCAGCGCAACGCCCACGCCGGCTGCTGCCTCGCTCGACCCGGCGATGGCACCGGCCAGCGTGTTGATGGTGGCGCTGTCGTTCGCGTGCACGCCGATGCTGGAGGTATCCAGCCGGCTGGCATCGATGCTTGCGCGGGTGAAGGTCGGGCGCAGGGCGCTGGCGAGACTGCCGATGGCGCCGGTGTCTTCCAGGCCGATGTCGTTGATCGCCAGCGAGCCGGTCAACGCGACCTGGCTCGCGCCCGCCACGCCGACGGCTGCCGCGTTGATCGTACCCGTGGCGCAGGCGGTGGCGGACACAGCGGCCGCGGCACCGGCGCAACCGGCCGCCGTGGCCGAGCCGTTCGTGGTGATACCCGCATCGACGATGGTGGCCGAGGTCTGGCTGCCGATCTCGTCGAACGCCACCGCCAGTCCGGCCGACGAGCCCTTGGTCGACACGGCAACTGCACCGGCCAGCGTGTCGATCATCGCGGCGTTGGTCGCCTGCACGGCCACCGTGGCGCCACTGACCGTGGTCCCGGTGAGCTTGCTGCTGTCGCCGAGCGTGGCGGTGACGTTGTCGTTGATGAAGTTGGCCGTCATCGAGCCCGCGCCGGCAAACTGACCCTTCGAACCGCCGATGCCGGCGGTGAGGGCCACGATGCGCGTGGCATCGGTAGCGGTGACCGCCACGTTGCCCGTGGTGGTCACCGAGCCGCCCGAGAGCACGGCGGTGTAGCTGTCCGCGATGGTATTGACCGCCGCGGCCATGCCGGCCGACTCGCCGCCGACGGCGATGGCGCCGGACACCGCGAAGATCGCGGCGCCCGTGGGTGCGACGCCGCCGATGGCGGAGCCGCTGAAGTCGATGAAGTTGGCGACCGAACGGCCATGCGATGCCAGCAGGTCGTCGTAGGCCTGCACCGGTGCACTGCCGCTTGCCTGCACGGTGACATCGCCCTGGCCGCTGGCGATGGTGGCGTTGGTGACACCGGCGGACACGCTGTTGCTCACCTGGTTGAAGGTGAACGACCCGCTCAGTTCCTGGCTGTCGGTGGTGTTGGAATACGCCGTGCCGATGGCGGCGGCTGCGATGCGCGAGGCGGTCAACGCCTGCACGGACAACCCGCCGAAACCGGTGTAGCTACCGCCGGCGATCAAGGCGGCGTTGCTGTTGGTGATGTCGCTCCAGGTCACGGCGACACCAAAGCCCTTGCTGCCGCCGATCGCGAACGCACCGCCGCCCGCACCGATATCGGTATGGTCGTACGCGGTAACGCCCAGCGATGAGGTGGCATCGGTGGCGGTCAGGGTGGATGCACTGATGCCCGCCGAGGTGTCGTTGTGCGTGGTGCCGATGGAGAACGAGCCGGCCGCCGCGGAGGCGTCCTGGTCGCTGTTGGCGTTCTTCGCCAGGCCGAGGCCCAGGTCCAGGATCGACCCGCCGGAGAACGCGCGCACCGTCACATCGCCCGCATGCGGGGCGGTGACGTTGCTCAGCGTCGCCGTGGTGTCGTTGTCCATGAAGCTGTAGGCCACCGCACCGGCCAGGCCCGTGCTGGCCTTGCTTTCGGTCTTGGCCGAGGCCAGTGCCGCCGCGCCGCTGGCGCTGATCAGGTCGGTCTGGTTGAGTGCGGTCACGCCGATGTCGCTGGCCGTGGCACCGGTGCCTCGATCGATGGCGATACCGTCGATCGAGGCGCGCGTGTCGAGGTTGCCGATATCCACGGTGGCACTGCCGGCCACGCCGACGGCAACTTTCGGCTTGCTGGCCGGGGCCGGTGTCCCCGTATCGGTCTTGCCTTCCTTGCTCTTCGCCGTGCCCAGCATGTCGCCGATGACCGGTAGCTTGGACAGGATCGTATCGACGCCGAAGCCGCTGGTGCTGCTGTCACTGCTGGCCTGGGTGGTCTTGAGGAAATCGGGGCTGAGGTCGTTGGAGATACCTTCCGCGGAGGGCGTGCTGCCGCTCGTCGTGCCCGTACCCGTGCCACTGCCCGTGCCAGTGCCGCTGCTGCCGCCCGCACCGCTGGCCGGCTTCGTGTCCTCGCCCTTCGCCTGCGCGCCGGAAATCGCGATGGCGCCGCTGCGCCCGTCGGTAGATGCCAGCACGTTGACGGCACCGGCAGCGATCCCGGCAGTCGGCATGGCCGTCGCGGCGGCCATGGCCGGATCGACCTGCGTCGCATCGGCCGCGTTGTTGCCGATATATGCCCGCGTGTCGCCATCGAGGTGATTGATGGCGATACCCACGCCCACGCCGACGCTGGTGCCCTGGGCGATGGCGCCCGCGATGGACCAGATGCCCGCCCCCTGGTGCGCGGTCACATCCACCACGTCGGCGGCGATGCGCGCCGTATTGGCGATGGAGGCATGCGTCGCGTTGTCGATGTTCGCCATGGCGAAGATGACGTTGCCCGACACGCCCGAGCCACGACCGGCCGACGGCGTGATCACCACCATCTGCTGGGTGTCGTTGGCGTCGACGCCGACACCCTTCGCCGTCGCGGTTACGCCGTCGCCGATACCGGCGATGGTGTTGTCCGCGTAGTTGGTGAGGTTGACCCCGCCGCCCACGGCATCGGCATCGGTGGACGTGCCACCCGTGCCGTTGACCTTGAGCAGGTCGATGTTGCCGCTGATGTCGATGGTCTGGACCGTGGTATTCGCGGCCACGCCGATCGCGTGGTTGAACGACAGCGCCACGGGCGCGATCGCTGCCCCCTCCGCATCGTTGCCCAGCGCGACGCTGCTCGTCCACGCCGCGTCGGTGGCCGCCGTGGCGTTGAGCTTCGCGCCGCTGCCGACCCACGCGGTGTTGTCGTTGGCCAGCGCGAAGAAGCTGATGGCACCGGCGAGGCCGACATCGGCACTCTGCGACCTGGCATTGACGTAGCTGGCCGCCAGCGGCTCGCCGTTCTTCGACAGGTCGGTGTAGATGTCCTTCAGGAATTCCGGGATGTTCGAGAATTCGTTCAGGCCGGACGTGGACGGAAGGTCCCACGGCACCGACACGTTGCTGCCCACGCCGATGTGCAGCGCCGTGAGGTCGGCGTTCGCGCCGATGGTGGCGGCGGCATCGTTGTGCAGCAGGCTCACGCCGATGGCGAGGCTGGCCGACACCTTGGCCGTGTTGTCTTCGCCCGATTCCGTCTCGGTAGTGGCCGCGATCTTCGTGCCTGCGCTGACCAGGTTGGCCTGCACGACCAGGTCGCCGCTGGCTTTCACCACCGCGCCGTTGCCGATCGACGCGTGCGCGCCCTGGTCCACGGTCGCCAGGCTGATGCCCACGCCACCGCGCAAGGCACTCTTTCCGGCGGCATCGTCACCCTTGGGCTGGGCCGGCTGGTTTTCCTGCTTGGCCGTGGTGTCGTCGGCCTTGGACAGGTTGTCGCCCAGCTTGCCCTGCAGGAACGGCATCATGCCGTCGCCCGCGGAAGCGACCACCGGCTTCGGCGCCGCGTCCTTGTCCGCACCACCCACCGAGGTCTCGGCACTCACCTCGGTCTTTGAGGTGACGGAGTCGGCCAGCACGGTAAGCGAGCCGACCGGCTTGGCGGTGGTGCCCAGGTTGGCGTTGTTGGTCGCGTTCGCGTTGGTGTCGACGAACAGAAGCGCCGCGTTCGCGCCGACCGGGCTGGTGCTGTTCGCCTCCACCGTGGAGGTGACACCATAGCTGCCGCTGTTGTGCGCCAGCACGGCGATGCCGTTGCCGGTGACCGTGGCACCCTGGGCGATGCTGGCATCCGTCTCGGCGGACACGTTGCCGATGGCCGCCGCGATGGCCACGGTGTTCTTGCCCGAGACCTTGGCGGTGATGTCGAGATCGCTGCTGTGCAGCGCCTTCACCGAGACGTTACCGCCGGCGGCGATGCTTGCGCCCGACTGCACCGTGGCGGTGGTGGTGCCGGTAGTCTCGCCGTAGACGCCGGCGGCGAGCAGGCTCTGCCCGGCCTTGTCATTCAACGCGGACGTGGCGGCCTTGGCCGCCGTGGCGGCCTGCACCACCACATCGCCATCGGCGACGATGATCGCGTTGGCACCGAGCGTCACGGCGGCATTGCTGGCTGCGGCAACCACGCCGATCGGCAGGTTGCTCACGCCGAGCCGGGTCGCCGCGTCGGTGGCGACGCTGCCCAGCGTGGCGATGGCGTCGTCGGCGTTCTGGTAGTCCGCGGTGGCCGCGCTGGTCGCACCGATGCTCACGTTCTTGCCGGCAAGCGTGCCGTTGACGGTGACGCTGCTGTTCGCGCTGGCCTGACCGGAAGTGACGGTGGCCTCGCCCGAGGCGGCCAGGGTCACGTCGGCTACGCCGGTGCCATGGCTGTCCACGGCCTTCACCTGGGCGCCCTGCTTGATGGCGATGTCTTCCGCCACCAGGCGGATGCCCTGGTCGTCCTTGACGACGGTGACCGTGCCGTCGCTGCCGGTGTTCACGGCGGTATCCAGGCCGGTGCCCGTCGCGCCGCCCGTGACGAACACGGTGCCGGACGCATCGATGGCATGCGCCTGGATGCGCACGCCGGAGGTCGTGGTGATGTGCCCATCGACGACCACCGAGGCCGCGTCGTGGTCGATGCTGCCGTCGAGCAGCTTCGAGGTGAAGGCGCCGCCGCCCAGCAGGGCCTCGCCGGACAGCGCATCCATCGACGCCTGGCTGGGCGTGGCGATGGAGAGGGCGCCGACGTTGATCGCGCCGGTGGCACCGACGACCATGCCGTTCGCGTCGGCGAAGAACACCCGCCCCGCGCCGCTGGTCGAGCCGACCATGCCGTTGACCGTGCCGTTGACGATGGCCTGGCTGTCGACCAGGTTGACCAGGTTGTTCGCGCCGGTGGGCAGGTGCAGGTTGACCGTGTCGCCCTGCCCCACGTTGAAGTCGCGGAAGCTGTTGAACGCCGTCGTCGTGCTGCCATTGGCGCGCACGGTGGTCACGTCGATGGTGGCGCCGTTGGTGGCGACCTGGGTCATGCCTGTGGGCAGGCCGCTTCGCGCCGTAATCGTCGAGGCCGCGAGTACCGCGTGGGGTACGCCGATCGCCATCGCACTGGCCAACGCCACGCTCAGCTTGCGCAACGGATGGGCGGCAATACCCTGCGGGATGACGGCAACGCGCTCGACACCCTGCGGCCCGTGGGAACGGGTCGGCGACCTGGACATGATTTTTCCCCTGTTACGCCGCGACGATGCGCCGCGACGGTCGAACGAAAGTACGAAGGCTCAGTTCAACGCGGTCGCGGGCGAGCGGCGGCGGTCGAGCCGCGCCGAGAGCCGTGCCACGTTGTTCAGCGAATTCAGGTGCGCATGGATGGCGGCGAGGTCGCCGCTGGTGTGCAGGGCGGCCAGCGCGTTGCCCTCGATCGCCGCGAGGCGCTCGGCCGACACCACCTGGAAACCGTCCAGCGTGGTGGCGTTGCCCTGCGCCGGCTGCACGTGCAGCGTGCGCGGCTCGAGCAGGTCCAGCTCACGCAACCGGGCGGTGAACGCCTGGGTGGCACGCAGGCCGGTCTGGAAATCGGACAGGAACTTCACGGCGTGGCCGAGCAGCGCGGTGTCCGTGCCGTCCTCATGGAACAGGGGCTCGCCACGAGTGGTGTCGAAGCCGGCATAGGCTTCGTCCACGCAGACGGTGAAATCTTCCCCGCCATCGACCTCGGCCAGCACGAACGGGTAGCGCCGCAGGAATGCCGGGACGTAGGCATCCAGGGCCCAGTGACCAGCCTCGTCGACGAACAGGTTGTCGCCGCTGTGCAGCCCGAGCAGCACCGCTGGCTGTTCCTGACCCGGGGCGCCCGCGAAGACGAGGGGGTAATCCAGCCCGGCGTTGGCGAATTCCGCCAGCACCATGGGCACGGAATTCACCGCGCGCGCGAACGTCCAGTCGGGCGCGCCGGGAACCAGGCGCAGGGCGCGGTGCGCCTCCCGGTTCAATGGCCGGGGGCGGTCGTAGATAAGCAACTGCTTCACGGTGTCCCCTCAGCCAAAGTGTGAGCTGTGTCACATTATGGTGAAGATTCCGTTGCGTCTCGTCAATCGGCCGTTGGGGGTAATTGACGATTTGGGGGTGGCGAATTAGCGCAGCATCCAAATCGCAAGATATTGCGACACAAGGACTTTCCGGAAAAGTCGCCTCGCATCGCTTTGCCACCATCGCCCCGGCCCGGCCAACGCCTTATCCCTTCAGCCTGACCCGTTACACCGAATGACGACATTTCGCCTACTATCACGCCATGAATACAGACGCTGAATCCGTAAAACGCAAGCCCCGCGGCAGCATCGCGTGCGTGGGCATGGGTATCACGCTCGGCTCCCATCTGACTCCACTGTCCAGAAGCCATATCGAGCAGGCCGACGTGGTGTTCGCGGCGCTGTCGGATCACGTGGTCGAGCTCTGGCTACAGCGACTCAATCCGGACGTTCGCAGCCTCCAGCCGTACTACAAGCCCGGCAAGTCACGCATGAAGACCTATCGCGAGTGGGTCGACCTCATGATGGTGGAAGTACGCGCGGATAAACGCGTTTGCGCGGTGTTCTACGGTCACCCAGGCATCTTTGCCTGGTCGCCGCACAAGGTGATCGAAGTCGCGCGTGCCGAGGGCTACCAGGCGCACATGGAAGCAGGTATTTCCGCGGAGGATTGCCTTTACGCCGACCTCGGCATCGACCCGGGCCGCGTGGGCTGCCAGCACCTCGAGGCCAGCCAGCTGCTGTTCTTCGAGCGGAACCTGGATACGATGAGTCATGTGATCCTGTGGCAGATATGCGTCGTTGGTGATCGCTCCCTCGGCCGCTTCCGCACTCCTGATGATTACAGGGAACTTCTCACCGAGCGCCTGCTTCACGACTATCCGGCCGACCATGAAGTCATTGTTTACCGGGCAGCCACGCTCCCCATCGAGCAGGCGCGAATCCAGCGTGTGGCACTTCGGGATTTTGCTAGCGCCGAGTTTACGGGGCAGGAAACCTTGATCCTGCCTCCTGCAACCGCGCTCAAGCCCAATGCCGCTATGCGTGCCCGACTCGACTTACTCGATGCACTTCATAGTGCGGATTCCGACCAGACCGTGTCGGCCTGATGGCTAAAGAAATCATGGCATTTGCCGCTACACGCCACGTACATCGCATGTGATGACGAAATCACCATGCAGGCCGGTTCCACATTAACGAAAACAGGGGAATTCACATGCATGACACCGTCGATCTTCTGGAAGCCATCGGCCGGAATTCTGATTTGCGCCACGCCTCGCCCGAGGAACTGGCCAAGGCCCTCGAAGCCGCAGGCGCATCCGAAGGGCTTCGCAAACTTGTGGCCACCGGCGACAGTACAGCGCTTACGAAGGAGCTCGGTCTCGTGCAGATGCATGTGGAACACCACAGCCAGACCGGCGGACATGAAGGTGACCGTGATCATGACCATGACCACCACCATCACCCCGATGACGACAAGGAAAAGAAAGACAAGGACGGCAAAAACCCCGACGAGAGTAATAAAGACACTTCGTCGCCCTGACAAAACCCGTGGCTCTCGCCCTCTTTTTCCGCAGCAATAGGTTTGCACTGGCAAGCCTGATCGCCTTCTGGTGGGCGGCATCAGCTATTTCGGCGGCGCCCGCCGTGGGTAAGGGAAAGCTCGAGCAGGTCGACGCCATACGTACGTCGGACCATCCACGATTTGTCGAGTCGCTGGCACAGCTACATCGCCAGGTCGACACGCTGACGCCTCGTGAGCGTTGGTATCTCCGATTCCTGGATGGATGGGACATAAATTTCGCAGGGCGGTATCCCGAAGCTGAAGTAGTGCTAAGGGACGTCCTCGACCACGCCGACGACGATACGCTGCAAACCCGTGCCGCTGCGCTACTCATGAACAACCTGAGCCAGCAAGGCAAATACGCGGAAAGTTACGCCCTCGCGACTCGATCAGCTGAAACCTTACCCAGCATCACCGATCCCGTCGCTCGATTCGTTCTTCTCGCCAACCTTTCCGAGATGCTGACGTTTGCCGGGCAGCCGGAGTTGGGCCTCGAATACGCCAACATGATGATCGCCGCCACTCCTCCCGGCGAATCACAGTGTCAGGCCCTGGTAGAGCGCATCTCAGCGCTTGAGGCAAGCCGATCCCTTAACTCAGGAAGCCCGGAACTTCGAAAGACGATCGATATTTGCACGGCTGCTGGGCAGCCTGTCTTCGCAAATACGGCGTCGTTGATACTTACGGACAGGCTCATACAGGAGGGACGATTGACCGATGCCATGGCGGTCGTTGATCGGACCACGCCCACGATTCAGAGCACCCAGTATTTCCCCCACCTTATGAGTGTGGGAACACAGCGTGCGGAGATTCATCAGAAGATGGGCGACGACACGGCGGCGAAAGCGGCCGCTCTCGAAGTCATCGCCATGAGCCATCCAGGCGATGTGGATGAAGCATTACGGTCGGCATACAAAATTCTTTACACCATTGAAAAAAGCCGCGGCCATGCAGACACCGCGCTGGGCTATTACGAGCGCTACGTCGTGCAGGACCAGGGTTACCTTCGCGATGCCAACGTACGCAACGTCGCCTACGAAGCCGCCCGCCAGCACTTCCTTGCCGAAAAGCTCGAAACCGAAGGCCTAAGCAAGCAGAACAGCATCCTCCGCCTGCAGCAGGCGCTCGACGCCAAGGCCGTCGAGACCAGCCGGCTCTATATCGTGGTGCTCGGCTTGGCCTTGCTGTCGATCGTGTTCTGGACGGTGCGCATCAAGCGGTCGCAGCTTCGCTTCAAGTGGTTGTCGGCATGCGACGGCCTTACCGGCATCTTCCACCACCAGCATTTCATGACGGAAGCCGCGAAGGCGCTGCATGCCCTGGAGAGGCGCGGCGGCGCGGGGTGCCTGGTGTCGTTCGACCTCGACCATTTCAAGCAGGTCAACGATACGCATGGCCACGCCATCGGCGATGCGGTTCTGAAGCACGCGGTAGCGATTTGCCAGGCGCAGCTGCGTCGCTCGGATATCTTCGGACGGCTGGGGGGCGAAGAGTTCGGCATCCTCCTCATGGATGCGCCTTGCCTGCAGGGCTCGGTGATCGCCGGGCAGTTGCGCGCGGCATTCGAGTCCTCGCCGCTGGTCCAGGATGGCCTCGTCGTTCCGTTTTCCGCCAGCATCGGGCTGGCCTGCACGGAGACGGTGGGCTACGACCTTTCGCAGCTCTGCCGTGCCTCGGATGCCGCGCTTTACCAGGCGAAGCGCGCCGGTCGCAATCGCGTCGTGATCGATGGCCACGATGGTGACACCGGCAGCTTGCCGTTGCCTCTTCCCTTTCCCCACCCCGCGCGCCACGGCATGGCATGACCCCGCGACGGGCGTTCGCCACGCTGGCGTGGATGGGATGCTCGCTTTTCATGGCGGGATCGGCCGCGACACCGGCGGTCGATACCATCGACGCGCGCCTGACGCAGGCCGAGGCGATACGCACGAAGGATCATCCACGCTTCCTGGCCATGCTGGACGAGCTCCGGCGCGACGGTACGCACCTGAACGCGGCGCAGTCCTGGCACCTGCGCTACATGGATGCGTGGGAACGCATGTTCGAAGGGCACTACCCCGAGTCCGAGGCCGTGTTCCGTGACGTCATCGCACGCTCGGGCGACCCGGCCCTCCGCGCCAAGGCCACCGCGCTGCTGATGGACAACCTGGTGTTGCAGGGCCGCTATACCGACGCCTATGTGCAGGCGAACGAGGCCACCGACCTGTTGCCGGGCACCACCGATCCGTTGGCCCGCTTCACGCTGTTGTCCCACCTGTCGCAGACCCTGAACTTCGCGGGGCAACACGACCTGGCCCTGAAATACGCACAGCTGATGGTGCCGGCCACACCCGCCGGGGAAACGCCCTGCCCCGCGCGCTACATGAAGGTGGCAGCGCTGGAAGGACTCAGGCAGCTGACCTCGCACAGTGACGAACTGACCGGTGCCATCGACGAGTGCACGACCGATGGTCAACCGGTCTTCGCCAACGCCCTGTCGCTGATCCTGGTGGACCGTTACCTCGACGAGCACGAGCCGGCCAGGGCCATGGCCTTGCTCGACCGCATCGAGCCAGGCATCCGCGCCAGCACGTATTTCCCGGCGCTCGTGGCAGTCACCAAGCAACGCGCACAGGCGTACCAGCAGCTGGGCAAGCCGGCGAAGGCACGCGAGTGGGCAAGCCGCGCCGTGGCGATGAGTCATCCCGGCGACGTGAACGAATGGCTGCGCGATGCCTACCAGGTGCTCTACCAGGTGGAGAAAGACAGCGGTCATGCCGATGCCGCACTGGCGTACCACGAGCACTATGTCGCGCAGGACCAGGGCTACCGGCGCGACGAAAGCGCGCGAACCCTTGCCTACGAAGCGGCGCGCCAGCACGTCGTCGCGCAACGCCTGCAGGCTGCCAGCCTGCTCAGGGAAAACGACATCCTGCGGCTGCAGCGCGAAGTGGATGCCAAGGCGCTGGAAACCGAGCGGCTGCGTATCGGACTGTTGGCGCTCGTAGTGCTGGGGGTGACCTGGGGATTGGTACGGTTGCGGCGCTCGCAACTCAGGTACAAACGATTGTCGGCCCACGACGGACTCACGGACATCTTCATCCGTGCGCATTTCATCGCCGAGCTGAAGCGCAGCCTCGATACCCTGAAGCGGCGGTCCGTAAACGGTTGTTTCCTCGCGCTGGACCTGGATCATTTCAAGGTGGTGAACGACACGCATGGGCATACCGTCGGCGACGCCGCCCTGCGCCACGTCGTTACCGTATGCAAGAGCCAGCTACGTTCGACCGACCTGTTCGGCCGGCTGGGCGGCGAAGAGTTCGGCATCTTCCTACCCGGCACCACGCGGGAACGTGGCAGCGCCATCGCGGAACGTATCCGCCTGGCGATCGACGCGTCACCGCTGACGTCGGAGGGCGCCATCGTGCTCCTTTCGACCAGCATCGGTGTGGCCTGCACCGACACCATCGGCTACGACCCCAAGCGGCTCAGTCGCGCCGCGGACGATGCTCTCTACAGGGCGAAACGAGAAGGCCGCAACCGGGTCGTCGTCGAGCCGGAGCGATTCACGCCACCTCCCCCTCGAAATACCCCAGATACCTGAGCCCCGCGGCGCCCATCGTGGCCGGCGTGGCGCACGACGAGCCCGATTCCAGCAAAGCGCCCAGGGTCTGCGACCGGTTGCTCACCAGCTGCCAGGACATGTCGGTGGCCAGGCGCTCGTCGCCATCGCTGCCGAGGGTGTCGCTCAAGGCCGCCAGGGCCGCTTCACGCGATGGCGAGAAGATCACCATGCCTTCGTTGGACAAGGCCGCCGTGGCGCAACCGAGCGCGGCACACAGCTGACGCTTGAGCACCGCGTCGTAGGCATCGGCGTCGCGCGCGCAGACGATGGTGGCGGCCAGGTCCGCATTCGCCCAGCGGCCGTCGTCCGCAAGGATGGTGGTCTCGCCCTGCCACGCCTCGGGCGGACAGAGCTTCACCGCCGGGTCCAGGCGAATGAACGGATTCACCTCGGCCGGATAGATCCGGCAGGTGGCGGGGCGCCGGTCGTAGATGCCGCAGCGCATGTCCGGTTGCAGGTTGGGGCACGGACCGTCGAAGGAGGCCATCAGCGTGGCGATCACGCGCACCGGCAGGGTGCCGCTCATGGCCTCGAACGAGCGGCGCCGCTTGTGCATCGCGGGCAGGTTGTCCTCGGGAGGCTCGGACGGCCAGGGAATCGCCTCGCAGAACAGCTGCACGTCGTGCCCATCGCGCAGCCAGCCCATGGCCTCCGCCAGGCTCAGCGGCAGACGCAGGCCATGGCAGCAGCGGCCGCACATCGTGCAATCGAACTGGACCATGCGGGCTCAGCCAACCGCCGGCAGGCGATCGAGCAGCTTGTCCAGCGTGACGGGGTAATCGCGCACACGCACACCCGTGGCGTTGTGCACGGCATTGGCGAGGGCCGCCGCCACGCCACACAGGCCCAGCTCGCCGACGCCCTTGGCTTTCATCGGCGAGGAGATGGGATCGGCTTCGTCGAGGAACACCACCTCCTGGTGCGGGATATCGGCATGCACCGGTACCTCGTAGCCGGCCAGGTCGTGATTGACGAAGAAGCCCAGGCGCTTGTCGACCACCAGCTCCTCCATCAAGGCCGCACCGACACCCATCGTCATGGCGCCGATGACCTGGCTGCGCGCGGACTTGGGGTTGAGGATGCGGCCGGCGGCACACACCGCCAGCATGCGCCGGACGCGGATCTCGCCGGTGGCGGCGTCCACGCCCACCTCGACGAAGTGCGCGCCGAAGGTGGACTGCTGGTACTTCTTGGCCAGGTTGCCGTATTCCATCTTGTCTTCGGCCACCAGTTCGCCGTCGCGTGCAGCCTGCGCCAACGGCAGGCTGCGGCCACCGGCGGTGACCTTGCCGTCTTCGAACACGGCCGTGGCCGGATCCAGGCCCAGCTTGCCCGCAATGGCCTCGCGCAGTTTTACGCAGGCAGCGTAGACACCGGCGGTCGAGCTGTTAGCGCCCCATTGCCCACCGGAGCCGGCGGAGACTGGTAGCGAAGAATCGCCGAGCACCACCTTCACTGCCTCCAGCGGCAGCCCGAGCATCTCGGCCGCCGTGGCGGCGATGATCGTGTAGGTGCCGGTGCCGATGTCCGTCATGTCGGTTTCGACGGTGGCGTGGCCATCCGCACCCAGGCGCACCCGCGCGGCGGAGGTCATCACCAGGTTGTTGCGGATGGCGGCGGCCACGCCCATGCCCACCATCCAGCGGCCGTCGCGCAGGCTGCCCGGCGCCGTGCCACGCTTGCCCCAGCCGAACCGGTCGGCGCCGTCGCGCAGGCACTTCACCAGCTGGCGCTGGGAGAACGGGCGCTCGGGATGTTCCGGATCCACCTGGGTGTCGTTGAGTATGCGGAACTGCACCGGGTCCATGCGCAGCTTCTCTGCCATCTCGTCGATGGCGATCTCCAGCGCCATCAGGCCGGACGCTTCGCCCGGCGCGCGCATGGCGTTGCCCTCGGGCAGGTCGAGCACGGCCAGCCGCGTGGCGGTCATGCGGTTGGCCCCGGCATAGAGCAGGCGGGTCTGCTGCACCGCCGTTTCCGGCCCGCCGCCGGGCAGGTCACCGGACCAGCTTTCGTGGGCGATCGCCTGGATTTTCCCGGCGGTGTCGGTGCCGATACGGATACGCTGGATGGTGGCCGGGCGATGCGTGGTGTTGTTGAACATCACCGGGCGAGGCAACGTGACGGCCACGGCGCGCTTCGCCGCACGCGCGCCGAGCGCGGCCAGCAGGGCGTCGGCGCGCACGAACAGCTTGCCGCCGAAACCGCCACCGATGTAGGGCGATATCAGCCGCACGTTTTCCTTCGGCATGCCCAGCGTGGTGGCCACGTCGCCCTTGCCCCAGGCGATCATCTGGTTGGATGTCCACAGGGTGAGCTTGTCGCCGTCCCACTTCGCGATGGACGCGTGCGGCTCCATCATGGCGTGCGCGTGGTCCGGCGTCGTGTAGGTGGCATCCAGCGTCACTGGCGCCGCGGCAAACCCCGCCGCGAAGTCGCCGTGCGCGCTGTCCGCGTCGGCGTCGTCGGGCTTCACCGCGCCGGCCTTGACGGCCGCCAGGTCGAACTGTCCCGGCGTACGCACGTAGTCCACATGCACCAGCGACGCGGCCGCCCGCGCCTGCTCGAAGGTTTCCGCCACCACCACGGCTACGGCCTGGTGGTAATGCTGGATCTCCGGGCCACCGAGCAGCCGGGCGGTGTTGTACTTGCCCTTGCCCAGCTTGCCGGCATCCGCGGCGGTGACGACGGCCAGCACGCCGGGCGCACGGCGCGCGGCCTGGGTATCGATGCCGGCGATGCGGCCACGCGCGATGGACGACGCGACGATGTAGCCGTAGGCATGGTCGGGCGTGGCAGCGTGCTGCTCGTACGCGTACGGCGCGGTGCCGGTGGTTTTCAGCGGGCCGTCGATGCGGTCGTGCGGCTGGCCGACGACCTTCATGCGGTCGATGGGATTGGTAGTGGCGGGCGTGTCGAATTTCATGGCTCAGCCCTTTGCCTCGGCGAGTACCGCGCCGAGCGTGCGCTCGACCAGGGGAATCTTGAAAGCATTCTGTTCGGTCGGCGTGGCGCCGGCCAGCAGCTTCGCCGTAAACGCCTTGGCGCCCTGCGGCAGCGACGCCTCGGCCGCTTCCACCCGCCACGGCTTGTGCGCCACGCCACCCACGGCGACCCGCCCCGTACCGTCCTTCTGTACCACCGCGGCGACGGAGACCAAGGCAAACGCGTAAGACGCGCGGTCGCGTACCTTCTGGTAGATGTGCGTGCCGCCGGGCGGCCGGGGCAGGGTCACGGCGGTGATCAACTCGCCGGGCACCAGCGTGGTCTCGACCTGCGGCGTGCTGCCGGGCAGCGTGTGGAAATCCGCGATGGGAATCTGCCGGGTGGTGCCATTGGGCTGCACGGTCTCGACGCGCGCATCCAGCGCGCGCATGGCCACGGCCATGTCGCTGGGGTGCGTGGCGATGCACGAGGCGCTGCTGCCTATCACCGCATGCGAACGGCTGAAGCCGCCGATGGCCGCGCAACCGCTGCCGGGCAGGCGCTTGTTGCAGGCCTGGTTGGTGTCGTAGAAATAGGGGCAGCGCGTACGCTGCAGCAGGTTGCCCGCGGTGGTGGCCTTGTTGCGCAGCTGGCCGGAGGCGCCGGCCACCAGCGCGCGGGTAAGCAGGGCGTAGTCGCGACGCACGCGGGCGTCCGCGGCCAGGTCGGTGTTGCGTACCAGCGCACCGATGCGCAGGCCGCCCTCCGGCGTGGCCGCGATGGCGGCCAGGTCCAGTCCGTTGACGTCGATGAGGTGCTCGGGCTGCTCGACCTCGATCTTCATCAGGTCGAGCAGGTTGGTGCCACCGGCGATGAAGCGGCTGTTGCGCTGGCGCACCGCGGCGGCCGCGGCGGCGGCCGGGCTGGTGGCGCGCTCGTAGGTAAAGGGTTTCATGCCTTGCTCCCGGCTACCTCGGCGATCGCCTCGACGATGTTTGAATAGGCGCCACAGCGACAGATGTTGCCGCTCATGCGTTCGCGGATTTCCAGCGGGCTGGGCGTGGCGTGTACGCCCAGGTCGCCGCTGACATGGCTGGGGATGTCGTCGCGGATCTCGTCCAGCACCGCCACGGCGCTGCAGATCTGGCCCGGCGTGCAATAGCCGCACTGGTAACCGTCGTGCCTGACGAAGGCCGCCTGCATCGGATGCAGGGCCTGCGGCGTGCCCAGGCCCTCGATCGTGGTGACCCGGGCGCCTTCGTGCATCACCGCCAGGCTGAGGCAGCTGTTGATCCGGCGGCCGTCGACGATCACGGTGCAGGCACCGCACTGCCCGTGATCACAGCCCTTCTTCGTGCCGGTGAGGTGCATGTGCTCGCGCAAGGCATCCAGCAGCGTGGTGCGCGTGTCCAGGGTAAGCGTCTGCGGCTTGCCGTTGACGTGCAGGGTAACCGTGGCGGTCACCGGGGGACGCGGCGCGGCAGGAGCCGCGGCCTTGGCGACCAGCGGCGGCACGGCGCCGGCGGAGGCCGTCGCGGCACTCAGCTTGAGGAAGCCGCGACGGGAAATCTTCAGTGTGTCTATCGTGTCCACTTGGGTGGGCCTGTAGTCTGCGTCGATGCGATCGACCGGGATGGCCTGCCTTGCCCGCCGAGGGTCCGGCGGAAGGTAACGCGGGATTCATAGCAAGAATCAAAGGAAACGGTGTGTGGATTTCATGAATACGAAGTGCGACCCAGGTCTCACTTCACGCCCGCGGGTGTCCCACTCCTGTCATGGATCGTGGCAACAATACCCGGGCTCGCGAGCAGGGGAACTGCCATTCGCTTGGGGAACATCATGCAAAACCGCTTTTTGAGTGCCGTTGCCGTCGTCATCTTCGCCGTCGCCGGCACGGTGCATGCGTCCGATACCGCCTGTCCGCAGTTCTTCCAGGGCCAGCAGGCCCCGGACCTGATCGACACTTCGCTGGCCGAGCGCACCACCGTGGTGTGCAACGACGCCTATGCGCTGATCGCCTCCGGCGTGACCAAGGGTCCGCTGTGGTCCGCGGAGCACCTGACCGCCACGCAAATCGCCAATGCCAAGAACACCCCGCGTACCGACGCTTTCCATCCGGAAACGGCCATTCCCGCGGAAGACCGCTCGCAACTGGCCGACTACAAGGGCAGCGGCTACGACCGCGGCCACATGACCCCGTCGGGTGACGAGCCCAACGCCACCGCACAGCGCCAGAGTTTCTCGCTGGCCAACATGGTGCCGCAGGACCACCTGCTGAACACGGGCAAGTGGGAGCGCATCGAAACCAGCCTGCGCACCATGGTGACCAACGACGGCGAAGCCTGGGTCGTGACCGGCCCGGCCTTCGACGGCCCGACGCCCAGCACCATCGGCGCCGACGCGGTCATCGTGCCCAACTACACCTGGAAGGCGGTCTATATTCCGGCGGAAGGCGGAGCGGCCGTGTGGCGCTGCAGCAACGTCGATGCGACGGTGTGCACGGTGATGTCGGTCAAGGCGATCACGGACGAGACCGGTATCGACCCGTTCCCGGCCCTGAGCGCCGCGGTCAAGCAGAAGGCCATCTCGCTGCCGCTGCCGAACTGACGTCAGCCGGAAGACTGGCGATACCGACCTACCCGGGCGATCCACCGATCCGCCCGGGCAGGTCGACACCAAGCCGCTAGCGCAACTGGCTGTCCTTGCTGCCGCGCCGGTTATAGCCGGTGGCCACGGCCTCGCCGAGATCGGCCTTCTCCTGGCAGACCACGCACAGGCGAACCCCAGGTATGGCCTTGCGCCGGCCCTCGGGAATCGGCGCCTCGCATTCCTCGCAATGCGTCAGGCTGGGGCCCTTCGGCAGATGGCTGCGCGCCCGCTTGACCGCATCCTCCACCGTGGCGTCGATCTGGTCCTGTACGGCGGTATCACCCGCCCAGCCGGTCGCCATGGCGATTCTCCGGTTCGGGGCGGTGTTGTGGATCACCGGAGCCGGTAGTGACCGGTTCCTCCGGTGCGCCGGGCGTGCGGTGCTGGGGGTCGCCCGAGCCGGTGGTGGGCTCGTCGTCGGGATCGCGCTGGTGCATGGCGGTGCTCCACGAGGCAGGACGCCCAGCAGACCACCTACCCCGTCAACAGCGCGTCCAGCCCGTCAGAAGCCCTTCTGCACCTGTGCAACCCAAGCTCAGAACCACAGGCGGATGCCGGCCACCCACCGTCGATCGGTGACCCGCCGACCCTGGTCGGCGGCCAGATCCGCCGTCCCACCCGTCAGATGCTCCCAGGCGATGCCGACGTAAGGCGCCACCGAGCGGCGGATTTCGTAGCGGAGCCGCAGGCCTGCTTCGACGCCCGACACGCCCGCGCGGATACCGCGAGCCTCGTCGTCCTTGCCATACGCGTTCACTTCGATCTCGGGCTGCAGGATCAGCCGCTGGGTGAACAGCAGCTCGTATTCCGCGCGGAAGCGTGCGGCCGTGCGCCCGCCAGGGCCCGCGTAGGCGGTGGCCTCGATCTCGAACCAGTATGGGGCTAGCCCCTGCACACCTGCGGCCAGCCAGTTACGCTCCGACCCGGCCCCGATATCGTGACGGACGCCTAGTTGGGCATCCCAGAAGGCCGCCACCGCGTGGCTCCACGCGAGCGTGGCGTCGCCGCGCGTGGAACCGTCGGCGCGATCGCCCTCGCTGCGGAAGGCCAGCTTGTCGCGGTCGTTGCCGTACCAGCCCTGGGCTTCCCACGACTGCCCATGCGCGCCTTGTCCCGCGAAGGATTCCAGGCGGTCCAGCAGTAGTGTCCCGGACGCCGAGCTGTCGTCCATGTTCATCATCGACATGCCGTGCGCCGACATCGGCGCTACCCCGTCGGACCAGTCGCCGCTGCGCGCGGTGGCCGGCGCGGTGCCGCCCTGCATCGAACCCATCGACATGTCGCCCATGCTCGATTGCGCCTGGACCAGGCACGGCGCGAGGGCGAGCAGCGGTCCCACCATCCACCGCGTCACGAGACCACCACCTCGCGGAACATGCCCGCCTCCATGTGATAGAGCATGTGGCAGTGGAAAGCCCAGCGCCCCGGATTGTCCGCCGTGACGGCGTAGGTGACCTGCTGAGCCGGCTGCACGTTGACGGTGTGCTTGCGCACCTGGAACGTGCCCGAGGGCGATTCGAG
Source organism: Xanthomonas sp. NCPPB 2632 (assembly GCF_041228075.2). Classification (NCBI taxonomy): domain Bacteria; kingdom Pseudomonadati; phylum Pseudomonadota; class Gammaproteobacteria; order Lysobacterales; family Lysobacteraceae; genus Xanthomonas; species Xanthomonas sp. NCPPB 2632. The sequence continues at coordinate 4,693,382 of NZ_CM192979.1, forward strand.
CTCGCTCCACATGCCGTGCAGGTGGATCGGGTGGTTCATCATCGTGTCGTTGACCAGCGTGACGCGCAGTCGCTCACCGGCGCGAAAGTGCACCGGCTTTGCCGCGGAGTACGGCAGCCCGTCGAACGACCACGTGTAGCGTTCCATGTTGCCGGTGAGGTGCAGTTCGATGCTGCGCCCTGGCGCGCGCGTATCCAGCGCACCACCGAGCGTATGCAGGTCCGCGTAGGTCAGCACGCGATGGGGACGCTCGCGCAGGCCGACACCGGGATCGTCGAGGTTGGTGCGCGGCATGTCCACCCGCATGTCCACACCGGGGCCGTACTCGGACCGCGCGTGCTCGGCCATGACCATGTCGCCGCCCTGGTCGGCGTCGTCCGCCATGGCGCCCATCATGTCGCGCATGGCCAGACGGGGCCGCGGATCCAGCGGCGGCACCGGCGCGGCCATGCCCTGGCGCGGCGCCAGCGTGGCGCGCGCGTAGCCGGAGCGGTCGATGGACTGCGCCATGATGGTGTAGGCACGATCGGCCGTTGGCGTGACGATGACATCGTAGGTCTCTGCCGCCGAGAGGCGTAGCTCGTCCACCTCGACCGGCACCACGTCTTGCCCGTCGGCAGCGACCACGCGCAGGCGCAGCCCCGGGATACGCAGGTCGAAGATGGAGTTGGACGACCCGTTGATCACGCGCAGGCGCACGCGCTCACCGGGGGTGAACAGGCCGGTCCAGTTGGCGGCGGGCGGCGCGCCGTTGATGAGATAGGTGTAGGTGGCGCCGGAAACATCCGCCAGGTCGGTCATGTTCATGCGCATGCGGTTCCACATGCGGCGCAGGGCTACCGCATCGCCGAAACCCTTCTCACGCGCGTCCCGCAGGAAGTCGCCCACCGTGGGGCGCCCGGTGTTGTAGACGTCACTACGCGTACGCAGTTTTGCGTAGACCCGTTCCGGGTTTTCGTCGGTCCAGTCGCTGATCAGCAGCACGTGGTCGCGCTCGGTCGCACGGCGTTCGCCGGCGCTGGGCGCGATGACGATGGCCCCGTACAAACCGCTTTGTTCCTGGAAGCGGCTGTGCGAGTGGTACCAGTAGGTACCCGACTGTTTCAGCGGAAAACGGTAGGTGAAGCTGTCGCCTGCGGGAATGCCGTCGAAGCTCAGGCCTGGCACGCCGTCCTGGTCGGCCGGGACGATCAGGCCGTGCCAGTGGATGGACGACACGACGTCCAGCCGGTTGTGCACGCGCACCTGCACCGTATCGCCTTCTTTCCAGTACAGGGTGGGGCCGGGCACGCCACCGTTGACGGTGACGGCGCGGCGCGCGCGGCCGGTGAAGTCCACCGCCGCCTCGCACACGTCCAGATCCATCGTGCTGCCGCTGAGCGAAGCCACCGGTGCCATCACGTGGGTGGCGGACAGGGGGCGAACGATGCCGGTACCGAGGCCGATGCCGGCCACGGTCAGCCCCTGCACGAAACGGCGGCGAGGCAGGTGCACGGCGGGAGCGGCGGGACGGCGCATGGCAAGGGCTTCGTGGCGATCGAAGGGCCAGCCTAGCGACGGTGGTTGCACGACGACAACTCTGGACGTGGCTCCGCGCGCCCCCGCAAGGGTTATCGATAGGCGACGTTGACCGTGATGCGGGCATTGGCGGTACCCGGCACCAGGGGGGCACCCGTGGTGCGGTAACGGGCGCGGAAGCCGAACGACTGCCCTTCGCGCTGCGCGGGCAGCACCAGGGGTGCAGGACTGTTGGGGATGGCCTGGACATCGGGATCGACACTGCGCAACTCCACCGCCACGCCGCCGGCCGCACCGGGCCCGCCGAGCTGGAACAGCGACGCCTGCCGCGCATCGGGCGTGCCACGGAAGGTCATCAGCATCTGGGTGGCACCCGTGCAGCCGGTGACCACCAGCGACCGCGTGACCCACGCGCTGCTGCCGGCCACGGCGAGATCGCGCGCATCCACCTTGCCCAGGGCGAAAACCAGTCGCCTGGCGGCGAAGGCGCAGGTGGGGCGTTGCGGCTCGACACGCCCCTGGACCAGGTCGACCCGGACCTGCGCCTGGTCGTCGTAGCCGGCGCGGGCCAGCGTGCCATAGAGCAGGCTGCCGCCTTCGGGAATGGGCCCTGTCTTGACCAGTTGCACGCGGAAATGCGCGTTGGTCAGCTGGGCCTTGAAGGTCCAGGGAATGAATTCGCGCTCCGGCAGTACACGCTCCCCGTAACTGCTGTTGAAGAAATAGACGCGGATGCCCACGCCGGGGAGGTTGGTGGCGTGGACGTTGTCGCCCCCCGCGGCGGGCGTGTTGAACAGGCCGAGGCTGCCCGTGCGCCTGGGCTTCACGCATTTGAAGGCGGGGGAGTTCCAGGCGGCCGTGGTCCGTTCGGCGATCACCGCGCCCACGGGTGCATCCGCGGGAACGGACACGGTGCCGAAGGACAGCGGCTGCGCGATGCCCTGCGAGGGATGCGACAGGCAGCCCGCGAACGCGCCGGGCGAGGCGATGAGGCAGGCGAAGGCAAAGGGGATGGCGGCGAAAGGGGCGAGGGCGAAAGCACGGGCAGGACGGGTCGGCATGGGGGCACCGCGTGGGAGGGGGCGCAGGTGACTGTGCGCCCGTGTTCCGTACGACCCCATACGACGGTTCTGAAATCGGGATGTCGGCGCTATGCCCGCTGCACGGCCCATTCACCGGGGCTCACCAATGATCCGGGCATGAGCCTGCACGAGTACAAGCGCAAGCGGAACTTCGGGCGCACCCGTGAACCGGCGCCGGAAGACTCGGCACGCGGCGGCCGCGCCATCTTCGTGGTGCAGCTGCATCACGCGTCGCGCCGGCATTTCGATTTTCGTCTGCAGGTGGGCGACGCCCTGCGCAGCTGGGCGGTGCCGAAGGGCCCCAGCTACGACCCGAAGGTCAAACGCCTGGCCGTGGAAGTCGAGGATCATCCGGTGTCGTACGCGGACTTCGAGGGCGACATCGACGAAGGCTACGGCAAGGGGCATGTCGACCTGTTCGACAAAGGCGTCTGGGCCACACGTGGCGATGCGGAAGCCCAACTGGCCAAGGGACACCTGGAGTTCGAACTGTTCGGCGAACGTCTCAAGGGCCGCTGGCACCTGGTCCGCAGCGGCAGGAAGGAGCGTCAGCCGGCGTGGTTCCTGATCAAGGCCGATGACGCCTATGCCGGCGAGGTGGAGGCCGACGACCTGCTCGACGCCACGATGCGCGAAAGCACCCGGCGGGCGGCGAAAACACCCGCCACCCGTGTCGCCGCGAGCCGCTCCACGGCGCGCCGGAAGGCGACCCCGACGACACGACGCGTATCCGCCGCAAGCCTCGCCAAGGCGGCGGCCGCGCTGGGCGGCGCGCGCAAGGCCCGCGCATCCGGCGACTTCTTCCCCCCGCAACTGGCGCGCTTGCGTGAAACCCCGCCGCAGGGCGATGCATGGCTGCACGAGGTGAAATGGGACGGCTACCGCATCGTGGCCGCCGTGGCCGACGGTGCCACCCACCTGTGGTCGCGCAACGGCCTGCCGTGGAACGACCGCGTGCCGGAGATCGTCCAGGCGATCGATGCGCTGGGCCTGGACAGTGCGCGGCTGGACGGCGAACTGATCGCCCTGGACGGCGAAGGACGCAGCGACTTCAACGCGCTGCAACGCACGTTGTCGGGCGAGGCGCAGGCGCCGCTGGTGTACGTGGTGTTCGACTTGCCCTACCTGCAGGGCCACGACCTCGGCCGCGTGCCGCTGATCGAACGCAAGGCGCTGCTCGCGCGCATGCTCGCCCATGCACCGGCCCACCTCACCCTCAGTTCGCATACCGTGGGCCACGGCGACGACGTGTTCGCCATGGCGATGGCACAGAAGCTGGAAGGCATCGTCGCCAAGCGCGTCGACGGTGGTTACCGCGGCGGTCGCGGCGACGACTGGCAAAAGATCAAGCGGCTGGAAAGCGACGAATTCGCCGTGGTCGGCTACACACCGGCCAAGGGATCGCGGCTGTCGTTCGGTTCGCTGCTGCTGGCCCGCCCCGATTCGGACGGCGGCTGGACGTACGCGGGCCGTGTCGGCACCGGCTTCACCGACGCGATGCTGCGTGAACTGGGCGACACCCTTGCCAAAGGTGGGTCGAAGACACCGACGGTCCGCATCGATGCGGTGGACCCCATGCTCCGCGGCGCCCTGTGGGTACCGCCCACCGTGGTGGCCGAGGTGTACTACCGCGGCATCGGCAACAAGGATCTGCTGCGCCAGCCCAGCTTGAGGACACTGCGTATGGACAAGTCGCCAGACGACCTTCGCGACAGCGATCGTGCCCCGCCGAAAGCCACCCGAAAAACGAAGGCCGCCGACCCCGATACCGTGGTCATCACGCATCCGGACCGGAAGGTGTTTCCCGCCGACGGGCTGACCAAGCAGGATGTCGTGGATTACTACAAGGCCGTGATGGCGTGGCTGCTTCCGGGCATCCACGATCGCCCCACGTCGACCATTCGCTGCCCGGGCGGTATCGATTCGCCGTGCTTTTTCCAGAAGCACGTCATGGCGGGCCTGGACCACGTCGGCGTCGCCAGGCTGAAGGAAGAAACCGGGGCCACGGCGGATTACCTCTACCCGCGCGATGCGGCGGGCGTGATCGAACTGGTGCAGTTCGGTGCGGTGGAGTTCCACCCGTGGGGCTCGCACGTGGACGATGCCGACCGCGCGGACCGCGTGGTGTTCGACCTGGACCCCGGCGACGGCGTGGCCTGGTCGCGCGTGGTGGTGGCGGCACGCATGACCCGGGGCTTCCTGGACGAACTGGGCCTCACCTCGTTCGTACGCACCACCGGTGGCAAGGGCCTGCACGTGGTGGTGCCCTTGCGTCCCGGCGCGGGCTGGAAGGAGGTCAAGGCGTTCGCGCGGGGCTTTGCCGAGGCGCTGGCCGAGGCGCATCCGTTGGAGTTCGTCGCCACCGCTGCCAAGCGCGTCCGGAAGGACAGGATCTACGTGGACTACCTGCGTAACGGGCGGGGCGCCACCGCTGTGGCGTCCTATTCGCTGCGGTCCCACCCCGGCGCGCCGGTAGCCGTGCCGCTGCGCTGGGAGGAACTGGGCAGGGTGCGCTCCGGCGCGGCGTTCGATATCCGCTCGGTACCCCGGCGCCTGGCCCGGTTGAAGAAGGATCCCTGGGAGGGGATCGACACGCTTCGCCAGGACCTCGCCGCCGTCACCCGCAAACTCGCCGGCAAGTAACCCGCCCCGGGCTGCGCAGGGTCACGTACCCCTGGCCGTGCACGGGGTAAACTGCGGCATCCTCACCAAGCCGGCCTTTCATGCTCGCCTCGCTTCCCGCCTTCCTGCGCATTCCCCTCGCCTGCCTGCTGCTGCTCGTCAACACGGTGCTGCACGTCACGCCGTTGCTGCTGCTGACGGTGATCCGCCTCATCGTGCCGCTGCGTGGGTTTCGCCATGCGGTGTCGCGCGTGCTGGTGTGGATCGCGGAAAGCTGGCTGGGCGTGAACGGCTGGATGTTCGGCGTGTTCACCCGCACGCAATGGCGGGTGGAGGGCGACCAGGACCTCAGCCCGCGCGAGAACTACCTCGTGGTGTGCAACCACCAGAGCTGGGTGGACATCCCCGCGCTGCAGAAGGTGTTCAACCGGCGCATTCCGTTCATGCGTTTTTTCCTCAAGAGCCAGCTGATCTGGGTGCCGCTCCTGGGGCCCGCCTGGTGGGCGCTGGATTTTCCTTTCATGAAGCGTCACTCGCGACAGGAGATCGAAGCGCGTCCGGAGCTGCGCGGCAAGGATCGTGAAGCCACGCGTCGTGCCTGCGAGAAGTTCCGCCACCTGCCCGTGGCGATCATGAACTTCACCGAGGGCACGCGCTTCACCCGCACCAAGCACGATGCCCAGGGCTCGCCGTATACGCACCTGCTCCGCCCGAAGGCCGGCGGCGTGGCCTTCGTCATCGACGCCATGGGCGAGGCCATCCGCCAGATCCTCGACGTGACCATCGTCTATCCCGACGGCCCCACGTCGATGATGGACATGATTGCCGGCCGCATCCGCGAGGTGCGCGTGCACATCCGCCGGCTGCCCATTCCCGACGCCATGCGCGGCGACTACGAAGGCGACGCCGCGTTCCGCGCTCAGTTCCAGTCGTGGATCAACACGCTGTGGGCCGAGAAGGATGCGCGTATCGCGGCCACGCTGGCCGCGCAGGGCTGATCGAGGTAGGACCGGTGCGCCCGGTCAACCCATGGCAGCGGGGCGCTTCAGCCGACGGCGCCAGAACAGCACCCCGGTAACCAGCAGGAAGGTGGGCAGCAGCCCGCCGATACAGGCCACGATACGCCACGTCAGGCCACCCACGGCAGCGGAATGGATGGGGAACAAGGCGTTGGCCAGCCGGCTGCCGGTGCCCAGCGTCGTGGCGTCGTCGCCGCCGAGCACCGTGGCCGTCCGCGCATCGATCCACAAGGCGCTGCGCCCGGCGGGGTTCCATTCGCCGGGGCGGCGGATGCGCGCCACCACCGTGCCGTTGTCCTTCGAGGGCAGCATCAGGCGGGTGATCGCCGCATCGGGCGCGGCGGCGTGTGCCGCCACGAGCACGGCCGCCCAATCCACCGGCCCCTGCATCGGCGCGGTTTTCGGCGGCCGGGGGCGCGCCGGCTCGGCGAAGGCCGCCGCCAGTCCGTTACGCACGGCGCCCCGGTACGCCATCGTCGTGCCGGTACCGATCATCACGATGAGCAAGGGCAGGGCGACGACACCCACCGCGCGATGGAAGCTCGCCCAGCGCAGCAGCGGCGGCTGGGTATGTGGCCGGAGGTGCCGGAGAGCGCGCTGGCGTCCGGGCCAGTAAAGCCAGACGCCCGAAAACAGCATGAACAACCCAGTGCAGGCCACCACGCCGAGCACCGTTTCGCCTGGCTCACCGCCCAGCAGGTGCGTGTGCCAGTCGAGCAACACCAGCAAGGGATCGCCGGCCTGCGTGCGCCGCAGTAGCAGCGCGCCGGTGGTGGCGTCGTAATAGGTACGGCTGCCGCCGCGTTCCTGGGCCTGCCATACGGGAAGGTCATGGTCGGGAAGCGACACCCCCCGCCAGCCCTTCGCCGCGGGTGTGGCGAGCATCGCCGACAGCGAGTGGCCCTGCGTTGCCAGGTCCGGCAGGGGACGCGTGACCAGAGTGGGGTGCATGGCCGCGAACAGCGGTTGCTCGAACAGCAGCACGCTGCCCGACAGGGTCACCAGCGCCAGCAGCAAGCCCAGCGTGAGGCCCAGCCACAGGTGCAGCGTCTTCAGCCAGCGGCGTAGCCGGCGCGGGTGAGCTGCCATGGTGACGGTCCGACGGGGCTGGAAAGGCGGCCATCGTAAGTGCGAATGATTCTCGAATCAAACACGGCGAGCGCGCGGGAAGCAGGCGATTGACCCTCCCGTCACACCGGGTCGACCCCCTGGACGGAAGGATGACCAGCCCACGTGCCCGAGGAACATGCGATGAAGACCCGCCACGTTTACAGCACGTCCGGTCTGGATCAGGCACGCGCGGCCATGCGTGCCGCCCGCGATGCCGGCATTCCGGACGAGGACCTGTCGCTCATCGCACGGCACGACATCGAGCTGGATGCCATTCCCGAGCACCGCAAGGACGAGCACTCCGACTTCGCCCCCGCCGCGGCGCGTGGGCTGGCCGAAGGTGGCGCCACCGGCATCCTGGCCGGCCTGGTCGCCATGGCGATCCCCCCGCTGGGAGTGACCATAGCCGGCGCGGTGGCGGCGGGTGCGGCGGGCGCCCTGGTCGGCGCATGGACCAGCGCATTGATGGGTGCCTCCGCACCGGACCCGGTGCGCCAGAAATTCGAAGGCGAGATCGAATCGGGCCGCATCCTCGTGGTGGTGGATGGCGAGGGCGACGCGCTGGAACGATCGCAGCGCGAGATCCGCGCCACCGGCGCCATCGACCTGCCGTTCGAACAGCCCACCGCGCTGAGCTGATCCTTCCGGAGGCGCCGAGCATGGCTACCCGACGTTCCCCCGCGCCGCCGCGGGTCACCGGCCGTGTCCGTACAGGCATGGGCGGCTGGACCTACGTGCCCTGGCGCGGGCTGTTCTATCCCGACGACCTGGTGCAAAAGCGCGAGCTGGAGTACGCCAGCCGGCAGGTGTCCACGATCGAGATCAACGGTACCTACTACCGCTCGCCGGGAATCGACATCTACCGGCGCTGGGCCGCGGAAACCCCCGAAGGATTCGTCTTCTCGGTGAAGGCGCCGCGGCACATCGTGCAGAGCCGCGCGCTGGCGGGCACGGGCGAGCGCATCGGCCGGTTCCTCGACGGCGCGGTAGGCCTGGGCGATCGACTGGGCCCCGTGCTGTGGCAGTTCCTGCCCACACGCCGTTTCGATCCCGACGACATGGCTGCATTCCTCGACCTGCTGCCCGACCGCCACGGCGGCCTGGCCCTGCGCCATGCCGTGGAAGTGCGCCACGACAGCTTCATGGACCCGGCCTGGCTGGCCCTGGCGCGCCAGCGCGGTGTCGCCACCGTGTTCACGGACTCGCCCGACCATCCGTCGTTCGCCGACATCACGGGGCCCTTCGTGTACGCGCGCCTGATGCGCAGCCGGGCGAAGGAGGCGAACGGCTACCCGTCCAGGAAGCTGAAGGCGTGGGCCACGCACGCGGGCGCCTGGCAGGCTGGTGAAGACCCGTCCGACCTGCCGCATGTGGGCGATGCACTGGCGCCGGGCCCCACGCGCGACGTGTTCGTGTATTTCATCTCCGCCGCGAAGGAACGCAATCCCACCGCGGCTGTCGCACTCGGCAAGCGCGTCGAAGACGCATAATCCTCCCATTCCCCCACCGGACGACCCATGGACCGTCTTATCCAGAACCACCTGATCGACCTTTTTGCCGAACACGGGATTCCGCTCGAGCCTGATGAAGACTGGCTGCTTACCGAAGGCGACGATTACCCGGCGCTGCGAGGCATCTGGCACGAGGGCAAGGACGGCGGCATGGGCCGCCTGGACATCGATATCGTCCTCGACGAGGAGCGCACCATCGAGGAAAGCTTCGGTGGCAGCGGCGGCGGCAAGGCCGGCTGTCGCGACGCGCTGGAAAGCTTCGCGCGCAACGATTTCTACGTGGTGATGGCGGCCTGCTGGCACACCGTGGACAAGGACAAGCTGCACGTGCGCGAGGTGTCGGCCGGCACCCAGCGCTTCACCCTCTACGTGGGCGATTTCACGGTGCGCGGCGAGAAAGACGCACCGGTAGAGATTCCCGAGGAAGGCTTTTCCGCACTGGAAGCCGCGATCGCCACGGCCCCGCTGACCGGCGACGTGCACTGGATCCGCGTGTTCTACGGCAACGTGGGCGACGGCAGCAGCAAGATCGAGGTGCTGCTGGATAACGAGCCGTGGGCGGCGGGCCACAAGGCCATCGCCTCCGTGGACTGGCCACGGCACGACCACTACTACAGCCTGCGCAACCTCATCGCGCTGGTTCCGCAGGACTAGGGCCGGGCCCGGGTTCCGGCATCCAGTCCTGCGGACGCAGGATCCGGAACCCGCTGTCGAGCGCGGTACGTCGTGCCAGTCTCAGCACTTCCGCATCGCGCGAGAACAGGATGCCCGCGCCCGCGGTCGACGCCAGTTCCACGAACTTCTGGTCGTCCGGGTCGCGGCAGCGCGGCAATCGCGTGGCCGTGGCCTCATGCGGCAACAGCGTGACCAGGCGATCGAAGGCGGCCACCGCGGCCGCCCGGCGCGGCGGGTCCAGCTTCAACGCAGGGTAGTCGAGCACCTTCAGCCACTCGTCACGGCAATCCGGACGCGTCACGGCCTCCAGCGTGCCCGACACCATGGCCCCGACCAGCGCCGCGACGCGCGGGTCGGCGAAGACGAACGCATCCAGGCACACATTGGTGTCGAGCACGATGCGCACGCGCTCAGGCCGCGGCGCGTTCGGCCAGGGCGGCGCGTTGTTCGGCCACGAGGGTGTAGGAACGCTTGCGCGCCTCGTGATCGAAGACCTGCGCGGTGATGATCAGTTCGTCCGCGCCCGTGCGCGCGATGAACGCGGCCAGCCCGTCACGCACGGTGTCCGGCGAGCCGACCACGGCACAGGACAGCGCATGGTCCACCTGGGCCTGCTCCATCGGCGTCCACACGCCGTCCATCGAGTTCACCGGCGGCGGCAGCTGCCCCGGCGCGCCGCGGCGCAGGTTCCAGAACGCCTGCTGCTGCGAGGTGAACAGGCGGCGGGCCTCCGCGTCCGTATCCGCGGCGACCACGTTGATGCCAAGCGCGGCATAGGGTTTCTCCAGCACCTCGGACGGCCGGAACATGTGCCGGTACACCTCCAGCGCCTTCATCATCATGTCCGGCGCGAAGTGCGAGGCGAAAGCGAAAGGCAGCCCCAGGTGCGCCGCCAGCTGGGCACTGAACAGGCTGGAGCCCAGCAGCCACAGCGGCACGTTGGTATCCATGCCGGGCACGGCGCGCACGGTCTGCCCGGGCCGCTGCGGGCCGAGGTACATCTGTAGTTCCTGGACATCGTCCGGGAAGCGGTCGTCGCTGGGGCCCATCGAGCGGCGCAGCGCGCGTGCCGTGCCCTGGTCGGTGCCGGGTGCGCGGCCCAGGCCCAGGTCGATCCGCCCCGGGTACAGCGAAGCAAGCGTGCCGAACTGCTCGGCGATCACCAGCGGGGAGTGGTTGGGCAGCATGATGCCACCCGAGCCCACGCGGATGCTGTGCGTGCCCTCGGCGATGTAGCCGATCACCACGGCCGTGGCCGCGCTGGCGATACCGGTCATGTTGTGGTGCTCGGCCAGCCAGTAGCGGTGGAAGCCCAGCGACTCCGCGTGCCGGGCCAGGTCGCGCGAGTGGCGCAGCGAGTCGCCCGGCGTGGCGCCACGCGCCACGGGGGAAAGGTCCAGTACCGAAAACGGAATCATCCGCGCATACCTCGAGAATGGGGGGCGGACGAACCGCCGATGATTCCAGATGGGCGGCGGACGCCCGGATTGCAACCCACGGGCTCGCCACGGAAACAGTCCGTTCCGGCCAGCAATGCGTCGCTGCCCGCGCGGAGGAGGAAAATGCACCCATCCACTCATCCAGTCCGGTATTGCCGGGGGAGCACGACATGATCGACATTCGCCGCTTTGCCACGCTCGGTGGCGCGAACCACGGCTGGCTCGATGCGAAGCACCATTTCTCGTTCGCGTCCTATCGCGACGAGGCACGCATGGGCTGGGGTGCGCTGCGCGTCTGGAACGACGACACCATCGCCGCGGGCACCGGTTTTCCGGCGCATCCGCACTCGGACATGGAGATCATCACCTATGTGCGCGAAGGCGCCATCACCCATGAGGACAGCCTGGGCAACAAGGGCCGCACCGAAGCGGGCGACGTGCAGGTGATGAGCGCCGGCACCGGCATCCGCCACGCGGAATACAACGCGGAGAGCGAGACCACGCGCATCTTTCAGATCTGGATCATTCCCGACGGCGAGCGCAAGGCGCCGTCCTGGGGCACCCGCCCGTTCCCGAAGGGCGAGCGCTCGGGTCAGTTCGTCACGCTGGCCAGCGGCATGCCGGGCGACGGCGACGCCTTGCCGATCCGCACCGATGCCCGCGTGCTCGGCGCCAGCATCAAGGCGGGGGAGACCATCGAGTACGCCCTGGGCGAAGGACGCTATGCGTACATGGTGCCGGCCTTCGGTTCGGTGCAGGTCAACGGGCAGGCGTTGGACAAGGGCGACGGCGCGGCCATCCGCAACGAGACGCGGCTGAGCATCACGGCGACGAGGGATGCTGAGCTGGTGCTGGTCGACACCGCGGAGTGATCCGCGCCGAGGGTATGCTGTGGGTCATGACGACCCACGGCACGCCCTACCTCGACAATCCCGTTCTCGATACCGACAGCTACAAGGCCAGCCACTGGCTGCAATACCCGCCGGGCACGGACGCCACGTTCTTCTACATGGAATCGCGCGGGGGCACCTACGAGAGCACCGTGTTCTTCGGCCTGCAGGCCATCCTCAAGGCCAGCCTGGGCCGCCTCGTCACGCACGCGCATGTGGACGAAGCCCGCGACTTCTTCGCCGCGCACGGCGAGCCCTTCAACGAGACCGGCTGGCGCCGCATCGTCGATGTGCACGGCGGACGCCTGCCGGTACGCGTGCGCGCGGTACCCGAGGGCTTCGTGGTGCCCACGCACCAGGCGTTGCTGACCATCGAATCGACCGATCCGGACGCCTTCTGGCTGCCGTCGTACCTGGAAACCCTGCTGCTGCGGCTGTGGTATCCGGTCACCGTCGCCACCATCAGCTGGCAGGCCCGACGCACCATCCTGCATTACCTCGATGCCACGTCCGACGATCCGGCCGGGCAGATTCCGTTCAAGCTGCACGACTTCGGTGCGCGCGGCGTCTCCAGCGCGGAATCCGCCGGCCTGGGCGGCATGGCGCACCTGGTCAACTTCATGGGCACCGATACCGTGGCCGGCGTGCTGGCCGCACGTGCGTTCTACGGCGAGACCATGGCCGGTTATTCCATCCCCGCCGCCGAGCACAGCACGATCACAAGCTGGGGGCGCGAACACGAAGTGGATGCCTACCGGAACATGCTGGCCCGGTTCGCCCGGCCCGGTTCGCTGGTGGCGGTGGTCTCGGACAGCTACGACATCTACCACGCGATCCGCGAGCACTGGGGCAAGACACTGCGCGACGAGGTCATCACCTCCGGCGCCACCGTGGTGGTGCGACCCGATTCGGGCGACCCGGTGGACGTGGTGCATCGCTGCGTCACCCTGCTGGACGAAGCGTTCGGCAGCACGGTAAACGCGAAGGGCTTCCGCGTGCTGAACCACGTGCGCGTGATCCAGGGCGACGGCGTGAACCCGGAAAGCATCCGCGCGATCCTGGAACGGTTGACCGCCGCGGGGTACGCCGCCGATAACCTCACCTTCGGCATGGGCGGCGCGTTGTTGCAGAAGCTGACGCGCGACACGCAGAAGTTCGCGCTGAAGTGTTCGGCGGCTCGCATCGACGGCGTGTGGCGCGACGTCTGGAAAGACCCGGTGACCGACCAGGGCAAGCTGTCCAAGCGCGGACGGATGACCCTGGCGCGGCACCGGACACACGGCACGTATCGCACGGTGCCGCTGCCCGACGATGCGCTGTCGTTGCCCGCCGCGCACCTCGACGAGGGCTGGGAGGATGCGATGGTCACCGTCTGGGAAAACGGCGACCTGCGGCGCGAATGGTCGTTCGCCGAGGTACGGGCACGCGCCGCCGCGGGTCGCTAGTAAAGCCTACGGCGTGGCCGCTGTCTGGTGCGGCGCGCCGTGCTTCATCAGGCCCTTGGTGAACAGGTGGGCCGCCGACTGGTAATAGGTGATCGCGGCATCCGCATCGGCCTGGTTGACGGACGTGACGGGGGTGGCGTCGCCCGTATCGCGTTGCGGCAGCATCTGCTTCACCGGCTGGCGCGGCACCAACGAGGTCAGCGTGTCGCCGCGCAGGTAGCCCAGTTCCTGGTAGGTACTGATGAAGGCGCGCTCGCGTCCGGGCTCCAGCTTGAACAGGTCGTAGCCGTAGAAGCGCGAGGTGTAGCTGAAGTGCAGCAGGCCCAGCACGGTCGGCGCGATGTCGATCTGGCTCATCAGGCGATCCACGCGTCCCGGCGCGATATGCGCGGGCGAGTAGATGTACAGCGGGATATGGTAACGATCCACCGGCAGGCTGGTCTTGCCGGCGCTGGTGGCACAATGGTCCGCAGTGATGACGAACACGGTGTCCTTGAACCACGGTTTGGTTGCCGCGCGTTTCAGGAAATCGCCCAGCGCCCAGTCAGTGTAGGCCACCGCCGCCGTGCGACGGCCCTGCGGCAACGCCACGCGTCCTTCGGGGAAGGTGAACGGGCGATGGTTGGACGTGGTCATCACGTGCCCGAAGTACGGCTTGCCCTTCGCGTAAGAGGCGTCCATGCGCTTGATCACCAGCGTGAACAGGTCCTCGTCGGCCACGCCCCAGACGTTCTCGGTATGGATGTCCTTGCTGTCGATCGCGTTGCGGTCCACCGCCGTGTAGCCGTTACTGGCGAAGAAATGGTTCATGTTGTCGAAGTAGCCATAACCGCCGTAGAGGAACTCGGAGGTATAGCCCTTGCCGTTGAACACGTCGGCCAGCGACCAGAGGTTTTCGTCACCCGGGCGCTTCACGATGGATTCGCCGGGCGTCGGCGGCACCGAGAGCGCCAGCGCTTCCAGCCCGCGCACCGTGCGCGTGCCGTTGGCATACAACTGGCTGAAGAACAGGCTTTTCGACGCCAGGGCATCGAGGTTGGGGGTCAGGTGCTTGTGCTTGCTGACATCCAGGCCCTCGACGTAATCGCCCGACAGGCTTTCGACGCTGATCAGCACCACGTTGAGCTTCTGCTCCGTACCGTCGCCGGCGATGTGCCGCGTGATGTCCATCGGATCGTCGCTGGCGAACGTGGCGTCCGGCGTCGTCAGCTGCTTGCGCAGGTTGGCGAACATGGCCGTGTCCGGCAGGGTCGGGTAGTACTTCGCATAATCCAGCTCGTTTTCGCGGAACGCCGCCACGAACTGGTAAGGGCCGTTGCCGGCCAGCTCGTTCACGTAGTTGTTGTCCGAGCGATCCTTCATGGTGCCGTCGACGGCGAAGCTGACCACCACGGTGAGCACCAGCCACACCGCCACCACGAGGCTGCGGGCACCGAAACGCGAGCCGTCGTCACGCGCGGCGAGCATGCGCCGGCTGAAGAACACCACGGCGATGGTCGCCGCCAGCAGCAGCAGCGACCAGGTGACGATCGGGTACGACTCGCGAATGTTGCCGACCACCTCGTGGGTGTAGACAAGGTAATCCACGGCGATGAAGTTGAAGCGCGCGCTGAACTCGCCCCAGAACACCAGCTCCGCCGCGCCGAGATAAAGCACGACGAAAGAGAGAATGAAACAGAAACCGAGGAAGATGCGGTGGCCCCAACGGGACACATAGGCACGCCGGGGCAGCAGCCAGAGCACCAGCAGCATCGGCCACGCGAAATAGACGTACTCCACCACGTCGTAGCCGAAGCCGACCAGGAAGAGGTAGAGCCACTTGCCCGGGCTGGGCGGTATCTCGTGTCCCGTCTTGATCAGCAGGATGAGACGGACGAGGAACGCCACGCCGACGAACAGGATGCCGAACCAGACCAACGGCCGGAAGCGCTGGCGGAGCGCACCGGGGGCCGACGAAACAGGAGTCATGACGCCTCGCAGGAAAATGCCGGTCGTCGATACGCCCGGGTTCGGCCACGAGGGTAAGCAGGTGGGCTTACGTGAGGCTTTCCCGAAGCTTAGATCGAGCTTTGGCCCCCGATGTCGGCTATCGTGGCCCCGTAGGAAAAGCCGATCTGCCGCGCGAACGTGCCTTGTGGCACCCTACCCGGCCTTACGATTCATATCTGTGGGAGCCACGGCACTGTGGGAGAAGAAACAAGGGCGGAGCTCCCGATGAACGACCAGCCGCTAGCCGGCAAGCCGGCGCTCTACGTCACCCTGTTCCGTCGCGCGGGCGGTCCCCTGCTGTCTGTCGTGCTGCTATGCCTGGCGCTGTGGGCGCTCAAGGCCATGGCCAGCGAGGTGACCTATCGCCAGATCGGCGGCTACGTGCATGCGCTGCCCAACAGCGATATCGCCCTTGCCATCCTGCTGACCGGCGCCGGCTTCGCCGTGATGACGCTCTACGACTGGTTCGGCCTGGCCAGCGTGGGCAAGCGGCTGCCGGCCCCGCGGGTCGGCCTGATCTCCTTCATCAGCTATGCGTTCTCCAATGCGCTGGGCATGTCGCTGCTGGTCTCCGGATCCATCCGTTACCGCTTCTACGTGCAGGCCGGGTTGACCCCCGGCGAAATCGCCCGCGTGGTGCTCTACACCACCCTCAGCTTCTGGCTGGGCCTGGCGGCGATCACGGGCGTCACCCTGTTGGCGGTGCCGATTCCGCCCGAGGTACCCCTGTCGGGCCTGCGGATTCCTCTGGCGATCGTGCTGTCGCTGGTGCCGCTGGCGTGGTTCGTGGTGTCGCTTACCGTGCGCCGGCCCATCCGCCTGTGGCGCTGGGAGATCGCCACGCCCACGCCCGCCATGGCCGCCCGGCAGATCCTGATCGGTGCGCTGGACTGGGGCCTCGCCTCGGGCGTGCTCTACGTGCTGATGCCGGAGGCGATCTCCGGTGGCTTCGGCCACTTCCTGGCCATCTTCGTGCTCGCCCAGATGGCGGGCCTGATCAGCCACGTGCCCGGCGGCCTGGGCGTGTTCGAGGCGGTGATGCTTGCCGGCTTCGGCGCCACCGGCAACCACGGGCTGGAAGCCCCCATCCTCGGCTCGCTGGCGGCATTCCGCGCGGTCTATTACCTGCTGCCGCTGGGCGTGGCCACCGTGCTGGTGATCTGGCGCGAGATCCGCGCACTGCGCCACGCGGCCATGATCGCGCCCTGGTTCAGCGGACTGCTGCCGCCGTTCTTCGCCGGCCTGACCCTGGTCGCCGGCGCGGTGCTGCTGTTCTCCGGCGCCACGCTGGCCATTCCGGGCCGCATGGAGATCCTGCGGGGGTTCGTTCCGCTGCCGCTGGTGGAGGTATCGCATTTCCTCTCCAGCGTGGTCGGCATGATGCTGCTGATCCTGGCCCGCGGCCTGCAACGACGGCTGGACGCCGCCTACGTGCTGACGCTGGTGCTGCTGGTGCTGGGCGCCGTGTTGTCCATGCTCAAGGGCATCGACTACGAGGAAGCCACCCTGCTGTCGCTGCTGGCCCTGGCCCTGGCGCCCGCCCACCGGCACTTCTACCGCCGGGCCTCGCTGTTCCGCGCCAGCTTCTCGCCGGGCTGGGTGCTGGCCATCGGCGCGGTGCTGGCCTGCTCCACCTGGCTGGTGTTCTTCAGCTTCAAGCACGTCGAATACAGCAACAACCTCTGGTGGGAGTTCAGCTTCCACCACGGCGGTGCGCCTCGCGCGCTGCGTGCGCTGGTCGGCGCTACCGCCGCGCTGCTGCTGTTCGGCCTGGCCAACCTGATCCGCCCGGCCCGTGCCCGTCGCACCCGCCCCGGCGACGCCGAACTGGCCCGCGTGCTGCCCCTGGTCAAGTCTTTCGACTCCGCCCAGGCCCACCTGGCGCTGGTCGGCGACAAGATGCTGCGCTTTGCGCCGGACGACCGCGCTTTCATCATGTACGACGTGGAAGGACGCAGCTGGGTGGCCATGGGCGATCCGGTGGGCACCGATGAAGACGCCCGCCGCGAACTGGTCTGGAGCTTCCGTGAGGAATGCGAGCGCGCCGGTGGCTGGCCGCTGTTCTACCAGGTGCGCCCGGCCGACCTGGACCTCTACCTCGACGTGGGCATGAGCCTGCTGAAGATCGGCGAGGAAGCCCGCGTGCGCCTGGAGACCTTCAACCTGGACGGCAAGTCGAAGAAGACGCTGCGCGGCACGGTCAACAAGCTGCAACGTGACGGCCTGCGCATGGAGATCGTACCCGTGGAGGACGTGCCCGCGCTGCTGCCCCGCCTGAAGGTCATCTCCGATGCCTGGATGGGCGACAAGAAGGTACGCGAGAAGCGCTTCTCGCTGGGCCTGTTCGATGAACGCTATCTATCCCGCACGCCGATGGCGGTGGTGTGGCAGGGCGACCAGCCGGTAGCCTTCGCCAACATGTTTCTTACCGAGTCGATGGAAGAAGCGTCCGTCGACCTCATGCGCCACCTTCCCGAGGGCCCCTCCGGCATCATGGATTTCCTGTTTATCGAGCTGATGTCCTGGTCCAAGGCCCAGGGCTACCGCTGGTTCAACCTGGGCATGGCCCCCCTGTCGGGTCTGCAGAACCGCCGTACCGCGCCCCTGTGGAGCCGCTTCGGCGCCATGGTGTTCGGTCGCGGCGAGCGCTTCTACAACTTCCGTGGCCTGCATCGCTACAAGGAGAAGTTCGATCCCGAGTGGGAGCCGCGCTATATCGCGGTACCCGGCGGCATCGCGCTGCCCCTGGCGCTGGCCAACGTGGCCAGCCTCATCTCCGGCGGCCTGGGCGGCGTGGTGCGCCGGTGAGCACGCCAAAGAAGAGGAACGTGCTGCGTGTCGTACTGTCGTGCGTGGCCGGTGCCGTCGTGCTGGCCCTGCTGGCCTGGCACCCCTGGACCCACGCATCGATGGAAAAATCCACCGTGGAGCTGCCGGCACTGGCCGCCGCGCCGGCCGGACAGGAAGACCTGCTGGTGGTCATCTATTCCGGTGACGGCGGCTGGTGGGACCTGGACCAGCGCCTGGGCGCGGTCTTCACAGGTCGCGGCCTGCCCGTAGCCGGGGTCAGCACCTTCAAGTATTTCTGGCGTTACCGATCGCCGGAGGAATCCGCCCACGACCTGGACGGCCTGCTGGATCGCTATACCAAACAGTGGAACAAGCAGCGCGTGCTGCTGATCGGCTATTCGTTCGGTGCGGACGTGTTGCCCACCATCGTGGGCCGGCTGCGCCCCGACAACCGGGCGAAGCTGGCCCAGCTGGTGCTGTTGTCGGCCAGCCGCGACGTGAATTTCGAGATCGAACTCGAGGGCTACATGCAGCAGGGCTGGTGGACCACCCACACCCATAATTTCCTCCAGTGGCTGAATCCCGTGGTGCACACCGACGCCATCCCGCCCATCCTGGCGCTGGCCGGCCGGCCGCCGATGGCCTGCTACTACGGCACCGAGGACGCGGACGACAGCGGCTGCACCGATCCGAAGCTGCCGTCGTTCGTCACGGTGTACAAGAAGCCGGGCTCGCACCACTTCGACGAGAACTACGAAGCGCTGGCTACCGAGCTTCTGCAACGCATGCCGCCGAAGACCCCCACGTCGCCTTAACTTTTTCAAGGCGCTTGGCACGTTTTCGGCTGTCACGGAAACTTCACCGGCGCGCCACTCAAACTTTCGTCTTTTCGGTGCAACTTGCCTTCAAGGCGGGGAGTCCGACTGGAGAAGGTTTTATGCAACGCACACCGGGAAAACGCGATTACGGTTCGTCCGACAGCGCCCATCTGCGCAGCCTGGCCAGTCGCGGTCTGCCGCCTTCTTCGCCCCAGGCGAGGCCTGCGGGCAGCAAGCACAAGGATCGTCCGGAGGGCAGCAGAGTCGTCGTGCCCGGCGTCCAGGATCGCGGCAAGCGCGCCTCTACGTAAGCGTAAGCTGGCGCTCTTGTAGGGAAAATAGCAGTCAACTTTAAGAATCCTCCTATATCCGTCATCGGACCAGCCAAGGAAGATAGCGTTACGCCCACCGGCTTATACCGGCGGGCCAACGTATCGCCGATGACCGATCCGACGGCAGGATGCCGTCTGTCCCTAGAATCAGGATCGATCCCCCCCTTCATCGGCGGTGACGCTGCGCCGGCTTCGCCGGGCCGCGTCCTGGTGGTCTGACCACCCGACCCAGGGACGGTCGTCATGGCCCTCCGCGTGAGCGCGAGGGCCATGTTTTTTTGTAGCATCGCCCGATGGGCTGCCTACCGATTCCCCTCTTCGCACTGCTCGGCTTCGGGCTGGGCTACCTGATCGACGATCGTCCCGGCTCGCTCTGGGGCGGTGGCGTGGGTCTGGTGATCGGATTGGCGGGCACGGCGCTGGTCATTCGCGCGATGCGGCGGGCGAACCGACCGGGCTAGGCCGTGGGTCCGCGATGCCGGTCAGGCCTGGCGCGCCCCTGGGGCGACGACGGTCGCTTCGGCATGCGCCTGCCGAAGCTGGTCGGGCGAGCCCGGCGGAATCCACGACGCCAGCACGGCAGGCGCCTCGGCGTTGGCCGGGGCCACGGAGACTTGCACCGCTTCGACAATATCGCGCGTCGCTCCGGTCACCCGCAGCATGACGGTCAGGGCATTGCCTTGCTTGGTCCAGCCGACGAGGTTGCTCGGGAGGACATGGCAAGCGGGCTGGCCACCGTCGAAGAGGGTAAGGACCCCTGAGTCGATCTCATCCATCGTATGCACGGTTCGCTTCCTGACAGGGGCCGCCCGGTGGGCCATGGGCTATTTTCTCAGGAGGGGTTGGCTTACGTCTGTCAGGGGAGGACTACACAATTTCGGTGTGTTTACGCGTCCTCAAAAGAGCTACTGCAACGAATGGACATGCCGATACAAGCGCAACTACACCAAAGAGTATTCCGACGGGAAGTATGTAGTTGATACGGGCGACGGCTGGCATGAACATTAAAGCAAAGGCTGTAGACCCCATGAGCCACCACGTCGGAGCAAAGATGAATTCGGCGACGACAATCGCCATAAAGGCAAGGTAGATCTCTATGAGCATGACGAAATCCGGATAGCTCAAGTACCACATGAATCGGTAGGCGTAGACGAGGTAGTGAACGACGAACGAGATTGCCAATGCCAGGCTGGCCTTCCATGGAAATCTTTGGATTTGCATTGCCTTAAACATCCTTCGTGACCTGAAGCCAGACCGCTCCCTCGATGGTCGATGGTCGATGGTCGATGGTCGATGGTCGATGGGTATCATCGCAGCGCATCTGACGAATCGCGAGAGCGACCGGAGATAATCTACCTCATGGGCCGGATGCTACGCCGACAGCCGCCATGACACCCAAAAGGGCTCCGATGGCCGCGAAAAGCGCGCTGGCCACATGGCGACGCATCGCCTGGCGCCTAATCGAAAGCAGCCGTGACTTTGCCAGACGAACGCCAACACCGTCTTCCGGGCGACTGAAGTGCTTAGGCCTGAATATGTAGTCGAAGCGAATCGACGGGGAAGAATCGATATCCAACCACTCGCCGTGATCGCGAGCGATCCTTTGTGCTTCCCTCACAACCCGCTGAACGCGAGAGAGGTTCCATAAGCCGTAAGCGATGCCAGGTGCGCTTCCAAGAAAAAATCCGTATACCCCGTAGTCAGGCGCACTCATGACCGATACCACAACAGTGCAGTGAACAAGGAAGACTCATGGAGGTGAGTTAAATGGAAAACGGCCGCGCTCTTTTACACCAAGGTTTTTTGACATAGCGACTCGATGGAATGCGGCAAAGACATTGAGGGTACGTATGGACTACGACAACTTGAAGCTGACCATACCGGCAGGCCAGACAGGCTTGTAAGCCCGCTCATCCAGGCGGCGATATCCCGCTGTTAGCGTAGCGAACCAGGACTCCCTACCGTATGCCAACCGGAGTGCGTCGAAGCAATTCATCGGTTCGTGGGTCTCGATAAAGATATCGCACTCCGCCGCTCCAACATCGTGACCGTCAATCTCGCCATATTGACCGATGACAGCGATCAGTGACTCTTCGATGGCGATAAGCTGATCGAAGTCCGGAAGGTTCGGTTCACACCACCGGAGCACGAGCTGGGATTTCATCACTGACACGTCCTCGCTTCAACGGAACCGCAAGCGAACCAGCAAAACCGGATCTCCTCATGCGGCATAGGTGAGCAAGACGACTAGCGCCGCAAGCTCCACCATGAAGAAGGAGACTAATCGTATGACCAGGATGTCGTGCCCCTTCCGACACAGCTTGTAAGCCGCCCAGAAATTCGCAATTGGCCACGCAATAAAGAAAACATAGCTCACCAGGGACCCTTGCCTGAAGATCAGTGCCGACAGAACGTGACCCAGCACGATCATCGGAAGCCACAGCAGGATCAGTAGAACATTCTTCATGATCGATGTACGGGCACCTTGGATGTCCGACGGTATGCGGCCACCCATAAGTCTGCTGCGATGGACTGAATGGCTCGACTAACCTTCGAACATCTTGTCGATCAAGTCTTCCAGTAAGACCCCATCGCTGTTGGGATAATAGCTCTCGTCCAGACCAAGCCGTATCAAAACATCTTCGCATGCGTCGCGAAACTCGGACAAGGCGTAGCCTGTTCCCTCCAACACGAGGTCGGGGCCGGCGACAAGGAATGAGGGAAGTAACGTCATCGTTTCTTCCGACGTCTTCAGAAGCTCGTATTGCCTCTGGCTGATTCGCACTCTCATCCTTTACTTCTCGTTGCTATAAAAACAGCGTTTGAACAAAGCTTACAGATCGTCGTGTTCAGCGAGCACAGACGGCGAGGCTGGCCCTCAAGAAAGGTTCACTCAAACAACCTGCCCTTGTAAAGCACACGGAGGAACTCCGCCATACTGGAACCCACCGGCAGCGCCTCCTTCCAGTCCATCCCGACGAAAGGAACAATGACCAACGACCGCTTAGACGACGGACGAAGGTCATAGCCAAAGCCTTCACCCGCGCCATTGGAACCAATGAGAAAAAGGCCGGGTACGTAGGTGGCAACTTCATACTCACGGTTGAACGGAACAAGTTCCTCGAGCGGCCATAGCACCAGGTAACTCTTCCCCACGAATCCATCACCGCCGTTTCGTTTCGCCATGAAGCAAAGATAGTCTTCCGGCAGGCCAACGGGCGCTGCTTTCAGCAACTCCACCGGAATGCCGTTTTCGGAAGGACCTTTATCGATCCACTCATGAAGGTAACGCTCGAAGGCCATGACAAACCTCGCACTAACAACCGTGTCAAGAGCTGGACTTCGATCCAGGCATGCTTGACGCATATCAAAAAACAAGACGACGAATAGTACAAATGGCCACAACCAACGCATCACTCATGCAATCCAGATCCGCTGCCGAAGGGGTCGAGCCTTCCTAGTGCCCCGTCACAGCTATGGCAACGACCACCCGCGAGGCGCTCACGAATGAATCCGCCCAAACCGAAATGACCACGCTGCCGGGCGACAGCCGATATTCGAGGGCGCGATCCACTTCTGCAGTACCGATCGCTACGACTCCACCCGGCACGGCCAGGGTATGGGTCGCAGCCAGATGAAGCCCGGTAGTGACCACGTCTTCTGTCGTCAATGAAACCTCGACCTCGCCATCGACGTAGGGGTCGACCGCGATCGACAGACAGGAATCCGTCGCGGCAACCAATTCACCCTCTACGTATTCAGGGACTATCGCTTCCCTGTTCGTTGGATCGACAACGAAGAGGATGCCGTGATCTACGCTCAAGCTGATACTTTCCATTTCTGCTCCATAGCGAAAGTCGAAGAACTCGCCCTCCGTGCACGCGCGAGCGTTTCTCATCTCGCGATGTTCCGCCAGCACTCCTGCTTGACTGTGTACGTTAACGCTTTCCGCCAAAGTACACCGACACGCCCAGACCCGCGACCACCGAAGGCCCACGGCTACCGATCCGGTGCAACGCATAGGCATCCAGCTGCGCATGGTCACCAATGGTGTACGCCACGCCACCGCCCGCCTGCACTTCGTTGCCGTCTTCGGCGTCATGGATGGCATCCGCCTCCAGGTAGGCCATCCAGTTCTCACCGAACTTGCGCCCGAAGGTGGGTGCCAGTGTCCAGCTATTGCGACCCTTCAGACGGTCCACGTTGGCGTACAGGGTGTTCTGATGGGTCTCGTCGACCTGCCACTGGCCGGTGGCACCCAGGCTGACTTCCCGGGCGCCATTGCCGAAGTCCTTGTCGCCATTCGCGAACGTGACATTACCCAGCGCCGCCCAGCTGAAGTTACCGCCATCGTTGGCTCCACCGGGCGCGATCTTCAGGCCGACGCTGGTGTCACCATGGCCCACCGCGTGCCGGCGTGAGCCCATGCCGCGCTCTTCCAGCCGGTTCCAGGCCGAGCCGGCCACCTGCAACTCCGCCGGTCCACCCAGACCGATGCGGATGACGCTGTCGGCCGTATAGGTGCGATCGAGGTAGCCGTCCTGGCGTTGCCGCTGGTATGACGGCAGCCCTTGTTCCAGGGCCAGTGTGCCGGCGGGCAGCACGCTGGTGGCGAAGCCGGCACCGGGGCGGTCGAAGTCGGGGGCATCGGCAAAAGCTGGCGCTGCGATGGCGAGGAGTAAAGCGGCGGTGAGGGCAGGGCGTAGGTTCATGCGGGCATTGTGCCCGTGGGGCGTCGTTGTCGTGTGGAGGTGGCAGTGACGAGGCGTGTGGCTTGGCGGGATCGCCCACATCGTGGGCTCCTACACCAGCCGGAGGGCTGCAGGGTTTGCCTGCAGACCCCGCCGAGAGGCTCAGTTCGGCGCTTTCATCACCGGGAAGCTCTCCGCCACCGTCACCGTCTTCTCGCCGGCGATGTCCGTGGCGGAGCGACCCAGGCGCACGGTGTAATTGCCGGGGGCCACGCGCCAGCGCTTGCCGTTCGCGTCGTAACGCGCCAGTGCCAGCGGCTCCAGCGGGATGTCGACACGGCGGCTGGCACCGGGCTTCAGGGCCACCTTGCTCCAGCCCGCGAGGCGCTTCGTCGGTGCGCCGGGGGCGGTCACGTAGATCTGGGGCACGTCGGCCGCGGCGACCTTGCCGGTGTTCTTTACCGTGACGTGCGCCACCGGCTGGCCCTTGGCGTCCTTGTCCACGGCGAAGTCGCTGTAGTCGAAGTGCGAGTAGGTCAGGCCATAGCCGAAGGCGAACAGCGGCTCGCGGTGGGTCTTCTCGAACCAGCGGTAGCCGACATCGGCGCCTTCGATGTTGTAGTCGATGGTGTCGGCGGGTGCGTCCTTGTTGCCCAGGCCGGCGGCCTGGATCGTCGGACGCGGTAGCTGCGACTCGTCCTTGGGCCACGTGACCGGCAGGCGGCCCGATGGCGAAACTTCGCCGTAGAGCAGACGCGCGATGGCATCGCCGCCGCCGGAGCCGGGGAACCATGCCTGCAAGACGCCGCCGACCTGGTTAAGCCAGGGCATCTTCACCGCGCCGTTGGTTTCCAGCACCACCACCGTGTGCGGGTTGGCCTTGGCGACGGCGGCGACGAGCGCATCGTCCGCGGGCGCCAGCGACATGTCCGGTGCGTCGTAGGATTCGGCGGCCCATTTGGACACGAAGACCACCGCCACGTCGGCAGCCGCGGCGGCCTTGGCGGCGGCAGCGGGGTCCGTGCCGGCATCGAAGCTGACCTTCTCACCCAGCTGCTTCATGAAGGTGAGCGGTGCCGACGCGTGGTAGCGCACGGGGCCCGGCCAACCGGTCGGCTCGAGACCCGGCACCGGGTCGCCGCCTTCGTCCGTGACGGTGGAGGAACCGCCACCGGCGAGCACGCCCTTGTCGGCATGCGCACCGATGACCACCACCGACTGGCCCTTGCGCGACAGCGGCAGCAGGCCGCCTTCGTTTCGCAGCAGCACAGCACCGGCCTCCAGGGTGTCACGTGCGATACGGCGGTCGGCGACGTAGGGCACCGGGGTCACGACCTTGGTCGGAATGGGATCGTCGATGACGCCGTGGGCGAACAGGCTGCGCATGATCCGCTTCGCCATGTCGTCCAGGCGCGCCTTGGGTACCTCGCCCGAGGCGATGGCCTTGCGCAGCGGCTGGTCGAAGTACAACTCCTTGTCGAACACCTCGCCCGCCGACTCCTGGTCCATGCCGGCCAGTGCCGCCTTGCCGGCGCTATGCACGCCACCCCAGTCGGACATGACGAAGCCCTTGAAGCCCCATTCCTGCTTCAGCACCTGGTTGAGCAGCCAGTCGTCCTCACCGGCGTAGGTGCCGTTGATGCGGTTGTAGGAGGACATGACGGAGCCGGGGTTGCCGTGGCCGATGGCGATCTGGAAGGCCAGCAGGTCGGACTCGCGCATGGCGACCGGGTCGATCTCGGCGCTGTGCGTGTTGCGGCCGGTCTCCAGGTCGTTCATGGCGAAATGCTTCACCGTGGCGACGATCTTCGCCTCCTGGATGCCCTTCACCGTCGCGCCCACGATCGTGCCTGCCAGCACCGGGTCTTCACCGGCGTATTCGAAGTTGCGACCGTTGCGGGGGTCGCGCACCAGGTTGACGCCACCGGACAGCAGCACGCCGTAACCCTTGCCGCGCGCCTCGCCGCCGATCATCCGGCCGCCGGCATGGGCGACCGTGGTATCGAAACTGGCCGCGGCGGCCAGGCCCGCCGGCAGCGAGATGGCACCCTTGCCGTCGATACCGGGCTTGTTGACGCCAAGGCCGGCGTCGGTCTCGTTGATGGCCGGCAGGCCGAGCCGGGGCAGGGCAGGCACATAGCCCGCGCCACCCACCGCGCCCTCGGGCACGCCGTGCTTGTCGCTGGCCAGGCCGAAGTCCGAGCGGATAATACGGAACTTCTCATCGTCGTTCATCGCGGCCACCAGCAGCTCCGCGCGGCGATCCGGCGACAGCGAGCGATCCATCCAGGGGCGGGCGGGCGGCGTGGCCGCGCCGACGGAGGCGGTGAGGCCCGCCGCGACGGCAAAGGCGAGGGCGGAGCGGCGCAGGGTAGCGGACATGATCTTCCATTCGATCCGGGGGACAGGCCTACACCATCGCCAAGTAACGGTTTCATCGCAACCCACGAGACCCGGCGGGGGTATGCTGAAACCTTGACCGTCCCGCCCCGCGACCCCACTTAAGTGGTTCAATGAATTCACAAAAGTCGACGCCGCTCGCCGCGTTCCATCCCGCCGTCGCCGGCTGGTTCGCACAGACCTTTCCGGCGCCCACCGAGGCGCAGGTGGCCGCGTGGCCGGCGATCCGCTCCGGGCGGCACACGCTGGTGGCCGCGCCCACGGGCTCGGGCAAGACCCTGACCGCCTTCCTTTCCGCCATCGATATGCTGGTGCGTGAAGGGGTGCGCGACGGCGGGCTGAGCGACCGCACCGTCATCGTCTATGTGTCCCCGCTCAAGGCCTTGTCCAACGACATCCGGATCAACCTCGAGGCGCCGTTGGCCGGCATCCGCGAGCAACTGCGCCAGCAGGGCCTGCCCGACCTGGAGATCCGCACCGCCGTGCGCACGGGAGACACCCCGGCATCCGAACGCGAGCGGATGAAACGGCGACCGCCGCATATCCTGGTCACCACGCCCGAGTCGCTTTACGTGTTGCTCGGCTCGGCGTCGGGCCGCGCCATGCTGAGCCATGTGCGCGAGGTGATCGTCGACGAGATCCACGCCGTGGCGGCGAGCAAGCGCGGTAGCCACATGGCGGTGTCGCTGGAGCGGCTGGAAGCGCTGGCCCAGCGACGCATCACGCGCATCGGCCTGTCGGCCACGCAGAAACCGATCGAGAAGGTGGCCGCCTTCCTTACCGGCGGC
The DNA here is from genome assembly GCF_041228075.2 of Xanthomonas sp. NCPPB 2632. Lineage (NCBI taxonomy): Bacteria > Pseudomonadati > Pseudomonadota > Gammaproteobacteria > Lysobacterales > Lysobacteraceae > Xanthomonas > Xanthomonas sp. NCPPB 2632. The sequence goes on from NZ_CM192979.1 coordinate 4,720,501, forward strand.
GCCACGGACGACTGCGCCATCGTCGACATCGGCCACGCACGTCGGCGCGACCTGGCACTGGAAGTGCCGCCCGTGCCGCTCGAGGCCGTCATGTCCAACGACATGTGGGAGCTGGTCTACAACCGGCTGGCCAACCTGATCGAGCAACATCGCACCACGCTGATCTTCGTCAACACACGGCGCATGGCCGAGCGGCTGTCGCGCCACCTGTCGGAGCGGCTGGGTCGCGACGCGGTGACGGCGCACCACGGCAGCCTGTCGCGCGAGCAACGCCTGGATGCCGAGCAACGCCTGAAGGCGGGCCAGCTGCGCGCACTGGTGGCCACCGCGTCGCTGGAGCTGGGCATCGACATCGGCGACATCGACCTGGTCTGCCAGATCGCCTCGCCACGCTCCATCGCCGCCTTCCTGCAACGGGCCGGGCGGGCCGGCCATGCCGTGGGTGGCACACCGAAGGCGCGTCTGTTCCCGACCTCGCGCGACGATCTGGTGGAATGCACTGCGCTGCTGGACTGCGTGCGCCGCGGCGAACTGGACGCGCTGATCATGCCGCACCAACCGCTGGACGTACTGGCGCAGCAGATCGTCGCCGAGGTGTCGTGCCAGGAATGGGACGAGGACGCGTTGTTCGACCTGTTCCGCCGGGCGTATCCGTTCCGCGATCTGCCACGCGCGACGTTCGACGACACCGTGCGCATGCTGGCCGACGGTTTCACCACGCGGGTCGGGCCGCGTGGCTCGTATATCCATCGCGATGCGGTGAACAAGCGCCTGCGCGAACGGCGCGGCGCGCGACTCACCGCCGTGACCTCTGGCGGCACGATTCCCGAGACGGGCGATTACAACGTCGTGCTGGAGCCGCAGTCCACCGTGGTCGGCACCGTCAACGAGGACTTCGCGGTCGAGAGCCTGGCCGGCGACGTGTTCCAGCTGGGCAACCGCTCCTATCGCATCATGCGCGTGGAGACGGGCCGCCTGCGCGTGGAGGATGCGCAGGGCCAGCCGCCGAACATCCCTTTCTGGCTGGGCGAGGCGCCCGGGCGCACGGACGAACTCTCGATCGGCGTGTCGCGGCTGCGCACGGACATCTCGACGAAGTTCGACGAGGGCGGCCGTGACGGCGCGCTGCGTTGGCTGATGGACGACCTGGGCCTGTCGCGAGCCGCGGCCGAGCAGATCGTCGACTACCTGTTCCGTGCACGCGCGGCACTGGGCGCGCTGCCCACGCGCGAGACGCTGGTGATGGAACGGTTCTTCGACGAATCCGGCGGCACCCAGCTGATCATCCACACGCCCTACGGCAGCCGCATCAACCGCGCCTGGGGCCTGGCATTGCGCAAGCGGTTCTGCCGGAAGTTCAACTTCGAATTGCAGGCCGCGGCGACGGAAGATGCGATCGTGCTGTCGCTGTCCACCAGCCACAGTTTTCCGCTGGACGAAGTGGCCCGCTACCTGCACTCCCACTCCGCGGAGCACGTGCTGATCCAGGCCTTGCTGGATGCGCCGCTGTTCGGCGTGCGCTGGCGCTGGAACGCGACGACGGCGCTGGCGCTGCCGCGGTTCACCGGCGGCCGCAAGGTCGCGCCGCAGTTGCAGCGCATGAAGAGCGAGGATCTGCTGGCCACCGTGTTCCCGGACCAGGTGGCCTGCGCGGAGAACCTCGTCGGCGAGCGCGAGGTGCCCGACCACCCGCTGGTCAAACAGACGCTGGAAGACTGCCTGCACGAGGCAATGGACAGCGAAGGGCTGCTCACCATCCTGCGGGGCCTGGAAGCGGGCACCATCGCCATGGTCGCGCGTGACCTGGCCACCCCATCGCCACTCGCGGCGGAAGTGCTCAGTGCGGCGCCGTACGCGTTCCTCGACGATGCGCCGCTGGAAGAACGGCGCACCCAGGCCGTGCAGTCGCGCCGCTGGAACACAGCGGAAACGGCGGACGACCTGGGCCGGCTGGATGCCGAGGCCATCGCGTCGGTGTGCGAGGAAGCCTGGCCGGAAGCACGCAGCGCGGACGAAATGCACGAGGCGCTGGTGCAGCTCGGCGCGGTCACGGCCGACGAAGCCGCGCGCGAGCCGGGCTGGAAAAAGCTGTTGACCGCCCTGGCGAAGGATGCCCGCGCCACCGCGATGACGATCGGCGGCACGACGCTGTGGATCGCCGCGGAGCGTTTGCCCGCGTGGCAGGCGGTGCATCCACAGGTCTCGCTGGCCCCCGCCATCGTGGCGCCGGCGGACTACGCCGCCCAGGCCTGGACGGCCGACGCGGCGCTGATCGACCTGGTGCGTGGACGCCTGGGTGGGCTCGGCCCGGTGCCGGCCACCGGGCTGGCCACGTCGCTCGGTGTCGCCGTGAGCGACGTGGAACGGGCGCTGACCTCACTCGAAACCGAGGGCTATGTCATGCGCGGGCCGTTCTCGCCCGGTGTCACCGGGACGGAATGGTGCGAGCGCCACCTGCTGGCCCGTATCCACCGCTACACGATCGGTCGGCTGCGGCGCGAGATCGAGCCCGTGGCGCCACGCGACTACCTGCGCTTCCTGCTCGACTGGCAGCACCTGACCCGCGCCACGCAGGTGGCCGGCCCCGATGCGCTGGCTGGCGTCATCGCACAGCTGGAGGGTTTCGAGGCGGCCGCGGGTTCGTGGGAAGCGGAACTGCTGCCCGCACGCGTGGGCGACTACGGCATCGGCTGGCTGGACGACCTGTGCCGCGCCGGACGCGTGGTGTGGAGCCGGCTGCGCCTGGGTACGGGCAGCGGCGGGCCGGTACGCGCCACGCCCATCGTGCTGCTGCCGCGGCGGCAGTTGCCGATCTGGTCCGCCGCCGTGCCGTTTACCGAAAGCGAAACCGCGCTGTCGTCGCGTGCGCAGGCCGTCGCCGACGCACTGCGCGACGACGGCGCCCTGTTCTTCGACGAGATCGCCACGACCACCCGCCTGCTACGCACGGAGCTGGAAGACGCGCTGGGCGAACTGGTGGCGGCCGGACGCGTCACCGCCGACAGCTTCGCCGGCCTGCGCGCGCTGTTGCTGCCCGCCGCCAAGCGTAACGGCAGCCGCCAGCGACGCAGCCGCCGACACATGCTCAGTGGCATCGAGGACGCGGGCCGCTGGTCGCTGGCGCGGCGCCCGCGCGACGAGCGCAACGACGCCGATGGCCTGGAGCACATCGCCCGCACGCTGCTTCGGCGTTACGGCGTGGTCAGCTGGAAGATCCTTGAGCGCGAGGCCAGTTGGCTGCCGTCGTGGCGCGAGTTGCGGCGCGTGTACCACCGCCTGGAAGCCCGTGGCGAGATCCGCGGGGGCCGCTTCGTCGACGGCCTGGTCGGCGAGCAGTTCGCCCTGCCCGAGGCCCTGCCGGCACTGCGCCAGATCCGCCATCGCGATCACGACGGCGATATCGTCTGCATCGCCGGCACGGACCCGGCCAACCTGGTCGGCGCCATCATCGCCGGCGCCAAGGTGCCCGCGGTGATCGGCAACCGCATCGCCATCCGCGACGGCGTGCCGCTGGCCGCCATGATGGCCGGCAAGTTCGTCGCACTCACGCCGCTGGAAGGCGACGACGAACGCGACGCCCGCAAGGCCCTGCAACGCCATGCGACATTCCCCGCCGCGTTCGCGTGATCCCCCACCACCCACCTGCCGCCGTAGGTAGGAGCGCACGATGTGCGCGAAAAACCAACAACGCGGCGACGCGCCCACCCATCGGGCGACCCCACCGTTCAACGTCATCGTTCGACGGCGCGCTTCATCGCTCGACGGTGCGGCACGGCTATCGCGCACATCGTGCGCTCCTACATGGCTGTTTGCTTCTTAACGCAGTTGTACATCCCCGATCACCCATAGCTTCGGGCCGGGCTTGCCGGTGATGACGAAGCAGAGGTCGTGCGTGCCTTCGCGCTTGGGTAGCGTGCCTTGCAGCGTGGCGCGGCCGTCCTTCGCCTTGGCCAGTGGCAGCGTGGCGAGTTTCGGGCCGGTGCAGGTGTCCTGGTGTACCTCGATCTCGCCAGCCGCCGAGCGTGCCTTGCGCGACACGATGCCGGCCGCGTCCTTCCACAGGGCGTAGTTGTAGGGCAGGCGGTCGACCGTGATGTCGATGCCGTAGCGGCCATCGAGGTTCACGCCCTTCCACATCCAGCAGGTGTCCATGATGTCCACCTTGTGGACCGGGCGCACACCATCCACCGCGTTGACCGCGGATAGCCGCAGCGCCAGCTTGTCGGTGCACGTGTCGAGTCCATCGCTGGTGCGATGCAGGAGCGACGCCGCATCGATGCTGCGATCGCGTGGGCCGGCCAGGCCGAAGCCGTTCTGGAACGTATTGGCGCGCACGGTCGTCGGCAACGCCACATCGAACGGCGCGGTGTACGCGGTGGACTGCGAGGTGGGTGCGGTGCCGTCGGTGGTGTAGCGGATCGTGCCATAGCCGCTCTGGTTGGACAGGGTGACGCGTGCCTTGCCGTCGGCCGTGGCTTCGCTGGCGATCGCCACGGCGAACACGCCGTCGGCCGGCACGATGCCCGCCGCGCGGTAGCGCGCCATCTGTGCGGGCAGGCGCGCGATGAAGTTGCTCCAGTCCGCCCTGGGCGACCAGGTGCGCTCGGCCACCGCCGCCATGCGCGGAAAAATCGCATGCTGCGTGCTGTACCAGTCCGGCAGGTATTCGGTGAACACGGTGACCTGCTCGCCGAGCACGTGCTGCGCCTTGTCCGGCGCGATGCCAGCGGGAACGGGGTCGAAGTCGTAGATGGTTTTCAGCGTCTGTCCCGAAGGGCGGCCTGCCGGTTCGTCGGGCAGCGTGGATTGCAGGCGATCCAGGTACAGCGTGGGCGACGGTGCCATGACCACGTCGTGCCCGGCATTGGCGGCCTTGATCGCACCGGCGGTACCGCGCCATGACATGACGGTGGCGCTGGCCGGCACCTTGCCGTCGAGGATTTCGTCCCAGCCGATCAGGCGACGGCCGTGCGCTTCCAGATAGTCGCCGATACGCGCGACGAACCAGCCCTGCATTTTTTCTTCGTCGGTGATGCCCAGCGTCTTCATCCGCGCCTGCACGGATTTCGAGTGTTCCCACTCGTCCTTGGCCGCCTCGTCGCCACCGACATGAATATAGGTGGAGGGGAAGATCGCCATCACCTCGTCCAGCACGTCCTGCAGAACCACGAAGGTGGCGTCGTCGGTGTTGAACAGCGCGGTGTTGACGCCCCAGTCGGACGACACGGTCAGCTTCCTGCCGTTGCCCAGCTTCGGATACGCAGCGACAGCGGCCTGCGCATGGCCTGGCATCTCGATTTCCGGTACGACGGTGATGTGTCGCTCGGCCGCATAGGCGACGATCTGCTTCGCTTCGTCCTGCGTGTAGAAACCGCAGTACGGTGTATCGGCACTCCCGGTCAGCGCGATGTCGGGACCCACGGGTTTGCGGCAGGCACCCACCTCGGTCAGCTTCGGGTATTTGGTGATCTGCAGCCGCCAGCCCTGGTCGTCGGTGAGGTGCCAGTGGAACGTGTTGAGCTTGTGCATCGCCATCTGGTCGAGCAGGTGCTCGATCTCGCTCACCGACTGGAAGTGTCGGCTGGAGTCGAGCATCAGGCCGCGCCATTCGAAGCGCGGCGCGTCGACGATATGCAGGCCCGGCACGCCGGCCTGGGCGGCGGGGTCGGTCAGCAGTTGCGTATAGGTCACCGCGCCGTAGTAAAGCCCGGTCTCGTCGTTGGCGGCGATGCGCACACCGTTGCCGTCCACATCCAGCGTGTAGGCTTCGCGGCCCTTGATCGCCGCGCTGGTGGCCAGCACGATGCCGCCGCCGCGCGGTTTGCCTTCGACGATGGCGAGCGTGATGCCACGCGCCTGGCGGACCCACCCCTGCAACTGGGCGGCCACATGCCGGGCCGCGGTATCGCCCGGCGTCACGGTGATGGACGCCTTCGGGTCGAGCTTGTAGCGCCCCGGCAGCCGCTGCATGTGCGCAGGCTGCGGGATGAGGGAAAGCGGTGTGTCGTCGATGGGGCCCGCATCGCGTTTGGGTGGCTGCTGGGCACAGGCGCTGAGGCCGACAACCAGGACGAGCAGGAGGGTACGGCGCATCGATGACTCCGGGTTGTGCAAGGCACGGCGTTCCCGATTGTGGCGAACGCCGACGCCGGTGGAAAGGGCATTCGTACCGGGTGCCAACGTCACCCAAAAAAACGGGCCCGATACGTCGCATCGTCGGGCCCGAAGGGGAATGAAGCATCAGGGTGGCGGCCATCCATGGCCGCGGAAGACTTACCGCCGATCAGAGGTCGAAGTGCACCGAGGCCATGTAGCGGCGGCCGGTTGTGTACTTGGCCACCGGCAACGAGGTGACCGTGAGGTACTGCTTGTACGTCTCGTTGGTCAGGTTCATGCCGGCGAGCGTGAACGACACGTTCTTGTTGAGCTTCCAGCCCAGCGTCGCGCCCAGGTCGCCGTAGTCGGCCGTGGTGGCCGGCGGCGCACCGGCGATGTAGCCGCCGGCAAGGTACTTGCTGCGCCAGTTGTACGTCACGCGGGCACTGAACGGGCCCATCTCGTAGTACGGGCTGAGCGAGTACGCGTTCTTCGAGTTGTACGGCAGCGATCCGCCGGAATCGAGCGTGCCCTTGGCGTAGGTGTAGCTGGCCGTGGTGCCGAAGCCGGTGTCGCCGAACGCCTGCTGGTAGCTGATGCTGCCGCCGCGCACCTTGCCCGAGCCGGTGTTGCGCGGCCGGCTGATGGAGTACGTGCAGAAGCCGTCGGCCGTGCACAGGCCCTGCGCCACCTGGCGGGCGAACGTGGTCGGATCGTTGACCAGGCCCGAGTTGAACTGCCGCTCGTTGGCCGAATCGACCACCGTGTAGTTGTCGATCTGCTTGAGGAAGCCGGTGACTGCGACATAAGACTGCGGCGCGAAATACCACTCCGCGGACAGCGAGTAGTTCTTCGACTTGTAGTCCTTCAGGTCCGGGTTGCCGCCCGAGCCGGTCAGCACCGAGTCGTTGAGGAACAGGTTGTTCACCTGCATGTTGTACGGCGGGCGGGCGATGACCTTCGCCGCCGCGGCACGCAGCACCACTTCATCGGTGAGGTCGTAGGCCACGTTGAGGCTGGGCAGCCAGTTCTTCGACGTGCGCGACGAGGTCTGCCACGAACCGGCCGGGGCAGGCAGCACGGGCGCGCCGCTGTAGTTGAAGCCGGTGCCGTCGGTCTTGGTGTCCACGTAGCGCACGCCGATGTTGCCGTGGAAGCCGCCGCCGGCGAAGTTGCCCTGCACATAGGCCGCGTTGGTCTTCTCCAGCAGCTTGTACGTGCCGTTGAGGTATGTGCCCGGGTCCTCGTTGCCGCCGTTGGTGTTGCGCACCCAGGCGTACTGGGCGTTACGGTCCGGCATCACGTGGCTGGCGGAACCGTCCAGGCCACCCAGCGCATCCAGCGTGTCGGTGTAGCCGCCGAAGCCGAGGTCCTGCAGGTTGGTCGGTGCGTTGCCACCGTAGACATGCGCCTGCATGCCTTCTTCGTGACGGTTCCAGCGGTAGCCCACGGCCACTTCGTTGAAGAAGCCGTCGAAGTACTTCGAGAAGTCCAGCTGGCCGTACGTGTCACGCGACTGCGCGGAGTAGTCGCCGTAGTTGCCGGGCCAGCCGCCCAGGCCGGGCACGTCGCCCATGTGCCAGTTGGCCGGGTTGCGCGCCGCGGCCGGGCTGTCGAAGTTGAAGCCCTTGTTGATGTCCCAGGTGTAGCCGCCCGCGTAGACCGGCTCCATCACCGCCTGGGAGATGTTGTCGTTGCGTGCCTTGCTGTAACCCGCCGCGCCCGCCAGCTGCCAGCCATCGCCGTGGAAGGTGGACTTCAGGTCGTGGGCCACGGTGCGGACCACCGACTTGCGGATGTTGCTGTCGAAGGTGTTCTGCGCGATGGCCGGGCAGGCCGGATCGTCGTTGCCGCAGACATGGCCGCCGGTGACGACGCCGTTCGGGCCCTGGTTGAAGCTGGTCACGTTACCCGGCGTGGCGCCGGTGAACGGATACAGCGACTGGTTCCAGTTGTCGAAATTCTCGCGCACGAACAGGTTGTTGATGTCGATGTCCCAGTTGTCCGTGGGACGGATCTGGAAACCGAGCGTGGCGGTGTCGCGCTTGCGCTTCTGCTGGAACCACGCCGAGTTGATCTCGTCGGGCACCTTGGCGTTGGGATCGAGCGAACCGTTGGCGATGCCTGCGGCGACCGCCGGGCTGGACGCCCACTTGGACACCGGGCTGTAACTGAAGATCTCGAAACCCTGGCGATCGATCTTCTCTTCGTAATGCTGGATGGAGGTGACCATGCCGAAGGTGTTGGCATCGTTTTTCCAGCTGTACAGCGCCGAGCCGTTCGGACGCGTGCCCGGCGTGCCCTGGTCGTTGTAGTTGAGGCCGAACGAACCGCGCACCGTGTTGGCGGGCAGGTCCAGCGGCTTCAGCGTGTGCAGCAGCACGGTGCCGCCCAGGCTACCTTCGGTCAGGCGCGCCTCGGGCGACTTGTAGACTTCCAGGCGGCCGACGATTTCCGGGGCGAGCATGGTGAAGTCGAAACCGCGGTTCGGCTGCGCGCCGTACTGCCACGGCGTCTGCGACACCGGCTGCCCGTTGAGGAAGGTGAGGTTGAGGCTGGGATCGGTGCCGTCGATCGACACGCGGTCGCCCTGGCCGAACTGGCGATCGATGGTGACGCCGGGAATCTGCGTCATCGCCTCGGCGACGTTGGTGTTCGGGAACTTGCCGATGTCCTCGGCGGTGACCGCCTCGACGATGGCGTCCGCGTTGCGCTTGGTGTCCAGCGACTTCTCGAGGCTTGCCCTGATGCCGGTGACGGTGATGCCCTCGAGCTGCGCCGCCTTCTCGGCGTCCGCTTTCTCCTGGGCGGTCTGCGGTTTCGCAGGCGGGACCGGCGCGTCCTGCGCGGCGGCCATACCGGTGAAACAACACAATCCGGCGATGATGCTCGCCGTGAGCAGGTTTCTACGATGCGACATGGTGTCCTCCCCTCAGAGGAATAGCGTCGACGGGTTTCGCGACCGCGCCGTGCTGTGTTGCTATCGAAAGGTCTTGCGACCCCGTGGTTTGCCGAGCCTGCCTGCCTTTCCCACCCTTCACTGGACGCTCGAACCGTGCAGGTAGAGACCGGCGGCACCGATCACCCCCAACTGCCCATGGTCCATCAGCCGTACCGGCACTTGCTGGAGAAAGGGACGCATGACGCCCTTGTTGAAAAACCTGTTGGCGAAGCTGCTGGCGATCAGGTGGTCGCGGATGCGGGGAAGGATGCCCCCGGCCAGGAACACACCGCCACGCGCGCCGTAAAGCATGGCCAGGTCGCCGACGAAACTGCCCAGCACGCCGCAGAACACATCCAGTGCCTCGACCGCCGCGACATCACTGCCATCGAGCGCGGCGGCGGTCACGGCCGCCGGCGTGGTCAGCGTGGCGGCCGACCCGCGCAGCGTCGACGTGGCGCGGTAGAGATTGACCAGGCCAGGGCCGGACAGCGCGGTTTCGTACGACACGTAGTCACGGCCGCGGGCGAGCTCACCGAGGATGGCCACCTCGCGCGGGTTGCCCGGCGCGAACGAGATCTGTCCGGCTTCCGTCGCCAGCACGGTCGCGTGCGGCGATCCCGGCAGGAGCACCGCGGAGCCCAGGCCCGTGCCCGGTCCCATCACCAGGATCGGACCCACGGCGGGCTCGGCGGCGGTATGGATGATCGGCGTGGTCTCGTGGCTGCGCAGGAACTGGCAGGCGTAGGCCACCGCTTCGAAGTCGTTGACCACCGCCAGCCCGTGCAGGCCCAGCGTGTCGCGGATATCGCCGATGGACACCGGCCAGGGCAGGTTCTCGTTGACGATGGCATCGCCCAGCACATAACCGGCGCTGGCGACCGCGCAATGCTCGATGGCGTCGCGGTCGTCCAGACGGCCGATGAAATCCTGCAGCACCGCGGTGAGGCTGGGCCAGTCGGCACAGGCATAACGCTCGTAATGCAGCACGTCGATGGTCGCGGCGCCCGGCGGCCGGCGCACCAGGCCGATGCGGGCATGCGTGCCGCCCACGTCGGCGGCGATGAACGCCCCGCTACGCGACGCACGCACGATGTCCCGCTGGTTGGCCGATTCGCCCACGCCTTGCCCCTTGGTGCCCCTGATTCGCCATGAGTCTGTGAGCGCGATGACAACGTTGTCAACAGGACAAATGGCTAGGACAACGTGGAATCCATAACGCGCTGCAACAGGAATGATCCGCACCACAGGGCGGCTGCACGCGATGCATGCCTTTGCGCACGCCGCTGCGACGGCGGCTCCCATGCCGCAAGGCTCGTGACGCGCCGCCACATCGAAAGTCGCAACACGGTGCCCCTGGTTTCGCAAGAACCTCGCTGCCGATTGACAACGTTACGCGGCCGAGTCAATAAAGGGACAATTCGGGGTTCAACAACGAGGGGTAAGTCATGTCGTCCACACCGGTCGCCGTCGAAGAGACGCGCCATTCCAGCCTGGTCCCGATGATCATCATCGGCGTCCTGTTCTTCATCTTCGGCTTCGTGACCTGGCTCAACGGCCCGCTGATCACCTTCGTCAAGCTGGCCTTCAACCTGGACGACGTCAACGCCTTCCTCGTGCCGATGGCGTTCTACCTGTCCTACTTCTTCCTCGCCCTGCCTTCGTCGTTCATCCTCAAGCGCACCGGCATGAAGAAGGGCATGGGCCTGGGCCTGTTCGTCATGGCCATCGGTGCGGTGCTGTTCGGCCAGTTCGTCACCATGCGCATCTACCCCGGCGCGCTGGTCGGTCTGTTCGTCATCGGCGCGGGTCTTTCGCTGCTGCAGACGGCGTCTAACCCGTATATCTCCATCCTCGGCCCGATCGACAGCGCGGCGCAGCGCATCGCGTTCATGGGCATCTGCAACAAGATCGCCGGCGCGCTGGCGCCGTTCGTCTTCGGTGCGGTGGTGATGAGCAACATCGGCACCTTCGACAAGCAGATCGCCGCGGCTGCCACGCCGGGCGAGAAGGATGCCCTGCTGGCCGCCTTCGCCGCCAAGGTGCATATGCCGTACATGGTGATGGCCGCCCTGTTGGTGGTACTGGCGATCTGGGTGGTGCGTTCCTCGCTGCCGGAGATTCGCGCCTCGCACGACAACTCCGAGCGCGCGATCGGCCACGACAAGGGCAGCGTCTTCAGCTTCCCGCACCTGTGGCTGGGCGTGCTGTGCCTGTTCGTCTACGTGGGCGTGGAAGTGATGGCCGGCGACGCCATCGGCACCTACGGCCAGGGCTTCGGCATGACGCCCGAGGACACCAAGCACTTCACCTCGTACACGCTGTTCGCCATGCTGCTGGGCTACATCGCCGGCCTGCTGCTGATCCCGAAGTTCGTCTCGCAGCAGCGCTACCTGGCGATCTCCGCGATCCTGGGCGTGCTGTTCTCCATCGGCACCTATGTCACCACGGGTTACACGTCGGTCGCCTTCGTCGCCGCGCTGGGCTTCGCCAACGCCATGATGTGGCCGGCGATCTTCCCGCTGGCGATCAAGGGCCTGGGGCGCCTGACCGAGTTCGGCTCGGCCTTCCTCATCATGGGCATCGCCGGTGGCGCGGTCATCCCGCAGCTGTTCGCGCACCTGAAGCAGACCCACGACTTCCAGGCCGTGTTCCTCTGCCTGATGGTGCCGTGCTACCTGTACATCCTTTACTACGGCGCGGCCGGCCACCGGGTGGGCCAGCACGCCCGCACGTAAGCCGCGGCATCTTCGCTCGACGACGGCCATCCAGTAGGATGGCCGTCTTGCTTACGAGGTTCGTCGATTGCGTAGTCCCACCATCAAGGACGTGGCCGAGCGGGCCGGCGTGTCGCTGAAGACCGTCTCCCGTGTCATCAACCACGAGGCATCCGTGCATGCGCGCACCCGCGAGAAGGTGCAGCGTGCCATCGATGCGCTGGATTACCAGCCCGACCAGGCCGCACGCAGCCTGCGCAGCCAGCGCACCTATGCCCTGGGCCTGGTCTACGACAACCCCAACGCGCACTACGTGATCGCCATGCAGAACGGCGTGCTGTCCGTGTGCCGCGAGCGTGGCTTCGGCCTGCAGATCCACCCGTGCGATTCGTCCGTGCCGCGGCTTGCGGAACAGTTGTGCGACCTGGTCAGGCGCAACCGCCTGGCTGGCCTGGTGCTGTGTCCGCCGATGTCGGAGCAGCCGGCACTGCTGACGGCGCTCACCGAGCAGAAGGTGGCCTTCGTACGCATCATTTCCGCCCGACAGGATCCGAAAGACGGCTGGCCGTGCGTGTTCGTGGACGACCGCGACGCCGCCTACGCCATCACCGAGCACCTGATCCAGCTGGGCCACCACCGCATCGGTTTCCTGTGGGGCGGCAAGGAGCATCGATCCAGCCCGGAGCGCTACCAGGGGTATGAAGATGCCCTGCGCGAATACGGCCTGCCCGTGGACCGGAAACTGGTGGTCGAGGGCGACTACTCGTTCGACGACGGTTTTCGTGGCGCACGCCGGTTGCTGGCGCTGAAGGAACCGCCCACCGCCATCTTCGGTTCCAACGACGAGATCGCCGCCGGCGTGCTGGCCGCAGCGCGCTCGGGCGGGGTGGATGTGCCCTGGGAGCTGTCGATCGCCGGCTTCGAGGACAGTCCGTTCTCCAAGCAATCGTGGCCGGCACTGACCACCGCGCGGCAGAACACCGAGGAAATCGGACGCCATGCCGCGCAACGCCTGATCGCCGAGATCGAGCACGACGACCCCGCGCACGCGCTGGGCAACGAGGGCTTCAGTCCCGATCTCGTCGTGCGCGGTTCCACGGCGCCGCGTCGCCCGCCTACGGGCGCTTAACACCGTTTTACGTATACTTCCGGGGTTGTCCGCGCCGCGTCGTGCTTCGATGCAACCTGCCGGCAACCACGCGTCCCTTTGATGGACCGTTCGCGCGCCGCCGTCTGGCGCGGCGCATCCCTTTCCCTTGGGCGGCAAGCACCGGCTACCTCGTGCTGTGCCCGCTCGCGTGACAGGATCAAACATCCATGCAAGATCGCCACGGGCACGAAGCCCATTTCGGCTGGTTCCATCGCCGTCGCAAACACCTCAAACCCGACGACCTGACCATCGTCGACCAGGCCATGTTGAAACGTGCCGTGGGTGCTGCCGCGCTGGGCAACGCCATGGAGTGGTTCGATTTCGGCGTCTACGGCTACCTGGCCGTCACCCTGGGGCACGTGTTCTTCCCCGGCAGCAGCCCCGCGGCGCAGGTGATCGCCACCTTCGCCACGTTCACCGTGGCGTTCCTGGTGCGCCCCATCGGCGGCCTGGTGTTCGGCCCGATGGGCGACCGCTTCGGGCGGCAGAAGGTGCTGGCGGCGACCATGATCATGATGGCGGCGGGCACGTTCTCGATCGGCCTGATTCCCGGTTACGACGCCATCGGCCTGTGGGCGCCGGCCCTGCTGTTGCTCGCGCGACTGTTGCAGGGCTTTTCCACGGGCGGTGAATACGGCGGTGCGGCCACCTTCATCGCCGAATATTCCACCGATGCACGCCGCGGGCAGATGGGTAGCTGGCTGGAGTTCGGCACGCTGGGCGGTTACATCGCCGGCGCGGGCGTGGTTACCGCGCTGACCACCCTGCTCAGTGCGGAGCAGATGCTCGACTGGGGCTGGCGCGTGCCGTTCCTCGTCGCCGGCCCGCTCGGCCTGCTTGGCCTCTATATGCGCATGAAGCTGGAGGAGACACCGGCGTTCAAGGCGCATGCCGATGCCATGGAAGCGGCCGGCGACTCTTCGCGCGTGTCGCTGAAGGAGCTGGTCTCGGTGCATGGGCCGCAGCTGCTGAAATGCATCGGGCTGGTGCTGGTGTTCAACGTCACCGATTACATGCTGCTGACCTACATGCCCAGTTACCTCACGGTGACGCTCGGCTACAGCGAGGCCAAGGGCTTGCTGCTGATCCTCATCGTCATGCTGGTGATGATGCCGCTGAACGTGGTGGGCGGCTTCTTCAGTGATCGCCTTGGGCGTCGGCCGATGATCATCGGCGCGTGCGTGGCGATGTTCGTCCTCGCCATCCCGTGCCTGTGGCTGGTGGGCACCGGTAACGACTGGCTGATCTTCGCCGGCCTGATGGGCCTGGGCGTGGCCCTGGTGTGTTTCACCAGCACGATGCCCGCCACGCTACCGGCGTTGTTCTACACGCCGGTGCGCTATAGCGCGCTGTCGATCGCGTTCAACGTGTCGGTCTCGCTGTTCGGCGGCACCACGCCGCTGGTTACCGCGTGGCTGGTGGAGCGCACGGGCGATCCGCTGTTGCCCGCCTACTACCTGATGGGCGCGTCCGTGATCGGACTGGTCACCATGCTGTTCGTGCGCGAAACGGCCGGCATGCCCTTGCGCGGTTCGCCGCCGGCGGTGGCCGATCATGCCGAGGCGACGGAACTGCTGGCCGGCGACGCGCCACTGACGGTGGACGAGGCCTTGCCGTCGGTGCCCGAGCGCGCTGTGATCGAAGGTCACGCCGCGTGACATGACGTGACGTGCGATCCTGCGCGTCTTCGTCCCCTCGGTGGCACTGTCCATGGTCTATGTCGTCCTCGCCATCGCGTTCAGCGTGGCCGTTTCCATCCTGCTGAAGCTGGCGCGGCGTGGCCAGGTCGACATGGTCCAGGCCGTGGCCACCAACTACGTGGTGGCCGCGGCCCTGGCCTGGCTGCTGCTGGATGCCCGCCCGGACGCCGCCATCGCCGCGCCGGCGACCTATGCGCCGCTGCTCCTGCTCGGCGTGTTCCTGCCCGCCATCTTCCTCATGCTGGCGCGCTCGGTGCGCGCCGCAGGCATCGTGCGCACCGACGTGGCGCAACGGCTGTCGCTGGTGATTCCGCTGATCGCCGCCTTCGCGCTGCTGGGCGAACCCGCCACGACGCGCAAACTGGCCGGCATCGCGCTGGCGCTGGTGGCCGTGGTCTGCGTGATCTGGCGGCGCGATCGCGGCGGCTTCGAACACGGCAGCGTGGGCGGCAAAGCGGACGGCACCACGGCTCGCGCGGGTTGGCTTGCACCCCTGGCGGTGTTCACCGGCTTCGGCGTGATCGACCTGTGTTTCAAGCTGCTGGCCAAGGCCGGTGCGCCGTTCGCCAGTGCGCTACTGGTCTCGTTCCTGATCGCCATGGTGCTTTGCTGGCTGGTCGTCGTCGGCCGCGCCATCGCCGGCGCGGCGGCCTTGTCGTGGCGTAGCATCGTTTTCGGCGTCGTGCTGGGCGCGGCCAACTTCGCCAACATCCTGTTCTACGTACGCGCGCACATCGCCTTGCCGAACGATCCGTCGCGGGTGTTCGCGGCGATGAACGTGGGCGTGATGGTGCTCGGCGCGCTGGTGGGTGCGCTGGCGTTTCGCGAGAAGCTGTCGTGGATCAACTGGGGCGGATTGGTGGTGGCGCTGGGGGCGATTGCGGTGATGGCGGGCTGATCGCCGCACGGTACGCGTGGATCGCCCACATCGTGGGCTCCTACAACCGCCACCACCGCAACGGTTGCCGACCCCACCGCATCGATGCCCCCGGTAGGAGCCCACGATGTGGGCGATCCCACGCCACGGCAACGCATCGAAACCCCGTAGGAGCCCACGATGTGGGCGATCCCCGCCCCCCCCGATCCCCAATAGCTCAAACCAACTCAGCGACCCAACTGCGCCGCCTCGCGCGCCAATGCTTCGATGGCCGCCCAATCCGACATCGCAAGAAGCTTGGCAGGCGTAAGCCACGATCCACCGACGCACACGACGTTAGGCAGCGAAAGAAAATCCGGCGCATTGGCCAGGCTGATACCACCGGTAGGACAGAAATGGATCTGCGGCAACGGGCTGGCCCAGGCGCCGATCAGCTTCGGGCCACCGGCCGGCACGGCGGGAAAGAACTTCTGGAAGCGATACCCGCGTTCCAGCAAGGCCATGGCTTCACTGGACGTGGCCGCGCCGGGCAGCAGCGGCAGTTCGTGGTCGTCGGCGGCATCGAGCAGGCGGGGTGAACTGCCGGGCGACACGGCAAACTTCGCGCCGGCCTTGAACGCGTTCTCGAGATCGCGCGCCGTCAGCACGGTGCCCACGCCGACGAAGGCGCCTTCCACTTCCGCGGCGATCGCCCGCACGGCGTCGAGGGCCGCCGGCGTGCGCAGGGTGACTTCGATGGCGGGAACCCCGCCGGCCACCAGCGCGCGCGCCATGCCCACGGCCTTGGAGGCGTCCTCGATGATGACCACCGGCACCACGGGCGCCAGGCGCAACGCGGATTCGACACTCTGTTGCTTCGCTTCGTTGCTCATCAGGTACTGCTCCGGTGAATCAGAAGACGCCGGCACCGAGGTCGGCCGTGACGGCGGACTGACGGAACATGGCGAAAAGTTCGCGACCCATGCCGGTGTGGTGCACCGCCAGGTCGATCTGTTCGGGAACGCGACGTTCCCACTCGTCCGTAGGCACCAGCACCTCGATGCTGCCGGCCACGGCATCCAGGCGCACCATGTCACCCGTGCGGATGCGCGCGATGGGGCCGCCGGCTTCCGCCTCGGGCGTGACATGGATGGCCGCGGGTACACGACCCGACGCGCCGGACATGCGGCCGTCGGTCAGCAGCGCCACGCGGTGGCCGCGATCCTGCAGCAGGCTGAGCGTCGGTGTCAGCTTGTGCAGCTCGGGCATGCCGCGCGCACGCGGGCCCTGGAAGCGCACCACGGCGATGAAATCGCGATCCAGCTCGCCGCGGTCGAACGCGGCTTTGACGTCGTCCTGTTCGTCGAAGACGATGGCCGGCGCCTCGATCACCATGCGATCGTCCGGCACCGACGACACCTTGATGACGCCGCGGCCGACGTTGCCCTTGAGCATGCGCAGGCCGCCGTCGTGACGGAACGGCTCCGCCATCGTGCGCAGCACGCCGCGATTGCCGCTTTCCTTCGACACCGGCTTCCAGGTCAGCGTGTCGCCTTCCAGCACCGGCAAATGGCGGTAGGCGTCCAGGCCGTGGCCCATGATGGTGTCGACGTCGCCATGCAGCAGGCCGGCGTCCAGCAGCTGGTCCATGAGGAAAGCCATGCCGCCGGCATCGTGGAAGTGGTTCACGTCGGCGTAGCCGTTCGGGTAGACGCGCGCCAGCAGGGGCACCACGGCGGACAACGCGTCGAAGTCGTCCCAGCGCAGTTCCACGCCGGCCGCGCGCGCGATGGCCACGAGGTGCAGCAGGTGATTGGTCGAACCGCCCGTGGCGTGCAGGCCGATGACACCGTTGACCACGGCGCGCTCGTCGACGATGCGGCCGATGGGGCGATAGTCGTCGCCCAGCGTGTCGATCGCCAGCACGCGCGCCACCGTGGCGCGGGTCAGCGCGTCGCGCAGCGGGGTATCCGGCGCCTCGAAGCTGGCGCCCGGCAGGTGCAGGCCCATGATCTCCATCAGCATCTGGTTGGAGTTGGCGGTGCCGTAGAAGGTGCACGTGCCCGAGCCGTGGTACGAGCGGGCCTCGGCATCGAGCAGTTCGGCGCGCGTGGCCTTGCCGGCGGCGAACGCCTGGCGGACCTTGGATTTTTCTTCGTTGGGAATACCCGACGGCATCGGGCCCGACGGCACGAACGCACTGGCCAGGTGGCCGAAGCTCAGCGCGCCGATCAGCATACCCGGCACGATCTTGTCGCAGATGCCCAGGTACAGGGCACCCTCGTACATATCATGCGACAGCGACACCGCGGTGGCCATGGCGATCAGGTCGCGCGAGAACAGCGACAGCTCCATGCCGGGGCGGCCCTGGGTCACGCCGTCGCACATGGCCGGCACGCCACCGGCCACCTGCGCCGTGGCACCCAGCGTGCGTGCGGCCTGGCGGATCAGTTCGGGATAGCGCTCGTAGGGCTGGTGGGCCGAGAGCATGTCGTTGTACGAGGTGACGATCGCGATGTTGGAGGCGTGGCCGTTGCGCAGCGCGTCCTTGTCGTTCTCGCCGCAGGCGGCGAAGCCGTGGGCAAGGTTGCCGCAGGACAGGTGGTGGCGCTTCGCGCCCTTGCCGCGCGCGGCGTCGATCCTGGCCAGGTAGGCCGTGCGCGTTGCACGGCTGCGCTCGACGATGCGCTGCGTCACCTCGGCGACGATGGGATGGATGGTCATGACATGTGTCCGGAGCGGCGAGGTGCCGCGCGGTTATCGCGCGGCGATTTAACGATGATCAGGCGGCCCAGTAGATATCCACCGGGACACGATCCTGCGTGAGCACCGCGGCGATCGGCAGGTCCGCGCCGGCCTCGGCCTTGGCCAGCACGTCCTTCTTGTCGGCGCCTTCGATGTGCAGGTAGAGCGTGCGCGTATCGAGCAGGCGTGGCAGGCTGAGGGTGATGCGTGGTTCACCCGCGCCCTCGGCACGCATGGACAGCACGCTTTGCGTGCCCTTCAGGTCGAGTGCCTCGGCCAGGTGGTCGCCACCGGGAAAGAACGAGGCCGTATGGCCGTCCGGACCCATGCCGAGCACGACCACGTCGAACGGCTTGCCGAGTGCATCGACACGCTCGCCCACGGCATCCAGCGCGGCGTCCACGTCGTCGGCGTGCGACTTGTCGAACAACGGCTGGAACGCCGCCACGTGGGCCTCGTGCCGGATCAGGTGATCCTTGACCAGGGCGGCGTTGGAGCGTTCGTTGTCCTCGTCCACCCAGCGCTCGTCGACGAGCGTGATGGTGACCTTGGACCAGTCGATCTCCTGCTGGGCGAGTACGGCGAACATCTGCTTCGGCGTGCTGCCGCCGGACACGGCGAGGCTGGCCTTGCCGCGCGCCTTGACGGCGGCTTCCAGCTTGCCGGCGATGTCCCGGGCCAGTTGGTCGGCAAGGGTGAGCTTGTCGGCGAAATCGTGCTTGTGGATCGTGGCGTTCATGCTGCGTCCTCGGCCCAGGTGCGGCCATCGCGTTCGATGAGCGCCACGGCGGCGCTCGGACCCCAGGTACCCGCGGTATACGGCTTCGGCGTGTCACCGCCGGCTTCCCAGGCGTCGAGAATGGGACCCGCCCAGTTCCATGCCGCTTCCACTTCGTCGCGGCGCATGAACAGGGTGGGGTTTCCACGCACGACGTCGAGGATCAGCCGTTCGTAGGCGTCGGGCTGCTGCACGCCGAACGCCGCCGCGAAGCTCATGTCGAGCGGCACGTGGCGCAGGCGCAGGCCACCCGGACCCGGATGTTTGATGGTGAGCCACAGCTTGACGCCTTCGTCCGGCTGCAGGCGCAGCGTCAGGCGGTTGGGCAGCAGCGCACCGTTGGTGGGATCGAAGATGGAATGCGGCAACGCACGGAACGTCACCACGATCTCCGAGACCCGGCTGGGCAGGCGCTTGCCGGTGCGCAGGTAGAACGGCACACCCGCCCAGCGCCAGTTGCCGATCTCCGCCTTGAGGGCGACGAAGGTCTCGGTGCGCGACTGGTCGCTGCCCAGCTCGTCGAGGTAGCCCCGCACGCCCTGGCCTTCGGCTGCACCGGCGCGGTACTGCCCGCGTACCGTCAGCTGGGCGGCGTTGCTGGCGTCGATGGGGCGCAGCGACCGCAGCACCTTGAGTTTCTCGTCGCGCACGGCGTCCGGCGCCAGCGACGACGGCGGCTCCATGGCGAGCATGCAGACCAACTGCAGGATGTGGTTCTGGACCATGTCGCGCAGGGCGCCGGCGCGGTCGTAGTAACCCGCGCGATGGCCGACGCCGACCGTCTCGGCGACGGTGATCTGCACGTGGTCGATGTGCTGGGCGTTCCACAGCGGCTCGAACAGGGCGTTGCCGAAGCGCAGCGCCAGCAGGTTCTGCACCGTTTCCTTGCCCAGGTAATGGTCGATCCGGTAGGTCTGCGATTCGTTGAAGACGCGGGCCACGGCATCGTTGATGGCGTTGGCGCTTTCCAGGTCGCGCCCGATGGGTTTTTCCAACACCACGCGCGAACGGGCGCCGTTGAAGCCAAGCGCGCCGAGGCGCTGGCAGATGTCGGTGAAGATGTCCGGCGCGGTCGACAGGTAGAACACGCGGATGTGGTTGGGCTCCACCTGCATCAGGGCGGAAAAGTCGTCCCAGCCTTCTTCCTTGCGTGCGTCCAGCGAGAGGTAGCCCACCATGGCGATGAACGCCTCGAGCTGGGCGGGGGCGACATGGGCGACGCCCTGCTCGACCGAACCGCGCACCAGGTCGCGGTAGCCGGCATCGTCCAGGCCCTCGCGGGCGACGCCGAGGATGCGGCTGCGCGGCTGGATCTGGCCATCCACGAAACGCTGGCACATCGCGGGCAGGAGCTTGCGCACGGCCAGGTCGCCGGTGCCGCCGAAAATGACGAGGTCGAAGGGTTCGATCGGGAGGAGTTGGGCGCTCACGACAGTGGCCTTTGCAAAACGGGAGGGTGCCGGAGGATCGTACCAGTGACATACCAGGACGTACCAGCCCCGTACCAATCGGCGCGACATTTCGCCTCGGGAGATCGGCGCGCCACCGGCGCAAACGTTTACTTTCCTGATTTGGATCGTGCAAACAGGCGTTTGAATCCAAAGGCTTTGTGAGACGCGCGAATGAGTCTTGCCGCAGTGGTTGTGGATTGGTATCTTCCCGGCATGGAAACCGCCCTCGTCGCCGAGTACCAGCGCCTGCAGCACGACCCGGCCGCCCGGCAGCCGCTGGCGTACATGCGCCTGCGCCGGGCCATCCGCACGGTGATCGAGAACGGCGAGGTGCAGGTCGGCCACGCACTGCCCAGCGAACGCGACCTGGCCAGGGCCCTCACCCTGTCCCGGGTCACCGTGCGCAAGGCCATCGGCGGGCTGGTCGAAGATGGCCTGCTCACCCAGCGCCATGGCGCCGGCACCTTCGTCTCCGAGCGCATCGTCAAGCCGCTGTCGCGGATGACCAGCTTCACCGAGGATCTTCGCGCCCGCGGGCTCAACCCGCGCTCGGAGTTCTTCGAGCGGGCCATCGGCGAGGTCACCCCCGAGGAAGCCATGGCGATGAACCTCTCGCCCGGCACCCAGGTGGTGCGCCTTCACCGCCTGCGCTATGCCGGCGACGAGCCCCTGGCGATCGAGCGCAGCGCCGTGCCGCTCAGCCTGCTGCCCGACCCCAGCCTGGTCGAGGATTCCCTCTACGAAGCGCTCGACACGCTGGGCAATCGCCCGCGGCGCGCGCTGCAACGCCTGCGCGCGGTGGTGCTGGGCCCGGCCCAGACCCGGCTGCTCCGGCTCGGTGCCGGCAGCGCCGGCCTGAACATCGAGCGGCGCAGTTTTCTCGACGACGGCCGCATCGTCGAATTCACCTGTTCCTGGTATCGCGGGGACATCTACGACTTCGTCGCCGAACTGCAAAGCGACTGACGGGCACACCACTTCTATGACCACCCAGCCGCAAGACACCCTGATGTACCGCGAAGCGCACGAGACGGCCGAGGTGGTCGAACGGCAGCTCGCCCTCAACGAAAGCGTGATCGGCGCCCTTGCCGACCGGCTTCGTGCCCAGCCCCCGCGCATGGTCATCACCTGCGCCCGCGGCAGTTCCGACCACGCGGCGATGTACGCCAAGTACGTGTTCGAAACCCAGCTGGGCGTGGTCACCGCGTCGGCCTCGCCGTCGGTCACCTCCATCTATCACGCGGCACAGCGCCTCGACGGCGCGCTGTACCTCGCCGTCTCGCAGTCGGGCAAGAGCCCCGACCTGGTGCGCAACGCGGAGGCCGCGAAGAAGGCCGGCGCCTATGTGGTCGCCCTGGTCAACGTGGTGGATTCCCCGCTGGCCGACGTGGCCGACGTGGTCGTGCCGTTGCACGCGGGCCCGGAAACCAGCGTCGCCGCGACCAAGAGCTACCTGGGCGCGCTGTTCGCGATCCTGCACATCGCCGCCCGCTGGAGCGGCCGCGCCGAGATCGCCGACGCCATCACGGCCCTGCCCGCGCAGCTTCGCCAGGGCTGGGACGCGGACTGGTCGGCACTTACCGAGGGCCTGGTCGATGCGCACAACCTGTTCGTGGTCGGCCGCGGTTTCGGCTTTGCCGGCGCGCTGGAAGCCGCGCTGAAGTTCAAGGAAACCTGCAACCTGCACGCCGAGGCCTTCAGCGCGGCCGAGGTGAAACACGGCCCGATGGCCCTGGTCGGCCCGCATTTCCCCGTGCTGTTTTTTGCGCAGAACGACGACACGCTGCCCGGCGTGCTGGAGATCGCGGCGGAGTTCCGCAAGCGCGGCGCCAACGTGTGGATCGCCGCACCCGGCGCCACGGGCGAGGGCGTGCTGCCGCTGGTCGCCACCGCGCCCATCGCCGCACCGCTGATCACCGTGCAGAGTTTCTACCGCGCCACGGCCGCGCTGGCGCTGGCGCGCGGTTTCAACCCCGACGTGCCGCCGCACCTCAACAAGGTCACCGAGACCGTCTGACCTCTCGTCCCACGTATAGGAATCGCCATGACCATCGCCCTCGTCAACGGCCGCGTGCTGACCGATAACGGCTTCCAGGGTGGCTTTGCCGTGCTGATCGACGGCGGCACCATCACCGGGCTGGCGTTGCCGTCCGATCCCCGCGTGCGCGCGGCCGAACGCCACGACCTCGGTGGCCGCGCGCTGCTGCCAGGCTTCATCGATTGCCAGGTCAACGGCGGCGGCGGCGTACTGTTCAACGACGTGCCCACCGTCGAGACCATCCGTCGCATCGGGCAGGCGCACGCGAAGTTCGGCACCACCGGCTTCCTGCCCACCCTGATCAGCGACGATGCCGCGGTGATGGCGAAGGCCATCGACGCGGTGAACGATGCCGTGGCCCAGGGCGTGCCGGGTGTGCTCGGCATCCACCTCGAAGGCCCGTTCATCGCACCCGAGCGCAAGGGCGTGCACGATCCGGCCAAGTTCCGTATCGCCGACGCCGACGACGTGGCCATGGTCGCCCGGCGGCACGGTGGCGTCACGCTGCTGACGCTAGCGCCCGAGCGCGCCTCGACGGCGGTGCTGCAACAGCTGGTCGCCAATGGCGTGATCGTGGCGGCCGGCCATACGGCCGCCGACTACGACACCACCCGCCAGGCCCTGGCGACCGGCGTGCGTGGCTTCACGCACCTGTTCAACGCGATGACGCCGTTCACCAGCCGCGAGCCCGGCGTGGTCGGCGCCGCGCTGGAAGACGCCGCCAGCTGGTGTGGCCTGATCGTCGACGGCCACCACGTGCACCCGAGTTCGCTGCGTGTCGCCATCGCGGCCAAGGCGCCGCAGAAGATGATGCTGGTCACCGACGCCATGCCACCCGTGGGGTCGGACGATCCGAACTTCGTCCTGAAGGGCGAGACGATCACCGTCCGCGACGGCGTCTGCCAGACGGCCGACGGCACGCTGGCCGGCTCCGCGCTGGACATGGCCACCGCGGTGCGCAACACGGTGGAGATGGTAGGCGTGGACTACGCCGAGGCGGCCCGCATGGCCTCCACCTATCCGGCCGCCTTCCTCGGGCTGGAAGCCACCCACGGCCACATCGCGGCCGGCTATCGCGCCGACTTCGTGGTGATGGACGACGACCACACGGTGGCCGAAACCTGGATCGGCGGCGAGCGCGTCTACGCCGCCTGATCCGACGCCGCCGCACTGGCTCGCTTCCGCGCGGGCCAGGCGTTAACATTGCGTTGTTCGGGTGTCCCCGCCGGCCTGAAGCGGGCGGGGATGAAACGGGAAGCCGGTGCGCCACACGCGTGGCAAGGCCGGCACTGCCCCCGCAACGGTAAGCGTGAGGAGCCGCCCAGAACGGCTCCATCCACCGGCCACAGCCACTGCGCAAGCGGGAAGGCGCCGGTGTGATGCCCTCGGGCCAGCGCGAGTCCGGAGACCGGCCCGATCGGCGAATCCTGCGCTTTCAAGCGCGGGCGCCGTCCCGTTATCGGCGATTCGCGGAGGGCGAATCCGGACAGTCATCCGGGTGTTGCCCGGTGCCGTTCGTCGTTGTGTCCTCCCGCGCGCCTGTTGAGGCTACGCATTGCCGCACCAGCGGCGGAGGAAACCCGTTCCATGAAGAAGACCCTGCTCGCGACGGCCCTGCTGTCGACGATCGTCGCTGCCCACGCGGCCGACGCACCCAACAGTACCCTCGACCCGGTGGTGGTCACCGCCAACCGCGCGCCCACCCCGCTCGACGAGGTGCTGGCCCCGGTCACCGTCATCAGCCGCGAGGACATCGAGCGCCTGCAGCCCCGCAACGTGCAGGACCTGCTGGCCGGCCTGCCCGGCGTGACCATGACCAACACGGGCGGCCTGGGCCAGCAGACCTCGCTCTTCATGCGCGGCAGCAACTCGGCACACACGCTGGTGCTGGTGGACGGCGTGCGCGTGGGTACCGTGGGTGCCGGCCTGCCCGCGTACGAGCAGCTGCCGGTCGAGCAGATCGACCATATCGAGGTGGTCCGTGGCCCGCGCTCCAGCCTGTACGGCTCGGATGCCATCGGCGGCGTCATCCAGATCTTCACCCGTCGCGGCCAGGCCGGCGAAGCGCCCACGCCCAGCCTGTCGATCAGCGGCGGCAGCCACGGCTACACCGCCGGGCAGGTGGGTCTCTCGGGCGGCACCACGCACGGCTGGTACAACGCCAGCCTGGGCGGCCAGTACACCGCGGGGATCAACGCCTGCCGCGTTGGTGCGGCCGACGCGTTCAAGGGCTGCTTCACCGACGAGCCGGACCACGACGCCTACCGCACCTACAACGGCGCGCTCTCCGGCGGCTACCGCTGGGATAACGGCACCGAACTCACCGGCAGCTGGCTGCGCAGCAAGGGCGACATCGAATACGACGGCGATTTCCAGAACCTGACCCGGCGCTCGCAGCAGGTGGCCGGTGCGAACCTGGCGTTCGACGTGCTGTCGGCCTGGCGCATGTCGGTCAGCCTGGGCCAGAACCAGGATAGGGCGGACAACTACCTCAACGGCGCGCAGAAGAAGTACTACGACGGCCTCGGCAACCTCGTCACCGGCGCCGACAAGGTCCGTACGGGCTACCTGTATTCCAGGCGCAACCAGGCCTCCTGGCAGAACGACATCACACTGGCGGCCGGGCAGACGCTGACCGCCGGCGTCGATTACCAGCAGGAAAAGCTCAAGAGCGATACGCCGTACCTGAAGGACACCCGCAACAACACCGGTGTGTTCGCGCTGTACCAGGGCGTGTTCGGCCCGCACGAGATTCAGCTGTCCGCGCGCCACGACCACAACACGCAGTTCGGCAACCACACCACCGGCTCGGCGGCCTACGGCTACCGCTTCGACGAGGGCATGAAGATCACGGCCTCGTACGGCACCGCCTTCCATGCGCCGACGTTCAACGACGAGTACTACCCGTACGGTCCGTCCGTGCCGAACCTGAAGCCGGAAAAATCCCGCACGGCCGAAATCGGACTGTCCAGCCGCCCCGGCATCTGGACCTGGGCGGTCAACGCGTACCAGACCCAGGTGGACGACCTGATCGGCTCCGACGCCGATTTCCTGCCGATCAACGTCAGCAAGGCGCGCCTGCGCGGTATCGAAGGGCAGGTGGGCGCCGACCTGGACGGCTGGCACGTGCGCGGCTACCTCACGCTGCAGCAGCCGCTGGACCGTGACAGCGGCACGGAAAAGGACAACCTGCTGGCCCGTCGCCCCCGCCGCACCGGCCGGGTGGACCTGGACAGGGACCTGGGCGCGTTCACGCTGGGCGGCTCGGTCTACGCCTCGGGCTACAGCTACGACGATCCGGCCAACACCACGCGCCTGGGTGGCTACACCACCGCCGACGTGCGCGCCACCTGGCACCTGGACGACGCCTGGAGCGTGCAGGGCCGCGTCGCGAACGTTGCCGATAAACGCTACGAAACGGCGGCGTACTACAACCAGCTGGGCCGCACGTATTACCTCACCCTGCGCTTCTCGCCCCTGCGCTGATCCGGCCTGCCGGCGGCTCCCGCCGGCAAACGGGGTACCCCTGCCTTCCGGCAGGGGCCCCCCTAAAGGCACACGCCACAAGGAAGGCCAGACGTCATAAAGTCGGGGCGCGCGGGTATACCTTCCCGCGGCCACAGGAAGTGCCGTGAACGTTTTCGCTCCCTTCATCCGTCGGCCCGTCGGAACCTCGCTGCTTGCGGCGGGACTGGTGCTGTGCGGTTGCATCGCCTACATGCTGCTCGGCGTAGCAGCGCTGCCGACCGTCGACGTGCCCGTCGTGGTCGTCGTGGCGCAGATGCCCGGTGCCAACGCACAGACCATGGCATCGACGGTCGTCGCCCCCCTCGAGCGTCACCTGGGCCAGGTCCCGGGCGTCGACCAGATGTACTCGAGCAGCACAGAAGGCAATGGCCAGGTGCGCGTTCGTTTCACCATGGACCGCTCCACCGACTCGGCGGCGCGCGACGTGCAGGCCGCGATCAACGCAGCTGCCGCCGACCTGCCGGCCGGCATGCCGTCGCCGCCGCAATACTTCAAGTTCGACACCGGCCAGATCCCCGTGCTGCTGGTGACCTTCACATCGAAGACGTTGCCCCCCGACAAGCTATACGACGTGGTAGACACGCTCATCCGACCGGCGGTAGCACAGATCGATGGCGTATCCCGGGTGCAGGTGTTCGGTGGCACACCGCACGCCGTGCGCGTGGAGCTGGATACCCGCGCTCTATCGTCCAAGAACCTGACTGCCAACGACGTCTCCAACGCGCTCAACGCGGCCAACGTCACCTCCCCGCAGGGCGTGCTATCCGACGGTCGTAGCCAGATGACGGTGACTGCCACCGACAGCCTGCGTGATGCGAAAGACTTCGGCACGATCCTGATTGCCATGCGCAACGGCGTGCCGGTGCGGCTATCGGACATCGCCCGCGTCTACGATGGCCAGCAGGACGAAAACCAGGCTGCATGGTTCCAGGGCGAGCGCGCCGTGACCATGCAGATGAACAAGCGGCCGGAGGCGAATGCCATCGCCACCGCCGATGCGGTACGCGCGGCACTGCCACGATTCCGCTCGATGTTGCCGGCCGATGTGCAGGTCACGCCCATCTTCGACCTCACCCAGACCACCCGCTCGGCGCTGCACGAGGTCAAGGTGGCACTGCTGATCAGCATCGTGATGGTCTTCCTGGTCATGATGGTGTTCCTGCGCAGGCTCGGGCCGACGCTCATCGCCACGTTGAGCGTGCCGCTGTCACTGGCGGGCGCGTTCGTCATCATGTGGTCGCTTGGCTATACGCTCAACACGATGTCGTTGATGGCACTGGTGCTTTGCATCGGCTTCGTCGTAGACGATGCCATCGTGGTCATCGAGAACATCGTGCGGCACATGGAAGCCGGTGCGCGTCCGATGGCGGCCGCGCTGGAGGGCGTACGCGAAATCGGCTTCACCGTCATGTCGATCACGCTGTCGCTGGTTGCCGTGTTCGCGCCGCTGTTGTTTGGCAACAATCTGCTCACCAAGCTGTTGCGGGAGTTTTCCGTGACCCTGACCGCGGCGGTATTGATCTCCGCCGCGGTATCTCTCACCCTGACACCGGCGCTGTGCGCACGCTACCTGAAGCACGACGCACCGGATCGGCAACCCGGGCGAGTGGAGCGTGCACTGGAGCGATTCGATCGCGGGTTCCTGCGATTCTATGAGCGTGGCCTGGACTGGGCCATGCATCACCGACGAGTGATGCGCTGGCAACCGCTGATCCTCCTGGTGGCGACGTTCGGGCTGGCCTTTGCCGTGGTGAAGACCGCCGGCGGCAATTTCATGCCCGATGAGGACACGGGCATGCTCCAGGGCGAAGTCAGTGCCGATGCCAACATCTCGCCCACGGAACTGGCACGCCGCATGAAACGTGTCGGCGAAATGATGCAGAACGACCCGTCGGTAGCCGACGTAACGACGATCCTCGGTGACGGCAACGGCGGAGGCGTGGGCAACACCGGCACCATGTTCGTCGACCTCAAGCCCAAGGGCAGTGCTCCAGGCCAGCGCCGCGAGTCCATCAAGGAATTCATGGAGCGCAAGGGCAAGGAATACGACAAGCTCGCCGATGTCCAGGTCTTCATGAATCCGTTGCAGTTCCTCGGCGGCGGCGGAGGCAACAGCAACCGCGGGCAGTATTCCTTCCAGCTGATCAGCACCGGCGGTGAGCCACTGCAGCCGTGGACGTTGAAGCTGGTGCGCGAGATGCGCAGCATGCCCGAGTTCCGTAACGTGGGCAGCGACTTCGACGTCGTCGGCAAGCAGCAGATGCTCACCGTGGACCGCAATGCCGCCGGCCGGCTCAACGTGGGCATGGGCATGGTCGACTCGGCCCTTTACAACGCGTTCGGCCAGCGCCAGGTGTCGATCATCTATTCGGACATCAACCAGTACTGGGTGGTGCTTACCGCGGCCGCCGCGCAGGAGGTGAGCCCGGATTCACTGCTCAATACCTACGTGAAGAATTCGGTCGGCAAGATGATTCCGCTCTCGGCCGTTGCCAGCATCGACCCGATAGCCGCACCCATGGCGGTCACGCATCAGAATCAGCTTGAATCGGCGGATATCACGTACAACCTCGCGCCGAAGATCACCGCAGACAAGGGCACCGCGCTGGCAGAGGAGGCCGTACGCCGCATCCATCTTCCCGGCGGCATTCGCATGGACGTCACAGGCACCAACCAGCGCATACGCGATGCACAGTCCAACGGTATGGTGCTGCTCATCGGCGCCATCCTGGCCGTATACATCGTGCTGGGCATCCTCTACGAGAGTCTGGGGCACCCGCTGACGATCATCTCTACCCTGCCGGCCGCTGGCGCAGGTGCGTTCCTGGCCATGCTGGTCACACAGACGCAGCTCACGCTGATGGCGATCATCTCCGTACTGCTGCTGATCGGCATCGTGAAGAAGAACGCGATCCTGATGGTCGACTTCGCCCTGGTCGCCGAGCGCGAGCACGGCATGTCGCCCGTGGAGGCCATCCGCCAGGCCGCGCTGGTGCGCTTCCGCCCGATCACGATGACCACGCTGGTCGCCATGGGCGCGGCACTGCCGCTGGCCATCGGCTTCGGCGTGGGCTCCGAGATGCGCCGTCCCCTGGGCATCGCCATCGTCGGCGGCCTGCTGGTCTCGCAGATGCTGACGCTGCTGAGCACGCCCGCCATCTACCTGTGGAACCACGACCGCAAGGAACGCAAGGCCACGCGGATACACCGCCGCATGCTCAAGCGCCGCTACAAGCGCTGGAAACGCCTTCGCAAGAAACGCGTGTAAAAAAAGACGTACGTAAAAACCCGCATGTAGGAGCGCACGCTCGTGCGCGAACCCTCATCACCGCAAAAAACGATCGATGCCGCAACCTCACACGCGTGAAGTCGGTTCCGTGCGCCCGAAAGAGCATATACCGGATGCACGGAAGCGCTCGCCTGTGCGGATGGGTGGCTTCATTCGCCGGGAATAGGTTTAGGGTTCGCGCACATCGTGCGCTCCTACGCTGGGCGGCAATATTGCTGCGCGCTTCCAGCTGCCGCGGCGGTAATACACCGCCGTGATGGCGAGCGACACCAGCGAGCCCACGGGGAAGCTCCACCAGATGGCGTCCGCGCCCCAGTACGGTTCGAGGAAAGCGGCGAACGGATAGCGCACCACCCACATCGCGATGACCAGCACCACCAGCGGCAGCATCACCGCGCCGGTGGCGCGCACCACGCCGAACATCACGAAGGTGACGCCGAACAGCAGGAACGACCAGACCACGATGTGGTTGAGGTGCTGTGCGATGCCGATGGCGGAACTGTCCTCGCCCAGGAACAGCGCCAGCGCCGCCCGGTTGAACAGGTAGATCACCAGCACCAGCGTGCCGGTGAGCAGGAAGTTGGTAAGGATGCCCGCGCGGCCGATGCCGGCGACGCGATCCCAGCGCCGCGCCCCCACGTTCTGCGCCACCATCGACGACACCGCCGAGCCGATCGCCAGCGCAGGCATCTGGATATAGGTCCACAACTGCGCGGCGGCGCCGTAGGCCGCCGTGGTCTGCGAACCGTGCCGGTTGACCAGCGACATCATGATGATGGCCGACGAGGAGATAACGATCATCTGCGCGCCCATCGGCAGGCCCTTGAGCAGCAGCTGCTTGAGCAGCACGGGCCGGGGCAGCAACAGGTGCAGTTCGTGGCGGCCGATGCACAGGAAATGGCGTCGCCGGTATAGCCAGCCGACCAGCGCCAGCAGCGAGACCACCTGCGCGATCAGCGTGGCCACCGCCGAGCCGGCGATACCCATGGCGGGTACCGGGCCCAGGCCGAAGATGAGCAGCGGATTGAGCGCGACGTCCAGCACCACCGACAGCAGCATGAAGGCGAAGGGCATGCGCGAATCGCCCGCGCCACGCAGCGTCATCATGAGGAAGGTGTACAGGTACATCGCCGGCAGGGCGACGAAGATGATGCGCAGGTACGCCGTGGCATAGGGCAGCGCGTCGTGCGGCGTGCCCATGGCGGCGAGCATGACCGGCGTGGCGACGAAGCCGCCCAGCGCGACCAGCAGCGACATCACGACGAAGAAACCGAGCCCCGTGCCCACCACGCGCCGCGCCTCGGGCACGTCGTTCGCCCCCAGCGTCTGGCCGACCATGATCGTGGTGGCCATGCCCACGCCGAAGACCACGCCCAGCAGGAAGAACAGGATCAGGTTGGCGTTCGAGGTTGCCGCGAACGCGGCCTCGCCGAGGAAGTGGCCGATCCAGACCGCGTTCACCGACGCATTGAGCGACTGCAGCACGTTGGCGCCCAGGATGGGCAGCGAGAAACGCAACAGCGTGCTGACGATCGGACCTTCGGTCAGCGTGCCACGCGGCGGGGTCACGCCTCGTCGCCGATGGGTGGGCATGGCTACGGCCGAAGGGGAAGGAGGGCGCAGTTTTACCCGGAGCAAACCGTGCGTCAATCGCCGCCCGGCGAGCCCGTGGCGACCATCGCGGACGACCAGTCCTCGACGGCGCCGTTGCCGCACAGGCTGGCTTCCAGCGCGTCGATCGACACCGGACGGGCGAACAGGTAGCCCTGCATCGCCACGCACCCTTCGCCCAGCAGCCAGCGCCGCTGGCTTTCGGTTTCCACGCCTTCCGCCACCACTTCCAGGTTGAGGCTGCGGGCGAGGAAGATGATGGATCGGCAGATCGATGCGTCGACATCGTCGTCGAGCAGGCTGGCGGTGAAGTGGCGATCCACCTTGATCTTGTCCAGCGGCAACCGCGAGAGGTAGGTCAGGTTGGAGTAGCCGGTGCCGAAGTCGTCCAGTGAGATGCTCACGCCCATGGCGCGCAGCTCGTGCAGGGTCCGGATGGCGCGCTCGGGCTCCTGCATGAACGCGCTTTCGGTCAGTTCCAGTTCCAGCGAGGACGCACTGGCGCCGGTCTCGGCCAGGGCCATGCGCACCTCCGCGACCAGGTCGGTGTGCACCAGCTGCTGGGCGGAGACGTTCACCGCGATGCGACACCCGGGGCCCAGGCGATCGAACACCAGTCGCTGCTGGCGGCAGGCCTCGCGCAGCACCCACTGGCCGATCTGCACGATGGCGCCGGTTTCTTCCAGCAGGGGCACGAGCTTGTCGTTGCCGGCCAGATCCGCCGGTGCGGACGGCCAGCGCAACAGCGCTTCCACGCCGATCACCCGGCCATCGTCACCCGAGTGCTGCGTCTGCCAGGCCAGCGACAGCTCGTTGTCCAGGTTGACGCCGGACAGCCGCGTGAGCACGGTGAGACGCGCCATGGCGGTGGCATGCATGTCGGCCGCGTAGCGCTTCCACGTGTGCCGGCCCGAGCGCTTGGCCACGTACATGGCCGTGTCGGCATTGCGAATCAACGTATCGGCATCGGCGCCGTCGCGGGTGGCGAAGGCCACGCCCATGCTGCACTTCAGGCGCTGCATGGTGCCACCCACGGTCAGCGGCTCCTCGATGGCGCGCTGGATACGCGGCAGCACGTCCATGGCCGTGGCCGGATGGCTGGTGAAGGGCAGCATCGCCACGAACTCGTCGCCGCCGAAACGGCCCACATGACCCAAGCCGTCCAGCGCATCGCCCAGGCGCAGGGTGACGTCGCGCAGCACCTGGTCACCCAGCGCATGGCCGAGCGCGTCGTTGATGACCTTGAAGTGGTCCAGGTCGATGAACAGGACCATCAGGCCCGAGCCCTCGCGCACGCTTTCGGTCACCAGCTCGTCGAGTTTCTCGCGCAGGGCGCGCCGGTTGGGTAGCCCGGTCAGTTCGTCGTGCGTCGCCTGGTGGTTGAGGCGCTCTTCGTAACGGCGCTGCTCGGTGACGTCACGCATGATAACCAGCGTGCCGTCGCCCTTGGTGTCACGGTAATCGGACAGGGCCAGTTCGGCCTCGAACGGCATGCCGTGGTCGGGATTGAGCCACGCGATGAGGTTGGCGCCATCGGGCGACCCGGCACGCAGCACCGCCAGCGCGTCATCGTCCATGAAGCCGTCCACGCGGCGGCCGACCAGGGTCTCGCCGCTGCTGCCCAGGCGTTCTTCCGCGCGCGGATTGGCGTACTCGATGCCGTCGTCACGCACGATGGCCAGCGGCAGCGGCACGCGCGCCAGCAACTGACGGTAGGCGGCGGCGCTGGCGGCGAGATCGCGATCGGTGTCCTCCAGCCGTCGGCGCGTTTCGTGGAGCACGGTGACCTCGGCGATCGTCCCGGCCAGGACGGGCCGACCTTCTTCGTCGGTGATCCGCGAGGCGCGCAGGGCGACCCGCACTTCCTGGCCATCCACGCGGCACAGCCGGTGCTCGAACTCGAGCGGGCCGTCCTCGCTGGCGAAGCGGTCCACCCACGCGACGATACCGGCCTGGTCGTCGGGGTGGACCAGCTTGTAGTACGTGCCACGACGCACCACCACGCGATCAGGAGGGTGGCCGGTGATCTGGTGGACCTGGCCGGACCA
This sequence comes from Xanthomonas sp. NCPPB 2632, assembly GCF_041228075.2. Classification (NCBI taxonomy): domain Bacteria; kingdom Pseudomonadati; phylum Pseudomonadota; class Gammaproteobacteria; order Lysobacterales; family Lysobacteraceae; genus Xanthomonas; species Xanthomonas sp. NCPPB 2632. Next base: position 4,753,449 of record NZ_CM192979.1, read on the forward strand.
GACGATCTCGCCGGAGGTCAGGTCGGCCTCCCACAGGCCGATGTGACCGGTCCGCTGCACGTCGCCCAGGTGCCGCGCCGTGCGTGACAGCGCGTCGAACAGCCGCGACTGCTTCCGGTAGGCCCGGTCGGACGCGGTGGCGAAGAGATGGATGAGCAGCACCAGGGCCAGCGTGGCCAGCAGGGTCTGCCGGGCCTGCGTCCACCAGTCCGCCAGCACGGCCGAGCGATCGACCGAGGACCGGGCCACGAACGGGTAGACGGTGGAGGCGGCCCAGGCCGCGATACGCTCCGGGTCGTCGACGAAGCCCGTGCTGCCGGGGGCCACGTTACCCGCGGTCCAAGCCCTGACCGGCCCCTCGCCATTGCTGGTGAACACACGGCCGGACGGCGAGAAGATCGTCATCTCGGCCGTGTTGCCCAGCATGGTCAGGCGCATCGCGTCGCGCATGCGCTCCGCGCGGATCACCGTACCGAAGGCGGCCGGCTCCACCACTCGAGAGTCCACCAGGATGCGTAAGGCCGACCCGGATCCTTCCGTCTCACCGATGGCTACCCGGACGCTGGCACCCAGGGCCATCCGCCGCGGAGCGGCCAGCATCGGGACCCAGTCGTAGACCGGCGTGTGCGTGGAGGCGATGACCGTGCCGCGCGCGTCGAGGGCCAGGAAATTGGGCAACTCCGGGTGCCGCGCCTGCACCTCGGCAAGGTTGGCGCGCAACTCCGAAATATCGGGGCCATCGACCTCGTTACGCAGTGCCAACAGGGGGCCCAGGCTGGCATCCACCTGTTGGTCGAGCAGTCTGACCACGCCATTGGCCGACGCTGCGACCTGACGCTGGCTGGTCGCCAGCATGCGCGCGTATTCCTGCATCTGCAGGCCCGCGACCAGCGCGGCGATGCCGAGCGAAAGCGCGACACAAACGGCCCAGATCGCCAGACGGATGGTATGGGCGCGGGTCTTGGTCGCTCCCTGTGCCGTCGCGGTCGCCACCGTATTGCCGCCTCCTCGGGTCGTGGTCCTGGCCCGCCCTTGCGAAGCCTCGTCGTCCTGTAACGGCACGGAAGGACGCGGCTTGAACGAGAAAGATTTCGCCCTCCCCCTTTTTTCACGCCCGCTCAACACTATTTACCGAACCATCCGGTTCATAAACACGTCCCAGCACAAGGACCTTCCCCTGCCATGCGTTCGTCCCGCCTCGCCCTCGGCGCTCTCGCCGCGCTTTCCCTTGCCGCCGTGTCCATCCCCGCGGCCGCCGAAACCCACATCGAGCTGCAGGGTGGCCGCAGCTACATGGACAGTTACGGCACCAATGTCTTCTTCATCGAGTCGGTGTTCGACGCCCGCCCGATGGGGGGTAGTCGCTTCACCTGGTCACCCGACGTGTCGATCGGCTACGTGAAGGGGCGCGACATCGGTCGCTACGAACAGTCCCGTCCCGGCGTCACCAACAATGTCTGGGTGGGCGCTGCCGGTGCGCGTCTCCACTATGGCAGCGAGGGTGACTGGTACCGTCCGTTCTTCTTCAGCTTCCAGGTCGCCGGCACGGCGGGCGGGCGCACGCAGGCGCTGTCCAGCGGCTACGAGTTCGTCAGCACCCTGGGCTGGCAGTACAAGAACATCAGCTTCCAGATCCGCCATATCTCCAACGGGAGCTTCCAGGAGCCGAATCGGGGGGAGACCATGGGGCTGGTGGGTATTGGGTTCGATATCTGAGTTTTTCGTGTTGAGGAGGGGGATAGCCTTCGGCATCGCGTTTGGCCTTGGGTCGTGGAGCAAGAGCCGGCGGGTGCCACCCTCGTGGCCACGCCTGCGGCGACCCGAAAGGGAAGGGCCGCTGGCGCGTCCGTTTACTTATTGCCCTTCGGGCACGGGTCGGGCTTCGAACGGGGATTTTTGATTCGCCATCCATGGCTCAGCAAAAATGGCCGGCCGTCCTGGCCGGCCCCCTTCGGGCCTTTTCCGTTCGAAGCCCTCGCCTGCGGCTACCGGCCACGAGGGTGGCACCCGCCGGCTCTTTCGATGACTGAGGTTGCGTGTGGGGAGAGCAAAAAGCCGGGTTTTGCTTCGTAGCCGGGAACGCTCGCTTGCCTGTTGCTCACGGCATCGGTGCCCTTAGGTGTGTTGAGGGTTCGCGCACATCGTGCGCTCCTACACCGCCGGCGGATCACGCGTTCCACAACCTGCCCGACCCGGGCCCGTAGGGCAATAGACATACGGCCGCGGGTAGGAGCGCACGATGTGCGCGAATCAAAGACACGGCCGCGCTAGCGGCTTTCCACGACGGGTCGCCGCAGGCGTGGCACCGAGGGGGCTACCCGCCGGCTCTTGCTCCACGACCGCAAGGCCTTAAAGCTTTAAAGCTTTAGGACCAAACACAACACCGAAGGCAAACCACCGCTCAATGCCCCGAAGCCGCCGGCCCCGCCTTGGCCGCGAACGGCGGCTTGGCCAGCCACACCACGAAGATCAGCGCGACGAAGACGAAGCCCAGCAGGTAGAACACTTCGTTGAACGAGATCTGGTACGCCTGGTTGGTGATCATCGCGTTGACCGACGAAGCCGCGTATTGCGGATCGCCTCGACCGATCTGGGCCATGGCCTGCGTGGTGTTCGGATTGAACGGGGTGAAGTTCTCCGCCAGGCGCTCGTGGTGCACGATGGCCCGGCGGTCCCACAGGAACGTGGTGATCGACGCGGCGAAGCTGCCGCCCAGCGTGCGCAGGAAGGTCGCCAGGCCGGAGCCCGCGGCGATCTCCCGGGGTTGCAGGTCGGACAGCAGGATGCTCAGCACCGGCATGAAGAACAACGCCACACCCAGGCCCTGGATCAGCTGGACCATCGCCACGCTGTAGAAGTCGATCTGCAGATAGAAGTCCGAACGCATGAAGCAGGTCGCGCCCATGACCACGAACGCGCCCGACGCCAGGATGCGCAGGTCGAACTTGTGCGCATACTTACCCACGAACGGCGTGAGGATCACCGGGATGATGCCCAGCGGTGCCGCCGCCAGTCCCGCCCAGGTCGAGGTGTAACCCACGTTGCGTTGCAACCATTGCGGCACCAGCAGGCCGATGGCGAAGAACGCCGCGTAGGCCAGCACCAGGCACAGGGTGCCCATGGCGAAGTTGCGATGGCGGAACAGCTTGAGGTTGACGATCGGGTCCTTGTCGGTGAGTTCCCAGATCAGGAACACGGCCAGGCCGATCGCGGCAATGATCGCGGTGATCACGATGAACGGCGAGTTGAACCAGTCCTCGTCGTTGCCCTTGTCGAGCACCACCTGCAAGGCACCCACGCCGACGATGAGCGTGATCAGGCCCACGTAGTCGACCTTCGGCTTCTCGGTCACTTCCGGCCGGCCCTTCATCTGGTTGGCTACCACGAAGCTGGCGAACATGCCGATGGGCACATTGATGAAGAAGATCCACGGCCAGGTGTAGTTGTCGGTGATCCAGCCGCCGAGGATGGGGCCGGCGATAGGCGCCACGACGGTGACCATCGCCAGCAGCGCGAGCGCCATGCCGCGTTTGGCCGGTGGATAAATCGAGATCAGCAGGCTCTGCGTGATCGGGTACATCGGGCCGGCTACCGCACCCTGGATGGCGCGGAACACGATCAGCATCGTCATGCTCTGCGCGATGCCGCACAGGAACGACGCCAGCGAGAACAGCAGCGTGGCCCAGACGAACAGCTTGGTCTCACCGAAGCGACGGGTGAGGAAGCCGGTGAGCGGCAGCGCGATGGCGTTGCTCACCGCGAACGAGGTGATCACCCAGGTGCTCTGGTTGGAACTGACGCCCAGGTTGCCCGCGATGGTGGGCAGCGACACGTTGGCGATCGTCGTATCGAGCACCTGCATGAAGGTCGCGAGCGATAGCCCGACCGTGGACAGCGCCAGGTTGGGCGGTCGAAATTCGGTGCTCATGAGCCCTCTCCCTTACTTCGGGGCCTGCTGCTGCTCGGCGCCTTCACCCGCGGACGTGTTCTCGTGGATCACGCGCGCGATGTCCTTGTCGGCATCGGCCAGCTGTTTGTCGTAGATCGGCGTGCTGAACTCGGGCTGCGTGGGCGACTGCTTCGCCAGCAACGCGCCGTTCTGGTCGTGCAGCGACACCGTGACCTTGGTGGACAGGCCCAGGCGCAGCGGCTTGTCGTCCAGCTGCTTGGGATCGGTGAACACCACGCGCACCGGCACGCGCTGCACGATCTTGATCCAGTTACCCGTGGCGTTCTGCGCCGGCAGGATGGAGAACGCGCTGCCGCTGCCGACGCCCAGGCTGCGGATCTTCGCCTTGTACACGGTGTCGCCGCCGTACACGTCGGCCGTGACGTCCACCGGCTGGCCGATGCGCATGTGGGTCAGCTGGGTTTCCTTGAAGTTGGCGTCGATCCACACATCGTGCAGCGGCACCACGGCCATCAGCGCCGCACCCGGCTGCACGCGCTGGCCGACCTGTACGCTGCGCTTGGCGACGTAACCGTCCACCGGCGCCACCAGCGTGGCGCGCACGAAGTCGAGGTAGGCCGAACGCAGCTTCGCGGCAGCCGCACGCACGTCCGGATGGGACGAGACGACGGTGTCGTCGACCAGCACCTTGTTGCTGCTGTACGACTGCTTCGCGGAGGCCAGGCTGCTTTCCGCGGAGGTCAGCGTATCGGCGGCGTGCGAGAGTTCCTCGGCGGAAATGGCACCCGTCTTGGCGAGGTCGCGGCGGCGGTTGTAGTCCTGCCGCGCACGGTCCACCGCGGTCTTGCGTACCGCGACATCGGCCTGCGCCGAGGTCACGTTGTTATACAGGCCACGCACGCGACGCACGGTGTTGGCCAGGTTGGCACGCGCGCTCTCGAGCGCGACCTCGGCATCGCTGGGATCGAGCTTGACCAGCACGTCGCCCTGGTGGACCAGGTCGCCGTCGTCGGCGCCGATCGACGTCACAGTGCCGGCGATCTGCGGGGTGATCTGCACCACGTTGCCATTGACATAGGCGTCGTCGGTCTCTTCGTACCAGCGGCCGTCCACGAAGTACCAGATCACCCAGCCGATGAGGGCGAGGATGACCACGAGCAACAGCAGTTTGAGGAAGAACCCGCGACGGCTCTTCGGGGGCGGCGCGACGACGGCGCCAGCGGGGGCGGTGGTTTCTTGTGACATCGGAAGCGGCCTCGGGACGATTTCTTAAGGGGTTGCCGGCGTGCTGGCGGCGGCGACGGAAGCGTCGTCGGCCGAGGGGCGGAATCCGCCCCCCAGTGCCTGGATCAGTTGGACGGAGGTGTCGACCTGCTGCGCCTTCAGCGACGCCGTGCGCTGCTCGGCCTCGAGCAGCTGCTGGCGTACCACCAGCGACTCGAGGTAGCTGCCGACGCCTGCCTTGTAGCGCTGCTGCGACAGGTCGTAAGCCTGCTGTGCGGCGTCTTGCGCGCGCTGCTGGGCCTGGATCTGCGTGCCCAGGGAGTCGAGGGCGGACAGTTCGTCCTGCACTTCGTTGAGCGCACCCACCAGGGTGGTGTTGTATTGCGCGACGGCCAGGTCGTAGTCCGCATCCTTGCCGGCCAGGTTGGCGCGCAGGCGGCCACCGTCGAAGATGGGCAGCGAGAACGCCGGCAGCACCTGCCAGAAGCGTGCCTGCGAGGCGAACAGGTTTTCCGACCCGCCGGCCAGCTGCGCCGCCAGCACGCCCAGCGTCACGTTGGGCAGGAAACGCGCCTTGGCCGAGACGATGTCCTTCGAGGCGGCCTCGACCCGCCAACGGGCGGCGACCAGGTCGGCGCGATGACCGAGCAGGTCGGCCGGCAGGTTGGCCGGGATGGCGACAGCGGCCGGACTCAAGGCGGCGGGACGCACGATGTCCAGGCCACGATCCGGACCTTTGCCCAGCAGCACGCTGAGCGAGCTGCGGGCGCTGTCGATGGCGCGCTGCGCTACCGCCACCTCGCGCTCGGCCGAGGCCACTTCGCTGTCCGCCTGCTTGACCTGCATCTGGTTATCGACGCCCGCGGCGACGCGCTGCACGGTCAGCTTCTGCGATGCGTGGGTGCGATCCAATTCGGCGTGGGCCACATCCAGCTGGGTGAAGCCGTACCCGAGTTGCACGTAGGCGCGGGCGACATTGGTCGAGATCTCGATGCGCGCGGCGCGCATGTCCACCTCGGCGGCCCGCTGCGAACCCACGGCCGCCTCGAACGCGGCGCGACGCCCGCCCCACAGGTCCAGATCCCAGTTGAAGCTGCCGTAGCCGTACTTCGTCCACGAGAAATGGTTGCCCGGCGGATCGGGCAGCAGCGAGCCCGGCAGGTGCGCGCCGGCCGCGCCGCCGCCCACGTTGAGCGTGGGCCCGCGCGTGGCGTCGGCCGAGCCGGCCTGGGCCTGGGCCTGGCGCACGCGCGCACTGGCGGTGGCCAGGTCGGGGTTGTCCTTCAGGGCTTCCTCGATCAACGAGGAAAGCTGGCTGTCACCCAGCCCCGTCCACCAGTCGGCCGCCGGCCAGCCGGCCGGGGAGACGGGAACCTTCGCCAGGCTGCGCCCGGCGTGGAGGGTGGACGGATCGGTCAGCGTGCCTTGCGGATCCAGGCCACGGCTGGTGACGCAGCCGGAGAGGATCAACGCGGCCCCGACGGCCGCCACGAGTGTGTGCAGACGCATTGCGTTTTGCCTCGGACGTAGGTTCAGTTCTTTTCGCGAAGCGCGTTGAGCACGCGCCCCAGGTAGTCGTGCAGCTTGTCGCGCTCGTCCTGGGTCAGCGTCTTCTGGGCGCGTTCCAGGGTGGCGAGGTTGCTTTCGTGCAGGTGTTTCCACAGCGCCACGCCGGCCTCGGTGAGATCGATGCGCAACGCGCGGCGGTCCTGCGCGTGCGGCTGGCGACGCAGGTAACCCTTGGTCTCCAGCTGGTCGAGCTGGCGTGTCATCGCGCCCCCGTCCAGATCCACGGCCCGGGCCAGCTCCGTCGCGGTCATGGGACCGGCGATGGCGAGGCGCTTGAGCACGTGGAACTGGGTGAACTTCAGGTCCGTGCCCTGGGCCGCCAGGTCGGACTCGATCGCCCGGACGATTTCGCTGCGCACCATGCCGATAAGTGCACCGAGGCTGTCGGGCGTGTCGCAGAGCGGGAACGAAGACGTGGACATGCCACGCATTCTATTGCTCTAAATATAGTTGTCAAGGCAAATATACGTCAGGCATATATTACCGTGTCGGTTTTAGCTCATGCTTCGTCGGCCAGCAGGGCCGCCAGCGCCGGGTCGCGCACCTCGAACAGGTCGAAGACACCGAGCGCCCGCAGGGTGGGCAACTGGGCCAACAGCCTCGGTTCAAGGCGCCGGACCTGGTCTTCCGGGGTGCCGGGGTCGAGCATGGCGTGGGCGCAGGCGACGAAGGTCACCAGGGCTTCGCCAGCTTCCTGGCCTTCGCTGGCCTCGCTGAAATCATGTGTGACGAGACGGATCATGGGGGGTCTCCTTCGTCGGGTATCCCGCCTGGCGCCGCAGGTTTCGGCGGCAGACATACAGATACTTGAGTAGACAGATATTAGCCATGACGGGTATAGGCCTGATATCGTTACTCGGCCAATTTATAGCGAGTGTCGGCCAACATGCATTCCAGCCGGGACCACGAGGTGATCCACGCCCTGCTCGAACGAGCGGACGGCCCGCCCTTGGTCGCCTACGAGGCACGCGGCCGATTACCGCTGATGGAGGTGGACTGGCACAGCCACGTGCGGGGCCAGTTCTTCTACGTGGAAGAAGGCTTCGTCACCAACCGCACGGAGCATGGCTCGTATCTTTTGCCACCGCATCGCGCGGGCTGGATGCCGCCCGGCACGATGCACACGGTGAGCATGACCGGCCCTACCCATGCCTGGGGCGTGTTCATCGCGCCCTGCGCGGCGGTCGGCCTGCCCGACCGGCCCTGCGTGGTCGGCGTCAATGACCTGGTCCGCTCCATCATCAAGCGCGCGGCCACCTGGCCGGTCGAGATCTTCGCGCCCGATCCGGCGCGGGAACGCCTGTTCGCGGTGTTGCTGGACGAATTACAGCGCGCGCCGGTGGAGTCGCTGCACCTGCCCATGCCGATCGACCGCCGCCTGCGCCGCGTGGCCGTCGCCATGTTCGAGCACCCCGAGGACACGCGCAGCATCGAGGAGTGGGCGACCTGGGCCGGCATGTCCACCCGCACGCTGACGCGCATCTTCCGTCAGGAAACCCAGTGCAGCGTGGCCCAGTGGCGCCAGCAGGCGCGCCTCACCCGGGCACTGGAACGGCTGGCCACGGGCGAGCCGGTGGCGGTGGTATCCGATGCGCTGGGCTACGCCACGCCCAGCGCGTTCGTGGCGATGTTCCGCAAGGCGTTCGGCGATTCCCCGGGGCGTTACCTCGCCAGGCAGGCGGCCGGCGCCTGAGCCCGGCGGTGCCCCGGCGGGTCCGCTGCGGGCGGGTCAGCCGGCCGGGAAGCGGTAGCCCACGCCGGGCTCGGTTTTCAGCCAGCGCGGCGCGGCGGGGTCGTCGCCCAGCTTTTGCCGCAGCTTGCCCATCACGATGCGCAGGTAGTGCGTGTCCTGGGTATGCGTGGGCCCCCACACATCGCGCAGGATCTGCTGCTGGCTGACCACACGGCCGGGGTGCCGCACCAGCAGCGACAGCACGGCGAATTCCTTGCGCGTGAGGGCCACGGCTGCGCCGTCGAGCAGCACCTCGCGCCGGGCCAGGTCCACGGCGAGGCGGCCGTCGTCATAACGCACGGCGGCTTCGGCCTCGCCGCCCTTCGCCGCCTGGCGCAGCAGCACGCGCAGGCGCGCCATCAGTTCCTGGATGCCGAACGGCTTGGTCACGTAATCGTTGGCACCGCCATCCAGCGCGCGGACCTTCTCGGCCTCGGTGTCGCGCACCGACAGCATCAGCACGGGCACCTGGGTCCACTGGCGGATCTCGCGCAGCACCTCGTGGCCTTCCATGTCGGGCAGGCCGATATCGAGCACCACCACATCGGGCGACTGCGTGGCCGCCAGGCCCAGGCCTTCCTGGCCGGTGGCGGCCAGCAGCACCTGGTAGCCCTCGGCGCGCAGGCCGATGTCGAGGAAGCGGCGGATCTGTGCCTCGTCGTCGATCACCAGGACACGGGGAGCCGAGGGAGTCGGAGTCATGCGGTCTCGTCGGGCGGCGGCGGCAGGGGCAGCGAGACCCGAATGGTCGTGCCTCCGCCGACGTGGGGCAAGGCCTCCACGCTACCGCCGTGCGCGCCGATCATCCCGCGGCAGATCGCCAGGCCCAGCCCGGTGCCCTTGCCGCCGCGATCGCCCCGCGACACCGAATAGAACATGTCGAAGATGCGCGCCCGCTCGTCCTCGGGAATGCCCGGGCCGCGGTCGGCCACGTCCACGCGCAGCCGGCCGACCTCGCTGCTGACCGTGACCCGCACCGGGTCGCCGGGCGGCGTGAAGCGGCCGGCGTTTTCCAGGATGTTGAACAGCGCCTGCTCGACCAGGGCCGGATGCACGTGCAGCAGGATCGTGTCGCGCGGCAGGTGCACATCGACGCGCACCTCGGGAAACAGCTTGCGCATGCGCGACACCGCGGCCGCAACGATCTCGCCCGCGTCCACCCAGTCACGCGTGAGCTTGAGCGTGCCGTGGCCGAGGCGGGTCATGTCCAGCAGGTTCTGGATGTAGCGATCCAGCCGCTGGCCCTCGCCGAGAATGGCTTCCAGCAGCTCGTGGCGTTCGCTGGCGGGAAGCTGGTCCTCGTAGCTGAGCAGCGTGCCGGCCGAGCCGATCATGGACGCCAGCGGCGAGCGCAGGTCGTGCGAGACCGACGACAGCAGCGCGTTGCGCAGGCGCTCTGTCTCGCCCTGCACGCGCGCGCTTTCCAGTTCGCTGGCCAGGCGTGCGCGGTCCAGAGCCTGGCCGATATCCTGGATCATCGCCAGCGCCAGGCCCCGGTGGTCGGCATCCGGTTCACGGGTGCCCTGCGGGAAACGCAGCGCCGCCACGCCGCCGCGCTGTTGCTCGCTGCCCAGCGGCAGCACCCAGCACGACGCACCGTGCAGCGTGTCGGTATAGCGACCCGCGGGCTCGGCATGGCTCTCGCACCAGTCCGCCGCCGCCATGTCCTGGGCCGACAACGGAAACGGTGCCGGCGCGGCACTGGCGACCACGAGCGCGCCCGAAGCATCGCGGGCCAGGATGGCGACATCGATGTCCAGCGCACGGGCCAGCGCCTGCGCGCCCGCAACACGCACGGCATCGGCATCGGCGCTGGTGGCCAGCTGCTGGCCCAGCGCCACCAGGGCACGGCCGCGCACCTGTGCCGCCCGCAACGAGGTCACCTGCCCGGCCAGCCGGGTAGCCAGGCGGCTGCAGACCAGCGCCGCGACGAGGAACAGGGTGACCGCCAGCACGTCGTCCGCGTTGGCGATGGCCAGCGTGTAGCGGGGTGGCGCGAAGAAGAAGTTGTAGCCGAAGAAACTGAGCAGCGCGGCATAGACCGCCACGGCCATGCGCGTGCGCACCGCCACGATCAGCACCGCCGTGAGGAAGATCAGCGAGAGGTTGGCCACGGAGAGGAAACGGTCGGCGATGAACGACAACGCCATCGCCACCGCGATGGTGGCCGTGGCGAAACCGTAGTCGCGGCGCGACCCCGCATCCTCCACGCGCAGCCGCCGGCGCGACTGCGCGCGCTGCGTCGGCGTGGCCACGATGGTCAGTTCCAGGTGCGCGCCGCGCGTGAGCAGCTGCTGCGTGAGCGAATAGCCCAGCCGGCGCGCGATGGGCCGTTCGCGCGTGCGGCCGACGATGATCTGGCCCACGCCTTCGCGATCGGCCCAGGCCATCAGCTCGTCGGCCACCGCATGCCCACGCAGGATCACCGCTTCGCCACCCAGGCGACGGGCCAGGCGCATCGCCGCGTCCACGCGCTCACGGCGGGCGCCGTCCATGCCGCCCCGGTCGACGAACAGCACGCTCCACGGCGCACCGCGGCGCTCGGCGATGCGTCGCGTGATCCGCACCAGGTATTCGCTCTGCCCATGCCCGTCGATGGCCGCCATGACCCGCCGGCGCACCGGCATCGCATCGCCGCGCGCCAGCATGTGCTCGCGCAGGTCGCTGTCCACGTGCGAGGCCACGGTTTCCACCGCCAGTTCGCGCAGGGCGGCCAGGTTGGTCGGCGAGAAGAACGCGTCCAGTGCCACGGCGGCGGTTTCCGGCACGTAGACCTTGCCCTGCTTCAGGCGGGCGATCAGTTCGCGCGGCGGCAGGTCGATCAGCACGATGTCGCGTGCGCGGTCGAGGAACGCGTCGGGCACCGTTTCGCGCACGGCCACGTTGGTGATCCGCCGCACCTGGTCGTTGAGGCTTTCCACATGCTGCACGTTGAGTGCGGTGTAGACCTCCAGGCCGGCATCGAGCAGTTCGGCGATATCCTGCCAGCGGCGTGCATGGCGACCGCCGGGCAAATTGGTGTGGGCCAGTTCATCGACCAGGATCACCGCCGGCTTGCGCGCCAGCGCGGCCTCCAGGTCGAACTCGCGAAACTCGCGGCCGGCATAACGCACCGGCCGCGTCGGCAGCACCTCGATGCCCTCCAGCAGCGCCGCCGTCTCGCTGCGGCCATGCGTCTCCACCAGCCCCACCACCACGTCGATGCCCTGGCGCTTCAGGTCCCGCGCCGCCGAGAGCATGGCGAAGGTCTTGCCCACGCCGGGCGCGGCGCCGAGGAAGATCTTCAGCCGCTGGCCGTCCTCCTCGTTCACCGCGTTGAGCAGCGCGTCGGCGCGGGCGTCTCGCACATCGTTCATGGGGTGTGGCCGGGAGGAGTGGGACAAGAGTAGCGGAACCGGTCAGCGCGTCGCGGCATCCAGCGCCAGGTTGAGCGCCAGCACGTTGACCCGTGGCTCGCCCAGTACGCCGAACTGGCGACCCTGGGTGTTTTCGGCGATCAGCCGGCGCACGGTGTCCGCGGGAATCTGCCGCGCACGCGCGACACGATTGGCCTGGAACGTCGCCGCGGCCGGGCTGATCTCCGGATCCAGTCCGCTGGCCGACGCCGTGACCAGGTCCACCGGCACCGGCGCGTCGTTGCCCGGATCGGCGGCGCGCAGCGCGGCGATCCGCTGTTTCACCGCATCCGCCAGCGCCGGGTTGCTCGGGCCGAGGTTGGAACCGGTGGACGCGGCGGCGTTGTTCGGCACGGGCGTGGTGGCCGACGGGCGGCCCCAGATGTAACGCGGCGCAGTGAACGACTGGCCGATCAGCGCGGAGCCGACCGGCACGTTGTCGCGCGTCACCAGGCTACCCGCGGCCTGTGACGGAAACAGCACCGCGGCCAGGCCACCGACGACGGCGGGATAGGCCACGCCGGTAACCGCGGTCATCAGCAGGAGCAGGACGATGGCATTGCGTAGCAGGGTAGTCATGCGTGCTTCCTCAGTAGTGCCAGATCGCGTCGACGAGCGCGGTCACCTGGTTGTCCTTGCGGCCGCCGTCATAGGCATCGACGTCGTACGACTTCTCGTAGCGCAGCTCCGGACGAATCTCCAGGTCCTGCGTGACCCAGTGCGTCATGCCGAGCGTGTGGCTGGTGTAGCGCGTGGGGAAGCCGGTGCGCTGGCCCTTCTGGTCGTTGTAGAACTCGTTGCGGAACGAGATCATGTTCTTCGGATCGATCGCCACGTTGAGATAGTTCACGATGCCGTACTCCGCGGCCTTGCCCGGCAGCGGCGACGAACCGGCCACCTGGTTGTCGAAGCCCGGGCCATAACCCGGAATCTGCCGGCCGTACATGTAGTACGCCTCGGTGAGGATGTGCACGCGGTCGCTGAAGCGGTGGCCCCAGGTACTGACGTACATCTGCACGTTGTTGTAGTTGTAGTCGGAACGGTTGACGCTGTTGGCGCAGGTATAGAGCATGTCGTCGTTACTGGCCGAAACCCAGCGCACGCAGGCCTGCAACGTCGGGCGCGACTGGTGGTTCCAGATCGCGGTGTCGTTGCCACCGTTCAAGCCCACCTGCACGGTCCACTGCGCGTTGAGGCGCGTGGTGGTCATGACACCCATCTGCGTATACGGGTCCACCGTGTAGAGGATGGAATGCGTCACCAGGTAGTTGTTGGGCGAGAACTGCGCCTCGATGTCCGGCAGCGACAGCCAGCGACCGATGCGTACCACCATGCCCTCGGCGATATGCGGCAGGTAGATATCCCCGTAGAACAGCATCGGGTCGTAGCCGTTGATCTTGCCGTTGAGCGGCTGGTCGGGCTTGGGGTTGTTCAGCAACTGGTTGCTGAGCACGCCTTTCATCGTGGTGAAGTGGTAGTCGTAACCGTAAAGGTTATCCAGGTGGAAGCCCCAGTCCACATGGTCGGTCTGCACGGTGTCCGGCAGGCGCTCGATGCGCAGCAGCGCCTGGTTGAACTCCACGCGGTTCGGACGCACGGCGTACGACAACGGGTAGTTCGTGTGCGACGAACTGCTCAGGTTGGCGGACGCGTTGAGCCAGCCGTACACCTCGATCCGGTTGTCCTTCAGCCAGCGGCCCACGCGGTTGCAGGCCATGGCCTTTTCCAGCGGGTACTGCGAATTCAGGTTGGGCACGCCGATCGGGTAGGCCACGCCGCCCAGCTGCCATTCGGCGGACGGAAACGGCGGCGAGGCCAACGGCGAATCCAGGCCGCGACGGGCCGGCGGCGGTGCGTTCGGGTCGGCCGGCTGGGCATCTTCGCGATAGGCCGCGGCGAAGCGGGCGCCGAAGCCCTGGGAACAGTCGTCGCTGCCGGAAGCCATGGCCCGGGTGACGGGAGCGAGGGCGAGCAGGGCGGCGAGAAGAGCGTAACGAGTGGTGCGCATGGCGTGTTTTACCGATCCCTTTCGGGACCCCTTTTCGATAGTGGGAGGATGGGGCGTTGGTTCAGATGCCGGCGTAACCGCCGAGGGCGTAATCGTCTTCGTCGCGACGCGGCGGTGGCGACGGCACGGCAGCGGTACGCACGAGGCTGATCGGTGCCGCCGCGGTGGCGCGTGCCATCGGAGCAGGCGTATCCGGGGCGACGACGCGTACTTCCATGTCCAGGTCGGCGCTGTCTTCGATGAGTACGGTGAGCTTCACGCAATGCATGGCAGTGGGCCTCGGGGTTACGCCAGTCCGACCAGGACCAGCAACATGTCGATCAGCTTGATGCCGATGAAGGGCACGACCACGCCGCCCAGCCCGTACACCAGCAGGTTGCGTCGCAGCAGCGCGGCGGCGCCCAGCGCGCGATAGGCCACGCCCTTGAGCGCCAGCGGAATCAGGAAGACGATGATCAGCGCGTTGAAGATCACCGCCGACAGGATCGCGCTCTGCGGCGTGGCCAGGTGCATCACGTTCAACGTGTTGAGCGCGGGATACGTGGTGGCGAAGGCGGCGGGGATGATCGCGAAGTACTTCGCGATATCGTTGGCGATGGAGAAGGTGGTCAGCGCACCGCGGGTGATCAGCATCTGCTTGCCGATGCCCACCACCTCGATCAGCTTGGTCGGGTTGGAATCCAGGTCGACCATGTTGCCGGCTTCCTTCGCCGCCTGCGTACCGCTGTTCATGGCCACCGCGACATCCGCCTGGGCCAACGCCGGCGCGTCGTTGGTGCCGTCGCCGCACATGGCGACCAGACGGTTCTCGGCCTGGATGTCACGGATCAGCTTCAGCTTCGCTTCCGGCGTCGCCTCGGCGAGGAAATCGTCCACGCCGGCCTCGGCGGCGATGGCCGCGGCGGTCAGCGGGTTGTCGCCGGTGACCATCACCGTGCGGATGCCCATGCGGCGCATCTCGGCGAAGCGCTCCTTGATGCCTTCCTTGACGATGTCCTTCAGTTCCACGACACCGAGGGTGAGCGCGCCGTCCACCACGATCAGCGGCGTGGCACCGCGACGGGCGACGTCCTCTGCCATGCGGCGGACCAGCGGCGGCATGTGGCTGTCCTGCGCATCCAGGTAGCGCTCCACGGCATCCATGGCGCCCTTGCGGACATGCCGTGTGCCGACATCGACGCCGCTCATGCGGGTCTGCGCGGTGAAGGGCACGAACACGGCGCCGCGGTCGGTGACCGGACGCGAGGTGGACAGGGCCACGAAACGCGCGGCGAGGGTGACGATGCTGCGGCCTTCCGGCGTTTCGTCGGCGCGCGAGGCGAGCTCGGCGGCTTCGGCCAGCTCGCGCTCCTCGATACCCGGTGCCGGATGGAAGGCCACGGCCTGGCGGTTGCCCAGCGTGATCGTGCCGGTCTTGTCCAGCAGCAGCACGTCCACATCGCCCGCGGCTTCCACCGCACGTCCGGACGTGGCGATGACGTTGGCGCGGATCATCCGGTCCATGCCGGCAATGCCGATGGCCGAGAGCAGGGCGCCAATGGTGGTGGGAATCAGGCACACCAGCAGGGCGATCAGCACGGTGAGCGAGATGGGACTGCCCACGCCGGCGGCCTGCACGCTGTAGATCGAGTACGGCAGCAGCGTGGCGCAAGCCAGCAGGAAGATCAGCGTGAACTTGGCCAGCAGGATGGTCAGCGCGATCTCGTTGGGTGTCTTGCGCCGCGAGGCGCCTTCCACCATCGAGATCATGCGGTCGAGGAAGCTCTCGCCCGGGTTGCTGGTGATGCGCACCACCAGCCAGTCGGAGAGCACGCGCGTACCGCCGGTCACCGCGCTGCGGTCGCCACCGGATTCCCGGATCACGGGCGCGGATTCGCCGGTGATGGCGCTTTCGTCCACGCTGGCCGCGCCGACCACCACCTCGCCGTCGCCGGGTACGGTGTCGCCGGCTTCCACCAGCACGAAGTGGCCGGTACGCAGGTCGCTCGACGGCGTCGAGGTAACGACCGCGTCGCGATCGGCGGAGGCGAGCTTCTTCGCGGCCACGTCGCGGCGCGAACCGCGCAGCGCATCGGCCTGGGCCTTGCCGCGACCTTCGGCCAGCGCCTCGGCGAAGTTGGCGAACAGCAGGGTGAACCACAGCCACAGCGCCACCCAGAAAACGAAGGTGGCAGAGGCTTCGCCGTGGCCCGCCAGCGCCTGCACCCACAAGAGGGTGGTCAGCACACTGCATACGAAGACGACGAACATCACCGGATTGCGGAACTGCTGGCGCGGCGAGAGCTTGCGGAAGGCGTCACCGAGGGCGCGGGTCACCAGCGCGCGGTCGAAACCGCGCGGCTTGTCGTGGGCTAGGGTAGTCATGGATCAGGGGCCCGTGGCGGACATCAGTTGTTCGGCGATGGGCCCGAGGGCCAGTGCCGGAAGGAAGGTCAGTGCGCCGACGACGATGACGACGCAGGCCAGCAGCGCGACGAACAGCGGCGTATGCGTCGGCAGGGTGCCGGTGGATGCGGGGACGTGACGCTTGGCGGCGAGCGACCCGGCCATGGCCAGCATGGCGATGGCCAGCGGGAAGCGCGCCAGGAACATGCAGATACCGAGCAACACGTTCCAGAAGGGCGTGTTGGCCGAGAGTCCGCCGAAGGCGCTGCCGTTGTTGTTCGACGCCGAGCTGACCGCGTAAAGCATCTCGCTGAAACCGTGCGCTCCCGGATTGGACACACCGGCCACACCGGCGGGCGACATCACCGCCACCGCGGTGCCGATCACCACCAGGGCGCAGGGCAGCAGCACGGCCAGGCTGGCCATCTTCATCTCGTAGGCCTCGATCTTCTTGCCGAGGTATTCCGGCGTACGGCCCACCATCAGCCCCGCGATGAACACGGCGACCACGGCGAAAGCCAGCATGCCGTACAGACCGGAGCCAACGCCGCCGAAGATCACCTCGCCCAGCTGCATCAGCCACATCGGCACCAGGCCGCCCAGCGGCGTCAGCGAATCGTGCATCGCATTGACCGCACCGCACGACGCGGCGGTGGTGATCGCCGCGAACAGGCCGGAGGCGGCGATGCCGAAGCGGGTTTCCTTGCCTTCCATGTTGCCGCCGGCCTGGGTGGCCGAGGCCTGCGCATCGATGGCCAGGCCGTGCAGCACCGGGTTGCCCGCCTGTTCCGCGGCCACCAGGCCCACGGCCAGCGGTACGAAGATCAGCATCATGGTGGCCAGGATGGCCCAACCCTGGCGACGGTCGCCGACCATGCGGCCGAACGTGTAGCAGAGCGACGCGGGGATCAGGAAGATCGACAGCATCTGCAGGAAGTTGGAAAACGGGGTGGGGTTCTCGAACGGATGCGCCGAGTTGGCGTTGAAGAAACCGCCGCCGTTGGTGCCGAGCATCTTGATGGCGATCTGCGAGGCGGCCGGGCCCATCGGCAGCGTCTGCGTGCCGTGCTGCAGCGTGGTGACGTCCACGTAGGTGGCCAGGTTCTGCACCACACCCTGCGATACCAGCAGCAGCGCCAGCACCAGCGAGAACGGCAGCAGCACATAGAGGGTGGCGCGGGTCACGTCGACCCAGAAATTGCCCACGGCCGCGGCGGCACGACGGCTGAAGCCGCGCACCACCGCGATGAGCACGGCGATGCCGGTGGCCGCCGAGAGGAAGTTCTGCACCGACAGTCCGAGCGCCTGGGTGAGGTAGCTCATGGTCGACTCGCCGGCATAGCCCTGCCAGTTGGTGTTGCTGGCGAAGCTGATGGCGGTGTTCATCGCCGAATCGGGCGCCACGGCCGCGAAATGCTGCGGGTTCAGCGGCAGCCACTGCTGCGTGCGCTGCAGCAGGTAGACGATGGCCAGGCCCGCCACGTTGAACACCAGCATGGCGATGGCATAGCGCGTCCAGCGCATGTCCTCGTCGGCACGGATGCCGGCCAGGCGATAGAGGAAACGCTCGATGCCACCGCCGAAACGGGTTACCCGGTTCGGTTCGTCGGAGAAGACCAGGGCCATGTACTGGCCCACCGGCTTGACCAGGGCGAGCAGCACGGCAAAGAAAAGAGCCATCTGGAGCATGCCGTTGGCGGTCATTCGAACCACTCCGGCTTGAGCAGGGCCACGCAGAGGTAGCCGGTCAGGGCGACCGCGATGGCCGTGGCCACGATGTAGATGAGGGACATGGGGGATTCCTCAGCGCCGGCCAAGCCGGTCGCAGATCATGAGGAAGCCGATCGTCAGCGCGCACAGCACGATGACGAGAAGGACGTACAGAAGTTCCACGGGTGCGTTCCGGCGGAGAGGACGGAGCGCATTGTTCGTCTTACGCGATATTTACGGTGTATCGCGCCGGCATGGGTGCGTAACGTCTTCGTAAAATCTGGCGCGTGTCGTACCCTGAGGCCCGGTGCCGTACGGTCGGCCCCTGCATGCGGTCCGGCCACATGTAGGAGCGCGCGATGCGCGCGACATGTTTTGAGGCCATGCCCCGGAGCTGGCGCGCCAGCCCCGAGGTTTCGCGAAAACATGTCGCGCGCATCGCGCGCTCCTACACGGCATGATTGACGCAGCGTTTTCGTTTCACGCATCGTGTGCCGTTCGCATTCCCCTTCCGTTCCGGAGTAGAGAGTCCATGCGCGCCTTCGTTCCCCGACTGCTTGCCGTCAGCCTCTTCGTCGCCTGTGGCGCCCATGCGGCCACCCCGGCGACCGCCAACCCGCCGCCGGCCACGCCGAAGCACATGGTCTCGGAAACCCTGGCCGGGCAGCCGGTCAACGATCCGTACCGCTGGCTGGAAAACCCCGATGCGCCGGACGTGAAGCAATGGATCGACGCGCAGAACGCCTACACCGAAGCCACCATCGGCGCGATGCCGCTGGCCAAGGCCCTGAGCGCCCGCGTGCGCGAACTGGCCATCACGTCCACCACGCGCAGCTCGCCGACCCTGGCCGGCGGCACCCTGTTCTATTTCGAGAACACCCCGCCGCAGGCGCAGCCCCTGCTGGTGGCCAAGGCCTGGCCGGACGGCCCGACCCGCACGCTGGTCGATCCCAATCTGGGCGACGGCAACACCGCCATCACCGAGTACTGGCCCTCGCCGAGCGGCCGCTACCTGGCCTACGGCACGGCCGAGGGCGGTAGCGAGCTGACCACCATCCATGTGCTGGACACCACGACCGGCAAGGCGCTGCCCGACCTGCTGCCGCTGGCCGGCGGCGGCACCACCCCGCAGGCCCTGGCCTGGGACGCCGACGAAAAGGGCGTCACCTACGCGCGCTTCGAGGCACCGGCCAAGGGGCAACCGCTGCGCGAGTTCGACGCCGTGCTGGCCCACCACACGCTCGGCCAGCCCGCCACTGCCGACCGCGTGGTCTTCGGCAAGGGCTATTCGCACGTGGCCGAATACATCCTTCTGGAAGGCAAGGGCGGCGCCTCGACCGCGCTGCTCGCCAACGAAGGCGACGGCGGCCCCGCCGAGGTCTACCTGCGCCGGGGCACCGGCGCGTTCCAGCGCATGCTGGGTCGCGAGGCCGATGCGCGCTCGGCCGCCTGGGTGGGCGACCGCCTGGTCGTCGCCAGCTTTGCCGGCGCGCCGCGCGGCAAGCTGGTCGCCATCGGCACGGACGGCAAGGCCACCGACCTGCTCGCCCAGGGCGAAGGCGCCATCCAGCATGTCTCCGCGCTGGGCGACGGCTTCCTGGTGGTCCGCAGTGTCGGGCCGGACTGGTGGGCCGACCAGTACGACGGCAAGGCCGGTTTCGTGCGCCGCGTGCCCCTGCCGGCCACCGGCATCACCATCGGCGGCGTGGCCTCCGAGGCCGGCCAGAACAAGGCCCTGCTCAGCTATGCCGGCTGGACCACGCCCACCCACTGGGTGGAATACGACGGCGCCACCGGCGCCTTGAAGACCGTCTTCGAAGTGAAGGCGGCGGCCGACTACTCGAAGGTGAAAGTGTCACGCATCGACGGCGTGTCGAAAGATGGCACGAAGATTCCCGTGACCGTCATCGCCATGGAGGGCACCACGCCCAATGGCAAGCGTCCGACCATCCTCTACAGCTACGGCGGCTTCGGGCTGCCGGTCACGCCGGTTTTCGTCGGCGCCAACCTCGCCTGGCTGGAGCGCGGCGGCGTGCTGGCCTATGCGAACATCCGCGGTGGCAACGAGTTCGGCGAGGCCTGGCACGCACAGGGCCAGAAGCAGAACAAGCAGAACGTGTTCGACGATTTCTTCGCGGCGTCGCAGGCGCTGCTGGATACGAAGTGGACCGATCGCGCTCACCTGGGCATCCTGGGCGGTAGCAACGGTGGCCTGCTGATGGGCGCAGCGCTCACGCAACACCCGGAGCAGTACCGCGCCGTGGTCGGCGCCGTGGGTATCTACGATGTGCCACGCCATATGACCGCCTTCGCCAACGGCCCCTACAACGTCAGCGAGTACGGCAGCACGACCGACCCGGTCGTCGCCCGCGCCATGCTGGCCTATTCACCGCTGCACAACGTCAAGCCGGGCACGAAGTATCCGGCCGTGCTGCTGGCCACCGGCGCCAACGACCCGCGCGTGGCACCGTGGCAATCGCGCAAGTTCGCCGCCGCGTTGCAGGACGCCACCACCTCGGGCCAGCCGGTGTTGCTGCTGACCCGGATGAACGCCGGCCACGGCATCGGCGCGCCCTTCAGCCAGCGTGTCGGCAACGCCGCGCTGCAGCTGACGTTCTTCGCCACCGAGCTGGGCCTGGGCGAATAAGCCCGGACCGACCCGAAGGCCGCCGCCCCCGCCACGAGGTAGGGGGGCTGCGTGCCGGCTGCGTTATAGCTTCCGATGACTTCATGTCGGGTGAGGTGCGAGCGCGTCGATGCATGAGCTGTGCGTGGTCCCGGGCAGGACGTCCTGCTGACAGGTGGTGCGGGTGACCGCTGAGGAACGCCAGGCCGGGATGGCCTTCGACCAGTTCGTGCGCGAACAGCGTGCGCCGCTGGCGGGCTTCCTGCGCCATCGTGTCGCCACCGAGGACGAAGCCCAGGAAGTGGCGCAGGAGAGTTTCGTGCGCCTGATCCGCTACCGGGATGAACCGCCGGAGTCGTGGCCGGCGCTGCTGTATCGCATCGCCGTGAACGTCATCACCGATCGTGCGCGGCGGGCACAGTCGCACCGTGCATCCCACCATGTGGATGTGGATATCTATGCCGAGGCCATCGCGGCCCCGGGGCCCGACCCGGGTCAGGCCCTGGATACGCTGCGTGCTCTGGAGGAGGTGCAGCGCGCCCTGATGTGCCTGCCATCCCGCTGTCGCGACATCTACCTGCTCAACCGCATCGAAGGCATGAGTTATACGGAAGTGGCCGCGCATTGCGGCATCTCCGTCAAGGCCGTCGAAAAGCACATCGGCAAGGCCCTGGGCCTTCTTCGTAAACAAGTCGGGCATCACCTCTCATCCGTGGTTTCGCAAGCATGACACCCTCACATACAGCGGATATTCCCGACACGGCCGAAGGCTGGGTAGCCCGGCTGGATGCGCCACACGCGGGTCCAGCCGAAGCCGCAGCGTTCGACGCCTGGTGCGCGCGCGACCCGGCCCACCGGCCGGCCTACCGTGCCGCGCGCCAGCTGCACGACATGGCGCGGCGCCTGCGCGACAACGATATGCTGCGCGCGGCTTCGCGCAGGGCCCTGCGCGATACGGCACGGCGGCGGACGGCGCGGCGCTGGTGGTTCGGCAGCGCGGCGGTGGCCGCGGCATTGCTGGTCGCCCTGCCCGCCGTGTGGTGGTACCTGCGCACGCCGATGGTCACCGCCGATTACGCCACGCAGACCCACATCGCCACGGTGACGCTGCCCGACGGCACCCGCATGGTGATGGATGCCGGCACGCAAGCTGCCATCCGGTTCGACGGAGGGTTGCGCCAGGTGCTGCTCGAGCGGGGGCGCGCCCAGTTCCAGGTCGGCAAGGCCGAGGCGCCCTTCGAGGTGCGCGCGGGCGACGTGCGCGTGCACGACATCGGGACCACGTTCCAGGTGGACCGGAACGATGCCGGCACGCGTGTCGCGCTGCTGGAGGGTCAGGTGACGGTGTCCGATGCGCGGCTGCCGGCCACGCGCACGCTCACCCACACTCAGTCGGTGCGCGTGGCGGCGGACGGCCACCTGGACGAGACGCTGCCCCTGGATACCGCGGAAGCCGAAGGCTGGACCAACGGCCGGCTGGTCTTTCGCGGCGAGCGACTGGCCGACCTGCTGGCCACGATGAACCGTTACGCGTCGCGCCGGATCACCCTTGCCAACGCCGGCATGGGCGAGCTGCGCGTCAGCGGCAGTTTTCACGCCGGCGACCAGGATGCCCTGGTCAGTGCGCTGGTGACGGGCTGGCAGTTGCGGCCCGAGCGACTCGGAGACGGCACGGTGGTGCTGCACGATGGCGCCGCCGCGGTGCTGCGCTGAGCGGCGGTCACAGTCGGAACGATACCGTGCCCAACCAGGCCCGGCCGATGACATCGTCGAATAGCGGGTTGTAGGCGATACCGGGGGAGCCGTAGTAGACGGGGGCGTGGTCGAACACGTTGTGCAGGTTGAGCGCGAATGTCCAGCGCGGCACACCGCGATAGGCGAGGCCCGCATCCACGAGGATGAAATCCGGCGTGGAACAGTGCACGGCGGTGCCGCCGTCCGTTTCGCAACCCAGCGGGTCGATCGACGACTGCGCATTGCGATAGCGGCCCGTGTAACGCGCGTTGGCGGACACGGTCCAGTCGCCCGTGTGCAGCACGACCTCGGCCAGGCCGGTCCAGCGCGGTTGCGAGGCGTACCCGGCACCCTGGGCGACGGGCGTGCCATCGAAGGTCTGCCGGTCCAGCTGCCACAGGTAGCTGCCCGTGACTTTCAGGTCCACGCCCCAGGCCGGCCGGTCGACCAGTCGGAACTCGCCGTCCACATCGAGGGTGCGGGCGCTGGTGTGACCCAGGTTCACCCATTGTTGCCGTAGCCCGGTCAGTTCACCGGACGCATCACGTGCGAAGGCTTGCGGGTACGCCTCCGGATGGGTGAGGGCGTACGACAACGGCAGGCTGTCGATCTCGTGGTCGCGACGCAGTGCGAAATAGTCCAGCGCGAGACTGGCCGCCGGCGACGGGGCCCATACCAGGCCGAGCGTGTGGCTGTGCGAGGTTTCCGGCCGCAGGTCCCGGTTACGTACCGTGGACATCGTCAGGTAGCAGGTGTTGGCGTCGGTGGCGGGCACCGCCAGCACCCGGCACGGCAGCAGGCTGTCCGGTACGTCAAGCAGGAAGCCGTTCGGGTAGCTGGGCGACGCACGACTGAGGTCCAGGGTGGCGGGCGCACGGTAGCCGCGAGCCCATGTCGCGCGCGCCGTGAGTGTCCCGGTCACGTTCCAGCGTAGCGTCGCCTTGGGCGAAAACGCGTTGCCGTAGCCCTCGGACCGGTCGACCCGCCACGCCAGGCCGACCTCCAGCCGCGACGTCAGCGGTGCATTGGCTTCCGCATAAGCCGATGTGGTCCAGCGGCTGGCCGAGCGATCGCTTGGACTGACGAACTGGAACACCCGGCCGGAGGTCAGCAGCGCATCCGGTCGGTCGTCGAGGCGATCGCTGGCGACTTCCGCACCGGCCGTGACCACGAGCGGGCCGCCCGCCAGGGTCGCCAGCGGGTGGGTCGTCTGGAAACGCAGGGCATCGCGCGCGCTGCGTGCATGCCGGTTCGCCGTGGGTGACAGGGTGGTGAGCAGGGACGGGGCGTTGCGTCGCTTCAGCTGGTAGCTGCCATCGTCCAGCGCACGGGTCAGGCTGTCGGACGGCAAGAGGCCGCCGAGATAGTCGTCGTAGCTGCCGCGTTGCCCGTCCACATCGACGTGCCAGTCGCCGTCACCCCATGGCCCATGCAAGCCGGCGGTGAACACGTACGTGTCCGACGTGGTGACATCGCGCACGGGCCCCACGTCGTCGAAGCGATAGCCATAGAAAATGCGCGAGGCGTCATCCGGATTGACCGACGTGCCGGCGGGAAGCACCACGTTGTACTTCAGCGGCGCGGTCTGCTGGCGCTGCTTCTGCGACGTCCAGCGAAGATCCGCATAGGCCTGCACCTCACCGATCGTCCGGTCCGCATGCAGGTACATCGCGTGGCTACGCATGCCGGTCTGCACCGTGGTCTGCGCGGACGATGCATCGACGCAGCGGCTATCGCCCGTCGGGATGGGTCCCGTGCAGTCGGCCGCCTGCGAGCGCAGCTGCGCTCCCTGCAGGTAGAAGTCGTCGGCCGCCTCGGGGCCGTTCGACGCCGTCGCCGCCTGCGCCGGGCGGCTCCATGCACGGTCACGACCCAGCGTGGGTGCCCGGTCGAGGCTGTCCACCATCAGCAGGAGGTTGCCATGCTCGCCGAGGCGACCGCCCAGGCTGGCCGAGACGCGACGCTGCAAGGCGTCACCGCGCGTGGAAAGACCCGTGGCCAACGAGGCGCGCACGCCGTCCAGCTTCTTGCGCAGCACGATGTTGATGACGCCGGCCATGGCGTCGGAGCCGTAGATGGCCGAGGCGCCGTCGCGCAGGATGTCCACGTGATCCACCATGGCCAGCGGTATGCCGTTGAGGTCGGTGACCGTACCCAGGTCGTCCTGCGCCAGTCCGTAACCTGCCAGCCGGTGCCCGTCCACCAGCACCAGCGTGGCGTACGAGCCCAGGCCACGCAGGTCCACGGACGACGCGCCGGTGGCGCCGGCCAGTCCGTTGTTCTGGAACAGCGCGACGTTGGACACGCCCACGCCCGCGTTCACCACGCGCAGACCGGGCTGCGCGCGAAGCAGGTCGTAGAGGGTTTCGTAGCCGCCGCGATCGATCTGCTCGCGGCTGATCACCGTGACGGGCGACGCCGTTTCCATCTCGGTGCGACGGATATGGGTGCCGGTAACCTCCACCGGTTCCAGCGGTACGGCGACGGGCGCCTTGCTCGGGGCTCGCGCACCGGGCGGATGGATACCGAGCGGACTGGCGCGCAGGACGAAGGCCCGTTCGCCCGCGGGAACCACGGCCAGGCCGGTACCGCGGAGCAGGCGATCCAAGGCGTCGCGATCGGTGGTGACGGCGGTGACGCCCGGGCTGTCCAGGGTATGCACCGTGTCGGCGGGATACAGCAACTCGATGCCGCTGTCGCGAGTGAACGCCTGTAGCACATCGTCCAGTTTGCCCGCGGCGATATGGAAGGCGCGCGGCGGGGACGATTCCCCGGCGACCGCGGAACACGGGGCAGCCGCCATGGTCACGACCAGGGCCATGCGGCAAAACGGACGTCCCCTGGGTCGCAACGGCATGCGTGTGGCATCCCCTCCGTGGACCCCGTATTCAGCGCGGGTCGCGCGAGGCTGTCAACCTCGGCACGACCCGCCCTGTTTACGCATGCGGCTTTAGTTGGATTCGCTGAACTGGATCGCCGGCGACGAGCCGCCGGAGGCCGTGCAGGAACCGAGTGCCAGGTTGTTCTGCTCGAACGTCGTACCGGCGCCCGACAGGCAGGTGGGCGCGCTGGTGCTGCCGTCCGTCACGCCGACACGCACGTTCAACTTCGAGCCACGGTTGAACGACACCAGGGGCTGCGACGAATCGTTACCGAAAATATTGAACTCGGACTGCTTCCAGATCTTGCCGATGTTAAGCGTGGTGGCCGATTCGGACACCGTGTGGGCCGTGCCGTTGATGGTGAAGGTCACGCTGTCCTTGCCGCTCTGGTTGGCCGCACCGGTCAGTCGGATGCTGGCGAGGTTGGCAAGCGGCACGTAGCTCACCGACACGGCGTTGCTGTTCCTGTAGCAGGCGTCCTGGTCCGGGTAGGCGTTCCAGCCCGACGGGCAACCCTGGCTGTTGTATTCGGAATCGCTACCGGCGAAGAACCAGTTCTGGATGAACGCGACGGGGCCGTTGCCATCGTCGGTGGCATAGATGAACTGCTCCCAGGTCTGGCAGCTGCTGTAGCCGAACTGGCTGCAGGTGGTCGGGTTGCTGCCGATGTCGGTGTTGATCTGCAACGAATAGTTCTGCGAGCCGCCACTGTTGACGCCGGTCACCGTCGGGAACGTACCCACCGCGGTTTTCGTGAAGCCGCCGGTCTTCGCGGCGTAGTCGTTGCCGTTGCCGGTGGTGAGGGTACCGCTCGTCGCGGCCTGCGGGGTGACACGACCCTTGTGCGCCGCGACGGCCGCCTTCGTGGCAGCGGTCAGGATGGCGGCCGACATGAGCTTCGGCGGCGGCGCGCACTGTTCGGCCGTCCACGTGTTGCTGGGGAACGAGGCGCGGTAGCAGCCGGTGCTGGGCGCGCCCTGCGCGGTGAGGTTGTCGTGCCAGCCGGCGACGGCCTGGGCATGGGCCTGCGCGGCCATCTGGTCGGTAGCCGGCTGCGCGAACGCGGCAGCGCCGGGAAGGCCGGCAACGATGGCGGCCAGCAGCGCACGGCGGATGAACGGCGTCGCACAGAAGCGATTGCTCGAAAGCATGGTGAGTCCTCACTAGCGAATAAAAGGTTGCCCTGGTCTTTCCCCTTCTCCTGAAACGGGAGCCGGAGGCGTCCACCCCGTGAACTGCGTCACACTTTCGTGCGTGCCGGGCAGCGCATGTCCTGCCCCGGAGGCGACTGGTAGCATCGGGGGTCTTCGAATCCGGAAACACGCCATGCTCCCCACTGTCGAGAAGGAAACCGGCCCGTCGCCCACCTGGACGGTCCTCTGGCTGCACGGGCTCGGCGCCGATGGCAACGACTTCGCGCCCATCGTGCCCGAGCTGGTCGATCCGTCCTGGCCCCCCATCCGCTTCGTCTTCCCGCACGCGCCGGTGCGCCCGGTCACGGTGAACAACGGCGTGCCGATGCGGGCGTGGTACGACATCAAGGGCGTGTCCATCGCGGATAAACAGGATGCCGAGGGCATCCATGCGTCGATCCACGAGGTGGATACGCTGATCGCACGTGAGGTCGACCGCGGGGTGCCGGCCGACCACATCATCCTCGCCGGTTTCTCGCAGGGCGGCGCCATGACCCTCTGCGCCGGCCTGCGCCACAGAGAGGCGCTGGCCGGCCTGCTCGTTCTGTCGGCCTATCTGCCCCTGGCGGATACGCTGGAAGCGGAACGCAGCGACGCGAACCGCTCCACGCCCCTTTTCTGGGGCCACGGCAGCGCCGACCCCGTCGTGCCGATGGCACTGGCCGAGCACTCGCGACAGGCGCTCGAAGCGCTGGGCCACCACGTGGACTGGCACAGCTACCCCATGGCCCACCAGGTCAGCCTGCCGGAGATCGCGGACATCCGTGCCTGGCTGGGGCACCGCTTCACCGACCGCTGAAGCCGCGCGAGGTCAGCGGGCCTTCCGGCATACTCCCGCCATGCCCGCCGCTCCCGACGACACCGCCCCGGTTCCGCGCCCGCCCTCGGCGCCGCTGCCCGATTTCTGCAGCCTGCCGGTGCTGTTCGCGTTACTGGTGGTCGGCGCGCTCACCGTCACGCTGATGTGGCTGGCGCCCGGCAGCCGGGGCGACCTCGGCGATTACGGCACGGCGGTGCTTTTCACCAGCTGGCTGGCGGTGCTGCTGACCGTGGCCCTGTGCAAGCTGACCCCCTGGATGCAACGGCTGCCCGGCCTGCTGCCGTATGCCGCCGTGTGGCTGCTGCTGGTGCTGCTCGTCGGCGTGAGCGCCGCGGTGATCGGCTGGGTGGACCACAGCATCCACACCGGCATGACCCCGGTCTCCCGCGTGCGCTTCGTCCGTGATGCCAGCATCGCCACCGGCCTGCTCGGAGCGGGGCTGCTTCGTTATTTCTACGTGGTGGCGCAGTGGCAGGTGCGCGTGGCGACCGCCGCGCAGGCGCAGGTGGCGGCCTTGCAGGCGCGCATCCGGCCCCATTTCCTGTTCAACAGCATGAACGCGGTGGCCGCCCTGATCCGGGTCGATCCGGATGCCGCCGAGCGCACCGTGGAAAACCTGGCCGAGCTGTTCCGCGCGGCACTGGGCACCGATCACGAGTCCCTCGGTACGCTGGGCGAGGAGTGGATGCTGGTGGATCGCTACCTGGATATCGAAGCGCTGCGCCTGGGCGACCGCCTGCACGTCGAACGCGCCATCGACGTCCCGGTCGACCTGCCGCTGCCACGCCTGTTGCTGCAACCGCTGGTGGAAAATGCGGTCCGCCACGGTATCCAGCCCAGCCGCCATGGCGGGCGCATCCGCCTCGCCGGGCATCGCGTGCCCGGCGGGGTGGAAATCGTCATCGAAAACACGCTGCCCGGGTCATCCGCCAACCCCGGCACGGGGCACGGGTTGCGCAACGTCCGCGAGCGCGTCGCCTACCATTTCGGACAACGCGCCAGCGTACGCACGGAAAGCCATGACGACAGGTTCGTCGTCACGGTGTTCCTCCCGGAGCCCGGTCAGCGGTTGCTTCCCCGCCGCGCTAGTTGGACTCGCTGAACTGGATATTCGGTGACGTGCCGCCGGCGGCGGTGCACGGACCGAGGTTAAGGTTGTTCGTTTCCGCCGTCGTGCCGGCGTTGGCCAGGCAGGCCGGCGCATTGGTGGTGCTGTCGACCACGTCGAGGCGCACGTTCACGTGGGATCCCGAGTTGAACGACACGGCGGGAGGCGTTCCCCCGATGACGTTGAACTCCGTCTCTTTCCAGATCTTGCCGATGTTGAGCGTGCTGGCGGGCTGGGACACGGCATGCACGGTGCCGTTGACGGTGAACGTCACCACGTCCTTGCCGTTCTGGTTGGCGGCGCCGGCCAGGCGTACGCTGCCGAGGCTGGACAGGGGCACGTAGGCCAGCGCCACTTCCTTGCTGTTGCGATAGCACGCTTGCTGTTCCGCGTAGGCACCCCAGCCATCCGGGCACCCCTTGCTCTTGTACTCCGATGCGCTGCCGACGTAGAACCAGTCCTGCATGTAGATGCCGATGCCGGTGGCGCTGCCGTCGTTGGTGTCGTAGATGAACTGCTGCCAGGTCTCGCAGGTGGAAAAGCCGTATTGCGTGCATGCACCCGGATTGCTTGCGGAGGTGGTGTTCATCTGCAAGGTGTAGGTCTGCGAGCCGCCGCTGTCGACGCCGCTCACCTTCGGAAAACTGCCCACGGCGCTGCGCGTCAGGCCGGTGGTCTGTGCGGCATAGTCGACGCCGTTGCCTGCGTCCAGCGGTTGGACGGCCGCCTGAGTCACCTGCCCGGCCCGCGTGTCGCGTGTCGTTCTGTGACCCGACGGAAACATGCGCTTCGGCGGCGGGGCGCACGTTTCGGCGGTCCATGCAGAGCTGGGAAACGAGGCGCGATAGCAGCCGGTACTCGGCGGCCCCTGGGCGATCAGCGTGTCATGCCAGTGCGTCATGGCCTGTGCCCGGGCTTCGACGGCCACGGTATCGACGGGCACCTGCGCCATGGCGGCGAAGGGGGAGCCGCTGATGATGGCGATCAACAGGGCCCGACGAACGGTCGGCGCAGCGTGGTGGTTCTTACTCGAGATCATGGCGGTTCCTCAGGAAGTGGTATGGCGTGATGGCACCGCCCCTGCGCAGGCAGGAACGGTGACTGACCCTGTCGTTAGTTGGACTCGCTGAACTGGATGCCCGGAGACGTGCCGCCCGAAGCCGTGCAGCTACCCAGCGTGAGGTTGTTCTGCTCGAAGGTCGTACCGGCGTTCTGCAGGCAGTTCGGTGCGTTGGTGCTACCGTCGACGACGTTCAGGCGCACGTTCACCGTGGAGCCCGGATTGAACGTCACCAGCGGTTTGTCCCCGCCGTAGCCGA
The DNA here is from genome assembly GCF_041228075.2 of Xanthomonas sp. NCPPB 2632. NCBI lineage: Bacteria > Pseudomonadati > Pseudomonadota > Gammaproteobacteria > Lysobacterales > Lysobacteraceae > Xanthomonas > Xanthomonas sp. NCPPB 2632. The sequence goes on from NZ_CM192979.1 coordinate 4,783,064, forward strand.
AGACGTTGAACTCCGACTGCTTCCAGATCCTGGCGATGTCGAGGGTGGTGGCCGGCTGCGAGGCCGTGAATGACTTTCCGTTTACCGTCAGCGTTACGACATCCCTGCCGTTCTGGTTGGCAACACCGCTGAGACGCATGCTGCCCAGGCTGGCGAGCGGGAAGTAGCCGACGGAGATCGCATCGCTGTTGCGATAGCAGGCCTGATCGTCCGCGTAAGGCGTCCAGTCCGCCGGGCAACCCTTGCTGGCGTACTCGGAGGCACTGCCCACGTAGAGCCAGTCCTGGATATAGACCGAAGCGCCTTCGCCATCGCCGGTGTCATAGAGGAACTGCTGCCAGGTACTGCACGATGAGTAACCGTACTGGGGACACGCGGCCGGATTGCTGCCCGTGGTCGTGTTGATCTGCAGCGTGTAGGGCTGCGTACCGCCGGCGTTAACGCCCGTGACCGCCGGGAAACTACCCACGGCGCTGCGGGTAAGACCGTTCGTCTGCGCGGCGTAATCGTTGCCGTTGCCGGTGGTCGGTGCGACGGCCTGCAGGGTGACCCGGCCCGTACGGGAGTCCACGACCTTATGGACGGGCGGCGACACGTGCTTCGGTGGCGGCGCGCACCGTTCAGGCGTCCATATGGCACTGGGGAACAACGCGCTGTAGCAGCCCGCGTCAGGAGGACCCTGGACGGTAAGCGTATCGTGCCAGCGGGCGGACGCCTGGGCCTGGGCCTGCGCCGGGATGGAAGGCATGCCCGCTTGCGCTTGCACTGTCGCCGCGGCGACAGCAAGCACGCCGACGGTGGCCAGCGATACGGCACGACAGGCCGATCGCGCGGAAGGACTACGCTTGCTCGATATCATCATGAATCCTCGGATAGGTAGCGTGATGTGTCCCCTCTCCAGGAGAACAACGCGGGCCGGGCCTGCCCACACCGTGACCCGCGTCTCACTCCCGCACCCGCCTGCCGGTCACGTGCGTCGCCGGCGACGCTGATAGCATCGACGCTTTCCACCCGGAGCCCGGCGCATGCGCGTCCTGATCGCCGATGACGAGCCGCTGGCCCGTGCGCGCCTGAGGGTGCTGCTGGCGGCGCGTGGCGAGGTCGAGATCGTCGGCGAGTCCGCCGACGGCGACGCCACGCTCGACGCCTGCCTGTCGCTGCGGCCCGACGTGGTGCTGCTGGACGTGGAGATGCCCGGCCTGTCCGGCACGGCCGTGGCCCGGCAGCTGGCGGCCATGGCGGAACGGCCGCAGGTGATCTTCTGCACCGCCTACGAACAGCACGCCGTGAGCGCCTTCGACCTCGGCGCCACCGACTACCTGCTCAAGCCGGTGCGCGCCGAACGACTGGGCGACGCGCTGGACCGCGCCGCCGCGCGCCGCCCCCAGGCATCGCTACCCACGCGCGGGGCCTGGCTGCGCGCACGCAGCGGCAACGATGAGGTACGGGTGGCACTGGGCGATGTGCTGTACCTGCTCGCCGACGACAAATACGTCGAGGTGCACCACGCGGCCGGCATGTGGCTGATCGACGAGTCGCTGCGCCAGCTGGAGACCGCGCATCCCGACCGCCTGGTTCGCCTGCACCGCAACTGCCTGGTGCCGCGCACGCGCCTGCTGGGCCTGAAGTCGCTGGCCGACGGGCGCGTGCTGGCGCGCCTGGCAGGCACGGAGGTGACCCCGGAAGTCAGCCGGCGCAACCTGCCCGCCGTGCGCCAGCTGCTGCGAGCCGAAGGCGGCTGAATGCCCCGCGCGACACCCCGTCGCGCTGCACGCGATGGCGGTTTGCGGGACAATCACCGTTTCGCCCGAGCCGCCGCCAGGATCCCATGACCCCACCGCTTCGTATCGCCACGCGCAAGAGCGCGCTGGCCCTGTGGCAGGCCGAGCACGTGGCCGTCCTCCTGCGCCAGGCGCATCCGGGACTCGTGGTGGAGCTGGTGCCGCTGTCCACGCGCGGCGACGAGATCCTCGACCGCTCGCTGGCCACCATCGGCGGCAAGGGCCTGTTCCTCAAGGAGCTGGAAGTGGCGATGCAGGACGGCCGCGCGGACATCGCGGTGCACTCGCTCAAGGATGTGCCGGCCGCGCTGGAGCCGGGCTTCGAGTTGTCGGCCATCCTGCCGCGCGCGGACGCGGCCGACGCCTTCATCAGCAACCACTACGCGACGCTGGCCGACCTGCCCAACGGCGCGCGCGTGGGCACCTCGTCGCTGCGCCGGCAGGCCCAGCTGCGCGCGGTACGGGGCGACCTGCAACTGCTCGACCTTCGCGGCAACGTCAACACGCGGCTGGCGAAACTGGACGAAGGCCACTACGACGCGATCATCCTGGCCTGCGCGGGCGTGGAGCGCCTGGGTATGGCCCATCGCATCACCACGCGGCTGGCCAGCCCCGACTGGCTGCCCGCACCCGGGCAGGGCGCCATCGCCGTGGAATCGCGCCTGGGCGATGCACGGGTGGCCGGACTGCTGGGCGCCCTGACCGACCCCGACACCTTGCTGGCGGTGAACGCCGAGCGCGCCATGAACGAGCGCCTGGGTGGCAGCTGTGCCGTCGCCATCGGCGCGTGGTGCGTCGTGGCCGAGTACGGCCTGACCCTGCATGGCATGGTGGGCGACGCGCTGACCGGCGAACTGCTGCACGCCCAGGCCGACAGCACCACCGACGATCCCGTGACCCTGGGTCACCAGGTGGCCGCCATGCTACTCGACCAGGGCGCTGCCGCCCTGCTTCAGCCGCAGCGGTAGGAGCGCGGCAGGCCGCGCTCCGGCGCCGTCAGAAGTTGTAGACGAGGTTGGTCGTGGTCAGCTTGTCGGTGCTGACCGTGCCGGGCAGCGTGTCGCTGTTGTAGCGAATCTGGTAACCGATCTTCAGCGCCAGCTTCTTGGTCATGCTGACCGAGAGGCCGATGTCGTTCTGGTAGTACTGGTTCTTCGAGCCCGCTTCCACCAGCAGCGTGTCTTCCACCGCCGTGTTGTCGGTAATGCGGTACTTGGCGTTGATCAGGCTGCGGCCGACCACTTCGCTTTCGGCATCGGGCTTGTAGGTTTCTTCCAGGGGCACGACGCCGCCGGGCTCGAAAGCCGGCGTGCCGTCCGGGTTGGTCGCCTGCCGGGTGGTCTTCGCGGGCTGGTAGCGCTTGAAACCGGGACCGATTTCGAAGGAGAGCTCCGCACGCTCGTTCTTCAGGGCGATGTAGCCGTAGCCTACCGAGATGATGCCCTGCCACAGGTTGGCGCCGAAATCGTCGTGCTCGTAGCGGGCGGCCGTGACCACGTAGCTGCGCGGGTCGAACTTGTAGCCCACCGAGGCGCCGGTGTCGTAGCGGTTGGCGGTGGTGCTGAACTTGTCGATGGGGTTGCCGTTCTGGTCGTCCACCGTGACCTCACCCTTGGAGCGCAGGCCGTTGAGGTAGAAGTTGTTCTTCCACAGCTCGTTTTCCTGGTTGAAACCGAGCTTGGCGTTGGCGTTTTCCGACCGCGAGTTGCCGCGCGAGGACGCGAAGCCGAATTCGCCGGAGCCGGTCCAGCCACCGTTCTTCGAGGCGTCGGCATTCTGGTCCGGCGTCGAGGTGGGGTTGGCAGTGGCGTCCTGGGCCGACGCGGCGAGCGGCAGCGCGGCAAGGACGAGCGTGGCGAGAAGGAGTTGTTTCATCGTCGACCCGTAGATGGAATGGAAAACCGAAGGAACCGCGGCCGTCTGGATGGCCAGGCCGGGTGGAACGCGCCTCGCTGCGAGGTCAGTCGTTCACCCAGTAAACATAGGCCCGCCCGTACAGCCGCTGTTCGAGACATTGACCGATAACGCAGCTTAACGCGGCCAGACCCGCCGCGACGGGCAACAGGTGTCCGGCCGGGTGCGATACCAGCAACACGCACGGCAACCCCACTGACAGCGCCGCCACGGCGAAGCGCCAGGCCAGCAGGGAGACCGCGGTGCGCCCGGTTTCAAGGCGGTGCACGGCACCGCGCTCCTCCGCCAGTTGCCGCAGCGCGCGCCAACGCATGCCCTCCACGACACCCAGCGCCAGCGCCACGGCAAGCAGGGCGAGTCGCCAGGGGTTGAGCGGATTGATCGGCATCTCGGTCTGCAGCGCCACACACAGCCAGAACCACAACCCACCGGCGAACAAGGCGGAGACGGTACGGCCCAGCGGCAGCGCATTGGCCACGGAGGCCACCGACGGCGGCAGGTGACGCGACACGCTGCGTGCCGTGTAGACCAGGGTGGCCAGGCTGCAGAGCATGAGGGCCGCTCCGGCGAGGCGGGTGGCCCAGAAGTCGTTGCCGCCCCGGGCCAGGCCGGCCAGCGCGAGCATCGGCAGGTAGTTGGCCATCGCCACCATGCCCTCGGGCGTGGGCATCATCCGCTTCACCGGATTCCATCCGTGCCACTCGGGGGCAAAGGGCAGCCGCAGGCAGGTGGACACCAGGCCCAGGCTGACCAGCACCAGGCCGATCGACAGCGGCACCAGGACCTCGCCACGGCCGTCGGGGTACAAACCCAGCGCCAGGGCGGTGCCGAGCACCATCCACAGGCCATAGCCCGCCGCCGTGCAGGCCTGGATCACCACCACGGAGGTAGAGAACAGGCTGCGCGCGGGCGTGGTTTCGTCATGCCGGCCCAGAGGGTCCAGCGCGACGGCGGCGTCGTTGGGTTCCGCCATGGTCGAAAAAGGCCTTCGGCGAATCGCAAAGGCACATTTTTGCGCCTTATCGTCCCGGGCGCAAACCCACGGTCGCGCGGCGGGCGAGACTCCCTTGCGGACGGCGCCGGGCGCCGCCATGCTTGGCCTGCGTAGATACGGGCGTCACGCCTGCGCGGACACACTTCCCCACGCTCCTCCTGCCGGCGACACCCATGGACCGCTACGAGCGCATTCTTACCCTGCACCGCCTGCTGAAGTCCGCGCATTACCCGGTGCCCCTGTCCCGGTTGATGGACGAACTGGAGTGCTCGCGCGCCACCCTCTATCGAGATGTGGCCTTCTTGCGCGATGCCCTGGGTGCCCCGGTGCAAAGCGTCGCCGGCGACCAGGCTTCCTTCCGTTACGAGGCGGACGAAGGCGATTCCTTCGAACTACCCGGCCTGTGGCTGACCAGCGACGAGCTGGCGGCGCTGATGGCGTTGAACGAGTTGATCGGCCGTTCCGATCCGGGCGTGCTCGCCGGTGCGCTGGCCCCGTTCAAGGCCCGCATCGAGCGCCTGCTGTCCGACCACGGCAGCGGCAAGGCACTGCCGGTGGATCGCATCCGGGTGATCTCCTGGGGCGCGCGCACGATGGACCAGCAGGTATTCCGGATCGTCGCCGGTGCCACGCTGGAGCGGCGCCAGGTCAGCTTCCGCTACCGCGCGCGCACCACCAATTCCGACACCAAGCGGACCGTCTCGCCCCAGCGCCTCACCCATTACCGCGACAACTGGTACCTGGACGTCTGGGACCACGATCGCGAGGCCCTGCGCAGCTTCGCCGTGGATCGCATCGCCGAGCCGCAGGCGCTGGATGCCCCGGCCAGGGACGTGGAGGACGCCGAACTCAACGACCTGCTCGCCTCCAGCTACGGCATCTTCGCCGGCAAGCCCAAGGCCTGGGCCACCATCCGTTTCTCGTCGCACGCCGCGCGCTGGGTCGCCGACGAACACTGGCACTCCCAGCAGAAGGGCGAGTGGCTGGGCGATGGCCGCTACGAGCTCAAGGTGCCTTACTCCAACTCGCGCGAGTTGCTGATGGACGTGCTGAAGTACGGCCCCGACGCCGAAATCGTCGCGCCGCTGCCACTGCGCGAGGAAATGAAGATCCTGCTGCAACTGGCGCTGTCCGGTTACCAGAACGGTTCGAACCACTCCCACTGAGCGCGCGCGGTCCATGAGCGATTTCGATATTGCCGAGACCGGCGCACTGCCCGCCACGCTCGCTGAACCGCGCAAGCCGCGCGTCGCCCTGGCCCTGGGGGCGGGGGCGGCCAAGGGACTCGCCCACATCGGCGCCATCGAGGTGCTGGAGGAACGGGGTTTCGAGATCGTCGCCATCGCCGGCACGTCGATGGGCGCGCTGATCGGCGGCATCTACGGCATGGGCAAGCTGGATATCTACCGCGACTGGGTCTCGACGCTGGCGCGTTTCGACGTGCTGCGCCTGGTCGACTGGAGCTTTTCCGGTGGTGGTTTCATCAAGGGCGACCGGATCATGGCCGCGCTGCGCGAGCTGATCGGCGAGGTCAACATCGAGGAACTGCCGATCGCCTATACGGCCGTGGCCACGGACATCGACCGTGAGCGCGAGGTCTGGCTGACCCGGGGGCCACTGTTCGACGCGATCCGTGCCTCTATCGCCATCCCCACCCTGTTCCGTCCCTATACCCACGAAGGCCGGCGCCTGGTGGACGGCGCGCTGCTCAACCCGCTGCCGGTGCTGCCGCTGATGCGCGAGGACGTCGATTACGTCATCGCGGTAAGCGTGGACGGCGCGGCCGAGATGCAGCAGCCACCGGAGAAGAACGTGACGGCCGGGGCCGACGACGGTTACAGCGCGAGGCTGGGCCGACTGTTCGGTCGCCGTGGGCTGCCGGTCGGCGAAGGCAAGCCCAAGCTCAAGGACCCCGGTGCCTTCGACCTGATGACCCAGTCGATGGACCTGATGCAGGCCAACCTGTCGCGCCTGCGCCTGGCCGCGTACCCGCCCGACCTGCTCATCGAGATACCGCGCAACGTCTCCACGGTGTACGAGTTCTACCGCGCCCGCGAGCTGATCGAGCTGGGCCGCGTGCGCACCCAACAGATGCTGGACACCTGGCAACCCCGCCAGATCCAAAAAAACCTGCACGCTGTGCGCGATCCCTCTGAGTAGGTACCGGTGCCTGTAGGAGCGCACGATGTGCGCGATCCGTCTACGCAGGTAAGGCGAGGGAAGCCAAGCGCCCACAAAGCAAAGGCGTTTCCGCCCCCCCATCCTCGGCTCTTTTTCCACCCTCGAAACCGCCGTTTCTCTTACACACACACGACCACGTTCTTTTTTTACGTTCGGCTGCGTCTGCTTCGTCGCGGTGCAGGAGCGCGCTTTGTTGGGGTCACGGAAACGCCTTTGATTTTGGGGCTGTTGGCTTCCCTCGCCGTTCCCTACGTAGACGGATCGCGCACATCGTGCGCTCCTACACCTCTTGGGTGCGGGTGACTTTGGCGCGGCGCATGAGCCAGGCCACGCCGCGGAGGTCGGCCAGGCCGACCCAGAGGCGGTCCAGCATGCCGTACTTCGAGGTGCCGGCGGTGCGCGGGCGGTGGCCCACGGGCACGCTCTGGCTGGCGAAGCCGGCACGCTTGACCAGCGCCGGCAGGTAGCGGTGCATGTGGTCGAAGTAGGGCAGGCGCATGAAGGTCTCGCGTTCGAACAGCTTCAGGCCACAGCCGGTATCGGGCGTGCTGTCCTGGAGCATGCGCGAGCGCACCGCGTTGGCCACCTTCGACGAGATGCGCTTGTTGAAGCTGTCGCGGCGGGTGACGCGCCAGCCGGCGAACAGTTTGAGTTCCGGACCGGCGCCGGCGCGCGCGGCCAGCAGCTTGGGGATATCGGCCGGATCGTTCTGGCCGTCGCCGTCCAGCGTGGCGATCCACGGTGCGCGCGCGGCGCGGACACCATTCCATACCGCGGTGCTCTGACCGCTGCGGGTCAGGTGGCGGATGATCCGCAGCTCCGGGTACTGCGCACGCGCGGCGGTGAGCACGGCGACGCTGTCGTCGGTGCTGTCGTCGTCGACGTAGATGATCTCGAAGTCGACCCGGCCGCGCAGCGCCGAAGCGATCTCGGCGAGGAGGGGCGGGATGTTGTCGCGCTCGTTGAAGACGGGCACGACCACGGCGAGGTCGGTCATCGCGTTTCCGTGGGCTGGTGGATTCGGGCCGGCATTATCGCGCAACGGGCGCCGCATGGGGCCGCGAGGGCGGCCGTTCGTTCAGATCTGTCCGACAACCGGGGCGACCGGCCCCTCGATAGCCTGCTGCCAGCCGCGTGCCACGGCGTCCATGGTGCCGCGGCTGGCGCCCCGCGCCATCACCACCAGCGTGCCGCCGGCCAGGGCGATCTGGCGACCGTCCCAGCCGTCGCGATGGAACTCCTCCGAAGCATCCGTCTTCATGGCCGGCATATAGAGGGCGACGACGGGCTCATCGTTCATCCGGGTGACCAGGTGCACGGCCGGATACGGGCCCACCGTGCAGTCGTGCACGTAGGTGACGCCGGCGGGTGCCGGCCCCCTGAGCCGCGTGGCGCGCCCCACGAAGCCGGCTTCGACCTGGGCATCGGTGATCGGCCGGGTCATCGCCAGCGCATCCATCTCACCCGGCATGTGCGCGACCGCCAGGGCGGGCAACGAGTGGGCATCCGTATACCGCCAGAGCAGGCCCACGCCACCGAAGGCGATCAGCACGGAGGCGGCCATGGCCATCCAGGCACGGCGATGGCCCACCTGACGGCGCCGCTCCTGCGTGGCCTGGGCGAGCAGGATGCGGTCGGCCAGGCCGTCGGGCACGGAGATCGCGGACAACGCGGTTTCCATGTCGTCCTCGAAGCGCTGCGCGCGCTGCCAGAACGGCGCGCAGCCCTCCTGGCAGGCATCCCTGTGCGCCAGCAGGGCGGCATCGCGCGAGCGCGGCTCGGCGGTGATCCGGCGGCGGAACTCGAGGCAGTTCATGCGCGGCCTCCGTCGGCGGCGGCGCGTCCACCCAGCATCGCCTTGAGCCGCTGGCGCGCGCGGAACAGCTGGGTCATAACAGCACCAGGCTGCTGGTGGGTCGCCTCGGCGATTTCCTCGCAGCTCATGCCGCCCAGCACCTGCATGGCCAGGGGTTCACGGTATTTCTCGGGCAGTTTCAGCATGGCGTCGCGGACCTGGGCGGCATCGCCACTGCGTTCGGGGCTGGCGAAGGCGGCATCCTCGGCGACGCTGTCGTCGAGCTCCACCGTGTCGAAACGTTTGCGCTCGTAAAGCCGGGCATGCTCGCGGCGCAGGATGGTGATCAGCCACGGCTTGGCGGACTCGGCATCGCGCAAGGCGTCGAGGTTTTTCCACGCGCGCAGGAAGGTCTCCTGGACCAGATCCTGGGCGACGGTTTCGGAGCGCGACAGCCAGAAGGCGAACCGGTAAAGGTCGGCCGACAGGGCGCGCACCATGGCTTCGTACTGGCGCTGCTTCGGGTTCACGTCCTTATGGACCGGCGGCATGCGTACTTCCTTTCAGCAGTCCGCTCAGCGGACCTTGCTCAGGATGCCGTCCAGCTCGTCCAGGCTGTGGTAGTGGATCACCAGCTTGCCCTTGCCACCGCGCCCGTGGGCCAGTTCCACCCGCGTGGCGAAGCGCTCGGCCAGCTCACGCTCCAGGTTGGCGATGTTCGGATCAGCCGCGCCGCCCGCCTTGGCCTTGCCCTTGGGCGCCAGCTGGGCCCGGCGTGCGGCTTCCTCCAGCTCGCGCACGGTCCACCCGCGACGGGCGGCTTCCAGCGCCAGCGGTTCGGCGACGGTGGCCGGCAGGGTGAGCAAAGCACGGGCATGGCCCATTTCCAGCTTGCCCTCGTCCAGCAGCTGCTTGATCGATTCGGGAAGCTCGGTCAGACGCAGCAGGTTGGACACGGCGGCGCGCGAGCGGCCCACGGCATCGGCGGCCTGCTGGTGGGTGAGGTCGAATTCGTCGATCAGCCGCTGCAGCGCCTGGGCTTCCTCCAGCGGGGTCAGTTCCTGGCGCTGGATGTTCTCGATCAGCGCCATGGCCAGCACAGACTGCTCGGGCACGTCCTTGACCAGCGCGGGAATCTCGCTCATGGAGGCGCGCTGGGCCGCGCGCCAGCGCCGCTCACCCGCGATCAACTCATAGCTGTTCTTGCCGATGGCGCGGACGACCACCGGCTGGATCAGGCCCTGGGCCTTGATCGAGGCGGCCAGTTCGTCCAGGGCTTCATCGTTCCAGTGCCTGCGCGGCTGGTACTTGCCGGCCTGGATCTGCTGGATGGGCAGAAGGCGCAGCTCGCCTTCCTGCTCGATCACGGAGGGCGCGGCGTCCGGACCGCCACCGCCACCGAGCAGGGCATCCAGGCCACGGCCCAGACCACGTTTCTTAGCTGCTGCCATGGGTCGTCCTCAAGAAGTGGTCGTGGCGGCGTCGGGCGCCGCTTCGTCGCCCGGCTCCACGGCCGTGTCGCCACTCGCGGCAGCGGCGCGGGCCCGGTCGCGGCGGATGATCTCGCCGGCCAGGCCGATATACGCGATGGCGCCACGCGAGCCGCGATCGTACAGGTGGATCGGCTGGCCGTGGCTGGGCGCCTCGGCCAGGCGCACGTTGCGCGGGATGATCGAGCGCAGCACCTGGTCGCCGAAATGCTGGGTGAGCTGTGCCGAGACCTCGTTGCCGAGGTTGTTGCGCACGTCGTACATGGTGCGCAGCAGGCCTTCGACCTCCAGTTGGGGGTTGAGGCGCTGGCGTACCGCAGAGATGGTATCGAGCAGGCTCGACAGCCCTTCCAGCGCGAAATATTCGCACTGCACCGGGATCAGCACGCCATCGGCGGCCGTCAACGCGTTGAGCGTGAGGAGGTGCAGGGACGGCGGGCAGTCGATGATGATGCTGTCGTAGCGGTCGGCCACCTTGGCCAGCTGATCCTTCAGGCGGTGCTCGCGCGCCATGCCGTCCATCAGCTTCAGCTCGGCGGCGGTGAGGTCGCCATTGCCCGGCAACAGGTCGAACGCCGCCTCGGTACGGACCAGCACGTCGGCGATGGGCGCCTCGTCGAGCAACACTTCGCAGCCGTTGGGCTTGGTGTTGTACTTGTCCACGCCCGAAGCCATGGTCGCGTTGCCCTGCGGGTCCAGGTCGACGAGCAGCACCTTGCGCTTCGCGGCGGCCAGGGCCGCGGCGAGATTGACGGAAGTGGTGGTCTTGCCAACGCCGCCCTTCTGGTTGGCGACTGCGATAATGCGGGCCATGGGCTGTCGTTTGCTGCCGTGCGCGGAAAGGGCGTTAGCGTAGCATCGACGGGCGGTTCGCCCTAGGTGACGTCGTCCAGGGCCGGATCGGGTGCGGCAGTCCACGGGGACTGGCTGGCCTGCCATGGTGTCCCTGCCAGCGATACCCGATGCCACCGTTAGCCAGGACCCGTAGCTCGGCTACGGGATCTTCCTTGTGCCCGATCGGGCGTCAGCCCGGCCGGCAACGGTTTTTTGCCGGGGCTCTTTCATCTTCTTTGAAGGAAGCACTCGGTAGACCCTTACATCGGTTTTCGTCGTCCACTTAACTACCGCGATGTAGTCGGTCGGCAACAGTATCCATTCCATGGTGCCGGGCGTACGGCCGACAACGCCGGGATTTTTGTTGTCGTGCATCGTCAGCATACGTGCCTCGAGGGCAGCGACGTACGCGAGGGGATTGGGATGCTCGATAAGCACGGCATACCGTGCCGCGTCGACCAGATCGCCTCTGGCCAAGTCCTCATACAGAAGCGCCACGCTACGTTCCTTATTTGCGCCCGCGTGATCCCGCGGTCTTTCTCGAGGATGCTGGTTGGGCAGCATCACCTACCGCAGCTTTCCCGGCAGCCTCCTTCACGGCGGCCCACACGTCGTCGTGACTGTGCCAGGTAGCGGTGCCCAGCCGCTCTTTCTCCAGTGCTTCTTCGACCTGGGCGCGAAACCATGTGTCACGGTCCAGGGCGGCCGCTGCAAGCTTTGCCCGTTCGGTCACATCGGTGCGAGGCGCACGAAGCAATCCCTTCTCGTACTGCGAGATGTCGACGAAAAACGACGAAAGGCCCAGGCGCGAAAGCTCCTTCACGGCGGTATCGGTCGTGGCGAACATTTTTACCTGGCCCGCCCTATTCGCGAGGATGCGCTCGTGCATGCCCATGTTCGCCAGGACCGCGTATCCACCTTTTTGGCCCAGGATGGTTGCGGTCTTCACTGCGCCCATGGAGACGAGGTCGCGAAGGTTCTCGAGCTTGATCGTTTGAGCCATGCCGGTCACCAAGATATGCATATATGGTTACCAATTAATACTAATCCGGCTTGGGTTTAAAGTCCAAAGCAGCCTGTTAGCTGGCCGGTGCGACGCGCCTTATAACGACCAGGTGACGCTCACCCTCGACATCGGGCACGCTCAAGGCATGGATGGCCTCCACCGTGAATCCGGCCGGCACGCCGGCCAGTTCGTCCCCCGGGTGCTTGCCCTTCATCGCCAGCCATACGCCGCCGGGCGCCAGCAGGTGGCCGCCCCAGCCGAGCATGTCGGCCAGGCTGGCGAAGGCGCGTGCCGTGATGCATTCGAAGCTCCCTTCCACCTCCTCGACACGGCTCTGCAGGGCACGACCGTTGCCGAGCTTCAGCGAGCGGATCGCTTCGCGGAGGAAGCGGACCTTCTTGCCGTTGGAGTCCACCATCAGCACCTCGCGCGCCGGCTCGGCGATGGCCAGCGGAATGCCTGGCAGCCCCGGCCCGGTGCCCAGATCGGCCAGCGTGCGACCCTGGGCGAAGGGGACCACGGCCAGCGAGTCGAGCAGGTGACGCGTCACCATCTCGTCCGCGTCGCGCACGGCGGTGAGGTTATAGGCCGTGTTCCAGCGTTCGAGCAGTTCCCGATAGTCCAGCAGGCGGCCGACAGCGTCGTCGGGCAGCGCAATGCCCAGGGCGGCGATGCCGCGTTCGAGTCGGGATTGCAGGGCTTCGCGGGTGGTCATGCGGCACCGGGACATCGGGAAACCGCAAGTATGGAAGGCATGGCGCTTGGCCGCCAGCGTTCGCCGGTTACGTCCCGGAGGATCAGGCCGCGTCGAGCTCCACGCGGGTCACCAGCATGCCGCGCGAGCGCAGCGAACCGTTGACGGCGTGCTTGAGCTGGGTGCCGAAGGCCCGACGGTCGATCTGGTGCGCCGTGGAGGAATCACGCAGCGCGGCCACCACATTGCTGCGGATCAGCTCGGGGGCGTCGTCGATCACTTCGTCGGCGGCTTCCGGCTCCAGGACCTGCCAATAGACGGTGCCACCGTCGAAGCGCAGCACCTGCCCGCCAAGGTCGATCTTGTGCGCAACGCGATCGATCATCGGCAGCACCACATGCGTGCCGGCGGCAAGCAACGACGGCGCACGACCCAGGCGACGCACGCTGTAGACCTGGCCCTCGGGAATACGCCTGACCGACGCCGCTGCAAAAGCGAAGGCAATCAAGGTCGTTGCGATGAGGGTCGTGGTCAACATGATATTTACATCAATGGCTTATCGGCTTTTCCTGTCGCATCGCGTAAGCACATGGGCCAGGGCGATGATCGGTAGGGTGTTAATTCTAATTTAACGGGTCGGGTTAACGCTAGTTTCACCAAACACCCATGTTCAGTTAGCGGACGGTTTGGTCAAAACTTGAGCACTGGTCGAAACGTGACCAGGGGGTCGGCATTGGTGCACGGGCGAGATCGCCGCCGTCGACACCCCTTTGAGATGTTTCCTACGGGCCGGCGCCCGGCGGATTTACGCCCCATACGGCACGGCGCGGCAATCGCCGGTCGCGTTGACCGCCCACACTCAAATGATAATAATTATCAATCAGTAACTTGCCCGGTGTGCGCTTCATGAATGTCCTCGGTTGCCTGGCGGCGCTGCTCGCCATGGCCTTCGCCTATGTGTGCTCGCATAACCAGCGCCTGCTGGCCCGTCCCCTTGGCCGGGCCGCTCGCGTGGCCGCCTGGGCATTCGCCGCCCTGGCGCTCATGGCATGGATCGGCTCGGAAACCTCGCTACCGGGCATCTTCTCCGCCTTGACCGCGCTCATGCTCGGCGCGGTAGCGTGGCCTTACATCACCTGGATGATTCGCCCGGCCGCTCCCCGGAAGCCGCGCTGATGCTTGCCAGGACATTCGCCGGCATCCTGCTGGGCCTGACACTGTCGATGGCGCTCATCGCCCTTGTCATCTGGGTATGGCCCGGCTCCAGCGAAGCGGTGACGCTGCCCGTCATGATGGCTTTCTTCCCGCTATGGATCGGGATCATGGCCGCTACCTATCTGTTCCGCAGCGGCCGGCATGCCTGGGGCTGGCTGGCGATCGCCAACCTGGTCGCCTTTGGCGCGCTGTGGGCGGCCAAGCACATGTTGCCGGGGCTCTGAGACGATGAAAGCCAACACGCTCCGCACCTTTACCCTCGTGCACACCTGGACCGGCCTGCTGGCCGGCTTCGCGCTGTTCATCGCGTTCTACGCGGGCGCGCTGACCATGTTCCACGACGAGATCGACACCTGGGCCATGCCCCGCGCCGAGATGGCCCGCGCGGACACCATGGACCGGGCCCACCGCATGCTGGCCGACATCGTCGCGAAACACCCGGCCGCACGGGAGAGCATCGGCGTCACCTATCCGGCGGACCATCCGTCGCACGAGGTGGCCGCATACTGGATGGAGAAAGACGGCAGCTGGCGCGTGCAATCGCTGGACGACACCGCCGCGCGCGACGCCGAAGACCACGAACACGGTCTGGCCGACTTCATCTACGAGCTGCATTACGACCTCGGTATCCCGCAGATCGGTATCTACCTGATGGGTATCGTGAGCGTCATCTATGGCCTGGCCCTGCTCACGGGCCTGCTGATCCACCTGCCCAACCTGGTGCGCGAGCTGTTCGCGCTGCGCCCCGGGCACAACCTGAAACGGCTGTGGCAGGACGCGCACAACGTCATCGGTATCCTCAGCCTGCCGTTCCACATCATCTTCGCCATCACCGGGGCGCTGCTGTGCCTCACCCTGGTGATGCTGGTGGCCTTCAACACCGTGGCCTTCGACGGCAAGCTGATGGGCGCATTCGAGCGCATGACCAGCGCGCTGCCCGAGACCCGGGACGGCGGGGGCAGCGCCGTCATGCTGACCCCGGCGGAACTCGGCGCGCGCGCCCGCCAGGCCGCCCTGGCCGCCGGCGCGGCGGATTTCGAGCCCGACTACATGCGCTACGTGCATTACGGGCATACGGGGGCCGCCGCCGAGGTACGCGGCACCTCCACGAAGACCCTGGGCGAATACGGCATGGTGTCGCTCGACGCCGTGGACGGCCGGGTGCTGAAGGTCCAGGTCAGTGGCGCACGCGATGCCAATCACGCGACCTATGCCGCCATCTTCGGCCTGCACTTCGGCACGTTCGGCTCGCTGTCGCTGCGCTGGCTGTATTTCCTGCTCGGACTGGCCGGTGCCTTCCTGTTCTATTCGGGCAACCTGCTGTACATCGAGACCCGCCGCAAACGGCGCCAGGCCGACCAGCCGTTGAAGGTGCGCGCCATGGCGACGGCCACGGTCGGGGTGTGCATCGGCGCGTGCTTCGCGATTTCCTGCACTTTCCTCGGCAACCTGCTCGGGTCCGTGGCGGGCACCGAGGGCACGGACATCGTCCAGCCCGTGTGCTTCGGCACATTCGCGCTGGCCCTCATCTGGACCTTCTGGCGCCGTCCCGCCAGGGCGGCGGTCGAGCTGCTGGCGGCCACGGCGGCGGTCAGCATCGCGGTCGGCGCGCTGGACATGGTGCTGCACGGGGAGCGGCTGCTGCGGACGCTGGCGGAAGGTCGTTACACCGTACTTGGCGTGGATATCGTCGCCATCGCGATGGGTATCGGCTTTGCCTGGCTCGCCTTGGCGACCCGCCAGCGCGCGGTGAAGGGAGACCCTTGCAGCGTGTGGGCGTCGACGTAACGCACGTTACTGAGCACGACAGTTATTAACAAACGTCGTGTTTCCAAAGCCTATCGATGCTGCGTCGCAGCAATGTTTTGCGTACCAGTCAACCTATTGTCTTCACAGGTTTTTCGGCTTCTCTTCACATAGTGGTATTGCCACCGTCATGGGTTCCTGTCGCACCGCAGCAACCGCTTGATTTCGCAGGCTTTACAAGGTGCCATGAAAACGTTTACGTTCCGCGCCGTCAGCCCCTTGAGGGGCAGGGGTAGAGGGCAGGAACGACGTGAGTGTGACGATCAAAGACGTCGCGAGGATGGCCAACGTATCGGTGGCATCGGTCTCGCGCGCGCTCAACGGGCACAGTGGCGTTACGGCGGAAACGCAGAAGCGTATCCGCGACGTGGCCGCTCGCCTGCGTTATGTCCCGCACAGCGGTGCCCGCAGCCTGATCACCCGTCGCACGCAGACCATCGGGGCCCTGCTGCCCGACCTGCACGGCGCGTTCTGGTCCGAACTGATCCGTGGCATCGACCTCGCCGCGCGCGCCCGTGGCCTTTACCTGCTGGTGTCCAGCTCCCACGGCGACGCCACCGAGGCCGCGATCGCACTGCGCTCCATGCAGGGCCGCGTGGACGGCCTGCTGGTGATGTCGCCGCACGCGGACGAGGCGTTCCTGGAAGAAAACCTGCCCGTGGTAGTCCCCACCGTCCTCATCAACAGCCATGTCCGCTCCGAGCGGCAGGCCTCGCTGGACGTGGACGACTTCGGCGGCGCGAAGGCGATGGTCGAGCACCTGCTCGGCCTGGGCCGAAAGCGCATCGTGTTCATCGCCGGCCCGGAAGTGAACCACGACGTGCAGGAGCGCTGCCGTGGTTACCGCACCGCGCTGAGCGCCGCGGGCCTGGGCGACCGGGCTGCCATCCTGCCGGGCGACTTCACCGAGGAATCGGGCTACCGCGCCGGCAAGCAGGCGCTGGCCATGGTGCCGCGCCCGGATGCGATCTTCGCCGCCAACGACATGATGGCCATCGGCTGCCTGTCTGCCCTGGCCGAGGCCCGGGTGCGCACGCCCGAGGACATCGCCGTGGCCGGCTTCGACGATATTCCCATGGCGCGTTACGTCTCACCGCCGCTGACCACCGTGCGCATCCGCATCGCCGAGTTGGGCGAAGCGGCGCTGGCACGCCTCGCCGGCATGATCGAATCGCCCGACGACGCCACGCCAGAACCGCGTGTCGTCGGCACCGAACTGGTCGTCCGTGCCTCCTGCGGCGGTAACGACACGCTACGACGACGGGCCTGACCGGCCCATCGCTACACGGCTTGCCGGGCCGTGGCTGGATGTATCAGGACGGCGACACAGCAGGACTCACAGCACGGTCACCGGTCCGCCTTGCGGCACCGGCGCCTTACACGGGGGCAGAACGCTCTCAACGAAGAAAAGTGGCACGCCCACCGCGTCACGACATCAACGTCGACCACCGTGAAACGCGCCCGGCTGGGCCGGACAACACACACAAGAAGATTTGGGAGAGGGGAAAACAAATGAAAGCGTCGATGCATCTGAAGAAGAAGCTGCTGGTCAGCGTGATTGCCGCCGCCGTCGCCACCGCGATCGCGCCTGGCATGGTCATGGCGCAGAGCGCCAACGCCACGTTGCGCGGTAAAGCCACGCCGGGCGCCAACGTCACGGTGTTCAACCCGCAGACCGGCCTGACCCGCCACGCCACGGCCGGCCAGGACGGCTCGTATGTCATCAACGGTCTGCCGCCCGCCTCGTACAAGGTGGATGCCGGTCCGGGTACGGAACAGAACATCACCCTGACCGTGGCCTCCACGGCGACCGTCAATCTTGCCGCGCCCGCGCAGGGCGCGTCGGCGACCGCCGCCAACGCCACCAGCATGGAAGGCGTGTCGGTTTCGGCGACGACGGTGCAGGAAGTGAAGACGCCCGAAGTGGGCCAGACGATCTCGCTGCACCAGATCGCTACCATTCCGCAGGTCTCGCGTAACTTCCTCGAGTTCGCAGACACCGTGCCGGGCATGGTCTTCAACGTGGATGCCAAGGGCAACACGTCGCTGCGCGGCGGCGCGATGAACACCAGCTCGACCAACGTCTACATCGACGGCGTGAGCCAGAAGAGCTACGTGAAGGAAGGCGGTGTTTCTGGCCAGAACGGCAGCCAGGGCAACCCGTTCCCGCAGCTGGCCATCGGCGAATACAAGGTCATCACCAACAACTACAAGGCCGAATACGACCAGGTCTCGTCCGCGGCGATCACCGCCGAGACGAAATCGGGTACGAACGAGTTCCACGGTGAGGTGTTCGGCACCTACACGAACGACGCGTTCCGTAACCGCACGCCGATCGAGAAGACCAACGGCAAGGTCGATTCGGAATCCAAGGAATACGGTTTCGCGCTCGGCGGTCCGATCATCAAGGACAAGATGCATTTCTTCATCGCCTACGAGCAGAAGAAATTCAATACGCCGATCTCCGTCACGCCCAATGCCGTCGGCGTCGCCAACATCGAGAACGACCTGCCGGCGAACGTCCAGTCCCAGCTTGGCTCCTCGAACCTCACGTTCGACGAGAAGCTGTACTTCGGCAAGATCGACTGGGAACTGACCGACCGCGACCGTATCGAGGTGAGCACGCAGGTGCGCCGCGAGACGCAGCTCGGCGGCACCGGTACCGGCACAGCCGCGTCCGCCGGTACGCAAGGCGAGAACCACGACACGCGTGGCACCTTCAAGTGGGCCCACAGCGGTGACAGCTGGTACAACGAGCTGATCCTCGCTTACGAGAACGCCTACGTCGCCGCCAACCCGCTGCAGATCGGCAACGGCTACACGTATTCGTATCCGCAGGACATCGCGAACAACCAGAACCCGACGATCATCACGACCGGCGCCGCCGACCCCCGTGCGACCCAGAACAAGAGCCAGGAAGGTCCGAGCATCTCGGATACCTTCACGTTCAACAATCTGGAGTGGCAGGGCGATCACGTCGTCAAGTTGGGCTACAAGTTCAAGTCGGTCGAACTGAAGGCGTCGGACGTGGCCGCGCAGAACCCGCAGTTCTTCTACGACGTGCGCCCGGGCCAGGGCACCTCGGCGGAGCCGTGGCAGGTGTTCTACGCGTCCGCACTGCCGGGCCAGGATGGCGTGGCGAAGACCACGGCTCGCCAGTACGGCGTGTTTGCCCAGGACGACTGGTCCGTCAACGACAAGCTCACGCTGAACCTCGGTGTGCGCTGGGACTACGAGGCCAACCCCTCCTACACCAACTTCGTCACGTCGCAGCGCGTGCTCGATGCGATCAATGCGCAGAACCCGTATGCGGGCGCCGCGCCGGGTGAGACCTATGGCGACGCACTCGCCGCGGGCGGCGTGAACATCGGCGACTACACCAGCAATGGTCACAATCGGAAGAACTTCCGCGGCGCCTGGCAGCCGCGCCTCGGCTTCTCCTACGACCTGTTCGGCGACGAAGCCCACGTGTTCCACGGTGGCGCCGGCCGCGCGTACGACCGTAACCTCTTCGACTACCTGCAGACGGAAGTGACCAAGCAGGCCTTGCCGCAGACCACGCTGCGCTTCAACGTGCCGGGCCATCCGTGCGATACGACCTCGTCGACCTGCGTCCCCTTCAACCCGGCCTTCCTGGGTGGTCAGGGCGTACTGCAGAATTATCTGGTCGGTGGCAACTCCGGCCAGGAAGTCGACATGCTCAACAACAAGCTGAAGGCGCCTTACAGCGACCAGTTCAGCCTGGGCATGTCGAACACGATCGGCGACTGGCAGACCGATGCCACGGTGACGCGCGTGCTCAGCCGCGACGGTTTCGCATTCACCCTCGGCAACCGCCTGCCGAACGGCAGCTACTTCGCCACGCCGGGCGGCGCCAGCGCGGGTGACCAGCCCATCCCGAACGTGGGTGGCCTGATCCTCGGTGACAACGGTATCGCCACGCGTACCACCCAGGTCCTGCTGTCGGCCCAGAAGCCGTACACGAAGGAGTCCGGCTGGAGCACCAGCTTCGCCTACACCTTCTCGCACGCCAAGCAGAACCGCGATATCAACGAGCATTACTCGTTCGATTATCCGACGCTCAACGACTATCCGTTCATCACGTCCAACGCCGTGTCGAAGCATCGCTTCGTGGCCACGGGCGCCCTGGACCTGCCGTGGGGCATCAGTGGGTCGATCAAGCTGACGCTGGCCACACCGCTGCCGAAGAACGATGTTGCCTGCTACGGCGCCACGTTCGCCGATGGATCGACCTGCGTACCGGTTTCGGCGACGCCGAGCGGTTCGAAGTTCCTCGTCGGCGGCAACATCTGGGGCTACCGCGACGTCGACCTGCAGCTCACCAAGGACTTCATCCTCGGCGAAAACACGAAGATCTATGCGCGCTTCGACATCCTGAACCTGTTCAACTGGCAGAACTTCGCCGACTACAACACGAACTGGGGTTCGAACGGCGAGCTCAACAGCCAGCCGGTGGCCTACAACAAGAAGGGCAACATCGTCTTCGTGCCACGTACCGCCCGCTTCACCGTCGGCCTGAAGTTCTGATCCACCCGGCGCATCCGGTTCGCCGGATGCGCCATACTTTGGCGCCCGCGAGTCTCCCCGCGGGCGCTTCTTTTATGGGAGACCCGGTCCTTCGGGACTTTTATTTTCCCTGTAGCCGTAAACGTTTACGCGCGCAAGCCAGGATCGCCTGCGCTCCCTCACGAGGAAGGCAACCACGACGACGACGGCCCCACCGTGCGTTCCGTGCCTCGCAAGCGCCAGGATTCACGTCATGCAAGTCAACACGATCAAGCGTCTTTCCCTCACCATGGGCGCCCTGCTCGCCTGCGCCGTCCCGCTGGCGATGGCACAGAAGGCACCGGCCATGACCAAGCACGCGCCATCCGTGGCAACCCTGAAAGACCTGCACCCCGTCCCCCCCATGATCGTCGACCTGGAAAAACGCACCTTCCAGTGGTTCTGGGACAGCGGCAATCCGGTCAACGGCCTGGTGCCGGACCACTACCCGACGCAGTCGTTCGCTTCCATCGCCTCGGTGGGCTTCGGCCTTACCGCCTATGGCGTGGGCGTGGAACGCGGCTACATCACGCGTGAGCAGGCGGTGGACCGCACGCTGGCCACGCTGCGGTTCTTCCGCGATGCGCCACAGAACGATTCCGAGGACGACGCCACCGGCTTCCACGGGTTCTTCTACCACTTCCTGGACATGCAGACCGGCAAGCGCGAGGCCCGCTGGGTCGAGGTGTCCACCGTGGATACCACGCTGCTGCTGGGCGGCGTGCTGTTCGCGCAGAGCTACTACGACCGTGACGATGCGAAGGAAAAGGAAATCCGCGACATCGCCGACCAGATCTATCGTCGCGTGGACTGGCCGTGGGCGCAGAACAACGCGCCGTTGATCAGCATGGGCTGGACACCCGGCGGCAAGATGATCCCGCACGACTGGGCGGGCTATAACGAAGGCATGCTGGTCTACATCCTGGCGCTGGGCTCACCCACCCACCCGGTCGGCGAGGACGCGTGGCAGGCCTGGACCAAGACCTACGACAAGACCTGGGGCGAGTTCCACGGGCAGACCTTCCTCAATTTCGCGCCGCTGTTCGGGCACCAGTACAGCCATACCTGGGTCGACTTCCGCGGCATCCGCGATGCGTGGGGCCGGGCGCACGACATGGACTACTTCGAGAACAGCCGCCGCGCCGCGTACTCGCAGCAGGCCTATGCGATCGCCAACCCCGGCGGCTGGAACGGCTACGGCAAGAACGTCTGGGGCCTGACCGCGAGCAACGGCCCCGGTGGCCTGATCGTCAAGCAGGGCGACCGCGAGCGCACCTACCAGGGCTACACGGCGCGCGGCGCCGGCCTGGACTACATCTCCGACGACGGCACCCTGGTGCCGACGGCCGCCGGCGGCTCCATCGCGTTCGCGCCGGAGATCGTCATACCGGCGCTGCAGGAAATGAAGAAGAAGTACGGCCAGAACATCTACACGAAGTACGGCTTCGTGGACGCGTTCAACCTCACCTTCGACACCCGCACGGAAGTGCGTACGGGCCGGATCATCCCGGGCTTCGGCTGGGCCGATACCGTGCACCTGGGCATCGACCAGGGCCCGATCGTGCTGATGATCGAGAACTACCGCAGCGACTTCGTGTGGAGCGTGATGAAGAAGAACCCGTACATCCGCAAGGGATTGCAGCGCGCGGGCTTCTCGGGCGGCTGGCTGGACGCCGAAACGGCCGCCGACCTGTGGTGAAGCGCGCGACCCGTTACCTGCGCCAAGCGGCGGCCTGCGTGGTGATGACCGCCGCGCTGCTGGCGTGCGCCAAGCCGCCGGCCGGCACGCGCACGCTGCAGTTCTGGACCATCGGGCGCGAAGGCGAAGCCGTGGCCAAGCTGCTGCCCGAGTTCGAGCGCGAGCATCCCGGGCTGCACGTGGAAGTGCAGCAGCTGCCGCTCACCGCCGCGCACCAGAAGCTGTTGACGGCGTATGCCGGCGACTCCACGCCCGATATCACCCAGGTGGGTAACACCTGGGTGCCGGAGATGGTGGCGCTGGAGGCGATCGAGCCACTGGATGCACGCGTCGCCATGTCGAAGGTGGTCGATCCGAAGGACTATTTCCCCGCGATCTGGTCCACCAACGTCATCGACGGCCACCTGTACGGCGTGCCCTGGTATGTGGACACGCGCCTGCTGTTCTACCGGAAAGACCTGCTGGCCAGGGTGGGCTACGACCACCCGCCACGCGACTGGGCCGAGTGGCAGGCGATGATGGTCAAGCTGGCTCAGCCGCGCGGCACCACCTACGGCGTGCTGCTGCCCACCAACGAGTTCGAGCAGCTGCTGGCGCTTGCCTTGCAGCAGGACGATCCGCTGCTGCGCGACGGCGGACGCTACGGCAATTTCCGCAGCCCGGGGTTCAGGAAGGCGCTGGCGTTCTACGTGTCGATCTTCAAGGACCAGCAGGCGCCGATGATGACCAACGTCGGCGTGGGTAATCCCTGGGCCGCGTTCGGCCAGGGTTTCTATGCGTTCTACCTGTCCGGCCCGTGGAACATCGGCGAGTTCCGCCACCGCCTGCCGCCGGAGCAGCAAGGCGACTGGGGTACGGTGGCGCTACCGGGGCCCAACGGTCCGGGCGCGTCCAACGCGGGTGGTTCCAGCCTGGTGATCTTCCGTCGCTCGCAACACAAGGACGATGCCTGGGCGTTGATCGAGTTCCTGTCGCGTCCGGCCATCCAGGAGCGGTTCTACCAGATCCTCGGCGACATGCCGCCGCGCCGCTCGTCGTGGGAGGCCCCGGCGCTGAAGGATGACGACAAGGCCACGGCTTTCCGCGACCAGCTGGACCGCGCCAAGCCGACCCCGCCCGTGGCGGAGTGGGAACGCATCGTCACCGAGATGCAGCTCGTCGCCGCGCAAGCCGCGCATGGCGACCTCACGGTGGACGAGGCCGCTGCCGAGATCGATCGCCGTGCCGACCGCCTCCTCGAAAAACGCCGCTGGATGCTCGACCACGGCCACAAGGCAAGCCCATGACTACGTCCCGCGCCGCCTGGCTGTTCATCGCACCCGCGATGATCGTCCTCGGATTGTTCTTCCTGCTGCCGGTGATCGCGGCGCTGGTGCTTTCGGTCACCGATTACGACCTCTACGCGCTGGCGGACATCCGCAACCTGCGCTTCGTCGCCCTGCAGAATTACTGGTCGCTGTTGCAGCGGCCGTTGTTCTGGTCGGCGCTGGGTCACACCGTGTATTTCGTGGTGGTAGGCGTACCGTTGTCGCTGATGGCCTCGCTGGGTTCGGCCATGCTGCTGAACTCGCCCATGGCGCGGTTCAAGCCGTTCTTCCGCACCGCGCTGTTCGCGCCCGTCGTCACGACCGTCGTGGCGGTGGCCGTGATCTGGCGCTACCTGTTCAACACCAAGTACGGCCTGATCAACTACGTGCTGGACAACCTGGGCGTGCCCACGGTGGACTGGCTGGGCGATCCGCACTGGGCCATGCCCACGATCATCCTGTTCGCGGTGTGGAAGAACTTCGGCTACAACATGATCATCTTCATGGCGGGGCTGCAGGCCATTCCGGGTGACCTGTACGAGGCTGCGCGCATCGACGGCGCCTCGGCCATGGCGCAGTTCCGCCACATCACCCTGCCGATGCTCAAGCCCACGATGGTGATGGTGAGCATCCTCACCGTGTCGGGCTACTTCCAGTTGTTCGCCGAACCGTATGTCATGACCGAAGGCGGCCCGCTGCAAAGCACCACCTCGGTGCTGTACCTGATGTACGAAGAAGGCTTCAAGTGGTGGAACCTCGGTTCCGCTTCCGCGGTGGCGTTCATCCTCTTCGTCATCATGTTCGCCGTCACCGCCGCCATGCTCCGGCTGTCGAAACAGGGAGAGCCCGCATGAGCCCGCGTATCGCCAAGGCCCTCATCAACGGACTGCTGATCGGCGCGGCCGGCATCGCGCTCGCGCCACTGCTTTACATGCTGTCGGTGTCGTTCATGACACCCGGCGAGGCCAGCGCCCTGCCGCCGCCCGTGCTGCCGACGCACTGGACGCTGGGCAACTACCGCCAGCTGTTCCTCAACGCAGGCATGGGCCGTTACCTGCTCAACAGCCTGCTGATCTCCACGGCGATCACCGTGGTCTCGCTGGCGTTCAACCTCATGGCCGGTTATGCCTTCGCCAAGCTGGAGTTCAAGGGGCGCCAGCGCCTCTTCCAGCTGCTGCTGGGCGCGCTGGTGATTCCCGCGCAGGTGGCCATGCTGCCGTTGTTCCTGCTGTTGAAGTACATGGGCCTGGTCAACACCTACGGTGCCGTGATCGTGCCCGCGCTGGCCACCATCTTCGGCATCTTCCTGGTCAGGCAGTACGCCAGCGGCATCCCGAACGACCTGATGGAAGCGGCGCGCATCGACGGCGCCGGCGAGTTCCGCATCTTCGCCACCATCGTCATGCCGCTGTTGAAACCGATCATGGTGACGCTGGCGATCTTCACCTTCCTGGCCGCGTGGAACGACTTCATGTGGCCGCTGATCGCGCTGACCGGGCAGGAGCACTACACGCTGCCCATCGCCCTGGCATCGCTGTCGCGCGAGCACGTGCAGGACAGCGAGCTGATGATGGCCGGCTCCGTCGTCACCATCCTGCCGGTACTGGTGCTGTTCCTCGCCTTGCAGCGTTATTACCTCGAAGGCCTGCTGATGGGCAGCGTCAAGGGATAGGACCATGTCACGCCTCGCCTCGCTTTCGCTGCTGCTGTCGGCGGCCGTCGTCACCCTGCCCGCGCAAGGCGAGGACACCCCCCGCCTGCTCGACGGTTTCGACACCACCGCCGGCTGGACCGCCACGCACACCGACGACGTCTCCGCCTCGCTGCGCACCGTGGCCGGCAAGACCGGGCAGGCGATCTGCCTGGATTACGATTTCAACGGCGTGTCCGGTGCGGCCTCGATCCGCAAGACGCTGCCTCTGGATTTCCCCACGGGTTTCGCGCTGGGCTTCGACGTGCGCGGCAGCATGCCGCCCAACACGCTGCAGCTGAAACTGATCGACGACAGCGGCGACAACGTGTGGTGGTTCCAGCAGCCCGGCTTCGTCCCGACCGATGCCTGGCAGTCCATGCAGGCGACCAGTCGCCAGGTCTCCTTCGCCTGGGGCCCGGTTGCGGACCGCACGCTGCGCCACACGCGCGAGGTGGAGTTCGTCGTCTACAAGGAGGCGCACGGCCAGGCCGCTATACCGGGTGCGCGCGACGCTATGCCGCCCACCGCGAACCGCGGCTCGGTGTGCTTCGACAACCTCACCCTGACCGCGCGGCCTCCCGAAGCCGTGCCCACGCCCGCAGCCACTGCCAATGCGGTGTTCGAGGAGCGCGCCAAACACGTGCGTCGCGGGCTCTACCCGCGCGGCTTTTCCGGCGAGCAGTCGTACTGGACGATCGTCGGTGTGGATGGCGGCAGCCGCGATTCCGCGCTGATCTCGGAGGACGGCGCGGTGGAGGTCACCCGCGGCGGCTTCTCCCTCGAACCGTTCCTGATCGATCGCGGCGCGCTGGTCACATGGGCCGACGTCAGCACCACGCAGTGGTTGCGCGACCGCTACCTGCCGCTGCCGTCCGTGCAGTGGACGAAGGGTGACCTCTCGCTCACCACCACCGCGTTCGCGCAGGGCGCCGCCGGCGCCTCGCAGCTGGTGGTCGGCTACCGCGTGAATAACGCGGGAGACACCGCGCGTGACGTCACGCTCGCCCTGGCCGCGCGTCCCTTCCAGGTCAATCCACCCACGCAGTTCCTCAATGCGCCGGGGGGCACCAGCCCGATCCATGACCTCGCCTGGGACGGCCATGCGCTGGTGGTGAACGGCACGCGCAAGGTCGTGCCCTTGCAGGCGACCACGAGCTTCGTCGCCAGCGGTAACACGCCAAAGACGCTCAGCGAACGACTCGATGCGGGCGAGCGCCCGACGACACGCTCGCTGCATGCCGACGACGGCTTCGGCCAGGGCGCCCTGCTATACGACGTGCACGTGCCGGCCCACGGCCATGTCGATCTGGGCCTGGTGATTCCCGTCAAGCAGGACGACGACATCCCGCTGCCGGCGGATGCCGGCCACTGGCTGGCCAGCCATGCCGATGCCGTGGCGGCGTTGTGGCGCGACAAGCTGGACCGTGTCGCGATACGCGTGCCGACGCAGGCCCAGCCGCTGGTCGACACGATGCGCAGCGGTGTCGCGCAGATCCTCATCTCGCGTGACGGCTCCGCGTTGCAGCCGGGTACCCGCTCGTATTCGCGCACCTGGGTGCGCGATGGCGCGATGATGCTGGAGGGCCTGCTGCGTACCGGCCACGAGGACGTCGCCGGCGAGTTCATCCGCTGGTATGCACCGCACCAGTTCACCAACGGCAAGGTGCCCTGCTGCGTCGACGCGCGCGGGTCGGATCCTGTACCCGAGAACGACAGCCAGGGCGAACTGATCTTCAGCGTGGCTGAGCTGTGGCGCTACACGCACGATCGCGCCACGCTGGAAAGCCTGTGGCCGTACGTGGTGCGCGCCGTCGATTACATGGAAACGCTACGCGCTGGCGAGCGTCAGGCCGGGCGTTTGCAGGGCCCCGACCGTGCTCTGTACGGCCTGATGCCGGCGTCGATCAGCCACGAAGGCTATTCGACCAAGCCGATGCATTCGTACTGGGACGATTTCTGGGCGCTCAAGGGCTACGACGATGCGGTGGCACTGGCCGGCGTGCTCGGGCAGACCGATCGGCAGACGGCGTTCCGTGCCTCGCGCGACCAGTTCCGCGACGACCTGCATGCGTCCATCGTCGCGGCGGTCCGCGAGAAAGGCATCGACTTCATTCCGGGATCGGCCGAACTGGGCGACTTCGACGCCACATCCACCACCATTGCCCTGTCGCCGGGTGGCGAGCAGGCGCGGTTGCCCAAGGCCCTGGTGGACGCCACGTTCGAGAAATACTGGCGGGCCTTCGTGGCGCGACGCGACGGCAGCGTGGCCTGGAAGGACTACACGCCCTACGAACTGCGCACGATCGCCAGCTTCGTCCGCCTCGGCTGGCGGAATCGCGTGGGCGACCTGATCGCCTTCTTCTTCGCCGACCGGCGACCGCAGGCCTGGAACCAGTGGGCTGAAGTGGTCGGGCGGGACCCCCGCGAGCCGCGCTTCGTCGGCGACATGCCGCACGCGTGGATCGCCTCGGACTATGTCCGTTCCGCGCTCGACCTGTTCGCCTACGATCGCCCATCCGACGAGTCGATGGTGCTCGCGGCGGGGGTGCAGCCGGCGTGGCTGGCCGGCGACGGCATCGCGCTACGCGACCTGCGCACGCCGTACGGACGTCTCGGCTATACGTTGAAGGCCACCGGCGGAACGGCCACGCTGACGCTGACCCAACCGATAGACCCTCCCGGCGGCCTGGTGCTCTCGTTGCCTTCGGGCGAGGTGAAGCTGCGGCGGGGCGTCACGACGTATACCGTGCCGATGGAAGCCACCGGCACGGCCACGAAGCCGCCGCGCTCCTAGTGCGTGGCGACGCGGGTGCGCAGCAGGGCATCCACCGCCTGCTGCCACTCGAGTGACCCGGGCGCCGACTGCGGCGCCTCCTGGCCCAGCTTCGCGTTCACGGCCTGGTTCCAGGCAGGCGTATCTGGCCGCGGGCCGTGACCGTCGTCGCTGACCGCCAGGGTCTTGTCCACCCAGGCGTACCACCCGGGCGAGCCCAGCGCGGGGTTCGCCGGCGCATTCTTACCAGGGGCCGGTGTGGCATCGGCAGCGGCCGACGACGCCGCAGGCGGCGCAGTGGCGGAGGCCGCGTCAGGCGACGAGGGTGAACAGGCGGCGATGATGAGCGCCGCGGTAATCGGTACGACCGTGAGCAAAAAGCGCATGGGCAATGAATTCCTCGCGAATGCGTAGGGTGCCGATGCTAGCGATGGCATCCGGTCTGAAGGCTAAACGGCCCGGGGAACTTCACCGGGCCGTTCAGTTTCAGCCGGTGCGATCAGAATTTCCCTGCACGGAAATCGGCGATGGCCTCGTGGATCTGCGCCTGGGTGTTCATGACGAACGGGCCGTAGCGCGCCACCGGTTCGCGCAGGGGACGCCCTGCCACGACCAGCACACGGGCGGCCTCGACGGCGGCAAGGCTCAGGGCTTCGCCTTCCGTGAGCACCGCCAGTTCGCTGCGTGCCAGCGACTCGCCGGCCACCCGGGCGGCGGTGCCGTCGAACACATAGGCGAACGCGCTGTGCCCGGCGGGCAGGCCCAGGTCGTAGTGCGCACCGGCAGCCAACGCGATGTCCAGGTACACCGGCTGCGTGGCGATACCCGCCACGGGGCCGCTGACACCTTCCAGCTCACCGGCAATCACGCGTACGGTCACGCCGGGCGCCGGCTGTACCACCGGGATGTCGCCCGGCGGGATGTCCTGGTAGCGCGGTGCGGTCATCTTGTCGGCGGCCGGCAGGTTCACCCACAGCTGGAAGCCCCACATCAGCCCGGCCTCCTGCTGCGGCATTTCCGAATGGACCAGGCCGCTGCCCGCGGTCATCCACTGGACGCTGCCCGGACCCAGGTCGCCGCGATTGCCCTGGTTGTCGCCGTGTTGCATGCGCCCGGCGAGCATGTAGGTCACGGTTTCGAAGCCGCGATGGGGATGATCGGGAAAGCCTTCGATGTAGTCGCCAGCCTGGTCGGAACGGAATTCATCCAGCAGCAGGAACGGGTCCAGCATGTCCAGCGCCGGCTGGCCGATCACACGCTTGAGCTTCACGCCGGCGCCGTCGGCGGTATCCATGCCGCGAACGCGGCGCGCGATAGTTCGTTGGGTCATGACGGTACTCCGGTGTCGATGCCCACCAAGATGCCGGTTGTCGGGCACCAGACCAAGCCTCGTGGGGCGAACGATCCGTTTCGCCCGCGTCGTCAGTGCACCCAGTGGCCGGAGCGCTGCCGGGGTGGGCCGTCCTCGGCTTCGCTGCGCGGGCGCGTCATCGCCTTGAGCTCGTCTTCCGTGGGGCCGTTGGTACGCCAGTATTCACCGACCGCGTTTAGCACCTCGGGCAGCTGGCCCAGGCACTCGTCGTATTCCTCGTCGGTGAGTTTCTCGAACTCCGCGTCGGCCTGCAGCACACCCTCGTCCACTGCCAGCGCCATGATGGGGCCGAGCAGCTGCATCAGGGTGGGATCTTCGGCCAGCCGGGTTTCCCACAGCTGCGCGCGCATATCGATGCCGCGGCTGAAGCCCTCGCACCAGCCGCCCGCCGACAGCATGGGGCCTTCGTCGGTGTCGATCTCGCCGAGGATCGGCTCGTAGGCGTCGACGTCCAGTTCCGCGCTGATGGAGTCGTTGAGTTGGGCAAGCAGCGCCAGCACGGCGTTGCCTTCGTCTTCGTCCTCGAAGGCGTCGTGCAGCACCTCGTGCAGCCATTCTTCCGGCTTCACCTCGAGCGGCCCGATGGCGATGGCCGAAAGCAGGCCATGCACGCCGTCGAGCATCAGGTCGCCGTCGTTACCGTGGGCACGCAGGTAGATGTCGAGTTTTTCGAGTTCCGCGTCGTCCAGCGAACGCGGCCATTCGGATTTGGGGGTATTCAAAGCTGCAGCTCCAGCACGACGGGCGCATGGTCGGATGGTTGTTCCCACTTCCGCGGCGCCTTGTCGACGATCGACGAGGTGGCCAGGGATTTCAGCGCATCGCTGATCAAGATGAGGTCGATCCGCAGGCCCATGTTGCGGCGGAAGGCCGCTTGCCGGTAGTCCCACCAGCTGAAAAGACCGGCGTCCTCGTTGAAGAGACGGAAGCTGTCATGCAGACCGATATCGAACAGGGCCTGCAGGGCGGCGCGTTCCGGCGGCGAGCAGAAGATGTCCTCGCCCCAGGCGACCGGGTCGTACACGTCGCGGTCGTCCCGGCAGATGTTGAAGTCGCCCAGGACCACCAGTTTCTCGTGGCGGGCACGCTCGCCTTCGAGGAAGTCGCGAACCCGCGCCAGCCATTCGAGCTTGTAGGTGTATTTTTCGTCGCCCAGCGC
This sequence comes from Xanthomonas sp. NCPPB 2632, assembly GCF_041228075.2. Classification (NCBI taxonomy): domain Bacteria; kingdom Pseudomonadati; phylum Pseudomonadota; class Gammaproteobacteria; order Lysobacterales; family Lysobacteraceae; genus Xanthomonas; species Xanthomonas sp. NCPPB 2632. The sequence continues at coordinate 4,813,343 of NZ_CM192979.1, forward strand.
CTTGCCGTTCACCACGTACAGATCGACCACGCGGATATCGCCGACCGTGGCGGCCAGGATGCGGCGCTGCGGATCGTCCAGGCCCGGGATATCGGTGACGACATCGGCCAGTTCGCCCCGTGCGAGGAGGGCGACGCCGTTATAGGTTTTCTGCCCGGAGAACACCGAGCGATAGCCCATCGCGGCGATCTCGTCGACGGGGAATTTATCGTCGGTGAGCTTGGTTTCCTGCAGCGCGACGATATCCGGCTGCACCTCGGCCAGCCATTGCTGGAGGTGGGGCAGGCGAACCTTGAGCGAATTGACGTTCCACGAAGCGATCTTCATGGCGCCATTGTAAAGGAAAGCCGCGCGGCGCCATGACGCCGCGCGGGGCCGTGCGATCAGGCCAGGCCGTAGCTGCGAAGCAGGGCGTCCGGCCGCGGCTCGCGACCACGGAAGGCCACGAAGGAGTCCAGGGCCGGCCGCGTGGAGCCGACCGCCAGCACTTCCTTCCGGAAGCGCTCGCCCGTGGCCCGGTCCAGCACGCCGGCCTGTTCGAACGGTTCGAACGGTTCGAACGCATCCGCGGAAAGCACCTCGGCCCACAGGTAGCTGTAGTAGCCGGCCGAATAGCCGCCCGCGAAGACATGGGTGAACGCGTGCGGAAAACGCTGCCATGCCGGCGGATGCAGCACGGCCACTTCATGGCGCACTTTCTCCAGGACGTCCAGGGGACGCGCGCCCACCGCCGGGTCGTAATCCCGGTGCAACAGGAAGTCGAACAGGCCGAATTCCAGCTGGCGGACGAGGAAGAGGCCGGCATGGAAATGCCGCGCATCGAGCATCCGCTGGTACAGATCGTCCGGCAGCGGCTCGCCGGTCTGGTAATGCCGGGCGAACTCGCGCAGGGCGTTGCGATCCCAGGCGAAATTCTCCATGAACTGGCTGGGCAGCTCCACGGCATCCCATTCCACGCCCTCGATGCCGCTGATCGAGGGAATATCCACCTCGGTCAACATGTGGTGCAGCCCGTGGCCGAATTCGTGGAACAGCGTGAGCACGTCGTCGTGGGTGAGCAGGGCCGGCGCGCCGTCGGTGGGCGGCGGGAAGTTGCAGGTGAGGTACGCCACCGGCAGTTGCAGTTCGTCACCGTCGCGGAAGCGCGACACGGCCACGTCCATCCAGGCACCGCCGCGCTTGCCCGAGCGGGCGTACATGTCGAGGTAGGCCCCGGCGAACACGCTGCCGTCGGCGTTCACCAGGTCGTAGTACTTCACGTCCTTGTTCCAGGTGTCGATGTCGTCGCGCGGCACGAAGCGCACGCCATAAAGGCGCTCCACCACCATGAACAGGCCGTCGATGGCGGCCGAGGCCGGGAAATACGGTTTGATCTGTTCCTCGTCCAGCGCATAGCGCTGCTGGCGCAGGCGTTCGGCCGCGAAACCCACGTCCCAGGGTTCGAGGTTGTCGATCTTCAGTTCGTCGGCGGCGAAGCGGCGCAGTTCTTCCAGTTCCTTCTTCGCCACCGGCCTGGCACGGGCCGCGAGGTCGCGCAGGAAGGTCAACACCGCGTCGGTCGAAGTGGCCATCTTGGTCGCCAGCGACTCTTCGGCCGCATTGGCGAAGCCGAGCAGTTGCGCGGCCTCGTGCCGCAGCGCGACGATTTTTTCGATGCGCGCGGAGTTGTCGAACTTGCCCTTGTCCGGGCCCTGGTCGGACGCGCGGGTCTGGTAGGCGTAGTAGACCGCCTCGCGCAGGTCGCGGTTCTCCGCGTAGGTGAGCACCGCCTGGACGCTGGGTTGCTTGAGCGTGACCAGATAGCCGTCGAGCTTTTCCTCGCGGGCGTATTCACGCAACACGGCGCGTCCGGAAGCGGGGATGCCGGCCAAGTCGCGCTCGTCGGTGATGTGCTTGTGCCAGGCCTCGGACGCATCCAGCACGGCGTTGGAGAACTCGGTGGTGAGGCGGGAAAGCTCCACGCCGATCTCGCGGAAACGCGTGCGCGCCGGTTCTTCCAGCGCCACGCCGGACAGGCGGAAGTCGCGCAGGGCGTGCTCGACCGCCGCACGCGCGGCGACGGGCAGGCCGGCGAAATCCGGCCGGTCGGCCACGGCCTGCACGGCGGCGTAGAGGTCGCGGTTCTGGCCCACTTCCATGCCGTGTTCGGTGAGTTTCTCTTCCGCGGCGCCGTGCGCCTTGCGCAGGGCCTCCGAGTCGGCCACCGAGTGCAGGTGGCTTACCGGCGACCAGGCCCGCGACATGGCCTGGTCCAGGCGTTCCTGGGCCAGGATCACGTGCTCGAAGTCGCGCGGCGCGCCGGCCGCGGCGATGGCATCGATGGCGGCGCGCTCGGCGGCGATGAGGCTGTCGATGGCGGGCTCGACGTGCTCGGGACGAATGGCCGAGAACGTCGGCAGGGCCTGCGGGTCCAACAGCGGATTGGTGCGGGTATCCATGGGTTCATCTCCTCTCAGGCGCCCAGCGTGGAGCCCGCGCGGAGGCAAATCAAGCGGCAACACGTGGGGCCCGCCCCGGCATTCAGGGGCGATCAGGCCAGGTAGTCGTCCTTGAGGCGCACGTAATTGGCCGCCGAGTAATACAACTGCTCTACCTGCCGATCGCTCAGCACGCGCACCAGCTTGCCGGGATTGCCCAGCCAGAGCTCGCGCTCGCCGACCACCTTGCCGGGCGGAATGACCGTGCCCGCGCCGACGAAGCCGTGTTTCTTCACCACGGCACCATCGAGCACGGTGGCGTGCATGCCGATCAGGCAGGCGTCCTCGATAGTGCAGGCGTGGATCACCGCGCCATGGCCGATGGTGACGTCCTCGCCGATGAGGGTCGGGAAACCGCCCGGGCTGTACGGACCATCGTGGGTGACGTGGATGATGGCGCCGTCCTGGAGGTTGCTGCGGGCGCCGATACGGATATGGTGCACATCGCCGCGAGCCACCGCGCCCGGCCACACCGAGACATCGTCGGCGAGCTCGACATCGCCGATGACGGTGGACGCCGGGTCGACATACACGCGGGCGCCGAGGCGGGGAAGGATGCCCTTGAAGGGCCGGATCGGATTCGACATGGCGCGATTCTAACCCCGCGCCCTGTCCGCGGCGCGGTCAGCCGTTACGGCGCCGCATCTGCTCGGCCCGCGCCTCGTCCTCGGCGGTGACCACCTGCTGCTGGGCATCGAGCTTGGCCCCCAGGATGATCAGCGTGTAGTTGGTCGGGTCGTAATCGCGCAGCAGGGCGATCTCGCGACGGGCGTCCTGCAGTTCCCGACGGTTGATCTGCCGCTCGATTTCCTGGGAGGCGAACGGCAGCGTTTCGCGCAACGCGTCCTGGGCGGTGGCGTTGTTGGCGTCCAGCTGCAGCACGCTGAGGTAGTACTCGTAGGCGTTGTTGCCTTCGGGAGCGATCAGCCGGCCGTCACGCGTGGCATCGCGCGCCAGCCCGAGCAGAATGGTCACGCCTGAAGCGTCGGCGCCCGCGGTGGGGGCGGGCGTCGCGATATCGTCAAGGCTGGGGGTGGACATGGCATGCGACCGCTGCTGCATGATGAACACCAAGGTACCCGCGACCGCCGCGACTGCGATGGCGAGGGTAAGGATCGCGCGGCGGGGCACCGCGGCGATGGATAGCTTAGACATGGGGATATCCGGGGGAGGACCGCCCGCAACCAGGCCGTCCCCCTGTCGGACGGCCCCCGCGGGCGGGCCATGGTGCCGCCGGACTGTTGCAATACCGCGACGGCAGGTCGCGGCTATCTCAGAAACGCGCGTCGAGGTTGACGAAATACTGCCGCGGCGCGCTCGCCATCAAGGTCTGGTTGTAACCCTGCGCGTCGTACGCCTGGTAACCGTTGGTGCCCGTCGACGCGAAGTAGTGCTTGTTGAACAGGTTGGTCACGTTGGCCCCGATGCTCAGCGCCTTGAACACCGACACGACGCCGAAGTCGTAGGCGATGCCGGCGTTGGCTACCCAGTAGGAAGGCACCGAGGAATCGTTGGTGTAGGTGATGTAGCGACGGCCCGTGTACTTGGCCTCGAGGTTGGCGCGCCAGCCCGAGAACGCGTAGTTGATCGAGCTGGAGAACATGGTCTTCGGCACACCGACCACGTACTTGTCGGCGGTGGGGACCGTGCCGGAGCTCTGGTAGTCGTCCTGGTACTTCGAGTCGTTGTACGAGAGCGAGTTGAGCCAGCTGAGGCCGTCTACCGGCTTCCACAGGAAGGCGAGATCCGCGCCCTTGCTCTTCACGTCACCCACGTTGTTGAGCGAGGAGGCGCAGGTGACCACGGCCGGGCACGGCGTGGTCACGAGCAGGCGGTTCGCGAAGCGCGTGTAGAACACGCCCACCGACGCCTCGAAGGTGTCGCCATGGGCGCGATAGCCGGCCTGCCAGGTCTGCGACTCCTCGGGCTTCAGCTGGCTCTTGGCCGCATCGAACGACGCCTGCGAGGTACCGAACGGCGTGAACCCGTAGGCCGCGATGTTCTTCGCATACGAGCCGTAGACGTCCTGGTTGGCGTCGAGCTTGTAGTCGATACCGGCCTGCGGGAGGAAGCCCTTGCTCGCCTTCATCTGGCCCTGCGCGAAGGCGCTGGTCGGCACCAGTGAGGTCGCATCCGTAGTTACGCTCAGCGACTTCGCACCGAAGTTGATGGTGAGCGCGTCGTCCAGCAGGTGGACGGTATCCTCCGCGTAGCCCATGCGGGTGCGGGTTTCATAATGCTGAAGGAACCCGCGCAGGAACGGCGCCTGGTCGTTGTAGAACGTATACAGCGCCGTGTACGGGCCGGTCAGCGTGAAGAAGTTGCGCTCCTGGTTGGTGTTGGCGTCCTCGCCCCACACGCCCACTTCCAGATCGTGGTTGCCCAGCGTGAACTTCAGCGCCGAGGTCACGCCGTAGCGGTCCAGGCCATAGTCCGTGGTACGCATGGACAGCGGCACGGTGGGCGACGAGGCCTGGTACGGCGTGGCCCACTGACCCTCGCCGCGGTCGGCGTGGTAGTAGCCCGTGGTGTCGAGCGTGGCGCCACCGAGGTTGAACGAACCCGACAAGCCGGCCAGCGTGTCCCGACGGATGCCGCCGCCCGCATAGTACGTGGCGTCGCCCTTGTCGTAGTCGGCCGGCAGGCCGTTCAGCGAGGCGGGGTACGCGCCCTTGCCGTTCAGCGCATTGGCGATGCCCACGGCCGTGTTCCAGTCCGGCTGCGAGTAGTCGAAGTCCCAGCCCAGCACCTTCTGGCTGGTGAGGGACAGGTCCATGTAGTCGTATTCCTTACGCTTGCTGCTGTCCACGAACAGGCTGACGCGGTTGCCGTCACCCCACTGGTACAGCGCCTTCAGGTTCGCCTGGTTGGATTTCTGGTCGCCGTAGCCCTTCCACTTGTCGGTATCGGCATGGTCGAACGACACGTACATCGAGAAACCGCCGTGGTCGCCGCTGTCCGCGCGCACGAAGGTGCGCTTTGTGGCGTCGGAACCGATCACCTGGTTGAAGCGCACGCCCGGGGTCATGTCCGGATCGGCCGAATAGAACTGCACCGTGCCGCCGAGGTTGGTGCTGGACGCGGTACCAAGCGCGCCGGCGCCCTGCGCCAGTTCCACGGTGGCGAGGTTGTCCGAGGTGATCGCACGGGTCACCTGTAACCCATTGCTGACGCCATAGCTCATCGTGCCCAGTGGGATGCCGTCCAGCGTGAAGCCCAGGCGCGACTGGTCGAAGCCGTGCAGCGTGATCTGCGTGGACCACTCGTACGCACCCCACGGGTCGGCCGACTGGAACTGCACGCCCGGCAACTTGTCCAGCGCTTTCAACGCGCTGCTACCCGGCGTCTGCTGACGAAGGATCTCCTCCGTGCCGATGCTCTGCACCTGGCGGGTTTCACCAGGAGCGATCACGGAGACGGCGTCCAGTTGCTTCGCATCCTTGCTGGTGGTGGCGACATCCGCGGCCGGAGCCGCCTTGTCGTCATCGGCGGCCTGGGCCAGGCCGGCATGCAGGGACAGGGCCAGCGCCGTGGCGAGAGCGGTACGGCGAAGCGAGGCACGTGCGAACGACATCGGGTCGATCCCCTTCAGGAGTAAACCCGTGAGACTCACGGTTGCGCATGTACGCCGCTTTACCCGCAGATGACGGCTGGTTGACGACGTAACATCGCAATATCCTGCACCCACATCCCGCCGACACCAGCCAGATCGCACCGATCCCCGTAGGAGCGGACGATGTCCGCGATCAACCCTCGGCAGCCCGGTAGGAGCGGACGATGTCCGCGATCAACGCGTAGCGGCCTCGAGCTCCCCCAGCCACCGCAACGCATGCTGCCGATCACCACCACACATCGACACCTCCGCCCGCAACCCACCACACACCTTCGGCCTCTCCGGCCGCCCGAAGATCGCGCACAGGTTGTCCTCGGTCAGCTGGATGCAACGCACGCCGGCCGGCTTGCCGTGAGGCATGCCGGGAATGGGCGAGCTGATGGAGGGCGCGATGCAACAGGCACCGCAGCCCAGGCGACAGTGGATCGACATCCAGGCAGGCAAACGTGGCGAGTGGACAGGCATGGTACGCAATGCGGCCGCCAGGCACACGGGCGACCGCAGGCCAAGGCACCGGGGCTTAGCGGGCACGAGACCGTCCTGTAAATTCGGCAATCCGTGCGCCAACCTTTCCCGGGCCGGTCATGTCTGTCCTAGATTAGTTGCTGGACACAGCATGGCCCGATCCGGGCAAAGGGAAGGGGACCATGGATTTCCGCTCGTTCACGGGTGCGCTCAACCCGACCCAAATGCCGCAGGCGCGGAGTCTGAGTCAGGCACACGACTTCATCCAGCAGATGCAGCCCTTCGTCATCCGGCCGCAAGGATCGTTGTTCGGCGTCTACGAAGGCACCACCACGCATGCCATGCCCAGTCAGGGCATGACATGGACCCAGCACGTGGCGAAGACGCCGCTCCGTACCTTGAGCACCAAGTACGTCGAGCTGTTCGCGACCATGGATTCCGTGAACCAGCTGACCCGCGCCAACAAGGCGCTGGTGTCGGGTACGGGGCTCTCGCCTTCGACGCTCGCTGAGAAGGCGGCAAGCACGGCAGCCAGCTTGTTTCGTATCAACGAGACGACAACGGCCTTTGGCGGCGAGGCGATCGACCACCCCTCGCACGACGTGGGCGCTGGCATGATGGCCGAGGTGCTCGGGCGCAAGTGGGCGGCCAGGAGCAGGCAGACCACGCTGGATACGAGCCATCTGCACACCAGGCTCAAGCGGAAGTATCCGCAACTCGACTCTGTCGAGAAGATGCGCAAACACGGAGTTACAACGGTACTTCAGCAAGTGGAGAAGTCGCGACGGCTCGCTGCGCGCAAGGCAGGTCTACGCGCGACCAACAAGGGCGTGGCGGACGTCGAGGGCTACGTGAAACGCAAGTTCGACAAGCACGGCCTGGGACCAGTCCCCGATGGCGTGAAGCTGCCGACGCCCGACACCTCGTTCAGGGGCGGCTTCCATCCGGAGGAAACGGTGCGGGTGAAAAAGCTGAAGACCCTCCAGTCGGCGACGTGGGAATCCCAGCCCTTCGTGATTCGTCCGGGAGGCAGCACGGCGCGCACGTACGAAACCCGCACCTCGCAGATAGCGCCGACGAAGGGTACGAGCTGGGAGCAGTACATAGCCACCCCCTCGGGTGACATGAGCACCACGTACAAGAACCTCTTTCCACGGCTGGACGGCGCCTCCGACCTCGGGCGAGCGAACAAGGCCTTAGTCAAAGGAGGCAGCGATTCGCTCAGTCCCACCCCGGGAAAGAATACGTGGCGTGGTAAGACCTATAGCGATCAGGCGCAAGTCACGGCAAGCCTGCTCCGCTTCAACGAAACGACGACCGCCTTCGGAAAGGAGGCGCTCAACGTGCCGACGCACGACGTGGGGACAGGCATCATGGCAGAGGCCATGGCGCGCAAGTGGCAAGCCAAGCAGGAAAACACGGCGTTGGACATGAGGGGGCTAGGTGCCCACCTCACGTCTCTGTTCCCGCAGATGGACACCGTGGAGAAGCTGCGTAAGCAGGGTGGACACGCACTCGTCGGGCAGATTGCCACGTCGCGCATGAGCGCAGCCGTGGCAGCCGCCCTCCGCGGTCAGGCCAAGGGCAAGTCCGATCTGGGCGAATACGTGCAGCGCAAGTTCAACAAACATGGCCTGGGCCAGTTGCCCGCCGGCTGGGCGGCCAAAGCGAAGGGGCAGTAAGCCTCGGGCACGAAAGACGCTGCGACGTCCCCGTTCAGAAGCGCTGGCGAAGCGCCTCGTACACCGGATCGGTATCCGGCCGCTGCCCATGCCAGCGTTCGAACGCGTCGGCGGCCTGTTCGACTAGCATGCCAAGACCATCGCAGAAATAGTGCGTACCGGCGGCGGTAGCCCAGCCCTTGAAGCTGGCCGAGGCCGTGCCGTAGCACAGGTCGTAGCAGGTGGCGTGATCTTGCAGGATCGACATCGGCAGGTCGAAGCTGCCGCCGGTGACGCCGATGGACGTCGCATTGACCACGAGATCGAAGCACTCGCCGTCCAGGCCATCCCAGTAGCGCGTATGGCATCGCGCCGGTTCGCCGATGGCATCGGCCAGCGCGTCGGCTCGCTCCGGCGTGCGGTTGACGATGGTCAGCGTCTTCACGCCGGCATCGAGCAGGGCCCAGGCCACCGCCTTAGCCGCGCCGCCGGCACCCAGGAGGAGGGCGTCGTGACCGCGCAGGTCGAGCGAATGGCGTTCGGTGATGTCGCGCACGAAACCGCTGCCGTCGGTGTTGTGCGCCTGGACCCGGCCGCCGACCAGCGAGGTGAGCGTATTGGCCGCGCCGACACGCGAGGCATCCTCCGTATGTTCCTGGGCCAGGGCGAAAGCGGCTTCCTTGTGCGGCAGGGTGATATTGGCACCCAGGCCACCGTCGTCGAAGAAACGGCGCACGGCGTCCGCGAACCCGGACGGCGCCGCATCGATGGTTTCATAGCCCAGCCGGATACCCAGTTGCTCGGCGAAAGCCACATGGATCTGCGGGGACAGCGAATGCGCGATCGGCTGACCGAACACGGCGTAACGATGCGCTTCAGCGCTCATGGAGGCTCCTGGGCTCTCGATCCGGACTCACGCGTCCGTGGGGGCGCAGTCTAGCAACCGTTACCGGTCAGCAACCGTCACTGGAATCCCGGCTTGCCGACATCCTCGGCGCGCTGGGGCACCTTGCGCATCTGCTCCACCGGAAAACCCTGCTGGCGTGCCTGGTCGATCAGCCGCTGATAGGCACCCTCTTCCAGCGTCCTGTCCTTGGACATGATCCACAGCAGCTTGCGCGAGGGCAGGCCGACCATGGTCACGCGGTACTCCGGATCCAGCGCGAGGATGATGTAGTCGGAGCGGAAGGGCCACAGCAGCTGCACCTTCCAGCGGGCCGTGTCCTTGGGATCGGGCAGCCAGGCCTTGCCGTTCCAGGTCTTCTCCGGTTTATCGAAGCCCTTCCGGTAATGGTAGATGTTCTCGATGGTGCCATCGGGCTTCAGGCGGTATTCGTCCGCCGTGGCGACCTTGCCCTTCTCGAACATGTTCGGGATGGCGCCGATCACGTGCCAGGTGCCCATGTAGCGCGGCAGGTCGACGTGGTCCACCGCCTTGAGCGGTGCGTCGGCCGCGCACGAAGCCGTGGCCATGCCGGCCGCCATGAGTAACGCCATCGGGATTCTGTTCATGGGTCCAGCTTCCGCCCGAGGGGATCAAAAGCGGGTCAACGCGTCGCGGCCTGTGAGACGGGCGGCACCTAGCCTGTCCATCGACACCTCGTCCCCCGGAAGCCCGCCATGAACGACACGCTCTCGCCCCGCCGTATCCGTGCACTGATCGCCATGGCCTGGATGGGCCTGGGCGCCCTGGTCTTGCTGGTCACGCCGTTGTCCGGGCACAGCGACACGCTGGGCTGGACGCCTGCGTTCTGGCTGCTGCTGGCACCGGCCAGCGTGCTGGTGGCGATGAAACCGGGCCTGCCGCTGCAACTGCTGGCGTCGCTGTTCCGTCGGTGACCCGAGGGTCAGGCGTGGATGCCCAGCCGCTTGCGCTCCAGGCGGCGGAGGAACTCCTGCATGATCCGCAGGTAGAGGTCTTCACCCAGGTAGGCGTCCTCTACCCCCGCGTCGATCGACGGGTTGTCGTTGACCTCGATCACCACCGGGCGGTCGCCGACCTGTTTCAGGTCCACCCCGTATAGGCCATCACCGATGGTCTGCGTCGCCTTGAGCGCCAGCTTGACGACTTCGGGGGGCGCCTCGCGCACGGGCACGGTGCGGAAGCCACCGGACTTGGCCGTGCCTTTCGCGCCGTGGTTGTAGATCTGCCAGTGGCCGCGTGACATGAAGTACTGGCAGGCGTACAGCGCCTCGTGGTTGAGCACGCCGATACGCCAGTCGTACTCCGTGTAGAGGTATTCCTGCGCGATCAGCAGCGCGCTGTGCGAGAACAGTTCGCCGGCGGCCTTCTGCAACGCCTCGCGCGTTTCCACCTTCACCACGCCGCGGGAGAACGACCCATCGGGAATCTTCAGCACGATGGGCAGCCCGAGCCGATCGGGCAGTTCACGCAGGCGCCGCGGGTCGTCGCGGTAGATGATCTCGGTGATCGGCGTGGCCAGCTTGCGCGCCACCATCAGGTCGTTCAGGAAGATCTTGTTCGTGCAGCGCAGGATGGATGTCGGGTCGTCCATCACCACCATGCCTTCCTTCTCGGCACGGTGGGCGAAACGATAGGTGTGGTTGTCGCTGGCGGTGGTCTCACGGATGAACAGGCCGTCGTACTCAGCCAGTCGCTGGTAGTCGTTCCTGCCGATCGGGTCCACTTCGATACCGAGGTGCTTGCCCGCCTCGATGAACTGCTTCAGCGCCTTCTTGTTGGACGGCGGCATCGCTTCGTCGGGGTCCACCAGCATCGCGATGTCGTAACGGTAGCGACGTCGCGCGCGCGGCTTGCGCCACAGCTTCTTCGAGAACTTGTCCAGCGCTTGGGCAAACGCGTCTTCCTGCGCGTCGTCCAGCGTATGCAGGCCCACCGGCTTGATCGCCGCCACCTGCCACATGCGCTCGCGATGGAACTCGATGCGCATCAACGGGCAGGGGAATATCTCGAACAGTTGCCTCGCAAGATCCTGCAGGTCCGGGTAGGCCGTCTCGCCGAAGTACACCAGCACGCCGAAGTCGGTGGTGTCGCGTCCGCCGGCGGGCAGGAAATTGGCCAGCTTCTGGTTGAGGTCGTCGATGTCCAGGCCGTAGAGCGAGCGGCGACGAAGATCGTTCACCGTGCGCACCGACGGAATGACCTTGTGCCCGCGCGCTTCGGCGAGCAGCGATACGTAATAGCCCGTGCCCAGGTACTTGTAGCTGCGGCACAGGTTGATGACGTGGGCGCGCTCGTCGTCGCTGCCGATCGGCTCGCGCAGGTAGTCCATGGCGCTGACGACGTTCGCGGACGGATAGTACGAGCCCCAGTCGGAGGCTTTTTCCACGACGATGACGAGCCGGCTCATGTGACCTCGATGGACGGCGAAGGCTTCGTACAGGCTCCACCGGGAGCCGCGCGTTTCACCGGTGGCGCAGTGTGTGCCGCGGTGCCGCCCCGCACAAGCGGGGCACGCGCGTTCCTATGATCGAATTCATGAAAAAGTCATTGATCCGCCGCAGCCCGAGGTCTACAGTGCCGCGCTTGCCGTATCCCCGCACGGCCGCAAGCCGTTCCCCTTCCTCCAGCGCCGGAGTCCCCAAGCGCATGCGTCCACCCCCGGTTACCGCCGCGGTGCGCGTTCGACGCGCCGAGGTCAGCGATCTCGACGATCTCGTCGCACTCGAGGCATCCAGTTTCGCGCAGGACCGGCTGAGCCGTGCCCAGTACCGCAAGCACCTGGACTCGCAGACTGCGCTGGTGCTGGTAGCCAGTGCCAACCATCGGCGTTTCCTGGGAACCGCCGTGGTGTTCTTCCGCAAGGCCACCACGGTGGCACGTCTGTATTCGCTGGCGACCACGCCACAGGCGCGGGGCAAGGGCGTGGGGTCGGCGCTGATCCACGCCGCCGAAGACACCGCACGCTCACGCGGCTGCCGGGTGCTGCGGCTGGAAGTCCGCACGGACAACACCGTGGCCATCGACCTGTACGAGCACCTCGGCTACGAACGGATCGGGGCGTACACGGCCTACTATGCCGACGGCACGGACGCGCTGCGCTTCGAAAAGGCGCTTTGACCGGGCCGGGGCTATACTGGCCGCCGTTTCCGGGAAAGAAGCCCATGCGCCGACTGATCCTGCCCGTCGCCTTCGCCGCCACGCTCGCCGCCGGCCTGTCCGGCTGTGGCCAGAAGGGCAACCTCTATTTCCCGCCACCGCCCGCGCCCGCCGGGGCGGTGACGCCGCAAGCCGGTGCGCAGCCCGCCCATGCGACCACCACCGCCGGGTCGCCGGCACCGGCCAGCACGGCACGCACACCGTTCAACTCCTCCGTCCAGCCGTAATCCCGCCATGCCGTCGCGCTTCACCAAGATGCATGGGATCGGCAACGATTTCGTGATCGTCGACTGGCGCGAGGATGCGGGACGCGTGCCCGCGCCCTCCCGCATCGCCGCCCTGGCCGATCGCCACACCGGCATCGGCTTCGACCAGCTGATCAGCATCGAGCCACCGCGCGACGCGTCCTGCGCGTTCTACTACGGCATATGGAATGCCGACGGCAGCCCGTCCGGCCAGTGCGGCAACGGCGTGCGCTGCGTCGCCGCGTGGCTCTACCGCGACGGGGCGATCGAGCGCGACACGGATATCCGGCTGGAAAGCCCGTCGGGCCCGGTTACGGTGCGCGTGCTGGCGACAGGGCATGTTCGCGTCGACATGGGCGAGCCGGACTTCCTGCCCGCCGCCGTGCCGCTCGACCGTCCCGCGCAGGCCACCTATACGCTGGCCCTGGACGGTGAGGACGTCAGCTTCGCCGCCGTGTCCATGGGCAACCCCCATGCCGTGGTGTTCGTCGACGATGTCGACGATCCCCGTGTCGATCGCCTCGGTCCGCGACTGACCACCCATGCCGTGTTCACCGAGGGCGCCAACATCGGCTTTGCCCAGCGTTCGGGACCGGGGCGCATCCGGCTGCGTGTGCACGAGCGTGGCAGCGGCTGGACCCGGGCCTGTGGCACCGGCGCCTGTGCCGCCGCCGCCGCGGCGCACGCGCTCGGCTTGGCCGGGCCCGTCGTCGAAGTGGAGCTGCCCGGCGGCTCGCTCACCATCGAGTGGCAAGGCCCCGGCCATACGCTGTGGATGACCGGCCCCGCCGCCTTCGTCTTCGAAGGCGAGGTGTGACGCCCGCGCCATAACGCGGCACACTGCTTCCATTCCGGGTCGGCTCCTGTCTACCCGCACGCATGCGACCGAGGAAACACCCATGACCGATACCGCGATCGACGGCGACATCAAGCCAACCACCGTCGCGTCCTACCTGCGGCGGCATCCGGACTTCCTGGCCGATTATCCTGACCTGGCCAACGCGCTGACGCTGCCCAGCAGCAACGGCCCCGCCGCGTCGCTGGCCGTCCACCAGCTGCGCGGGCTGCGCGAGAAGAACGCCGAGCTGGAGCGCCGCCTGAAGGAGCTCACCGGTATCGCCGGCGACAACGAGACCCTGATGCGTCGTGTGCATGGGCTGATGCTGGCCCTGCTCAGCGCGCGCGATGTCGAGGAAACGGTCCGCAACGTGGTCCACCGCCTGAAAGAGGATTTCCAGTCGGAGCGCGTCCGCCTGGTCTTCTTCGGCAACCTGGCCGGCCTGCCCGACGAGCCCTGGCTGCTGCGCGAACCGCGCGGCTCCGCCGGCCTGCCGGAATTCACCTCGTTCCTCGAGCACGGCGACCCGGTAGCCGGGCGCCTCGCGCCGGAAAAACTGCAGCGGCTGTTTGGCGACGACGCCCCCGAGGTGCGATCGGCCGCGCTCATGCGCGTGGGACCCGATGCGATCCTGGCGATCGGCAGTGCCGACGCGGATCGCTTCCACCCCGGCATGGGCACGTTGTTCCTCAACATGATCTCGACCACGGTCGGCTCCGCCATCGAACGGGCGCGGAAGGCCGCGTGACCCCCCGCGAGGCGGTGGAGGCCTTCCTGCGGCACTTCGCGGCCGAGCGGGCGCCGTCGCCGCATACGCTGGCGGCCTACCGTCGCGACCTCGACAAGCTGGTTGCGTACATGGAGGCCGAGCGTCTGGCCTCGTTCGACGAGCTGACGCCCGACCGGCTGCGCTCGCTGACCGCCCGCCTGCACCGGCCGCCGCCGGACAAGGACGGCAAGCGGCCGAAGGGACTGGAGCCCACCAGCCTGCAACGGTTGCTGTCCGCGTTCCGCACGCTGTTCCGTTACCTCACGCGCGAGGGCCAGCTCGCCCACGACCCCACGGCCGGCGTTCGCGGCCCCAAGGTGCGTCGCAAGCTGCCCGTGGTGCTGGATGCGGACGAAGCCAAGGAGCTGGTCGAGACCACGCTGGGCGGTTCGCTGGCCCCGCGCGACTCGGCCATGCTGGAACTGTTCTATTCCAGCGGGTTGCGCCTGTCCGAACTGTGCGGCCTGCGCTGGGGCGACCTGGACCTGGACGACGGCCAGGTACGCGTACTGGGCAAGGGCAACAAGACACGCATCCTGCCCGTGGGACGTTTCGCGGTGGCGGCGCTGCGCGCCCTGGCCGCCCTGGGCGAGGCCGGGCCGGAACAGCCGGTGTTCAAGGGCCGTGGCGGCGGACCGATCGGGCCGCGGGCCGTGCAGCTGCGCATGGTCAAGCTGTCCAGCGGTCAGGCCAAGCGCGTGCACCCGCACATGCTCCGGCATACCTTCGCCAGCCACATGCTGGAATCCTCCGGCGACCTGCGTTCCGTGCAGGAACTGCTCGGCCACGCCGATATCGCCACTACGCAGATCTACACGCATCTCGACTTCCAGCACCTGGCCCGGGTCTACGACGCGGCGCACCCGCGCGCCAAGCGCAAGCACGACTAGGCACGCGCCGACCCGCATCCTCCGCGAGGGCCGACCTTGCACCCCTCCCGCGCCATCCCCACCTCTAGCCGACTCCCCCAAGGAACGCGCTATGGACCCGATGCACGCAACGACCATCGTCTGCGTCCGCCGCGACGGCAAGGTCGTCATCGGCAGTGACGGACAGGTCACCCTCGGCAACACCGTGATGAAGGCCAACGCCCGCAAGGTGCGACGCCTCGGCAAGGGCGACGTGCTGGCCGGATTCGCCGGCGCCACCGCCGACGCCTTCACCCTGTTCGAGCTGTTCGAGGAGAAGCTGGTCAAGCACGGCGGCAACCTCACGCGCTCCGCGGTGGAGATGGCCAAGGAATGGCGGACCGACCGCCGCCTGGGCCGCCTGGAAGCCATGCTGGCCGTGGCCGACAAGGAGGCGTCCCTGCTGATCTCCGGCAACGGCGACGTGCTGGAGCCCGAGCACGGCCTGATCGCCATCGGCTCCGGCGGGCCCTACGCCCAGTCGGCGGCCCTGGCCCTGATGGAAAACACGGCACTGGACGCACGCACCATCGTCGAGAAAGCGCTCAAGATCGCTGGCGACATCTGCATCTATACCAATCACAACACCTCGATCGAAGAGCTCTGAACCCATGTCCGAACTCACCCCCCGCGAGATCGTCAACGAACTGGACCGCTTCATCATCGGCCAGAACGATGCCAAGCGAGCCGTCGCCATCGCGCTGCGCAACCGCTGGCGGCGCATGCAGCTGGAACCGGGCATGCGCGAGGAAGTCACGCCGAAGAACATCCTGATGATCGGCCCCACGGGCGTCGGCAAGACCGAGATCGCGCGTCGCCTGGCCACCCTGGCCAACGCGCCGTTCGTGAAGGTGGAGGCCACCAAGTTCACCGAGGTGGGCTACGTCGGCAAGGATGTGGAATCGATCATCCGCGACCTGGCCGATGTGTCCTACAAGCTGGTGCGCGACCAGGCCAAGACCCGCGTGCGCAGCCAGGCCGAGGATGCCGCCGAGGATCGCCTGCTGGATGCACTTCTCCCGAGGCGCCAGGCGGCCACCGGCTGGGACGACACCGGTTCCAACGTCACCGCCATCGACAGCGACACCCGCCAGAAGCTGCGCAAGCAACTGCGCGAGGGCGCACTGGACGACCGCGAGATCGAACTGGATTTCGCGGTGAACGTGGGCGTGGAGATCATGACCCCGCCGGGCATGGAGGAAATGAGCCAGCAGCTGGGCAAGATGTTCCAGAACATGGGCGGCGCCAAGTCGCAGAAGCGCAAGCTGACCATTCGCGCGGCACGGCCGCTGCTGGTGGAAGAAGAAGCCGGCAAGCTGCTCAACGACGAGGAACTGCGCAGCCGCGCCGTGGATATCGCCGAGCAGAACGGTATCGTCTTCATCGACGAGATCGACAAGGTCGCGCAGCGTTCGGAATGGGGTGGGGCGGGTGTGAGCCGTGAAGGCGTGCAGCGCGACCTGCTGCCGCTGGTCGAAGGCTCCACCGTGTCGACCAAGTATGGTTCGATCAAGACCGACCATATCCTGTTCATCGCGTCGGGCGCGTTCTCGCTGGCCAAGCCATCCGACCTGATCCCCGAACTGCAGGGGCGCCTGCCGATCCGCGTGGAGCTGAGCGCGCTGTCGGTGGACGACTTCAAGCGCATCCTGCGCGAGCCGAACAACGCCCTGACCAAGCAATATGTTGCGCTGCTGCACACCGAGGGCGTCACGCTGGAGTTCACCGACACGGGCGTGGATCGCCTGGCCGACGTGGCGTTTCAGGTAAACGAGCGGACCGAGAACATCGGCGCCCGTCGCCTGCACACGGTGATGGAGCGGCTGCTGGAGCGGATCTCTTTCGAAGCTGCGGATAAATCCGGCGAAAATTACTTGATCGACGCCGAATATGTCGATAAAAACCTGGCTTCGCTGGTCAAGGACGAGGATTTGAGCCGTTACATCCTCTAAACATCGAACGGCACCCCATCTGCTAAACTGTTGACGTATATGGGCAAGGTTATTCAACTCAAAACGAACGGCCAGCGAGCCAGCCTGCGTGAAGCGCAGGACAGCCGCCAGTTGGTACGTCTGTGGCGCGGCGAACTCGAGCATGGCAGCTTCTGCGGCTATGTCGGCGGGGTCGGCCGCGAGTTCTTCCTGTTGTGGGTCATCGGCGACGGTGTCAGCTACGACGGCATGTACATCATGCGGCACCGCGACATCTCCGAATTCGAGGCGCCGGACAAACATGCCGGCTTCCTCGAGAAGGCGCTGGCACTGAAGGGCATCCAGCCCACGCCGCCGGCCGACTTCCCCCTCGACGACATCTCGCAGGTCATCCAGGCCGCCGCGGCGCACGCGCCGGTCATCGGTGTGCATGTCGACAGCGAGGAAGAGTCGGAGGTCTGCTACATCGGCCGGCTGGTCAGCGTGGAAGACGATGGCTTCAATATGCAGGAGATCACCCCCGACGCGGAATGGCTGCGCGAGCCGTCGTTCTTCTCGTGGGATGAAGTCTCCACCGTGAGCATGGAAGACGCCTACGCCACCTCCCTGCTCGCCGTGGCCGGCACGCCGCCCCCGCTGGAGCAGGGCACCGGCGACGGTTTCGGCCGCGCGCCCTGATGCCCCGATAGGCCATGTAGGAGCGCACGATGTGCGCGATAAAACGTCCGTGATGGACGTATGCGTAACGTGCCGGCCGTCTGTCTATCGGACACGCTGATTCGCGCACATCGTGCGCTCCTACACGGTTTTCGTACCCTGCCCATGTCCCGCCCGCGTCCCCTCGACATCATCCTGCACGCGGCGTCTCGCCGGCTCGACGTGGTCTTCGACAACGGTGAGCGCTTCGAGCTGCCGTGCGAATACCTGCGCGTGAACTCCCCCAGCGCCGAGGTCCAGGGCCATGGCCCGGGCCAGAAGGTGCTGGTGCACGGCAAGCGCGAGGTCGGGATCACGGCACTGGAGCCCACCGGCCATTACGGCGTGCTGATCCGCTTCGACGACGGCCACGCCAGCGGCATCTTCGGCTGGGACACCCTCTACGACCTCGGCCGCGCCTACGAAACGTCGTGGCCCGCCTACCTCGCCGAACTGGACGCCAGGGGCCTGTCGCGCTGACGACGGCGCGCGTGTGAAAGCCAACACACGCGCAAAGGCGTATATTTGCGCGCCATCCCACCCGGCGACAGCACGGACGTTGCGCGGTCACTTCCCGGAGCACCTTCAGGCATGACGCGAATCGTTGTCGTCGGCAGTATCAACATGGACCTGGTCACGCTCGCACCGCGCTTTCCCGCGCCGGGTGAAACGCTGACCGGCGAACGCTTCCTCACCATTCCCGGCGGCAAGGGCGCCAACCAGGCGGTGGCCGCGGCGCGGCTGGGCGCTTCGGTGAGCATGGTGGGCTGCGTGGGCGACGACGCGTTCGGCACGCAGCTCTACGACGGCCTGGTCGCGGAAGGTATCGATGTCACCCACGTCACGCGTGTGGCCGGCATCGGCAGTGGCACCGCCTCCATCACCGTGGCCGGCGGCGAAAACCAGATCGTGGTGGTGCCCGCCGCGAACGGTCGTGTCACGCCGGCCCATGTCGAAGCCGCCCGCGAAACCTTCCGCGGTGCCGACGCGCTGCTGGTACAGCTGGAAATTCCGCTGGACGCCGTGGAGGCCACGCTGCGCATCGCGCACGACGAGGGCGTACCGGTCATCCTCAACCCCGCACCCGCGCAACCGCTGCCGCGCGAGTGGCTGACGCACGTGCGCTTCCTCACGCCCAACCAGCACGAGCTGGCCACGGTGCTGGGCCAGCCCGGCGACACCGATTTCCGCGAACTCATGCGCCTGGCGCCGTGCCCGGTCGTGCTAACCCGCGGCGCCGAGGGAGCCTGGTTCCGCGACACCGACGACACGCCGCACCACCAGGCCGGGTTTGCGGTCGAGGCAGTGGACAGCACGGGCGCCGGCGACACCTTCAACGCCGCGCTCGCCGTGTTCCTTGCCGAGGGGCTGGCCGAGGCGGTGCGCAAGGCCTGCGCCACCGCCGCGATCGCCGTGTCACGGCTGGGCGCCCAGGGTGGCATGCCCCGCGCCGACGAAGTGGCGACCTTCCTGGAGACCCATCGATGAGACGTCACGGCCTGCTGCATGCCGAACTCAACCGCGTCATCGCGGCCATGGGGCACACCGATACGCTGGTGATCGCCGACGTCGGCCTGCCCGTGCCGCCAGGCGTCCGCTGCATCGACCTGGCGGTGCTACCGGGCGTGCCGAGCTTCATGGATGTGTTCGAGGCGGTCTACACGGAGCTGGCGGTGGAGGCCTTCACCCTGGCGGCAGAGATCCATGAGCGCAACCCGGCCATGGTCGCGCTGGCCGATCGCCTTTCGCAGGGAGGCCTCGAACGTTCCGAGGTCAGCCACGAGGATTTCAAGCGGCTGTGCAGTCGCGCGGTCGCCGTGGTCCGTACGGGCGAAGCCGCGCCGTACGCCAACATCATCCTGCATGCCGGCGTGACCTTCTGATGAGCGCACCCGCACCACTGGTAAGGATGCAGGACATCCACAAGGCGTTCGGTCCGGTGAAGGTGCTGGAAGGCGTGGCCTTCGAACTCGTCCGCGGCGAAGTGCACGCGTTGATGGGCGAGAACGGCGCGGGCAAATCCACCCTGATGAAGATCCTCACGGGGATCTACGCGCCGGACCAGGGCACCATCGAGGTGGACGGCCAGCCGGTGACGATCGCCTCGCCCGCCGATGCCGAGAAACACGGCATCGCCATCATCCACCAGGAACTGAATCTCATCCCGTCGCTCAGCATCGCGGACAACCTGTTCCTGGGTCGCGAGCTGCAACGGTTCGGTCTGCTCGACCGCAAGGCGATGACGCGCACCGCACTGGCCTGGCTGGCCCGCGTCGGCATGCCCCGGCTCGATCCGGATACACGGATCGAACGCCTCTCGGTCGGCCAGCAGCAGATGGTGGAGATCGCACGCGCGCTTGGCCAGAACGCGCGCGTGCTGATCATGGACGAGCCGACCGCCGCACTGACCGAAAGCGAAACCGGCACACTGTTCAACCTGATCCGCGAACTGCGCGCGCAGGGCACCGGCATCGTCTACGTGTCGCACCGCATGGAAGAAATCTTCGCGCTGTGCGATCGCATCTCCATCCTGCGCGACGGCCACTTCGTCGGCACGCGCGATGTCGAGGGCCTGGCCTTCGACGAGGTGGTGAAGATGATGGTAGGGCGCACCCTGGAGGCGCGCTTCCCCACGCGCGGCGCATCCATCGGCGCGGTCCGGCTCAAGATCGAGCACCTCACCGGCGGCATGGTGAAGGACGTGAGCTTCGACCTGCATGCGGGCGAAGTGCTGGGCGTGGCCGGCCTGCTCGGCGCGGGCCGTACCGAACTGGCCCGCCTGCTGTTCGGCCTGGACCGGACCGAGGCGGGCACGGTGTCGCTCGACGGCGTGCCGATGACCCCGAAGACGCCCACCGAAGCGATCCAGGCCGGCTTCGGTTTCGTCACCGAAGACCGCAAGGCCCAGGGCCTGGTGCTGGACATGAGCCTGCGCGAAAACGTCAGCCTGCCGCGTGTGCCCTCGCATGCCGGCCTGGTCGATCGGCCGGGCGAGAAAAAACAGACGCGCGGCCTTATCGACGCCCTGAAGATTCGCACCCGCGACATGGAACTGGATGTCCGCGCGCTCTCCGGCGGCAACCAGCAGAAGGTGGTTTTGGCCAAGTGGCTGGCGTTGAAACCGAGCGTGCTCATCCTGGATGAACCCACGCGCGGCGTCGACGTCGGCGGCAAGGCCGAGATCTACAACATCATCAATCAACTCGCGGAACAGGGCGTGGCCATTCTCATGATCTCCTCGGAACTGCCGGAAGTGCTCGCCATGAGCGATCGCATCCTGGTCATGCACGAAGGTCGTGCCACGGCCCTGCTCGATGCCCACGGCGCCACCCAGGAAGCCGTGATGACCGCCGCGACCGGAGGCAAGTGACATGACATTCCCCCTCGACTGGAGCCGCGCCGCCACGCTCATGCAGCGCCTCGGCTCGGTGATCGGCCTGATCCTGCTCTTCATCGTCCTCTCGATCATGAGCCCGGATTTCCTTTCCACGGGCAACCTGCTGACGGTATTGCGGCAGGTGTCGATCAATGCGCTGATCGCCTTCGGCATGACCTTCGTGATCCTGGCCGGCGGCATCGATCTTTCGGTCGGCGCCATCCTCGCCCTCACCGGCGCGGTCACGGCGGGCCTGATGGCGGCGGGCCACGGCATGGTGCTGTCCGTGGGCGCCGGCCTGGGCCTCGGCCTGCTGCTGGGCATCGTCAACGGCGTGCTGGTGTCGTGGGGCAAGGTGGCGCCCTTCATCGCCACGCTGGGCACGATGACCCTGCTGCGCGGCGTCACGCTGTCGTACACGCAGGGCAGTCCCATCCCCGTCACCAATCCCGGATTCGCCTTGCTGGGCGGTGGCTACGTCGCCAACCTGGTGCCGCTGCCGGTCATCTGGATGTTCGTCGCCTTCGTCGTCTGCGCGTTCCTCCTGCGCGGCACGGTGTTCGGCCGCCACGTCGTGGCCATCGGCGGCAACGAAGAAGCCGCGCGCTTGTCCGGCGTGCGCATCTCGCCGATGAAACTGGCGATCTACGGTTTGTCCGGTCTCCTCTCCGCGTTTGCCGGCGTGGTACTCACCTCGCGCCTCTATTCCGCGCAGGCCACCGCCGGCTCCGGTTACGAGCTGGACGCGATCGCCGCCGTGGTGCTCGGCGGTACCAGCCTGTCCGGCGGCCGCGGCTGGCTGTTCGGCACGCTGGTGGGTGCCCTGCTGATCGGCTTCCTCAACAACGGTCTCAACCTGCTCGGCGTCAGCTCCTTCTACCAGCAGGTGGTGAAGGGCATCGTCATCCTGATCGCCGTCCTGCTCGACAGGCGGCAGTAACCCCCACGAGGACACACACCATGCGCAAGCTCACTTTCTTCGCAGCGGCCGCGGCCACGCTGCTCGCCGCCTGCTCCCAGCAAGGTCCCGGCGAATCCGCGCCGGCGGCGGCGTCCACCGCCGGCGGTGCCGCGCCCTCGGGCACGCCCGTGGTCGGTCTCGCGTTGTCGACGCAGAACAACCCGTTCTTCGTCGAACTGAAGAACGGCGCCGAGAAAGCCGCCAAGGACGCCGGCGTGCAGCTGGTGGTCGTGGACGCGCAGGACGACCCGGCCCGGCAGATCTCGTCGGTGGAAGACCTGATCCAGAAGCGCGTCTCGGTCATCCTGCTCAATCCCACCGATTCCTCCGCCCTGGCTGGTGCCGTGCAGTCCGCGCAGCGCGCCAACATCCCGGTGGTGACGCTCGACCGTGGTGTCGACGGTGCCGAAGTCGCGTCGCACATCGCGTCCGACAACATCGCCGGCGGCAAGATGGCGGCCGACTACCTGGCCAAGGCGCTGAACGGCAAGGGCAACATCATCGAACTGCAGGGCGTGGCCGGCACCTCGGCGGCACGTGAGCGCGGCAAGGGCTTCGACGACGAAGTGGCCACCACGGGCATGAAGATCGTCGCGCAGCAGCCGGCCAACTTCGACCGTGCGCAGGGCCTCTCGGTCAGCGAGAACCTCCTGCAGGGCAACAGCGACGTCCAGGCGATCTTCGCCCAGAACGACGAGATGGCCCTCGGTGCGGTACAGGCGCTGGCCGGCAAGAACAAGAAGGTGCTGGTGGTCGGCTTCGACGGCACACCGGACGGCAAGACCGCCGTGCAGAACGGCAGCATGGCCGCCACGGTGGCGCAGCAGCCGGAAGAGATCGGCAAGCTCGGCGTGGAAACCGCGAAGAAGCTCATCGACAAGCAGCCGGTGGAGAAGTCCATCGCGGTGCCGCTGAAGCTCCTGACGAAAGAATAAGCGCGCCAGCAAGTGAAATGAAAAGGCCGGGCCATCCCAAGATGCCCGGCCTTTTTCATGTAGGAGCCCACGATGTGGGCGATCCACATAACGTCATGGATGAAATGTTATCGCAGTTTTATCGGTTCCTCTTTTGCTCCGCAACTATGATCCGTTACACCACTACGGCTCTACGTTGCACATGGAAAAGCGCACGGGAGCGCCAAGCCTGGACAGGGCATCAAGTGCCTCGGGCGACAGCTCGCATTCGATGGATGAACCCAACGTTCCGTTTGCGACCGTCTGGGCCATAAACACGTCGACGAATGCCTCGTCCACATTTTTCAGCTCACCGGGACGTACATTGCTCTTAATTTGCTGAAGCAAGGCAAGGAGCTCATTACTCACGTCAGCATGACGAGACTTTCGAGCCAACTGCCACGTTGTAGTGTTGTAAACAGGCGCATCGGGAGCACGTGTCCGCGGTGTGCCACGCAGGGTTGCTTTAGACGCGGCTGCCCCTAATGCAAGCGATACGTCGTCGATGCTCATCGTTCTTCCGCTTATGTACAACGACACCTCGAGCAAGACTTCAGTCGCCAAGGTTTCCATAGACCTCTCCTTCAGGATCGTAGACCTCGCCAGTATCTGGATTGACACCCCAGTCGGCTTTACCTCCACCGTGTGTACCGTCGCTCTGCTTTATTCCATGAAAACGACGACGCCCTTCAGCCGTACCTAGCCCACTACGTCGGCCCCATTCCTCGGCACCCTTGTCCGCAGGCCAGACGCCCGGAGGCAGGTTAAATACCAGCGGAGAAACACTTGTACCGCAGCTGATTGATCCGTAGCAGCTATGGTGATCGAAGGCCCATTCGTTAAACGTGTTCGAGTCGACGAAGAACAACCCAGCTACGGCAACTTGAGCAACAATCATTGGTACGGGTATCACGGGTGCTCGCGGAACTGTCCTCGTAGCCCTAGGAAGGGTAACTGTTACTGGGACTACCGGAAGCTGAGTCACGCTTTTAGGAGCAGATGGCGAATCGCTTCCGCTAGGGATACTCTGATCTATGAAGCATAAAACGGACGTCTATACGCAACGGCATGCACATCAGTTGATGCCGGGCAAAGAAGGAGCGGAAGTACTGTTTTCCCTGTCGCTGGTTCAGCCTGAGCCCTGATCAACGCCTGTGTTCGGCGTCACAGACGCACCTCCCCTGCGGACAGGAGCAAGGTTCGTCGCACCATCCACAGATTTGACAGCGCAAACAACGTCAATACCTGCGCCGTGTTTTTGGCCAGCCCCTTGAACCGTGTCTTCTGATAGCCGAACTGTCGCTTGATCACCCGGAACGGGTGTTCGACCTTGGCTCGTATCGCGGCCTTGAGGTATTCGACATGCTTGGTGGCTTCTTTCCATGCACCTTCAGGCATCGCCTTGACTCTCCCGCGCTGCGCTGCGATGTGCCACATAAGCCCCCGCTTCGCTACACGCTTTTCTGCTCCCCGGTAGCCCGCATCGGCATAAACGGTTCGTTCTTCGCCGTGCAGCAACTTGTCCGTTTCCGTGACGTCACTCACGTTCGCCGGCGTGGTGGTAACCGTGTGCACCAGGCCCGATTCCACATCCACACCGATATGCGCCTTCATACCAAAGAACCACTCGTTGCCTTTCTTTGTCTGATGCATGTCCTGATCGCGCTTCTTGTCACGGTTCTTCCTCGACGAAGGCGCATGGATGATCGTGGCATCCACGATCGTGCCCTGGCGAAGCAGCAGGCCCTGCTGCCCCAGGTGGGCGTTGACCGCGTCGAGTATCTTCGCCGCCAGACCGTGCTGCTCCAGAAAGCGACGGAACTTCAGAATCGTCGTCTCGTCCGGAATCGCATCGTCGTTCAATTCCAGCCCGGCAAAGCGCCGCATCGACTCGATCTCATACAACGCATCCTCCATGGCCGGATCGCTCAACGCGTACCACTGCTGCATGAAGTGGATGCGCAGCATCGTGGCCGCCGGCATCGGCGGTCGGCCACGCCGGCCCGCTGTCGGATAACTGACGAGGATCAACGCCAGCAGCGCGTCCCAGGGCACGACCTTGTCCATCTCGCCGAGAAATTTCTCCCGCCGCGTCGGCTTCTTCTTCGATTCGAAACTCATGGAGGCAAAGGATCGCTGCTTCATCGCGAGGGATTCCTGGGACTTTCGACTATTTTGACGCAAGCGGGGGATTAAATCAGGGCTTCCCTAGGTGGCGATGTGTCTGAGCATTTCGAGTCGCCATTCTGACCCTGTGCCGTACAGTCATCCTTGCCATCCGGATCAACGTTGCTGATCGGGTTGTTAGATGCGTATGCAAAACGATTAAACGAAAATATATCGCCAGGTGTTGGCTTGAACGGGTCTACGCTAACGAAGCGTCCAACGACGACATCGTCGTATCGAGCCTGCATATACGACAAACCAGTATCGTAATCAGAAAAGTGACCCGCGAAGCCAACACCTTTTAGTACGTCTTCCGTTTTAGCCGATTGTCCGTAGGGTCGATAATCTGACCACGTCAGGATATTGCCGTGCTCATCGGTAGTCATAAGCACGTTACCGTTAGGGTCAGTAAAATAATATGTGATTACGGGTTCCGCAGCGATACAAATTGAGCTAACCAGATGGGTGGAAAAAATGAGTAGCAGCGCCCGTGCCAGACGCACGGTACGCCCCGCCAGTGGCTCTCTCTTTTTCAAGGCAATCCCCCGTAAGCCGCAAACCGCAGTTAATCGGATTCAGCCATCAAGTCTTGATCGTGTCAACACCATAAAAAGCACGGAAGACCAGGGTCAACCTTCTATCATTCCTGCGGCACGGGAGCGATCACCTCGCGCTGGCCATTGATGCCCATCGACGAAACCAGTCCGGCGGCTTCCATCGCTTCCACCAGTCGCGCGGCGCGGTTGTAACCGATGCGGAACTGGCGCTGCACGAACGAGATCGACGCGCGGCGGGAGCGCAGCACGAAGGCGGCGGCTTCGTCGTAGAGCGGGTCCAGTTCGGCATCGATGCCGTCGTCGCCGGGCTCGCCCTCGATCGCTTCGCTGGGCGGGCCGGCGAGGATCTCGTCCTTGTAGTCGGGCTCACCGAACTGCTTCAGCCAGGCCACGATGCGATGCACTTCCTCGTCGGCGACGAAGGCGCCGTGGATGCGCTGCGGATACCCCGACCCCGGCGGCAGGAACAGCATGTCGCCGGCACCGAGCAGGCTTTCGGCACCCATCTGGTCGAGGATGGTGCGCGAGTCGATTTTCGACGACACCTGGAACGCGACGCGCGTTGGGATGTTCGCCTTGATCAGGCCCGTGATGACATCCACCGACGGACGCTGCGTGGCGAGGATCAGGTGGATGCCCGCGGCGCGCGCCTTCTGCGCCAGGCGCGCGATCAGTTCCTCGATCTTCTTGCCGGCCACCATCATCAGGTCGGCCAGCTCGTCGATGACGACGACGATCATCGGCATCGTGTCGAGGTGCTCGGGCACTTCCGGATGCGCCGGGAACGGATTGAACAGCGGCTTACCGGCCGCACGCGCTTCCCGCACCTTCTGGTTGAAACCGGCAAGGTTACGCACACGAAGGTCGGACATCACCTTGTAGCGGTTTTCCATCTCGGCCACGCACCAGTTCAACGCGTTGGCGGCCAGCTTCATGTCGGTGACCACGGGCGCCAGCAAATGCGGGATGCCTTCATACACCGACAGCTCGAGCATCTTCGGGTCGATCATGATCATGCGCACGTCTTCAGGCGTGGCCTTGTAGAGCATCGACAGGATCATGGCGTTGACCGCCACCGACTTGCCCGACCCCGTCGTGCCCGCGACGAGCATGTGTGGCGCCTTGGCCAGGTCGGCCACCACCGGCTCGCCGGTGATGCCCTTGCCCATCGCCAGTGTCAGCAGCGAATCCGAGTCGCGGTATTCGCGGGAATCCAGGATCTCGGACAACGCGATCATCTGGCGCTGCTCGTTCGGTAGCTCCAGGCCCATGCAGGTCTTGCCGGGAATGGTTTCCACCACGCGGATGGTGGTGCGACCCAGGCCGCGGGCGAGGTCTTTCATCAACGCGACGATCTGGTTGCCACGCACGCCGACGGCGGGCTCCACCTCGTAACGCGTGATCACAGGCCCCGCCGAAGCGCCGACCACCTGCACCGGCACCTTGAACTCGCGCAGGCGTTGCTCGATCAGGTCACCGGTATCGGTCAGTTCCTGCTCGGATACCGAAAGCACGTCGTGCGCGGCGGCGGCGAGCAGGGTCAACGGCGGAATGCCTACCGCGCTGGTCTGGGTGGCCGCACGCAGCGGCTTCACCGGCGAGAGGATGACCGTGGTGACGCGGGCAGGCTCCACCGGCACTTCGTCATTCGCCGCGATGGCGAAGCGGGACACTGGCGCCACCGAAGGCGGAACCGTGGACGCGTTCGCGGGTGTCCGTTCGACGGGCGTAGGCGCAGCGGGTCGTGGTGCGTCGACAACCGGCTCGACGATGGCCGACGCGTATTCGTCGGCGGGTGGCGCATCCGCCGCTTCGAAGGGATCGGTCGTGGTGGCCTCATGCAGACGATCCCTGCCGGGTATCGTGCGCTGCGATGGCGGCAGGAAGGCCTGGCTTTCCATCGGTCGACGGCGGCCGATGAGGGCCGGCATCGTGACGGTCACGGCGTCCGGCGCGATGTCGGGCGCAGGCGTCGGGAGGGGAGCGCGCAAGGATACCTCGGCCGGGACAGCGGTCGAATCATGTGCATGTATCGAGGAGGGCGGTGCCGAGGGCATCGGTGCTGATGGCGGTTCGACGCTGCTTTCTGCGCCCGCGTAGGCGCGAGGCGCCAGCCATGGCTCGCTGATGACGGTGTCGGGGCGCATCCGGTGACGCGGCGGCACGGGCGTGGTGGTGGACGGCCGCACACGGGAGGCACGCAACGGCTCGCCGCGGACGGTGCCGTTGCTCACGTCCGATGCCACGGGCGCGGTCGACGTCGAGGGTTTGGCGACAGGCGCACGCGAGGGAGCCGCCGCCCCGCGACGGCGTGCCGGTGCCCGATCCGCGCGGCGTACGGCCGCGGCGGGACGTCGACCGGTGGCCCGCGCCGCCGAGCGGGTGAACAGGCGGCGGGAGCCCTCGATCGCCAGCGCGCCGACCGGCTCGATCAGGCCGTTCATGCGAGCGAGTGCAGCCGACCAACCGACACCCAGGTACCACGGCAAGGCCACGATCATCACGGCCAGGGCGATGGCCGCCGCGAGGGCGCCGCCAGGAAACGCGCCGAATGCAGCGCCCAGCCAGCGGCACACGGCGCCACCAACGCCCGGATCGTCGGTGTAGTGGGCGATGACGATGCCCTCCAGCGTGGTGCTGGCCAGGAGGACAAGGATGAAGCCGGTCCAGAAGCGGATTGCCCCGGGGCCGGTGGTGGGCGGCGTGCGCCGCCGGATCAGCGCCGCGGTGACGCGCCAGAGCAGGGGAAGCAGCCAGAGGGTGGACAGCCCGAAGGCGCCGAACACGAGAGAAAGCATGCCTAACCGCAAAGATACCGAGCGAGCCCCGTAGTTTAGCCGGCATTCGTGTGAAAACACGCGCGAACATCGCGTAAGCCGCTGGCAGCGTTCACAAGCAGGGTCGGACGCGACGTGAATATGCGAAGCAGTCGCGACTTCCGGCAACCGGGCCGGTTTTGGGCGGTCGCCGACGCGGCGCCGGGCGTAGCTTCTTGCGACCACTCCCCCATGAGGCTCCCCGTCATGCGTCGTTCGCCCTTGCTCACCGTTCTGTTTGCAGGGGCATGCATCGCCCCGTGTGCCTTTGCCCAGACCACCACGTCGTACAACGCCCGCGTGTCCGGTGCCCAGACCGAGCCACCCGCGCCGTTCGTCATCAAGGATATCGCCCCGTTCGACAATCCCTGGGGACTGGACTTCCTTCCGGACGGGCGCGTCGTCGTGACCGAGAAGAGCGACCACCTGTATATCGTGGACGCCAGCGGCGCCAAGCGGGCCGTCACCGGCGTACCCGCATCCGTCGGGGCGAACGGCGGCGGCGGACAGAGCGGCTTCCACGACGTGGCCGTGCCGGCGACCTATGCCTCGGACCAGGTGTTGTGGTTCAGCTATGTTGCGAAGGCGGCAGACGGTCGCAACCACCTCACGCTGGCGAAAGCCCGGGTCGTCGAGTCGGCCACCACGGCCCAACTCGCCGACGTCACGACGGTATGGCAGGAACCCTCCAGCTACTCCGTGCGTGGCCAGCCGGGAGCCCGCATCGCCTTCGCGCCGGACGGGCAACATGTGTTCCTCTCCGTCGGCGACGGCGACGTGCCCGACCAGAACCAGGATCGGGGCTTCACCGCGCAGCTGCCGGACAGCGGCCTGGGCAAGATCATCCGCCTGAACCTGGACGGCAGCACACCCGCCGACAACCCGCATGCCACGCAGGGCGGTGTGGCCGGGCAGATCTGGGCGAGCGGCTTCCGCAATCCCTACGGCCTGGCTTTCAGCGAGGACGGCAAGCTGTGGGAAACCGAGATGGGCCCTTCCTCCGGCGACGAGTTCAACCAGATCGTGAAAGGGGGCAACTACGGCTGGCCGCTGGTGAGCAACGGCAACCACTACGGCAGCGATGCATACATGCCCGGTCAGCCTTACCCCCGGCACGACACGGCGCCGCAGTTCGTGCGGCCAGCCGCGTACTGGGGCTGGTTCCCGACCACGAACTCGATGTCGCCGTCGGGCCTGGCCTTCTACAAGGGCGCCCTGTTCCCGCAGTGGCAGGGCTCGGCGCTGCTGGGGTCCACATCCTCGATCGCGCTTTATCGCGTGATCCTGGACAGCACCGGCAACGTCACGGGCGTGGAGCGCTACGGCCGCGATGCGGCGGGTGTGTATACCGGCAGCGTGCGCGCACTCAAGGTGAACCCGGCCGACGGCAGTGTCTGGTACGTCCGCGGCGGTGGGGATGGCATGCTGCGGAAGATCGTGCCGAAGCCGTAACCCATCATCGCCGGTACAGGCACGCGCAACTGGCGCGCGCCTGTACCGATGCGATCACGCGCGGTAGCGCGGCGCCACATCCTTGCGTGACAGGTTCGGGGCCATCGCAGCGCGGGCAGCCTCGAAAGCCTGGTACAGGCCCTCGTCGTGCAGCGGCGGGATGGTCACCACCTCGCCACGATCGTAGCCCCGCAGTGCCGCGTCGACCAGGTCGGCCGTGTCCATCACCATGCCTGGCATCAACGCGTCGATATCCTTGCCGGCGTTTTCCCAGATCTCGGAGCGGGTGGCGCCCGGAAGCACCGCCTGCACGCGCACGCCGCGATCCTTCAACTGCACGGCAAGGCTCTGGCTGATGTTCAGCAGGTGGGCCTTGGAGCCGCTGTAGACGCCATCGAACATTTCCGGCGCGAAGGCGAGCACCGAAGCGACGTTGACGATGCCGGCGTTCGTACGTGCGACGAAGACCTTGGCGGCTGCCGCTGCGAGCAGCGTGGGCGCGGTGATGTTGATGGCGATCAGCTTCGCGATCGCCTCGCTGTCGTTCTCGAGGAAGCTGCCGTCCAGCGAGATGCCGGCATTGTTCACCAGCAGGGTGATCGAGTCATCGTCGGTCAGTCGCTTCTCGACCCTGGCGACGTCGGTGCGATCGCCCAGGTCGGCCTTGAGGGTCTCGACCCGGCGGCCGGTGGCGGCGGTGATTGTCGACGCCAGTGCATCGAGGCGGTCGAGCCGACGGGCGACGAGCAGAAGATCGTAGCCTCGCGCGGCAAGCCGCTCCGCGTAAACCTCGCCGATGCCCGACGATGCGCCGGTGACCAGCGCCATGCCTTTGTTTTCGTGACTCATGGGGAACTCCGTACGGTAAGTTGCAATAAGATAGTGACTGCGTTGCCGTACGATAGTGACGTTGATATCATAATGCAATGGACATCGACAGACTTTCTTCAGGGCCATGCGCCATCGCTCGCGGACTCGCTCTCGTGGGCGATACGTGGAGCGTGCTTATCCTGCGCGACGCCAGCCGCGGCATGACTCAGTTCGACCAGTTCCGCACCAGCCTGGGCATTGCGCCGAACATCCTTTCGCGCCGCCTGAAAGCGCTGACCGAGGCCGGCGTGCTGGAAAAGCGGCGCTACAGCGAGCGTCCGCCGCGGGACGAGTACGTGCTGACGCAAGCTGGCCGCGAGTTCCTGCCGATCATGGCGGCGCTAGGCGAGTGGGGGCGGCGCCACAATGGGGACGGCGCGGCGATGTCCTATATGGTCGATGACGAGACAGGAGAGCCGGTAAGGGCGCTGGTGGTGGATGAGGCGAGTGGGAGACCGCTGGACCAGGTAACGATGCGTCTGGTCATGCCGGGTTGAGGCGCTTTGAAGCACTAAAATTTCTTAAATGATAGATTAAGGCCCTTACTACAAAGAGTAAGAAATCTCGCATCGCTTATTTCTTAGATGATAGATTGATGCCACTTTTCTAAAGAATTAGAAATTTATGCGTCGTGACGAACAGCTGTTTGCCTTGCCTCAGGTGGTCAGAGTCGGCTCGCATCTGGCAGGTCTGGTAAAAACAGCCCGGCTTGCCCGGGGCTGGTCTCAGGTCGAGCTCGCTGAGCGGGCTCGCATCAGTGCCCCGACCATGACCCGCCTCGAAAAGGGGGTGGTCAGCGCGTCGCTGGGCACCTGGTTGAGCGTCTTCGACGCCTTGGGTCTGTTGCGATTGTTCGAGCGTCTCGAAGATCGAGCATCCGACGCTCTTCTGGACGAAACAAGAGCCAAACGTCCTGTGCGCTCATCGACGCGCGACGACCTGGACTTCTGACGTGATCGACCGGACCGTATTCATTCATTTGCCTGGAACGGCTTCCGCCGTACCCGCGGGCAGGCTTTCCATGATCGAAGACGGCATCGAGGTAAGTGCCTCGCGCTTTGCCTATGGCAGACGTTACGTCCAGCGTCGGAACGCGTTGCCTGTCGATCCGATCAGCATGCCCCTCGGCGCCGGGGAGGACAGGGACTTTGTTCCCGTCAACGGTCTTGCCCTGTTCGGGGCCATTCGCGACGCCACGCCGGATGCGTGGGGACGACGCGTGATCGAAAACAAGCTGCGTGCACCGCCGAACGGTTTACCCGAGTGGCGCTACATGGACGAAGCAGGGCCTTATCGCGCGGGTGCCCTGGATATTCGATCCCGCCCCGAGGACGATGCGGCGCCGGGCCTGTTGCCAGGGATTCTCGACCTTCAATACCTTCAGGAGGCGGCCGATCGGATCGCCGACGGAGAACCGGTCCCGCTCAGACTCGCCGCCTTCTTCGAGGGCGGCCCCTCCGTGGGTGGCGCACGGCCCAAGGCTGTCATCCACGTCGATCGGCATGAATGGATCGCCAAATTCCCAGCGAAGGACGACCGTTTCGATATTCCCCTCGTCGAATTTGCCACCCTTGAACTTGCGAGGGATGCAGGGCTCAACGTGCCGCCGACCCGACTGGAGAGGCTTCCGGACGGCCGGCGCATCATGCT
Source organism: Xanthomonas sp. NCPPB 2632 (assembly GCF_041228075.2). Lineage (NCBI taxonomy): Bacteria > Pseudomonadati > Pseudomonadota > Gammaproteobacteria > Lysobacterales > Lysobacteraceae > Xanthomonas > Xanthomonas sp. NCPPB 2632. The sequence continues at coordinate 4,845,828 of NZ_CM192979.1, forward strand.
CATCCGGCGGTTCGATCGGGAAGCCAGCGACGCCGGGATGACAAGGAAACACATGGTCAGTGCGCTGACCATGCTTGGCCTGCACGAGCGTGAGTCGCCCGACGCAACCTACGGCGCCATCGCGGACGTGCTAAGCAGGCATGGTGTCGGGGGAGAGCTGGCGGCAGATCGGGAAGAGCTCTTCGGACGCATGGTTTTCAACATCCTCGTCTCCAATGACGACGATCACCTCCGAAATCATGCCTTTCTCCACGAGGCACGTGGATGGCGGCTCAGTCCGCTCTACGACGTCGTGCCCAAACCCCAGGTAGCCAGGGAACGCAGCCTTCACCTCGGTGTCGGCCGCTACGGGCGGAGCGCCACACTGGATAACGCCATGAGCGCCGCCGGCCTGTTCGGTCTGTTGCCTCCCGACGCGGCAACCATCGTCGACAGGATCGTTCGGGTGGTGAGGGAGTGGCGTGGCACGTTCGAAGCCGCCGGCGCCACGCCCAGGCAATGCGACGATATCGCTACGGCCTTCAGGCGCGCGGGCGACATCGGTGGACACGAGGTGGATCGTCTTCTGCCATGACGGCATCGGCTATATGGCTTCCCCGGTTGGCAACTAACGGGATACGTCCACCAGCCAGCGACCACGCCCTTCCTCCTGGAAGCTGAACTCCACCGGCAGGAATTTCTCGATCAGCGCGGCATTGCTTCGCGTGTGGTCGGAGGGGAGCGTGGTGCTGAAGCTGCCTTCGCCGGCCAGCGCCATCGGTAGCAACAGCTGGTCGGCGAGGTGCTCGTCGATCGCCACGTCCGTACTGAGCCACTCGTGCGCGGCGTTGCTGGCCAATTCGGCCACGCGCTCGGCGCTGACCCGTTTGACCCCGAAGCCGGTGAACACGGCGATACTGTGCTCTGCGCGCAAACGGATGCTGAGCGCGTTACCTGGGCCGACCGGCGGCTTGATCTGGCGCACCGAGGTCTCGTCCTCCGTCAATCCCAGGCGGCGACGTGCGACCTCCAACTCGCGCTGCGCCACGCCCGGCGATATCGCAGAAAGAATCGCGCGCGCATGGCGCTCCACCAACGCGCCACGCTGCGGCAGGTGTAACGCCGATGGCTTTGCGCTCGGGCGCAGGTCGAACGAGATGCTGCCGCCGCCGGCCGGATAGAACCCGTGTCCATCCAGGACGAAGTCGCCATCGAGGCCCATCCGCGCCAATAACGGCAGGAAAGCCTCATCGATGAAGTCGGCCGTCGGCGCCTGGGGATTGTGCGTGCCGCCTTCGATCGTCAGGCGCGCGGCCACGCCGTGCATCCACAAGGCAGGCAGCACGGTTTGCAGCACCAGCGTGGTCGAGCCCGCCGTGCCGATGGACCAGCGGTGTTCGCCGGCACGGACGCCGTTCGGGGTGAAACGCAGTTCGGTCGATCCGATAGCCGCGCCGTCGACCCGCGCTTCGCCCACCGCACGCGCGGCTTCCACGGCGGTCAGGTGTTGACGCAGCAGACCCGGACGCTCGCGCCGGGCACGGATACCGGTCATGGCAAATGCCTCGCCGGTGCACAAGCTGAGAGCCAGCGCGGTGCGCAGCAATTGGCCGCCGCCGGCCTGGCCGTCTATCTCGATCATGTCCTTTTCCCATTCATGGCCCCACCCGCGGGTGGGGCGTCTTCCTTCAGCCCTTGACGCAAACGACCTGGCGCAGGGTGTGGACGATCTCGACGAGATCCTCCTGCGCCGACATCACCGCCTCGATCGACTTGTAAGCCGCCGGCGATTCGTCGATCACGTCCGCGTCCTTGCGGCACTCTACATGCGCGGTCGCCTTGCGGTGTTCCTCGAGGGTGATCTGCTTCTTCGCCTGCGTACGGCTCATGATGCGTCCCGCACCGTGGCTGCAACTGTGGAAACTTTCCTCGTTGCCGAGACCGCGAACGATGAAGCTCTTGGCGCCCATGCTGCCCGGGATGATCCCGAGCTCGCCCTTGCGGGCGCTCACCGCACCCTTACGGGTCACCAGCACATCCTTGCCCAGGTGGCGCTCGCGGCTCACGTAGTTGTGGTGGCAGTTCACCGCCTCCGACCACGCCTCGAACGGTTTGGTGATCACCTTGCGCGCGGCGTCGACGACGTGACGCATCATGATCGCGCGGTTGGTGCGGGCGAAACGCTGTGCCCAGTCCACCGCGAACACGTAGTCGCCGAAGTGCTCGCTGCCTTCCGGCAGGTATGCCAGGTCCTGGTCCGGCAGGTTGATCATCCAGCGCCGCATGTCCTGCTTGGCCAGCTCGATGAAATGGTTGCCGATGGCGTTACCGACACCACGCGATCCCGAGTGCAGCATGAACCACACGCGCTGTTCCTCATCGAGGCAGATCTCGACGAAGTGGTTGCCCGTGCCGAGCGTGCCGAGATGGTGCAGGTTGTTGGTTCGTGCCAGTTTCGGATACTTCGCCGTGATCAGCGCGAAGTCCTGCGCGAGCTCGCCCCAGCCGTCCTCGGTGGCCTTCGGCGGCGTGGCCCAGGCACCCTTGTCGCGCTTGCCGACCGTACGACCGTGCGGCACGGCCGCTTCGATCCCGTGACGCAGGTCGCGCAGGTCGTCCGGCAGGTCCGATGCCGTGAGCGTGGTACGCGTGGCGATCATGCCGCAGCCGATATCGACGCCCACCGCTGCCGGCACGATGGCACCGATGGTCGGCACGACGGAGCCGACGGTGGCGCCCTTGCCCAGGTGGACGTCGGGCATCACCGCCAGCCAGCCGTGCACGAACGGCAGCTTCGCGATATTGATCAGCTGCTGGCGTGCCTCGTCTTCCAGCGGCACGCCTCGGGTCCACAGCTTGATCGCCACGGCGCCCGGCTCGTTGATGACTTCGTAAGCGGTGGTACTCATTTCAATGCTTCCTTATGAACAAAGATGGCGACAGGTCCACGTGCACTCGCTTCCTGCCCCGCCCCGACGGGCCCATTCCCGTCGGGGTAAATCTTGGGGACCGGGCAAGATCAGCTCGACCCGGTCGATCTCCCGGGAACAACTGGAATAGAGCATTAGCCGTGCCAACGAAGCCAAGACGTCGATATGTTATTGATTATGATCGGTAAATTTACCTAGCTGCATGGACGTAGCTCACCTACTGTCAATTCGTTACGATATGTAAATATCGTTGTTTATCCGATGGGATCAACATGAAGACCAAGGTGGTGATCGGCTTCCTGGGCACCCAACTCGATGCAGGCGACGGCCCGGCACGCTGGGAGCGCTGGCGCCCCACGGTGTCGCTTGGCCTGCACGAGGACTTCCTCATTGGGCGAATGGAGTTGCTCGTGGACGCGCGGCGCAATGCGAAGACCAGCCGCCTTGTCCGTGACGACCTCGGCCAGGTCTCGCCGGAGACCGAGGTCCGCATCCATGACACTTACATCGCCAACCCCTGGGATTTCGAATCCGTCTACGAGACGCTGTACGCGTTCGCGCGCAGCTATCCCTTCGACCCGGAGAACGAGGATTACTACATCCACATCACCACCGGCACCCACGTCGCGCAGATCTGCCTGTTCCTGCTGACGGAGAGTCGCCACCTGCCCGGCCGGTTGCTGCAGGCCTCGCCGCCGCGCAAGCAAGGCGTCTCGGCCAGTGCAGGCGAGTTGAGCGTCATCGACCTCGACCTGTCGCGCTACGACCGCCTGGCCCAGCGTTTCGAGAGTGAGCAACAGGAAGATCGCAGTTACCTCAAGAGCGGCATCGCCACCCGCAATGCGTCGTTCAACCGGATGATCGAGCAGATCGAGACCGTGGGTAGCCGCTCGGTAGCACCGATCCTCCTGATGGGGCCGACCGGCGCAGGTAAGAGCCAGCTGGCGCGTCGCCTGTTCGAACTCAAGAAGGCGCGGCGCGAAGTCACCGGCCGCTTCGTCGAGGTGAACTGCGCCACCTTGCGCGGCGACGGCGCCATGAGCGCATTGTTCGGCCATGTGAAGGGGGCCTACACCGGCGCGGTCAGCGAACGCGCAGGCTTGCTGCGCAGCGCGGACAAGGGCTTGCTGTTCCTCGACGAGATCGGCGAACTCGGCGCCGACGAGCAGGCGATGCTGCTGCGCGCGCTGGAGGACAAACGTTTTCTTCCCGTTGGCAGCGATCGGGAAGTGGCGAGCGACTTCCAGCTGATTGCCGGCACGAATCGTGACCTTGGCAGGCGTGTCGCCGAAGGCCGCTTTCGCGACGATCTGTATGCGCGACTCAACATCTGGTCGTTCCATCTGCCCAGCCTCGCCGAGCGCCTGGAGGACATCGAGCCGAACCTGGATTATGAGCTGGAGCGATATGCGAAGGAGGAGAACCGTCGTGTCACGTTCAACAAGGAAGCACGGCAAAGCTATCTTTCGTTCGCCACATCGGGCGACGCACCGTGGTCGGGTAACTTTCGCGACCTCGGCGCATCGGTCACGCGCATGGCCACGCTAGCGCCGGCCGGACGCATCAATCGTGATTGCGTCGACGAGGAAATCGGTCGCCTGCGTCGACTTTGGCACCAGGACGGCGCAGGCGACGCATTGCGTGAGTTGCTTGGCGACGCGGTCGACGACCTCGACCTGTTCGACCGCTTGCAGCTACGCGAAGTGATCGCCGTGTGCCGGCGCTGCCGCAGTTTGTCGGAAGCCGGCCGGCAATTGTTCGCCGCGTCACGCAGCAAGCGCGCCAGCACCAACGACGCCGACCGCCTGCGCAAGTACCTCGCCCGTTACGATCTCAACTGGGACGCGATCGCTAGCGGGTAGTCGCCTCGGCAAGGGCTCAGGCCGCGGATCATGGGAGTTGGCGTTACGGGCAAACCGGTATGTCGAACTTATGGTTGGGATTGCCATCGCGCGACGCGACGATCGGATGCTGCGACGCCGTGAACCAGGGCTGCTTCGGCCACCAGCGAGGGATCGTCGGGTGCGTCGTCGGTTCCACCGCCTGGCCCGGCTCGGGGATGAGTACCTCCGCCTTGCTGCAACGCGCCGCCGCGAGTATCCGTTCCACCGGTTCGGTCCAGCCGTGGTGTGCGAGCTTGACGAGGCCCCAATGGACCGGGATCAGGACTTTGCCGCGGACGTCCCGGTGCACCTGCATGGCCTGTTCGGGGCCAAGGTGCCAGTCGGGCCACTGCGCGTCGTACTGGCCGTCCTCGATCATGGTGACGTCGAAAGGGCCGAACCTGGTGCCGACATCGGCGAACGTGGCATTCATGCCCGTGTCGCCGGAGTAGAACGCACGATGCGTGGGGCCGATCAGGGCGTAACCGGTCCACAGCGTCGCATCGCTACGTGCGGACAGGCGCCCGGACGCATGACGCGACGGCGTAGACACGATGCGCAATGCACCCACCGTCGCTTCCTGCCACCAGTCGAGTTCCGTGATCCGATCGTTGGGCACGCCCCAGTCCCGCAGATGCGCACCGATGCCCAGGGGCACGACGAAACGGACACCGCGTGCGTTGAATGCCTGCACGGAGGCGCGATCGAGGTGGTCGTAGTGATCGTGGGAGACGATCACGACATCGACGTGTGGCAGATGATCGATCGATACCGGGGGTTCGTACCAGCGCTTCGGGCCCAGCCACGGGAAGGGTGACGCGCGTTCGCTCCAGAACGGATCGACGACGACGTTCACTCCGTCGATCTCTACCAGCATGGAGGAATGGCCGAACCAGGTGACGCGCAAGCCACTCACCGGGGGCTTGGCGTAGAGCGCCGAGGAATCCTTCGTCGGCACAGGGGCATCGGGTTCCTCGCCGGGCTTCGACTGCAGGATCTGCCAGATGCCACCCTTGAGGTTCATGTACATCGCATCGGGATTGGCGAAGCGTTGCCCGTGCCATTGCGGCGATGTCGCGTCGGCCTGTGTCGGTGTGTCCTTCGGCCACGCGCCGATATTGGGCCACGCGGTGACGGCCACGAAGGCCAGGAACGCGACGGCCAGTGCAACGAAGAGACCGAGGTAGCGGAGCAAGCGCTTCAAGACGGTTCCTTCGGTCTGGGCGGCGAAAATAAGCCAAGTATCGCCCACATCGTGGGCTCCTACCGAGCGATTCGCTCCGCTTGGTAGGAGCCCACGATGTGGGCGATAGGTTTACCTCAGGCCGGCATGGTCGCCATGTCGATCACGAAGCGATAGCGCACATCGTTCTTCGCCAGGCGCACATAGGTCTCGTTGATCGAGGCCATGTCGACCACCTCGATGTCGGACACGATGTTGTGCTCGGCGCAGAAATCCATCATCTCCTGCGTTTCGGCCATGCCGCCGATCGCGGAACCGGCGATGGTGCGGCGGGGCAGCATGAGGCTGCCACCGACCACGCCTTCCAGCGGGGTCAGCGCCCCCACCAGCACCATGGTGCCGTCGAGCCGCAGCAGGCTGGTGTACGGGTTGATGTCGTGCGACACCGGCACCGTATTGAGCAGGAAATCGAAGCTGGCGGCCTGCGCCGTCATGGCGTCGGCGTCGGTGGAGAGCAGCACTGCATCCGCACCGAGGCGCTTGGCATCCTCGCCCTTGGAGGCCGAGGTGGTGATCATGGTGACGTGCGCACCCAGCGCCTTGGCGAACTTCACGCCCATGTGGCCGAGGCCGCCGAGGCCGATCACTCCAACCTTCTGGCCCGGGCCGACGTTCCAGTGGCGCAACGGCGAATAGGTGGTGATGCCGGCGCACAGCAGCGGCGCGGTGGCCTTCAGGTCGAGCTTTTCGGAGATCTTCACCACGAAGCGCTCTTCGGTGACGATCTCGGTGGAATAGCCACCCTGGGTCGGCGTGGTCCGGTCCTGCTCGGTGCCGTTGTAGGTGAAGCTGGTGTGGTTCAGGCAGTACTGCTCGAGGCTCTTCTCGCAGGAATCGCATTCACGGCAGGAATCGACCATGCAGCCCACGCCGGCGAAGTCGCCCACCTTGAATTTCTTCACGGCCGAACCGACGGCGACGACACGCCCGACGATTTCATGGCCCGGGACCATCGGGAACACGGAGTTGCCCCAGTCGCCCTTGGCCTGGTGAAGGTCCGAATGGCAGACGCCGCTGTAGAGGATTTCGATGCGAACGTCGTGGTCGCCCGGCTCGCGGCGCTGGAAGGTAAAGGGAACGAGGGGCGTGGTTGCGCTCTTGGCGGCATATCCGCGGACATCGATCATGGGGTCATCCTCATTCAGTGGAAAAAGCTGCGCAACGATAAACCCTCAACAATGAGCCCCGCCAGCGGGATTATCGGCATGTATCGTTGAGGTATCCTTGATAATCATGCGTCCCGATAACCTTTCCCACCTTGCCGCGTTTGCCGCAGTCGCCCGCCACGCCAGCTTCCGCAAGGCCGGCGCGGAGCTGACCCTGTCGACGTCCGCCATCAGCTACGCGATACGGGGGCTGGAGGAGCGGCTCGGCGTGGTGCTGTTCCACCGCACCACGCGGAGCGTCTCCCTGACAGAAGCCGGCCAGCGCCTGCTGGAACGGCTGGAGCCGGCCCTGATGGGCGTCAACGACGCGCTGGAGGAGATGAACAACTTTCGGGCGGCGCCCGCGGGCACCTTGCGGATCAACATGCCCCGGGTCACGGCGCAGCTGCTGCTGCCGCCCCTGTTGCCACGGTTCCTGGCCACCTATCCGGATATCCATTTCGAGGCCGTCGAGAACGATGGCCTGATCGATATCGTTGCGTCAGGTTTCGACGCAGGCATCCGCTTTTTCGAGCAGGTGCCCGAGGACATGATCGCGGTGCCGATCAGCGGTGTGCAGCGCGGCGCGGTGGTGGCCTCGCCGGACTATCTGGCCCGCCGCGGCACGCCGCTGGTGCCCGACGATCTTTTCCAGCACGACTGCATCCGTTTTCGTTTTCCCAGCGGCCGCATCTACAAGTGGGAGCTGGAGCAGGGCTCGACCAAGCTCGAACTGGATGTCCGCGGACGGGTCACGTTCGGCGATTTTCGCATCGCCCTGGACGCCGCAGTCGCTGGCATCGGGCTGACGCTGGTGCTGGACGACCAGGTGAAAGACCTGGTGGCCGACGGCCTGCTGGTGCGCGTGCTCGAGGACTGGTGTCCACCGTATCCCGGTTTCATGCTGTATTACCCCCGCCAGCGGCGAGTCACCTCGGCACTGCGCGCGTTCATCGAGTTCATCCGCGATCACCCGCTTCCCGACACGGCGGCGTAAAGGGCGACGGCTCGATCCACGGTTTCACCGTTCCGGCCACGGGCGTATTCTAGACGCATGCTGCGCCGCATCATGCCGGGCGCGCCTCTCCTGTCGCCGAGTCCTTTCATGTCTGCTTCTGCTCCCCTCCCCGAGCCGGGCGCACCGCCCGTCCGTGTCGCCCATGTCGGCCTGGTGATCCTTGCCCTGGCCGTCGGTGGTTTCGCCATCGGCACCACCGAGTTCGCCTCGATGAGCATGCTCCCCCTGTTCGCGCAGGGCCTGGGCATCGATGCACCCACCGCCGGACATGCGATCAGCGCCTATGCTCTGGGTGTCGTGGTGGGCGCGCCGGTCATGACGGTGCTGGGCGCACGCGTGCCACGACGCCGCCTTTTGCTGATCCTCATGGCGATGTTCACGGTATTCAACGGGCTGACCGGCCTGTCGCCCGGGTATCACTGGATGCTGGTGTTCCGTTTCCTCGCCGGTCTGCCGCACGGAGCGTATTTCGGCGTCGCCGCGCTGGTCGCCTCGTCCCTGGTGCCGGCCAACCGCCGTACACGCGCGGTAGGGCAGATGTTCCTCGGCCTGACCTGCGCCACCATCGTGGGCGTGCCGATGGCGAGCTGGCTCGGCCAGGCCGTCGGCTGGCGCTGGGCGTTTGCGCTGGTCGCGGTGCTCGGCCTGCTCACCATGATCGCCGTCGCCATCTTCGCCCCGAACACGCCGGCGGATGCCAAGGCCAGTCCGCTGCGTGAACTCAGCGCGTTGGAGCGTCCGCAGGTCTGGTACACGCTGGCGATCGGCGCCATCGGCTTCGGCGGCATGTTTGCCGTCTATACCTACCTGGCCGACATCCTCATCAACGTCACCCACATGCCGCTGTCCAGCGTGCCGTGGGTCATGGCCGTCTTCGGCATCGGCATGACCATCGGCAACATGGTGGTGCCGGTGTTCGCCGATCGCGCACTGATGCGCACGGCGGGTGTGCTGCTGCTGTGGAGCCTGGTGATCCTGGCGATCTTCCCGTTCACCGCCAGCAACGTCTGGCTGCTCAGCCTGGATGTGTTCTTCATCGGTATCGGCGGGGCACTGGGCACCGTGTTGCAGACGCGGCTGATGGACGTGGCGGGCGATGCGCAGGGTCTGGCCGCATCGCTCAATCATTCGGCGTTCAATACGGCGAATGCGTTGGGTCCTTACCTGGGTGGGCTTGCCATCGCCGGGGGTTACGGATGGACGTCGCCGGGTTGGGTGGGAAGTTTGCTGGCGCTGGCCGGCATCGGGGTGTGGGCGGCGTCGGTGATGGCTGAGAAGCGAACAGCGGCCCGGGGAGCCATTCAAGCCTGCTGAGCCGTTTTTGATGTCGATCCGCTACGTAGGAAGAAACGGCGAGAGGGACCTTACTTTCCTATACAAAACGACCCGAATATCGCACCCAGAAGATCGTCGGACGAATAGGCTCCTGTCACTTCGCCCAGAGCCTGCTGCGCATGCCGAAGCTCTTCCGCCGCAATTTCCCCAGCGTGGGAACCATGCAACGCACCGTTCGCGCGAGCGAGATGATCGCGCACTGCCTCCAGGGCGACCACATGGCGACGGCGCGCACTGAATGCACCGTCACCGGAACCCGCGGTGGCCAATTCCCTCAACATGCTGCGCAACGCATCCATACCCAGACCGGTGTACGCGGACAACCACAGCATGTCGTAGCCGTCACACCGCTCGATACGTGCGACCGTGCGGGTCAGGTCGATCTTGTTGACGATGACGATGCGTGTCGCATGGTCGGGGGCACCATCGAAGAACGGCAGGTCGGCACTTACATGCGTCTCGTCCGTCACCAGCAGCGCGACATCGCATCGCTCCAGCTGAGCATGCGCGCGACGAATGCCTTCGCGCTCCACGACGTCGTCCGACTCGCGTAGCCCTGCGGTATCGGCCAGCTCCAGTGACGCGCCGTCGATGCTGACCGAGGCGCGCAACACATCGCGCGTGGTGCCGGCGATATCGGTGACGATCGCACGGTCTTCGCCTGCCAGCGCGTTCAGCAGGCTCGACTTGCCCGCGTTGGGTCGGCCGACGATCGCTACGACGATACCGTCGTTGAGCCTGACCCCGCGACGTGTTTCGACCAGCAGCTCATCGAGGTGCGTGCGCAATGCGCTCAGCTTTTCGCCGATGAGCGGATCGGCAAGGAAGTCGATCTCCTCCTCAGGAAAATCGATGGCTGCTTCGATGTGCACGCGCAAGGCGATCAACTCGGCGAGCAACGCATCCACGCGCACGGAGAACACGCCTTCCATCGAGCGCAGTGCCGCACGCGCGCCCGCTTCCGAGGTAGCGGCAACCACATCGGCGACCGCTTCGGCCTGGACGAGATCCAGCTTGCCGTTGAGGAAAGCCCGCTCGGTGAATTCACCCGGTCGTGCCAGCCTTGCACCCAGCTGGATACAGCGGCGAAGCAGGGCGTCCATCAGCACGGCACTGCCGTGGCCCTGCAATTCGAGCACGTGCTCACCGGTGTAGGAGGCCGGCGCGGGAAAGGACAGCAGCAGGCCCCGATCGATCAATTCGCCATCAGCGTCGCGAAAGGCGGCGAAATGCGCGTGGCGTGGTTTCGGTTCGCGACCCAGCAAGGTCGCGGCGATGGCCGGTGCACGTGGCCCGGAGACGCGAACGGCGCCGACACCGGCCGCGCCGGCGCCGGTGGCGATGGCTGCAATGGTGTCGTCGCCGTGATTCATTTCTTACCCGCCGATGGCGAAGCGGCGCGTCTTTCGACGCGCCGCCTTGAGGTTATGCCTTGGTGATCTTCGCTACCGCGTCGGCCCGTTCCACGCTGCGGTTGATCCACCACTGCTGGAGCAGGCTGGTCGCGCCGTTCACCGTCCAGTACAGCACCAGGCCCGACGGGAAGAAGGCGAAGAAGACGCCGAAGATCAACGGCATCACCTTCATCATCTTGGCCTGGGTCGGGTCCATGCCGGCGGTCGGCATCATGCGCTGCGTGAGCAGCGTGACCAGGAAGTACAGCACCGGCAGCACGTAGAACGGATCGGGCGCCGACAGGTCGTGGATCCAGCCGAAGAACGGCGCATGACGCAGTTCGATCGATTCGGACAACACGCGCAGCAGACCGATGAAGATCGGGAAGGTGATCAGGATGGGCAGGCAGCCCGCCATCGGATTGATCTTCTCCTTCTTGTACAGCTCCATGGTGGCCTGCTGCATCTTCATCCGGTCGTCGCCGTAACGCTCCTTGAGCGCGGCGATGCGCGGCTGCAGCTTGCGCATGCGTGCACCCGAGCGGAACTGCGCGTCGGTGAGCTTGAACAGGGCGGCCTTGATCAGCAGCACCAGCAGGATGATGGCCACGCCCCAGTTGCCGCTGATGGCGTGCAGCTGCGACAGCAGCCAGTGCAGCGGCTGCGCGATGATGGTGAACCAGCCGTAGTTGCTGGTCAGTTCCAGGCCGGGGGCGATGGCATCGAGCGTGCCCTGCAGCTTGGGCCCGATGTACAGGCGCGCGACGCTGTCGACCGACTGGCCCGGGGCCACCTGCATGGCCGGACCGAACGCACGCACCAGGTAGCGCGGCGTGGCCGAGTTGGGATCGACCACGGCGCTGCTATAGGTGACGCTCTGCTCCGCTGGCGGAATCCACGCGACGAAGAAGTAATGCTGGAGCATGCTGACCCAGCCGCCGGTGATCGCGCGGTTGAGCGGCTTCTTGGCGAAGTCCACCAGCGGCAGCGTCTCGAACTTGGTATCCGGGCTGTACCACGCGGCACCGAAGAAGCTGTGCTGTGCCGGGTCGGTATACGCCTTGAACCAGTTGACCTTCTCGTTGGCGACGCGCTGCAGCTGGTGATAGGCGTTACCCGTCCAGACCGCCGTGGAACCGTTCTCGACGCGCTGGTCGAGATCCACCACGTAGTCCATCCGCTTGAGCGTGTAACGCTTCACCACCTTCACGCCGGACGGATCGGTCCAGGTGAGGTCGAGGCTGACCGACTTCTGGCCATCGGCCAGGGTCGTCTCCGTTTTGTCGGCATGGAACAGGGCGCGATGATCCGGCGCGGCCCCGTTGCTGCTGACCAGGCCGTCCTGCGCGGCGAAGAAGTGCGCGCCCTCGTCGTCCAGCAGGCGCACCGGTGGCGAGACCGGATCCTTCTTCGTGACCGGGTTGGTCGGGTAGTAGAGGAGTTCCGAGCGGACGATGCTGCCGCCGCGCGTATCGATCGTCAGGCGCAGCACATCGTTGGACAGGGTGACCAGCTCCGCCTTGCCTTCGGCGGGCGGGGCGTTCTCAGTCGGAACAGCGGCCGGCGCGGTGGAGCCCGGAATGCTGGCATCGGCACCGGGCTTGCCGGCGGCATCGACCTGGGCGGCCGGCGCAGCGGGGGCCGGCGGATGGACGTAGTCCTTCTCCCACTCGGTCCACAGGAGATACGCCACGAACATGAGCGCGAAGAAGAGAAGCGTGCGCGTTTGATTCATTGCAGGGCCAGATCCGAATGACGCCGCGGCCGTGGGGCCGGGAAGGGCGGGGGTGACTTAAGAAAGATCAACGCGCGATTGTGCCGTCCGCACCCTCGCGCTTCAACGGCCGGATGCGACGCAGCAGGGTTTCCAGCTCGGCGAGCAGCGCCGCGCCCGTCTCCTGCACGGCGATGTCTTTGGCCATGACCAGGATGTCGACATGCGGAAGATCGGGGCGGGCGCGGCGGAAGGCCTCGCGGGCCAGGCGCTTTATCCGGTTACGGTCGACCGCGCGCTTGGAACAGCGCTTGGAGATGGCCAGGCCGAGCCGGGCGGTGTCGACGTCGTTGTTTCCGAAGCGCAAAAGAAAACAGCGGCCGCCAAGGCGACCGCTGACTGTTCGCAACGCGGCGAAGTCGGCGGCGCGGCGTAACCGCGCTTCGCGCGGCATGGCGGCGGCACGCACGACCGTATCGCCGTTTACGGGATCAGGCGCTTGCGACCCTTGGCACGACGGGCGTTGATGATCTTGCGGCCGTCGGCGGTCGCCATGCGTGCGCGGAAGCCGTGGGTACGGGCGCGCTTGAGCAAGCTGGGCTGGAAAGTACGCTTCATGGCGAAGACATCCGGGTGAAGATTAAATATGGCCGGCAAGTATGTCCGACAATCCCGAGGACTGTCAACCGGTTGGACACGCGCCCGTCACGAAGTTGCCGCCGATCGGACACCGGACGGGGGGCGGAACGCTGGTAGACTTTGCCGTCCACCCCGCGCGCAAGCGCCCCTTCTGTGGCAAGAATACCCG